>JAZQWG010000001.1:0-147664 GCA_045632265.1 Candidatus Scatosoma sp.
CACGATAGCTTAAATGGTTTTCTCGCATATCCATTATAACACCTATTTTGAATTCTGGCGAGTATTTTGTGTTCCATTCCTTCTTTCTTTTCATAAAAAATGCACCTCCAAAAGTTTGTCTAACTTTTGGGGTGCATATCACTCTCGCAAGGGGCATTTTTTAAGTATAAATAAATTTTCTTAATCCAACAACCGTAAAACTCTTAAAAGGGGTGGGAAAATAAAACTTACCGTCAGTCCTGCGCAAAGCATTTGCGGAAACATCGTATACAGAGAAGCCAAAAAGTAAGCTTTTGTCGCCTTCCACGTAAAGGCACACATCCAAGGCGTAATTACGTCGTCCAACAACGTAAACGCTGCCGTCAGGATAACCGCCATACCGATAAGAAGAATATGCTTTTTCAGGGTGTACTCTCTTTTAAACACTTGCCCCATCATACCAAAAACCAGCGCAAAAAGATTGTAATACACCAAATAAAGCACTACCGCGTTTGGAAAAAAGCCAAACAAAAAGCAACGAAGCAGGGAAAAAGCGGTTGCTACCAGCAAGCCCTGCTTACTTCCATATTTATAAGTAAAGGTCAATAACAAGACGGTAACCAGCTCTATTCCCGAAACACCACTCAAAACCAACTGCGCGCCGATGAGCAAGGCAGTGAATACCCCCGGCAGGATAACTTTCTTTGCGGTAATCATCGTTTAAAAGGATTGAAAAATCCAAATATAAAGGCAACCCTCTTTCACTGTTAAGCTTTCCGCGCCCAAGATTGCGGAGCCGTAAACCTCGCCTTTATATTCCACTTCTCCCCACGCCGTATTTGCATTGTCGGTGTCACTGGTGTACAACATCCAACAGCTTGACCAGTCCGCAGGGTTTTCAATGCCGTTTACCGAGCTCACCATTCCATTTGCCATTTCAAAATCAAGCTCCCCGTCTTCCTTCAATGCGTTCATATACTCCACAAGCGTGGTGGTGTCGGTAAGCTCCATTTGCTCGCTAGAAACGGTGATAACGATGTAAGTATCCGACTCCTTAATAACCATCGGAGCTTTCTTCGCAAAGCAACCCGCCAAAGCAAGCAACATAAGGGAAAGAAGCATAGAAAAGAGAACGTTGCATAATTTTTTCATATAAAAACCTCCTAAAAATAAAAAGTGCGCGCCCACGTGCGGGCGCGCGAAAAAGAGCCTTTCGGCATCATACTTTTTCTTCACTGCCCAAGAAAAATTACGTAATACTTTGACGGATAGGCAATCGGACTATCACCGTAATGACTGTTGCGACGGATTTTCACCGTACTTCCCCTACTTTCTGCTTAGAAAAGCAACTCTCGTCAAAAATGAAGTTGTGTATAGTATAACACTTCCCTACAAAAATTTCAAGTGTTTTTTGTATCCCCAAACCCGCCAACTATCAATCTCCGATTGAATTATTTTGGCTCTCTTTTCTTTTGCGAATCATATCACTTTCACGGTATGTCATCTTTACGCTTTGAAACAACACCCATAAATCGCTGCTTTACGACTTTTATTGTGGCGTTTTCTTGAATTTTGAGGGGGACACCCCACAATGTTTTTTAAATAATTTGCTAAAATAATATACGTCGGAAATACCTACCATGTCTGCGATTTCCGTGATGGTGAGTCCGCCTTGGCTAAGAAGATTTTGGGCGGCGGTTAGGCGCAGGTTGGTAAGATATTGCGATGGGGTTACACCATAGTGTTTTTTGAAAAGGGTGCGGAAATATTTTTCGCTTATTCCATACAGCGCGGCAAGTGATTCCGTACGTATTTTATGGTCGTCAAAATGCTGCGCAAGATAATCGGCTGCAAGGGTAACGCAAGTGGCGGGCGAATGGTGTTGTTTCGGTGCGTTTCGCTTGCAAAATGCGGTGGAAAGTAGTTTGTATAAAATGGAAAACGCTTGATAATAATTACCCCTGTCCGTTAAATTTTTTAAGGGCATTAAACGTAAAAAGTCGTTGTGGACGGAAGGCGTGGCGTGCATATCCCAAAGGGTAGTGGGGGTATCTGTTTCCGCGCAAAAAGCCACGCAAAGAGAATATCCTTTTTCTATATATTTCACGCTGTACGAATCCTTTTGATTGATAAAAAACAGGCTGCCTGCCGATACAGAATACACCTTTCCATTGATGGTATGGTCGTATCTACCTTCCACTTGATAGGCTAAAAAATGCGTTTTTCGTGGACCGATGTTTTCCCAAGACATGCGGGCTGTTTGATATAAATAGATAGAACAAACCTCTGTAATAAGCATAATAAGCAGTTCCTTTTTTTCTAAAATTATATCAAATTGATAGAGGCATGTCAATAATTTGTTCCGTTTTTTACAAAAACTAACCCTAAAAAGACATTTACTATTTCCTCTTGGTGTGTATAATTAAATATAGAGGTATGTTATGCAATACGAAAATATCAGAAAAACGTTAAACGACTTTTATTTTAATGAGTTGACTACGCATGCAGAGCTGATACAAAAAAGAGTCTTTGCAAAAATGGACGAATATGATAAGGCGCACCCAAATCAATCCGTCTATCAATTAAAGGCCAAATTGTACGAAAGCATTGCGGAAGAGATTACGCCTACACTTTTCCCCGATATACCTTTTTATTTTGAAACAGGGGCATTGAGGGCGCATTCGGACGGGAAATTTAACCGTGGGGGCCTGCATGCAAACGGATGGTTATATATTAGAAACGAGCATCTGTTTAGAGATTTTGACAAGCAGGCCTTTGAAGCGTACTTTGACGATTTATCCGCAGGATTATACACGCAAACGGGATCATACGTAGATATTATGCACTTTGGTATCCCTATGCAAAAGCTGTTCTCGGTGGGCTTAAAAGGTATTATTGCAGAGATAGAAGAGGCTTTATCGACGGAGAAAGACAAAGCCAAGAGGGAGTTTTTACATTGCGCAGCCGCAGGGATAAAGGCGCTACGTACGATACAGCTGAAATTTGCGTATAGAGCAGAAGAACAAGGGAACTTTTCGCTTGCAGACATGGCGGAGCGAACTCCGTGGGAACCGCCTAAAACCTTTCATGAAGGACTTTGCGTAATGGCATTTATGCGCAAGGCGTTAGGGGCTTTAGAGGGGGTGGGGTTTAACTCGTTTGGAAGAGTGGATGTTTTGCTCGCGCCCTTGTATGAGGCGGATATTCAAAGAGGTGTAGAGAAGGAAGAATTATACAAGCTTGTATGTAAATTTCTGCTTATTTGGGATTGTACGTTAGATAAGACGAAAATGGTGGACGGCCCTTACGAGCAGGAAAAAGAAAATACGTTAACGCTTGGCGGATGCGACGAGAAAGGGGGGCAGGTATTTAACGAAGTAACAAAAATGTTTATTTTGGCGAGAAATAGTCTGGACATAATTTACCCGAAAATGATGCTGCGTTTCTCCTCTTTTTCATCGAGGGAATATATCCAGCTAATCAGCCAACCATTGTTGGAAGGAAAGAGTTTTAGTTTGTTTCAAAACGACGACTCGACGATTCCTGCGCTTATTAACGTAGGGGTTAGTGAAGAGGATGCGGCAAATTATATCGTTGGTGGGTGTTGGGATGTTATCACGCCAGAGGTTTCTAATAAGTTTAGCGGTACGTATTTTTTCCTGTTAAAGCCGTTGGAGTGGCTTGTTTCGCAGGATTATGAAAACTTTGAAAAACGAGGCCTTTCTTGTGAAGGGTTTGAAAGTCTGCCCACCTTTGAAAAGGTGTATGAAGCGTATGTGGGGTACTTGAAGCAATTATTGTTGCGCAGGGCTACCTTGATGGCGCAGGGGGCAAGAGTATGGAGTCAGGTCAGTCCACTTTGCGCCCTGTCGGCGTTGATGCAACCGTGTATTCCCAATCGCCTTGACGTAACGGCGGGTGGCGGGAAATATAATCAGGAAGGCGTGTATTTTTCTTGCTTTGGCGATACGGTTGATAGCTTGCTTGTTATCAAAAAGCTTTGTTTTGATGAAAAAATATGTAGCTTGGCGCAGCTGTTAGAGGAATGTCGAAACAACTGGAAAAATCAAGAATTGCGCCAAAAAGCGATGGATGTTTGTTCGTATGGGGACGGCTCGGAAGAGTCTTCTCAATTTGCCGCAAGATTTTTTAATGAGTTGGCGGAATATGCCTGCGATTTGCCTACTGCTTATGGTGGGAAACATAGGATAGGCTCTAATCAATATACGGAAGTCCTTTTTTATGGTAAAACAACGGTGGCTACACCCAACGGGAGAAGGACGGGTGACTATTTAAGTATGGGATTATCCCCCTCACGTTTTCAAAAGCCCGTTACTGTAACGGAAATTTTGGAAAGCTTGCGGTATATAAATATTGCAAATTGCGCAGGGAACACTTCCTTGACCGTAACCTTACCCGTAGGTAAAATAAACGGGGAGCAAATGATAGATTTTTTTTACGGAGCAGCGAAAAGCAATGCGCAAGGGTTGCAATTCAACTGTGTTAGTAGAGAAATGCTGTTAGATGCACAAACGCATCCTGAAAATTATCGGCATTTGATTGTGCGGGTTTGCGGTTTTTCCATGTATTTTGTACTACTTTCAAAGGAATATCAAAACGAGTTTATTTCCCGCTTATCAGCCGAATATCAAGATTACGAAGCGATATGCCAAGACTACGCTGGCACGATGATACGGTAAGAAAATGCCAAAAACGCAATCCTCAAGTTAAAATCACGATGAAAGAAATTGAAGAATTGCTTCGAACCGATAAAATTTTTACGCCCCTTAACGGACACCGTTGGATAATAAATTATGACGAACTTGAAAGAGAAATCCTGAAATTAAAACATATTTTTATTAGATAAATAATGAATATCCTCCCGCCTTGCAAACGGGAGGATTTTTTTGATATATAGGCATTATAATGTAAAAAAACCGTCTTAGCAGGCGGGTTTTTTTCATAGTGGTATGCCTGGCGGGAAATTGCCGTTTCCGCAAGCGGAGCCTCGGCAAAGCGTCGCAAGCTTTTGGCTTGCTCGCGCGAACCGTGGTTTCTCGTCTAATCCGTCATACCCACAAAAATCCCCCACCTTGACAGGCAGGGAATTTTTTGGTGCGTCCGGCGGGGCTCGAACCCACAACGTCGGCGTCGGAGGCCGAGGTTTTATCCAGTTAGACTACGGGCGCATTGTTTAAAAGCCCTTTTATTTTACTATTTTTCCACGGCGCTTGCAAGCGTTTCTAGGGCGTTTTCAAATTTTATTAAAATATTTTCTACTCCCCCTCTTTTCGCTTTTGTTTTTCGCTCCACTATGCTATAATGGGCAGGAATACGACAAAAATCGGAGGTGGTAGCATGGCAAAAACAGTCGTTATCGGTATGAGCGGTGGCGTAGATAGCTCGGTTGCGGCGCTCCTTTTGAAGGAGCAGGGCTACAACGTTATCGGGTTGTTTATGCTCAACTGGGAAGAGAATGACGAAAACGGTTGCTGTACCGCGGAGAACGACTACGCCGACGTGCGTAGGGTTTGCTCCGTGCTCGATATCCCCTACTACACCGTCAACTTCGCAAAGGAATACATGGATAGAGTCTTCTCCTACTTCCTTGCCGAGTACAAGGCGGGTAGAACCCCCAACCCCGACGTGCTTTGCAATAGAGAAATCAAGTTTGGCCCCTTCCTCGAAGAAGCGAAACGCTTGGGCGCGGACTATATCGCAACGGGACATTACTGCAAAATTGCACACGAAAACGGTATCCACTATCTCCAAAAAGCAAAAGACCAAAACAAAGACCAAACGTATTTCTTAAATCAGCTTTCTCAAAATCAATTAAAGGACGTTTTGTTCCCCTTGCAGGATATGGAAAAGCCTAAAATTAGAGAAATTGCCTTAAAGCACGGGCTTGCTACGGCAAAAAAGAAAGACAGCACGGGCATTTGCTTTATCGGGGAGAGAAACTTTAGAAAGTTCTTAAACTCGTACCTGCCTGCTCAAAAGGGTAAAATTTTAGACCTTTCAGGAAAACAAGTAGGCGAACATATGGGGCTTATGTACTACACGCTTGGGCAACGCCGAGGGTTAGAGCTTGGCGGTATCAAGGGCGAGGAAGAAGGCGGCAGATGGTTTGTCGTGAGAAAGGATTTACAAAACAATATCCTCTACGTCTCCCACGGCGACGAAGCTCCTCTTTACTCCAAATCCTGCGAAGTGGTTGACTTCAACTGGATTCCCGCAAAACCCCAAGTCAAGGAGTTTGACTGCATGGCAAAATTCCGTTATCGTCAACCCGACCAACCCGTACACGTCGTTTTGCGTGAGGACGGGAAGGTGCATATTGACTTTGTGGAAAAGCAACGCGCGGTAACCGAAGGACAATACGCCGTATTGTACGACGGAATCAACTGTCTTGGCGGCGGTGTCATCGAAAGCGCGGAGTATTGATTCAATAACCTAAACTTTGCATAAAAAACGCGGCTTGTGAAAGCCGCATAATTCGTTTTCAATTAGTTCTTCAATGCGTCGGGAGCATCAAATGCGTTGCCTTCCATTCTATCCTCAGGGAACATCGTTCCTGCGGGAATAACGGGAAGCATCATGGGGTTGATGAATGCGTTTGCCGTCAATGCCGAAACTGCCGCGCGAAGGTAAGGATAAATAATTTCCGTCGTGGAAATTGCAAGCACTTGCTTGTCTTCAGCCGTGTTTACGTCCTCTGCCTCAAACATACCTACAAGACGAACCTTGAGGTTGAAGGGCTTGGGTTCAGCTTCGGTAGACTCTACCTTCACTTCCATTGCAACAAACCAAAGCTTTTCATTTTCCTTCACTTGTCTGATGGTGCGGGAGAATTGGGGCTTGATTTCAAATCTCGTATTAGGATCCATCTTAATACGATTCATCGAGTAGCTGAGTTCTTCGGCGGTGATGCCTCTCAAAGCATATTTCATAAAAATACCTCTTTTAATTTTTTTCTACATTATAAATATTATAGCACGAGTATAACGTTTTGTCAATACACACGCTACTTTTAATAGTATATAAACGCTTTTTCTTCTCTTTAAACAAAAAAATAGAACTTTTTTCCATAAAAAATCATAAAATACTAGTGTTTTGCCGGTAAAAAATCCCCCCCCTAAAAACATTCCTAAAAATTTTTTTAATTTTTTTTAATTTTTTTTAAAAAAGTGCGAAAAAATGCTTGCTTTTCTTTTTTGGATGTGGTATAGTATAAAAGCTTTCGACGGAAGCTTAGCTCAGCTGGGAGAGCATCTGCCTTACAAGCAGAGGGTCACAGGTTCGATCCCTGTAGCTTCCACCAACAAAAACAGTGCGGATGAATATGCGGGAATAGCTCAGTGGTAGAGCGTCACCTTGCCAAGGTGAATGTCGCGGGTTCGAATCTCGTTTCCCGCTCCAAGTATCCGTACTGTTTTTTCTTTTATTTCAGCCTCGTCAAAAACAGGCAGAGATGGCGCCATAGCCAAGCGGTAAGGCACGGGTCTGCAAAACCTTCACCCCCAGTTCAAATCTGGGTGGCGCCTCCAAAAGAAAACTCTGCACCAAACTGGTGCGGAGTTCTTTTTTAAACTTAATACATGCCGCTGTGGTGGAATAGGCAGACGCAAGGGACTTAAAATCCCTCGATGGAAACATCGTGCCGGTTCAAGTCCGGCCAGCGGCACCACAAAACCCCTATCCTCTTTGAGGTTAGGGGTTTTGTATTGTTATCTGTAGTTGGACGGACTTGAGGGTGGGAGCCGCGAACGGGAGTGAGCGTTTTGCCTTACGGAACCTGATTATTGCTCTCCCCATTAGGCAAAATGGACAATTGATAATTGTCCAGCGGGGCGTCTCCGCTAAAGGAACAAGTCCGGCCAGCGGCACCACAAAACCCCTATCCTCGTTGAGGTTAGGGGTTTTGTATTGTTATCTGTAGTTGGACGGACTTGAGGGTGGGAGCCGCGAACGGGAGTGAGCGTTTTGCCTTACGGAGCTTGATTATTACTCTCCCCATTAGGCAAAATGGACGATTGATAATTGTCCAGCGGGGCGCCTCCGCTAAAGGAACAAGTCCGGCCAGCGGCACCACAAAACCCCTATCCTCGTTGAGGTTAGGGGTTTTGTATTAACCTCCGTAATCCGAACGGACTTGAGAGCAAAAACCCCACCAAAAAACGTTCAATACACTTCTTTATAGCGACGATAAACCCCTCCAACGGTAAGCGTTAGAGGGGCTGATTTTTAGGTGTTTTTCGCCCGATTTTATCGTTTTGCAGGCAACTCCTTTACAATCGTTTAAACGCCCCAAGAAAGCGCATGTCTTGCTTCTTGAAGACTTTCTTCACCCTGGCAAAAATCCTCTTAAAAGGCTCTAATTTACCCCAAGAAGCCCCTTCTCCTCCCTTTCAGCCGCGCAGATATAAACAATATACCCTTCCAACGCATCTAACATCGGAAGGGTATATACATTATTTATTGTTTTTCTAGAAAGCTTCTTAACCCTTGCAACAAAACGAGAGGTCGCTTTCTTCGTCACACTAGCCTTTGCTTGTTATCTTTTCTTGTGACGGGGGTGTTTCTTACCGTTCTTGCAAGACTTCTTAATTACGCAAACGTAATAACATGCAGCAAAAGCAACGCCTATAACCATGAGAACGCATGTAGCGATTCCTGCCATAAGATAAATCTTAGTCGCCTTAGGGTTTGCGCCACAAACATCACACTTTCCATCGATGTCCATATCAGAACATTCAGCGATCTTCACTGCGCATACGTCACAAGTATGGTCCTTGTTCGCATCAGGATGGCCAAGTGCAGGAACTACTTTTTGAGCAACGAGAATTTCGTTGCATACGGAGCAGTGCTTCCCTTGCGTAAGGCCGGTATTCAAGCAATCTGCCGCTACTGCCGCATCGATAACTTTGGTATGACCAAGCGATGCAACTACTTCTTGCGCAACGAGAACCTTGTTACATACGGAGCAGTGCTTCCCTTCCGTAAGACCAGTTTTGGTACAGGTAGCCGCTACAGCCGTGTCGACAACTTCAGTATGACCAAGCGCCGCAACTTCGTCGTCAACGTAACTGTCTCCGCAATCACAGGTGTAGGTGGTATAACCATCTTCCGTGCAGGTGGGTTCAGTTACTTCTGCTTCGTAGGTGTGGGTGTGGTCAAGCGCAGGAACATCTTCTTGTTCTGCAGCGGAAACCGTCACTTGATTGACGATAACTACTCCAAGAACCATCATCAACGCCAACGGCAACAACAAAATGCGCTTTAAAATTTTCATAACTTTTTCTCCTTATCAAATATCCATTAAAGTTTGAAAATAAAATACACTATAATACTACTACTTTATTTTACCACTTGAATATTCTTTTGTCAATAATAAAATTGAATAAGTTATGTATATTATCGTAAAACATCCTTATTTTTTCGCAAATCTTATATCTTTTCTCCACATCTTGAGGATTTGCAATATAATTGCATGCATAACTTCGTGTCACCGCCGCTTACTTGACTAGTTTTAAGACTGCTAACAAGAGCATTTTCCTCAAAGTAAAAGGAATGAGCCCTGCACGGTACAGGACTCATTCGCAAATTTAATATTTTTCGTCTAAACTTTTTTAGGTCTACTTCAATAGACTGGTTTTTGGTTTTATCCCCTCTTTTTCGAGGTCAAATTGTCCAAATAGCAAACCCACTTTACGCTCGTGCGCAAATCGGGCAACGGGTAAATGTATATCAGCTTTCCGTTGTGGTATATGTCAAAATGCTCGCCGGGTGTGATGGGGAATGCCCCTATCCTTTCCGACTTGACGGAAAATTCTATCTTCTCTCCGTGAAGCGTTCCCGACAGCTTGAAAATATCTTTATCCATATACACTTCGCCTTCGCCTGCGTGCGAATCCATAAACCCGTCCTCGCCGCAACAGCCAAGCCTTGCCTTCGTCGATATGCACTCCGTTTCCGTGTCGATTGAAGCTTGTTGCCAAGCAAACCACTCGTTCACGCTAGCAAACGGCGCGTCGTGCAAGCGGTAAAAAGTATCCAACGTCGCGTCCAAACCACACGAACAACGAATGTGATTTCCCTCGGCGGTAATCTTCCCTTCTTGCAGGCACTTCGGGCACTTGAAAAGGATTTTATCCACACCATTCGCCATGGTATCGCACTTAAATTCCACGCCCTGCATTGCCGCTTCGTCGTCGTGGAATATCGCCTTTTCGGTGATTTCTCTAATTTCCGCAACGTCCGTATTTGCAACCTCTTCAGCGGTGAGCAAACGTCTAACGGAGAGGTGAATTTTACCTATTCTATCCTCGCCTTTATTGCGCCACTTCGGGAAGGTACAGTAAGCGCCGTCGGCGTTCCAAGCATAGAGGTCGACACCAAGCTTCTTGATAAGCTCCGCCGTGCCGTCCGTAACGGGAAGGGTATGCCCGTAGCAGGACAATCTCCCCTCGGGGAAAATGACGATAACCGCATTTTCCTTCTTTGCGCGCAAGATATTTTTAATGGTGGAAATATCGGCGGTGAACATTTTTTTCGTAATCACGTGCATCAGCTTTACGAGATTTGCCGTAGAGGGATTGCGGATAATATGCTCGCTGACGATATAGGTAGGACGAACGGGGTACAGCGTGAGCGCTGAAAGAATGTGATCCACGTCGCAGGTATGCGAAGCCACCACAATCGCAGGTCCTTTTATCTCCTTCGCTATCTTGTTATCGTAGGTAATATTGTATTTCTTGGTATATTTGCGCTTAAAAATAGGATATATAGTCGCATACAGCAAGGGATTTACCTTGCCGATTTTTTTGTTTGCTGTTTTTTTCTTTTCCATAATTACTTCCCAAAACCTTTTCATTTATCATAGCATAAACAATAAAGATTGTCAATTCTTTTTTAAAAAATCAAGCCCGACGAATTGCAAAAAGAAGATATTCAACACGGACATACCCTATCCGTTTAGTATCCCTATCGCTTTTTCCACAAGCCCGTCCGTCAGTCCACCGTTGCGTGCATCCGTTTTAATATGACACGCCGTCAACCCGCAACCGTCGTAGGACAACAAGTGGTGATACAGCTGAGCATACACCGAATTGATAAAAGCTTTGCCCAACACGTGACCAAGCACACCGTTATGCGAGAAGATAATAATTCTCTTATTCAAATCCTTATCAATGGTATCCAGCAACTGTTCAATTTTGTTGACGGTAGCGTTGTTTTCCGCTTCCACAACGATATTTGCGCTGTCCGCAATCGTCATAATCGCAAACAGGGACTTCAAGGCGTTGAGGTCGTTGTTTGTCATAATATGCTCGTGCGAGTCTTCCATGTTTGCAAGCAAAATGCCCAAGTACTTTGCTTTGTCAAGGGAAACGTCGCTTAAATGCTTTTGCGAGTTGGGATTTCCGTTTTTGATAAACAAACGGATATTTTCATCCTTTGCCCGTTTTCCGTGAAAATACTTTGAATGGAATTTAAGACGTCCTCTCTATCCATATCCGCAAGAATGACGATATTTTTCTTCCCTTCCAAGAAAGACAAATCGTAAACCAAGTGCGGCCCGATGGACGACCAGTTTAAAAATACGTAGTGGTTGGACAAGTTGATTACACCGAGATTGTTCAAGCGCTTATCGATTGTCGATTGCAAAATATCGGTAGTGAAACCGATTAACGCGCCCGAGAAGATGAGCATTTGAATAATCGCCAAAACGAGCTTAATAATAAAGCAAGCAAAGTCATCGGCGTTTTGCACGAAATCATACAAGCCGTCGGCCGACATCGTATAGGTGAAAATATAGGCAAGCTCGTCCACGAAGGAATTGCCCGTCACCGCAGTTAATATCCCCGTAAAGAGGAAGATTACCACCAAGTTTACCGCAATCAACGAAAGCGCGATGGCAACCCGTGGATAGGAATACCACAAAATCATAAGCGGATTGCTGTTCTTTTTGTTTTGTTTTTCAGCCCTTGCCATACTTTTCACTCCTTATTATATCACGATTTTTTTCAAAAACATTATACACAGTTTTTCAAAAAATCAAGACCTTTGACAAAAACGACTCCCTTAAAGTAGTTAAAAAAAACCCTTGCAAAATATTTTTTTGAAAATTTTTAAATTTTTTTAAATTTTTTTTGAAAAATGGGGTTAAAACGCTTTACAACTTTAGCGTAATAAAGTATAATAAGCTTACTTCAGTTGAATAAAGTGCTGAGGTGAAAAACGAAAAACATTTTAAGGGAGATAATATTATGAAAAAAATTTTGGCAAAAGTTGTAGGTGGTATCTTGGCATTGGCAAGCGTGTTCTCTTTCGCAGCTTGTAACAACAGTGGCGACAAGCGCACGATTACCGTTGGCTATACCGATTACGCACCCATGAACTATGAAGAAAACGGCGTGTTGGTTGGTTTCGATACCGAGCTTGCAAAAGCAGTATTTGAAGACCTTGGCTATGAAGTTCGTTTCAAGCTTATCGAATGGTCCAACAAATACACCGAATTGAACTCCGGTACAATTGACTGCGTATGGAACGGTTTCACCGCAAACTGTGCGGACGACGACGGCGTTCAAAGAGCAGACAAAGTAGACTTTACCTATAACTACATGACCAACGCACAATGCATCTTGCGTTTGAACAGCACCGCTGACGTTGCAGATAAGGCTTCCTTCGGTGAAGTTACCATCGCATACGAAGCAGGCTCCGCTGCGGAAGGCTTTGTTGCCGATATCACGGGCGCAAACCTCAAGGAAGTTGGTTCTCAAATGAACGCAGTAATGGAAGTTAAAGCAGGTACTGCTCAATACGCAGTGGTTGACTACTTGCTTGCAAAATCCCTTGCAGGTCAAAGCGACTACGCAAACCTCGTTATCAACGAAGGCATCACGATTGACGCAGAATACTATGCAATCGGTTTCAAGAAAGGCAGCGATTTAACGGCAAAGGTAAACGAAAAGCTGGTTGCATACGCTGCAAACGGTACGTTGGCTACGTTGGCTGCTAAATATGGTCTTAGCAACCAAGTTATCACCGACTACGCGGATCAAATTAAGTAACAAATCACTTTAAAGGAATTTTATAATGGAATTTATCACAGTTACGCAAAGCCTTTTCGAAGGCTTTGCGATTACTTGTTTATTGTTCATTTTTACCTTAATTTTCTCGTTGCCGTTGGGGCTTTTGATTTCCTTCTGCACGATGAGTAAGGTAAAGGTTGTGAAAGGAGTTTTCAAGGTTTTCGTATGGGTTATCCGTGGCGTGCCTTTGATGTTACAGCTTTTTATCGTGTACTACCTTCCTGGTATGCTCTCCCCTACGGGTATTAACCCGTTTGGGAAAATTGACAACTACTTTTATTTCAATCTCGGTCTTGACAACGGCGGCGCATTGCTTGCAACGCTTATCGCCTTCGTTATCAACTATGCGGCATATTTCTCGGAAATTTTCCGCGGCGGTATTGAAAGCATCCCCAAAGGACAATATGAAGCGGGACAAGTCCTTGGTATGACCAAAGGACAAATTTTTAAAAAAGTTGTTTTGATGCAGGTTGTAAAACGCATCATGCCCCCTATCAGCAACGAAGTTATCACCCTCGTAAAAGATACGGCGTTGGCAAGAGTTATCGGCGTTATCGAAATTATCAGAAAAGCGGACTTGTTTGCAAGCAAAGCCATTATTTGGCCTTTGTTCTACGCAGGCGTATTCTACTTAATTTTCGTCGGCGTGTTGACCATTCTCTTCAACTTTATCGAGAAAAAATTATCCTACTATAAGGTGTAACTATGGCGTTTTTGGAAGTAAAAGATATTATAAAAAATTTCGGGGATACGCAGGTTTTGAAGGGCGTTTCCTTTGAAATGAATAAGGGCGAGGTAGTTTCCATCATCGGCTCTTCGGGGAACGGTAAAACTACCCTTCTCCGTTGTTTGAACTTCTTAGAACTCCCCGACAGCGGTACGATTACCGTAGACGGAAACGTTATTTTCCCTTTTTCGGATAACCCCAAAAAGCCTAACAAGAGCCGTCTTACTTTTGGTATGGTATTCCAAAACTTCAACCTCTTCCCGCAGTACACTGCCCTTCGTAACGTTACGCTTGCGATGGATTTGCGCGATGAAAACGAGTTAAAGGAACAAAAAGTAAAAGGTGCGAAGAAAAAACAACTCTTGAAAGAGCTTCGCGCGAAAAATGAGGAAATGGCAATGGCGTTGCTTACCCGCGTGGGACTTGCCGATAAAATGGGCAATTACCCCTGCCAGTTGTCGGGCGGTCAGCAACAACGTGTCGCTATCGCAAGGGCGCTTGCCCTCTCTCCCGATATTTTATGCTTTGACGAGCCGACTTCGGCGCTCGACCCTGAGCTTACGGGCGAGGTTTTGAAGGTCATCAAGGGCTTGATTGACAAGGATAGAACGATTATCATCGTAACCCACGAAATGGGTTTTGCCCGTAGCGTTTCGGACAAAATTATTTTCATGGCGGACGGTGTTATCGAGGAAATGGGCACTCCCGAGCAAATTTTCGATGCCCCTACTTCCCCGAAAACACAAGCATTTTTGGCGAAAGCGGACGAAAACGAATGAGGTAATAAAAATGGTAAAAGATTACAAACCTATGTTAGAGGAACTGTACTCCGAATTTCTGAAATTAGAAACCTTAGAGGAGTGCGAAAGCTTCCTTCTTGACCTTTGCACGATGAAGGAATTGCAATCGATGGGGCAACGCTTAATGGCGGCAAAAATGCTACTCGAAGGCAAAACCTACAACGAAGTGATTGAAGCAACGGACATTTCCTCGGCAACCTTGGCACGCGTATCCAAATGCGTACGCTACGGCGACGGCGGTTATGCAAACGTTATCAAAAAAGAAAAGTGAGAGTGAAAAACAGGGCGTTTAAAACGCCCTGTTTTTAATTCTTCCGTGGTTTCCCAGCTTGTTCAACGCATACCTGCCCTGCCTTTTATGGCGTAACAAGCCATTAAATTTTCAAGATGTCGCAAATCTTATCCACCGCCTCGTCGTAGCCGTCAAAGCTAACGATATAGTCGCAAATGCTTGCGTTTTTGTTCTCAAAATCGATGGCGAGGATTCGGTTTGTCTTGTCCTCAATGGAAGAGTTTTTCTTCAAAATATTCGCAAGCAACGCCTTCTTTTCCCTTTGAATATAAATGGTGGTTACGTTTTTAAAGTTTGTCTTCAAGGACATTGCGCCGCAAATATCCATCGTCGTCATGACGTGCTTGCCATCGTCTAAAATGCGTTGCACGTCCGACTTGCGAGAGCCATACCCATGCCCTGCGTACATGGTAGACTGGAACATTTCTCCGCTTTCGCACATTTCTCTAAATTCCTCTACCGATACGTAGTTGTACCACTCGTTTTCCGCCACCGCCGTAGCGTCCTTCGTCGTGTAGCTGATAAGCTTTTCAAAACGGTCCGTTTTCTCCAGTACCTTGCGGGCGATTTTCGATTTACCGCTTCCCGACGGCCCTACCAAAACGACAATATTCGGCGTTTTTCTACTCTCTTCGGGACGAACGCTGTAACTATCCGCAATCTCTTCCACAAGGCGCAAAAACTCGTCATACGTGTTGACGGCAAGCATGCCCGTCGCATCCTGATTCCAAGGACGGCGCATCAAAATGGGATACTTCGCCTCCGACGAAAGCACGTTGTGCATCGCATCGTCAAAGAGAATATCGACGTGGATTTTATCCTTGCGGGAGCCCATATAAATATGGTCGGGCGGAATTTCAGGAAATTCTTCCATGATACGCTTTGCGCGGATGCCCATAAACTCCGGGGGGATTGCCGTAGACACGAATACTTCCGTCATTTGCGAGAGCTTTCTCACAAACTCCTTCGCCCCTGCGTACACGGGTTGCGTGCGGTAAAACTCAGGGTCGGAGAAAAACTCGTGAATGACGTCCGAGCGTTTGCCAAGCTTCCCCCACCCCGTTATCTCATACAAGGACAAGGGGGGATTGAAGTTATATTTTTCGTTGGCGAGTTTGATGGCGTACGAGGTACACTCCATCAACAAATCGTCTATATCCAGCGCTGTGGACAGCTTATATTTTCTATTCATATTTTCACCTCAATTATCACTATCTATCCTTTATCAAAAAAGGCAGCCGACCTCGTTTGATACAGAAACGGGGAAAGCTACCATCGTTATTATACAACAGCTTTCCACAAAAATCAATACTTTTTTTAAAATTTCTTCATTTGACCTTGATTTTACACAAATAGTATGATATAATATGCCTCGTGATAAGGTATATGCCCATAATACGGATGGGCGTTTCTACCAACTACCGCAAACAGTTGTCTACCTTCTCGTAATAAGAGACACTACAACTGTTTTATTTTGGAGGGATATACTATGAACAATTATGACGTAATTATCATCGGCGCAGGCCCTGGCGGTATCTTTTCCGCGTACGAGCTTTTAAACAAAGCGCCTTCCTTAAAGGTAGCCGTCTTCGAGTGCGGTAACGAGCTGAAAAAGCGTAAATGCCCCATCGACGGCGAAAAAATAAAGAGCTGTATCAACTGCAAGAGCTGTTCGATTATGAGCGGTTTCGGCGGCGCAGGCGCTTTCTCGGACGGTAAGTACAACATTACCAACGACTTCGGCGGCACTCTCTTTGAATATATCGGCAAGCAAAAGGCTTTGGATTTGATGTGCTACGTAGACGAAATTAATATGCGCTACGGCGGCGAGGGTACAAAACTGTACACCACCGCAGGCTCTAAATTTAAAAAGCTTTGCATGCAAAACGATTTGCACCTTTTGGACGCTTCGGTACGCCATCTCGGTACGGACATTAACTATGTCGTTTTAGAAAACCTCTACAATGAAATGAAGGAGCGTATTGACTTCTATTTCAATACCCCCGTAGAAAGTATCAGCATCATGGACGACGGGTATACCGTTTCCACTAAAAAAGGCGAATACACCTGCAAAAACTGTATCGTTTCCGTTGGCCGCAGTGGCAGCAAATGGATGGAGCAGGTATGCAATGACTTGAAAATCCCCACCAAATCCAACCGTGTGGATATCGGCGTGAGAGTAGAAATTCCTGCGGAAATTTTCTCCCACCTCACGGACGAATTGTACGAGAGTAAAATTGTCTATCGTACCCAAAAATACGGAGATAGAGTGCGTACCTTCTGTATGAACCCCAAGGGCGCTGTCGTTAGCGAAAACACCAACGGTATCGTCACCGTAAACGGACACAGCTATGAAGACCCCGCCAAGCAAACGCAAAACACCAACTTCGCTTTGCTCGTTGCGAAACATTTTTCAGAGCCTTTCCATGACTCCAACGGCTACGGCGAATCGATTGCTCGCCTCAGCAATATGCTCGGCGGCGGTATCATCGTACAACGCTTTGGCGATTTGATTAGAGGTAAACGCAGTACCCCTGGTCGTTTGGAAGAATCCTTCACTACCCCTACCTTAAACGCTACGCCTGGTGATTTGAGCTTAGTTCTTCCCAAGCGTATCTTGGACGGTATCATTGAAATGATTTACGCCCTCGACAAAATTGCCCCTGGTACGGCAAACGAGGACACCCTTCTCTACGGCGTAGAGGTAAAATTCTACAATATGGAAGTGGCCGTTGACGAGCATTTGCAAAGCCCCTACAAGGGCCTCTACGTAATCGGGGACGGCAGCGGTATCACCCACTCCCTTTCCCACGCATCCGCAAGCGGCGTACACGTAGCGAGAACCATCGCGGAAAACTTATAATTCCCCCACAACAATTAAGAAGGCTAACGCATATCGTTAGCCTTCTTTCTATATCACCGATAAAAAATATTGCGCAAGCGTTTCCGCGCTCTCCTTCATCCCTGCATCTAGCCACCATCTCACTGTTTCCACAAAGGTGGCTGATACATGGTTAATCCAGTAGTCATCGGGTACCTGCCCCCTTTCTTTCCCCGTAAACAGCGTAGGATTTTTCTCTATCAAAGTTTTGAGGTTTTGCTTGAAATAGCGCAAAAACAACTCGTTATTCTCACAAGAAAGCAAGGTCAAAATGCGGTTATCGTCCTTTTGCAGGTGTTGTAAAAGGTGCAAAATTACGGATGACGGAGCGTCACAGGAAAAGATATGCTTGTGACTATGCTCCCCCTCTTCGGTCGCATCGAAAATATGGCAAAACAGCTCCTCACACAGCTCCTTCAACAAAAAATCCTTCGTTTCAAAATGCGCGTAGAAGGTCGCCCTGCCAACGTCCGCCCTTTCAATAATTTCACCAACCGTAATTTGGTTGAAATGCTTTTTCGCCAAAAGCTCTATAAAGGCGTGAAATATCCTCTCCCTGCTCTTTCTTTGCCGTCTATCCATTTTTTTCCTGTACATTTTTCCTAATTTGTTCCGTATCGAACAAGCAACGCAAAGTATACGTTGACTTTTTCAACGAATACTTATATACTGTTATCGAACAAGCTGTTCGGAAACAATCGTATTGTAACACAAAAATAAAGCTTTGTCAATAGGGATATTATGAAAACGGAAAAGAATATTTTACTTGCTTTTATCTTAAATTTTTCCTTTGCTATCTTTGAGTTTTTTGGGGGAATATTCACGGGGAGCGTAGCTATTTTATCGGACGCCGTCCACGACCTTGGCGATGCGGCAAGCATCGGTATTGCCCTTTTTCTTGAAAAGAAGAGCAAGCGCCAGCCCGATGAAAAATACACCTACGGCTATGGCAGGTATTCCATTATCGGCAGCGTTATCACAACGCTTATTCTTTTATTCGGCTCTACCCTGGTTGTATATAACGCCGTTTTGCGTATTCTCAACCCCATGGAAATTCACTATGACGGAATGATTGTGTTTGCAATTATAGGTGTATTCATAAACCTTCTTGCCGCCCTTATAACACGAGAGGGAAACAACCTAAACCAAAAAGCTGTCAACCTACATATGTTGGAAGACGTCCTTGGTTGGGTTGTCGTTTTGCTTGGGGCGGTGGTTATGCGCTTTACCGATTTTTTCCTTCTCGATCCCCTGCTTTCTATCGGCGTAGCTCTTTTCATTTTTATAAACGCCGTTAAAAATTTGAAGGAAGTATCCAACCTTTTCCTTGAAAAAACTCCAAAAGAGATAGACCTATCTAAACTCATCACCCACCTTTGCGCAGTGGAAGGCGTTGCGGATATTCACCACCTACACGTTTGGAGTTTGGACGGAGAACACCATTGCGCGACGATGCACGTCGTTTACAAGGGCGCGCCGCATACCATTAAAGAAAAAATTAGAGAGGAGTTGATGGAACACAATATTGTTCATGCAACGTTGGAGTTAGAGGAAGAAGACGAGCCTTGCCATGAAAAAGTCTGTCACCCTCATCTTCCCCGTTCCTCAGGACACCACCATCACCACTAAAGGTAAATAAAAAACTCGACTTTTTGGGTCGAGTTTTTTCTATGTAACCTTTATTCCGTAAGTTCGTTTTCCTTTTGTCTGCGCTTGTTTAATAACATAAACGGAAGCTGCACAAGCAGCATCAATACACAGGCAATTATCACTACGGTAATAAAATAAACGTACCAACCGTTGTTGAGGTTGAGTAAGGGTAAATTATCCATCGGCGGTACACGCAAAAATAAGAAGTTCGTCTTGTACTGCTCTAACACGCTGTTCATTAAAAAAGCAACGGCAGTTATGCATACCAACAACTTTAAATTGTTAAAATACGCCTTAAAGGAAAGATCCACCCTTTCCACCGCGGCAAGGTAAATGCCGTAAAATACCAACACTCCATGGATGAGCATATATTGCCAAACTCTAGGGGTAGCAAAGTCCACGCCCTCCGTGGGGATAAGCAACGCCATCAATGCGCCGATAAAAAGGCAAGGCACCATAAAGCTTTTTAACACCTTTATCACCTTCTCGTTCTTTATGACGTTTACAAAGATAATCGTATAAATCATAATAGAACAAAGGTGAAAGGAGAGCTGTGTTTGATTGATAATATAGCCGCCATGCTCCGACTCTTTCATAGACAACGCTACGTGAAAGAGCTTTAAGACGATAAGCAGCATCATTACACCTTTACCAACTGCGCCGTTAGACGTGTTTGTTTTCTTTAGAGTAACTAGAGCCACGGCGATTAAAAGAGCAATCACGCCAAGCCAAATAAAGTGATTTACGGTAAACATAGCAACCCTCTTTGTAAGTTAACCTGCTATCTATCAACGGATGAAATTCGTCCAAATTTTCTTTTCCGTCGTAGGCTCTACTCCTGCTTCCTTGCCAAGGGCAATACACTTTAAAAGCCACGCCATGTTGTTACCAAGCACGCGCATCGTTTGCAAGCCTTCCGCATCTTGCGCCGCTTCTTCCGCCGTGTTGCCGTGGATTTCATTCCAGTAATTAGAGGAAACGATGGGCATATTGCTGATGGTGAAATATTTGTTGATAACGTCAAAGGTGGTACTTGCGCCCGCTCTTCTACAGCTTACGACAGCCGCCGCAGGCTTGTACGCCAACGCTTTACCGCCACTGTAAAATACTCTATCCATAAAAGCAATAAGCGAGCCGGACGCCGATGCGTAGTACACGGGCGAGCCGAATACGAAGCCGTCAAACTCCGCCGCTTTCTTAACAAACTCGTTTACCGTGCCGTCGTCGAATACGCATTGTTTTGCCTTTTTACAAGCCCAACAACCCTTACAGCCTTCAATTTTTTTACCTGCAAGCTGATAGATTTCCGTTTCTACGCCGTTTTCGTTAAGCGCCTTCGCTACTTCCGCAAGCGCAGTATACGTACAGCCCTTTTCATGATGACTTCCGTTGACAAGTAATACCTTCATTGTTATATTCTCCTAAATTATTTTATCATAGTTAAGCATTGTTTAAATGCCGTTGGAAGAGAGATACTCTCTTCTATTTCGCTCAAAGTATATGCGTCAAACGCACAGCTTTCCGTTTGCACCCAAATACAGGTAATATCCCACCGTATATGGGTAAAAATATGCACGTAGTTGCCACGTTTCACCTCGGTAAACTCGTACATACCCCACTCGTTTAAAATATCCTCCGGCGTTTCCCCATGGTTTACCACAAAGGAAGGAAACTCATTCATTCCTTTCAAAACGCCCTCTTCCCTTCTGCGAATACAAAAGCCTTGCGGCGTTTCAATTAAGAAAACGTACACCTGCTCCTTTCGCTTTTCCTTCTTTTGCGGAAGCACGGGATACAACGCAACCGTACCGTTTTTATACGCCTGGCAACATGTATTTAAGGGGCAACGCTGACATGCGGGATTTTGCGGTTTACAAATGAGTGCGCCCAGCTCAAACAAGCTTTGCGTGAAATCAGAGCAACCCTTTTCATCGTCGGGATAGACGGCGGACAGCTCCCTTTCCAAATATTTTCTATATTTCACGTTGGAAATAACCGTCGGATTTTCTTCTAGCCTTGCCGCCACACGAAAAACGTTGCCGTCCACTGCCGCCGCTTTTTGCCCGAAGGCAATCGATGCGATTGCGCCCGCCGTATAGCTACCGATACCAGGCAGGCTTTTCAATTCCTCTACCGTTTGCGGGAATTGCCCGTCGTAACGCTCTACGATAAGCTTTGCCGCCTTTTGCAGGTTTCTTGCTCGGCTGTAATACCCAAGCCCTTCCCACAATTTGAGCAGTTTTTCTTCCTCACAATAGGCGAGCGCCTCGACCGTAGGCAACGCTTCCATAAAGCGCGCGTAATATTCCTTCACCGCTTCCACACGGGTTTGTTGCAACATAATTTCGGACACCCACACCCGATAAGGAGTTGGCTCTTCTCGCCAAGGCAGGGCCCGTTTGTTTACGCTAAACCACGAAAGCAAGGGGGCAGGTATGCGTTCAAAGTCAAATTTTTCCATATATGCTTATTCGTCTTCCTTAGAAACGGCATTGAAGAATAAAATGGTTTCCATAATCGATGGCGCGGAAGGATAACCCATAGGTACGGGTATAGTAAGCGTTGCATCGTCGTTGACGTAGGTCACGTCCGCCTTCCCCATCTCACGCGTTGCGACAAGACAGTTGCCGATACCGACAAACGCACCAGGGTAACCGCTGAAAATGCTTTTCGTCAAATCCACGCCTGCAATCAGCTCTACGTCCCCTTTTCTTGCAAGAAGGTCTATCGTCTCACGGTATTCTTCCAAATCCTCGTTGCGGTTACAGCCTTCCAGCGTTTCAATCCCGTCCATCACAACAAAAAGGCGAGGATACCCCCTCTTCCCTTCCCGCTCTTGAAGGAGTTGCTTCAGCGTTTCCAACGCAAGCTCCAAATCAGACTTCGTGCGAATATAGGGTACGGTTACGTCCATCGATTTCAAACGCAAAAACTCCCCGTATTCTACGTTGGGGGAAAGGATAAGGAAGCACGCATCCTTTCTATCATACAAGCAGGAAACGGTGATAAGCAAGCGCTTGACAAACGCCGATTTTCCGCCGCCCGTAACGCAGGTAAATCTTGTCGAATAAGGTCTTGTATGCTTATGCGAGTAAACCACGTTATCCACCGAATCTACGCCAAGTGGTACGTCTTTTCTCATCTTATCAAATTTTTCTTCATTCTCCGCTGCGTTGGATAACAAAGCGATAAATTCTTCTGATCTCATAACGACTACTCCTTATACCCCTCCATTATACTATGCCAAGAGAGAAAAGTCAAGCCCTAATAGAAAAACGCGCCCCCTGCGGACGCGTCTTTTTTATGCATAGGTTTTAAAATAACTGTCCTTATTATAGGTAATGGACACCGTTGTTTTTTCGCCGCTTGCGTTGCGCATTTCAAATACAACCGTATCTCCCTTGCGGACGGAAAGCAATACGTGGTCGAGCTGATATCTCCTAGTAAATACTACCTTTTCGCCACCGTTGATGGAAGCGGAAATAAAGATATCCCCTGCGTTCATTTTCCCATACGAAGCCGCGCCTTTGCTTGCCGCCGTGCTGACGGAAAACTCTTCTACGATGGAAAGCTGACCGTTTTCGTCCACAACCGCCTTCGAGGAAGTCACCGCAACGATATTGCCAAGCATCGCACGGAGAAGCGATTTGCCGTTTGCTAAGATGTTGTCGTACACCACTTTCACCGAAGTAATCGGAAGGGCGTAACCCATATTATCCGTCGTCGTACCGCCATTCTTTGCGTTTACAATACCGATAAGCTCCCCGTTTGCGTTAAACAAACCGCCGCCGGAGTTACCACCGTTAATTGCCGCCGAAGTACGCATTACACGGAAGGAAACGCCGTCCACATAACCGTCTCGATTCTCGTCTCTATTGTCGAGCGCCGCCATATTGATATACTCGGAGTCTACGGATATAATACCGTTGGTTACCGCAATCCCCGCCCCTGCAGGGTTACCGATAACAAAGGTTTCTTCACCAAGCTGTACGGTGTCGGAGTTGCCGAGCTTCGCCTCGGTTACTTGGCTGTTTTTGATATACTCGCTGCCTTCCACTTTCAAGATGGCGATGTCATAATCCATCGCGCCGCCCACAAACGTGGCTTTGATACCGTCACCCGATTCGTCACCCTTCTCCGCACTAAAACGATTGTATGCGCCGTAGGGGTATACCCAAATGTTACTAAGAATCCCCTTTTCATCACTTTGAAGATTGTATATAACGTGGTAGTTGGTGATGATGAGGGCGTTGCCTGCCTGCTTATTCAATTCCACGATAACGCCGCTGCCCGCTTGCGAGCCGTATGTTTTCGTTGGCGAGCTTCCAAGCCAACCATTACCTTTACTCGTTACCGTGTACCCACAATATATACTCACTACCGAGCGTACGTTTTCCGCTATCGTTCTCGTATCGTTGTTTTCCGGTACGGTAATATTCAGCGTAGCGCAAAAATCTAAAAAGCTACCTTCATAACCGCTTTCCAACGCCGTTTGGTACAACGCTTCCGCATCTAAATCCGCACCGTCCTTACCGTCCGCACCGTGCAGGGAAAGCAACCACTCCGCTTCCGTGCCTTGAAAGCCGTTTTGCACGGCAATTTCGTAGGCTGTAATGCGTTCTTCCGAGCAAGCAATTCCACCGATGGAAAAAATCCCCAAGCACAAAATGGCAACGATACTCTTGACAATTTTTCGCATATAGTCCTCCAAGAAAAACTTACGTACACAAAGCTATTATACGCATGTTTTTCGTTGATTGTTTTATAGTTTTTTGAAAATTATGTGATAATTACAAGCTTTCTAATTCGTCCAACGTCAAAGAGAATGCTTTGACAAAATGCTTAAAGAAGTAGTCCACTTCGGGCATGTTGCGTGATTTCAAGTCCTCTTCAATCGTCTTTTTCGCCTTCGCAAATTCATTATTACTCGAACGAAGCTCTTCAAGACATTTGATATAGGCGGAAAATTTATCCGCCACCTTCACAAGCGAATACTCTACACTCTCTTCGTCGGCAAGAATGTAAGGAGCGATGCCGCCGCGCATTTCTTCTGGCATCATCTCTACCATTTTCTCGCAGGCGTATTTTTCAAGCTCCTTATACGCACCATGGATATGCTTGTTGTAATATTTAATAGGGGTAGGCAAATCCCCCGTCATAACTTCCGCCGTTTCGTGATAGACAGCGTAAAGCACCGTCTTCAAAACGTCCGCATTACCACCGTAAATATCATTGTGAATGGTAACGAGCGCGTGCGCAATTAAGGCAACCTCTTGGGAATGCTCCATGATATTCTCGTTGCGCGTACAGCGCATAAGCTGCCAACGCTTGATAAATTTCATTCTATCCATATACGCGTAAAAATCGTAACGCATAAATTTTCTCCTTTCACTTGACAAACGTATTTTTATCCGTTATACTATACTTACAAAATTTAAATATCCGTCGTGGGTGCCCTTCAAAAAAGGGCTGAGATTATACCATTTGAATCGGCAAGGTAATACTTGAGCGAGAGATTGATACCGTTTTTTTAGTATCCTTATTAGGGATATTGACGAAAACTGCTATTGCGCCCACGTTTTCTACGCTGGGCGTTTTCTTTTTCAAACGCAAACGACGGAAAAGGAGTGTTTTTATGTTTCTTTATTCCCTTCTTGAAGTCAGCGCAAAAACCACCAACGTTGTCAAATGGATTTCCGTTGGCGCCGTCATTGTCCTTCTTGCGCTAATTGCCGTATTCGGTTTCTCAAAAAAGAGCACCGCTAGATACGATGCAAAGCGTGTTGCGTTTGCAGGCGTTTGCGTTGCAAGCTCCTTCGTGCTGGCGCTTATCAAGTTTAAGCCCGTACAATACGGCGGCTCGATTACGCTTGCATCCTTCGTCCCCATTTTAATCTATGCCTACGTTTACGGGCCGTGGGAAGGGTTTGCCGTGGGGTTAATCCATGGCTTGCTCAACTTTATCGAGTCCCCTTATATCCTCACCCCCGCAACCTTTATCCTCGATTATTTGCTCGCCTTTGTAAGCGTCGGGATTATGGGCTTTTTCGGGAAGATGAAGGAAAACCGCTCGTCCACGCTCCCCCTTGTTTTGGGTTGCGTTTGCGTATTTTCAGCTAGATTTCTTTCCCACCTTTGCTCGGGCATGATTTTCTTCCTGCAAGACGCCGTGTGGGTTACTTTACCCGAGTGGGCGATGGGCAACGCCTTCGTTTACTCGCTTATTTATCAGTGTGTGTATATCCCTGCGGATGCATTCATCGCAACCATGGTACTCCTCTTTTTGAAAAAAGTAGGCGTTTTAGACAAACTGATTAAGCTTATGAAAGCAAAGGGCTAAGCCCTCGCTCAATAAACGGCAATCTCGTCAAACACCGATTTGTTTACGATGAGCTTCCCGTTTGCAAGGTCATATTTTACAATAACACCTTTTACGGCAGGGAAGAGAATGCTCTTTCCTGCTTTTTCTATTGTATACACGTCGGAAGAAAGATTGGTGATGTTGGTAACAACGCCCAAAACTTCCCCCTCTTCCGTCTCGCAAGAAAGCCCGATAATGTCTACGATGTAGTATCTACCTTCCTCTAAGGCAGGCGCATCCTCACGCTCGCCCTCGATTTTTTTACCACGGAAAAGCTCCGCCGCGTTGCGGTCGGGAATACCACGCAATCCAACGTACGCCGCCCCGTCAGGGCCAACGCGGAAGGATAAAATTTTGTACGGCTTTTCGTCGATGTACACCGTACCAAATCCCTTTACAACCTCAGGCGTGTCGGTAAAGGTCTTAATTTTTAACTCACCGCGAATGCCTTGCGGTTTTAATACTTCGCCTATAACAAGACGTCCCATACATCAAACTCCTTTTATGCATTGTTTTCAACGCATACCTGCCCTATTGTAATGGCAAAAAAAGGCTTCCTTGGGAAAAGCCTTTTTCGTCTTTTATTTGAGATACCTAAAACCGATTACTCAGCGTCCGTGTTTACGACGTCGCTGCCTCTTTCACGGATTTCGATAATATATCTCTTACTGCTTGCAGGGGTAGCCGAACGAACGATGGTACGCATCGCCTTTGCAATTTTACCCTGCTTGCCGATTACCTTGCCCATGTCCGAAGGGGAAAGAATAATGCAAACCTCAATAACGCGGTCCTTTTCCGTTACCACGTATTCAACGTTTTCCTTATCTTCCGCAAACTGACCGACAATGTATTTGATTAAATCTAACATGGTTAGTCCTCCTATCGCCGAAACACTCTACACCGATGGGTGTAAAGGGCGCAAACACAAGCCTTACGAGGCGCGCGCTGTTTTCAGCGCAACACCACGTCGACAAGTATATCCGTCTTTCTTATTTCGACTTCTTGGTCTTCGTCTTGGAAGGGCTAAGCTTTTCGCTCTTTTCAAGTGCGCCAGCTTTAACAAGAAGGTTCTTAACGGTTTCGGTGGGTTGAACACCCTTGGAAAGCCATTCTTTTGCAAGCTCTACGTTGATGTCAAGTTCAGCGGGTTCGTAGGTAGGTCTGTAGTGACCAACGCAAGCGATGTATTCGCCCGTTGCAGCCTTTCTGCTGTCAACAACTACAACACGGTAGAGGGGGTTCTTCTTGTCGCCCATTCTCATAAGTCTCATTTTTACCATAATAATACCTCCAAAGTATCTTAAAATATTTTTTTCTTATTTTTCAACCGACATATTTTGTCGTTTGTTTTTCATTTGAATAGTTCCGCTATGCGGAAATAATTTATACGCAACGCATCTAGTTGTTGTTCACTTGCACGGAGTTTTTAAAAACGATTTAGTTGCGAGCAATTCAAAATACTGTTCACTCGCACGGAGTTTTCAAAAACGGCGTAGTTGCGAGCAATTCAAGACGCGCTGAGGACGCGTACAAGTAGTACGTAACCGAAGCGCAACGCCGAATTACAAAATGCGTTGTTTTTTCAAAACGACGGAGTTGCGAGCAGTTCTAGAAGTAGGAGTACTGTTGCAAGGAGTGTACTAGCCGCACACGACTAAAACAGCACGGACTACGACGACGAAATGCGAAGTAAATACGTCGTTTTTTTAGAAGGGAAGGCGGAATTTACCCTTCCCCCCCTTCAACTGCTTCATCAGCATCTTCGTTTGTTCGAATTGCTTCAAAAGCTGGTTGACGTCTTGTACCGTTGTGCCGGAGCCTGCCGCTATACGGCGTTTTCTCTTGCTGTCGATGATGGAAGGCGTTTCACGCTCCTGCTTGGTCATAGAAAGGATAATTGCCTTCGTATGCTCTATCTTCTTTTCGTCGATATCCGCTTCGTTTACCTTCAGCTTACCTGCCCCAGGCAACATGGAGAGCATCGCAGATGCACCACCCATCCTCTTCATCATAGCGAATTGTTCTAAATAATCGTTGAGGGTGAAGGTGTTTGCAAGCATTTTTTGCTGCATTTTCTTCGCATCCTCTTCGGTGATTGCCTCTTGCGCTTTCTCGATAAGGGAAAGCACGTCCCCCATGCCGAGAATTCTCGAAGCCATACGCTCGGGATAGAAAGGCTCCAAATCGGTCATCTTCTCGCCGACACCGATAAACTTAATCGGCTTGCCCGTAACCGCCTTAATGGAAAGACACGCACCGCCTCTCGTATCGCCGTCAAGCTTCGTCAAAACCACGCCCGTGATTTCCAAACGGGAGTTGAAGGTTTCCGCTACGTTTACCGCCTCTTGACCCGTCATCGCATCGACAACGAGAAGGGTTTCGGTAACCTCTACTTCCTTCTTAATGTTTTCAAGCTCCTGCATCAGCGTTTCGTCGATTTGCAATCTACCCGCCGTGTCAAGGATTACGGTGTCGTATCCCATCGAACGAGCATACTCAATCGCCTGCTTCGCCGTCTTTACGGGGCTTTGCGTACCCTTTTCAAAGACTTCGATTTGCACGCTTTTGCCGACAACCTGCAACTGCGTAATTGCCGCAGGGCGGTAAATATCCCCTGCCACAAGCAAAGGCTTTTTGCCTTGTTTTTTAAGATAAAGCGCCAACTTTCCGCAAAGCGTCGTCTTACCTGCACCTTGCAAACCGCACATCATGATGACGGTAGGAAGCCTAGGCGAAACCTCTAACTTTGCATTTTTCGAGCCCATGAGGGCAATCAACTCGTCATTGACAATCTTAATTACTTGCTGTGCGGGATTGAGCGAGGACAAAATTTCTTGTCCAACCGCTTTCTCCGAAACGTCCGCGATAAACTGCTTTGCAACCTTGAGGTTTACGTCCGCTTCCAACAGCGCTACGCGCACTTCACGCATCGCCGCGCGGATTTCAAGCTCCGTCAGTTTTCCTCTCTTCGTCAATTTCGAGAATATATGATTTAATCTGTCCGATAATCCACCGAATAAAGCCATTCTTACTCCTTGCGCAAAGCGTCGATTTGCGCCTGCATTTCCGCAACAATACGGGCAAAGCCAAGCTTTTCCTCATATTTTTCCAACTGTTTCCTACTCTTTTGCAAGCAATCGGAAACACTTTGTCGGGAAACTCCCTTTTGCTCCGCAATTTCGCCAAGCGAAAGGTCATAATTGAAATACAAGTCGGTAATCTCTCTTTGCGTTGCCGTCAGGAGAGGGGAATACAAATCCCAAAGGCGTAAAAAATGCAAATCGTCTTTCATTTCCTAGCCCCCCTTCGTATTTACCGTAATACATTATAATAAATAAAAAGACACCTGTCAAGCATTTTTACTTGACAGGCGAAACTTTTTTTTATTTTTCTTTTAAGTTACGTCGCCGATAAGGATTGATTGTAGCAAAATTGTTTTCAACAACTTCACGAGAATAATCCATTAAATAAAACGACGGACTTTTTAAAACAAATGCAACAAATCAACCAAAATTGCAAAGCTGAAAAGGAAGATGATGCCGACAAAATGAATCATCGTCTCTACTTTACGATTGACGGGCTTCTTGCGTATCCACTCGATAAGGCAGAAAATAACCTTGCAGCCATCCAGCGCGGGTACGGGTAAAAGATTGAACACCGCCAAATTCACGCCGATAAGCGCCGCAATATTCAAGAAGTTTGCCCAGCCGCTTGCCGCCACCTCGGAAGTAACTTTGATGGTCGTTACAGGCCCACCAACGGCGTCCACACCAAGCTTTCCGGTGAACAACTCCCCAAGGGAGCGCAATACCGTGCCGCCGATTTTCCAAGAGTAAACAAAACTGCTGCCTATCGTTTCAAAAAAGCCTTCTTGCGTTGCGCTAGATTTCAACGCACCGCCACGGGTAACCTTTAAAACGGTATCCCCCTTGTCGTCGGTTACTTCCTCTCTATACGCAATACCCAACGAGAAAAAGATTGCTGAGTTGTCGTTCATGCTAGCAACGTGCGCATCCTCGTAAAGATAGATGGGCACCGTTTTCTCTTGACCGTTACGAAGGACGAGCACTTCGACAAGCTCCCCCTTCTTCTTTCCATCCAAAGCTTTCTGCCAGTCGGTAATAAGATACACCGTTTTGCCGTCAATTTTTAAAACGACGTCCCCATTCATCAAGCCTTCGTTATACGTTTGTACAGCGCCTTGTGAGGCATCAGCCTTGGGTACCTCTTTGGATATTTCATAGGCCGGTCTACCGATAAAGGCAAACATCGTAATGATGAGGAAAAGCGCCAAAAGATAGTTCATCGTCGCGCCCGCAACCAAAACGATAATGCGTTTCCAAGGGGCTTGATCATTAAAGCGTTCCCCTTTCGGTTCCGGATATTCCTCTTCGGAAGACTCCGTCAACGCATCCATACCCCCCTTGTCCGACGTTTCTTCGGCAGGAGCGGTCATTTCCGCAAACGGTTCTTCCATGACTTGCTCCGCCTCTTGCGGAGACTCTTCCATTTCATCTTCCCCATCGAAGGCGCAGTAGCCACCAAGGGGAATGATGCGCAGGGCGAAAAGCTCTCCCGTTTTTTTGCTACGCTTTTTGAAAATTGCAGGGCCAAAACCTACGGAAAACTCGTTGATTTTAAAGCCGAGTATTTTCCCTGCGAGGTAGTGCCCAAACTCGTGAATGGTTACCATTGCAAGCAAAATGACGATCGCCAAAAGGACGCCGCCTATACTCTTAAAGGTACTTGCAATAGACAACAAATTATTAACCAAAATCCTATTCTCCTATATTACAAACTTTGAATATACGCTTTTGCAAGCGCCCTTGCTTGCTCGTCCGTCGCCTTCAATACTTCATAGCGATCGGGCTTCATGCGCTCCGTTTTCATGAGCGCCGCCTCAATCGTTTCCGCAATCGCAAGGAAGGGAATTTTCCCCTCTAAAAAGGCACGGACAGCGATTTCTCCTGCACCGTTGAGCGCACAAGAATAATTATCCCCCATTTCCGCCGATTTTAAAGCCAAATCGTAGCAAGGGAAATTTTTTCTTTCCAACGGCAGGAAACGAATGGCGCCGAGCGCCTCGAAATCAAGCGGTTTCAAACCGCAATCAAACCGCTCCGGATAGGTAAGGGCAAGCTGAATGGGCAATTCCATCGTCGGATAGCTCATTTGCGCCATAATCGCGCCGTCGTCAAACTCCACCATCGAGTGGATAATGCTTTCCGGTTGCACGATCGTATGGATTTTCTCCAACGGACAATCGTACAGCCACTTCGCCTCAATCACCTCGAAACCTTTATTGAGTAAGGTTGCGCTGTCGATGGTAATCTTCGCGCCCATTTGCCAAGTGGGGTGTTTGAGTGCGGACGCAGGCGTAACGCCCTGCAACTGTTCTTTGGTGTACGAGTAGAAAGGCCCGCCGCTTGCGGTGATAATTAGCCTTCTAAAGGGCGTATTCGCACGGAAATTGAGCGCCTGCCAAAGGGCGGAGTGCTCACTATCAACGGGCATTAAATCGATACCTGCCCCCTTGATTTTGCTCATAACCAGCTCACCGCCGCACACAAGCGTCTCCTTGTTGGCGAGGGCTATGTGCTTTTTAAGCTCCGTTGCCTTCAACGAATATTTCAGCCCTGCAAAGCCGGTAGCCGCCACGAAAGCAACCTCGCCGTAGGCAATCGCCTCTTCGGTCGCCTGCTCCCCGTAGCCGAATTTCACCCCTTGAGGAATTTTATCCGCAATCGCTTTGCCCGCCTTTTCGTCGGCGAGCGCCGCATACTTGGGCATAAACTCCTGCACCTGCTGTAAAAAAAGCTCCGCGGAAGAATTCGCAACGATGCTTTCAATTTTAAATTTTTCGGGATAACGACGGACAACCGAGCAAACCTGCCTACCGATTGACCCCGTCGAGCCTATTAAAGAAATCGTTTTCATACACACAATACAATGAGAAGGTATGCCGTATACACAATGATGGTTGCAAACAAAACACTGTCGATACGGTCGAGCGCACCGCCGTGTCCGGGCATAATTTTACCCATATCTTTGATACCGATTTTACGCTTAATTGCGCTTTCAACCAAGTCGCCAAACGCTGTAGCCACAGCGCCCACCAAGCCGATTACAAGATATACGGGCAACCAAATTTCCATTTGGTCGAAGGAGCCTCTAGCTCCGTTGTAAGCAAAGTACAAAATCAACGCGCCAAGCACACCGCCAACCAAACCGCCGATACCGCCGATGACTGTTTTGTTAGGGCTCAAGTTGGGGGTCATTTTCTTGGGGAAGCGCTTCTTTAAGCTCACGCCAAACACGTACGCGATAGAGTCTGCCGAAGGCGCAATGATGAAAATCATTAAAAGGAGCAATCTCGAATCGAACGCAAACTTCTCAAGCGCTGCAGGCGCTTCCACATGATTTACAAGGGAGAGCAAGCAAAGCAGCATCGTGGGATAAAGCCCCGACAACAGCGAAAGCCCCGTGCCCTCCAAGGTCGTTTCCGTGTAGCACACTACAAGCAAGCAAAGGATAGCCAACGAGAATATGAAAAACTCCACCCCCATCACAAACATACCCACTTGGAAGAACTGTTCCGCCAAGGCAACCGCAGGCAGTGCGATAATCGCAAATGCAAAGGTTACGCATCTTTGCGTAGAGGTCGTTTTATTTTTCAGGGCGCGGATAAGCTCGTACGTGCCCAACAAGCCGATTGCATAGAGAAGACCGTCAAAGAAAAAGTCGTGTACGAAAATCTTCAAACAGTAAAAGGCAATCAACAACGCCGCGTAGCAAGAGCCCGAAATTAAACGGATTTTCATAAGTAAAACAACTCCTTGAAAAAAGTGTAAGGGGGCTTAAACCCATACCTGCCCCCTTCGTTTGTGTCTATAAATTCTTCTATGATTGCTGATAAAGGGGCCTGCCCTTCTTACGGCTTTTTAATTTGCTCGTCCGTTTTTCCAAAACGACGAGTGCGCCCTGAAAAGCTGACAATGGCTTTATCCAGCTCCCTATCCGAAAAATCGGGGAACATTTTATCTGAAAAATACAATTCCGCATACGCCGATTGATAGAGCAGGAAGTTGGAAAGACGGACCTCTTTCCCCGTACGGATAACCAAATCGGGGTCGGGTACGTCCGCTGTGTACAACAGCTTCGCAAAGCTCTCTTCCGTCACCTTCTCCCCACGGGCAACCGCTTGATTGACTGCATTTACGATTTCATCGCGGGAGCCGTACGCAACGGCAACGTTAATTCCCTTTCCTTCGTAGCGCGCCGTTTCCGCTTCCGATTCACGCAAAATCTTTTGTACGTCCTCAGGCAACAAGGCTACGTTTCCTACTGCGCGAAGACGAACGCCACGCGCGCAAACTCTACCAAGGTATTCCTTAAAATGGTTGCGAAGAAGGTTATACAGCCCCTCTAATTCCTCTTTGGGCCTCTTTAAATTTTCGGTGGACAACGCATAGACGGTGATATACTCTACCCCCAAATCAAATGCATGTTCCATCAGCCCTATCATGCGCTCCATGCCGTACTTATGCCCAGCCGAACGAGGGAGAAAACGTTTTTTCGCCCAACGTCCGTTGCCGTCCATAATGATAGCAATATGGCGCGGAATTTTTGTATCCTTGGTTATTTTATGCTTAAACATATCCAAACTTGACGAAAAGCCGTCAACCTTACAATTATTTTTTATTCAGCGAAGTTGAATATCCGATTAAACGGACATCAATTCCTTTTCTTTTGCTGCAATTACGTTTTCTACCTTCGTCATGTAGGAAGAAACCGTCTTTTCAACGTCAGCTTCACAGCCTGCTGCTTCGTCTTCGGAAAGCTCCTTAGCGTTCTTCATCTTCTTGATGGTATCCATCGCTTCACGACGGTGGTTACGAACAGCAACCTTCGTTTCTTCACCCATCTTCTTTGCTTGCTTAACAAGCTCGCGACGGCGTTCTTCCGTCATATCGGGGAATACGAGGCGGATTACGTTACCATCGTTGGTGGGCGTAATGCCGATGTTCGATTGCAAAATTGCCTTTTCCACTGCCTTCAAGAGGGATTTATCCCATACGGAAATTTGCAAGCACTTTGCATCCAAAACGGAAACGTTACCAAGCTCGATAAGCTTGCTCATACCGCCGTAAGCTTCTACTTCCAAACGGTCAAGAATGTGGGGATTTGCTCTACCCGTACGGATAGCGCCGTAATCTCTTTCAAGAGCGGTAAGCGAGTTTTCGCACTTTTCATCTAATTCAAACATCATCTCTTCAATTTTTTCGTTTTCAATCATGATTTTTCTCCTTAATCTGTATTTCTAAAATTAAAATTGCATTTTCGTCCGCAAAATCACGCGCCGTCAACGCCTTTCGTTACACTTTAATAATGGTACCCAAGTCCTCACCGCAAACCGCTCTCACGATAGAGTTTTCTTCGTTTAAGCCAAACGCAAGAGTAGGAACGTTGTTTTCCATACACATGGTAGCCGCCGTGAAGTCGATAACCTTCAAATTGCGGTTGATGATATCCGAGTAGCGAAGCTCTTCATACTTCTTCGCATAGGGATTTGTTTTAGGGTCGGAGTCGTAAATACCGTCCACGTTCTTTGCCATAAGCAAGATATCCGCATCAATTTCACATGCGCGGAGCGCCGCTGCCGTATCCGTAGAGCAGTAAGGGTTACCCGTACCGCAAGCGAAAATAACCACTCTGCCTTGCTCGAAATGGCGAAGTGCTTTACGAAGGATAAAGGGTTCCGCCAAGGACACCATATCCAGCGCCGTTTGCACACGCACGGGAACGCCGTGCTGTTCGATTGCGTCCATCATCGCAAGGGAGTTCATAACCGTCGCAAGCATACCCATTTGGTCCGCCGTCGTTCTGTCCATTTTCGTCCCTTGTCTACCGCGCCAAAAGTTACCGCCACCGATAACCAAGCCTACTTCAACGCCCATATTATGGATTTGCACAATTTGTTCCACTACGGGAGCAATCACTTCGTGGTTAAGACCAAAGCGTTGGTCACCTGCAAGGGCTTCACCCGAAAGCTTTAACAAAACTCTTTTGTATTTAGGCTGCATGGATACTTTTCCTCCATTGTAAAAGTTGTCGGCATGTAGAAAACAAGCCGCATTTATTCATTTTATCTATTATAGCATATTTTCGCAAAGAAAGCTATACTATTTTGAAAAAAATTTGATGAAAATCAAAGTTTTTTTCGACAAAAATCCCCTTCCCCTCCTTCAAGAAAGAAAAAACCGCATGGCTTGTACCACGCGGTTTGTTTTTTCTTTTAACAAAGATTAGTTCTTCATTGCAGCAACTTGCTTTGCAACTTCTTCGCTCAAATCTTCGCTCTTCTTTTCAAGGCCTTCGCCCATTACGAAGAATACGAATCTAGCAATAGAGGTGTTGCCTTCCTTCAAAAGGTCTGCAATCTTCTTGCTGTCGTCTTTGATGAAGAGTTGTTCAACAAGACAGTTTTCTTCGTAGAACTTCTTAATTCTACCCATAACCATCTTTTCAGCGATTGCTTCAGGCTTGCCTTCGTTCATCGCTTGTTGCTTCAATACTTCCTTTTCTCTTTCAATCGTATCAGCGGAAACTTCTTCCTTGCAAAGGTAAGCGGGCTTCGTGAATGCGATTTGAAGGGTTACGTCGTGTGCTACTGCCTTTGCTTCTTCCGTAGCTTCGCCGTTCATGTCAAGCATAACGCCGAGCTTACCACCAAGGTGGATATAGCTTTCGAGGAAGCCGTTGGTTTCGTAACGAGCAAATCTTCTAACAGCAATCTTTTCGCCGATAACAGCGATCTTGCCCTTCAAGTATTCTTCAACGGTTGCACCGTCAGCAACGTTGAGGGTAAGCAACGTTTCTACGTCAGCGGGGTTGTTTGCAACAACAACCTTTGCGCATTCGTTTGCGATTTCAAGGAATTGAGGGTTCTTTGCAACGAAGTCGGATTCGCAGTTGAGTTCGATAAGAACGCCAACGTTACCTTCTACGTAGCAAGCTACGATACCTTCTGCAGCAATACGGGATGCTTTCTTGTCAGCCTTTGCGATACCTCTTTCACGAAGAAGGTCCGCTGCTTTGTTCATATCGCCGTCTGCGTCGGTAAGAGCCTTTTTGCAGTCCATAACGCCTGCGCCAGTCTTTTCGCGGAGCGCCATTACGTCTTTAGCCGAAATTGCCATAATAATTTTCTCCTTTATATTTTAATTTGAAGGAACGGGCGCGTGCGCCCGTCCACGTGTATTGCCTATAACTTATGCTTCTTCGTTTGCAACAACTTCTTCGATGGACTCAGGAGCCTTTTCAACTACGGGAGCCACAACTGCTTCTTCGCCTTGGTTTGCTTCGATAACTGCGTTAGCAATTACGGAAGAGATCAACTTGATAGCGCGGATAGCGTCGTCGTTACCAGGGATAACGTAGTCAACTTCATCGGGATCGCAGTTGGTATCGGTGATAGCAACGATCTTGATGCCAAGTTTCTTTGCTTCTTTGATTGCGATGTCTTCATTGTGAGGGTCAACAACGAACATAACGCCAGGCATGGACTTCATTGCTTTGATACCGCCAAGGTTAGCTTGCAACTTTTCCATTTCCTTCTTCAAAAGCATAACTTCTTTTTTAGGAAGAACTTCGAAGTCACCGTTAGCTTCCATAGCTTCAAGCTTTTCAAGTCTTTCAACACGGCTTCTCATCGTCTTGAAGTTGGTCAAGCAGCCGCCAAGCCAACGAGAGTTTACATAGTATTGACCGCAACGTTCTGCTTCTTCTTTGATTGCTTCTTGAGCTTGTTTCTTCGTACCAACGAAAAGCACGCTCTTGCCTGCTTTTACGCTTTCGCATACGAACGCATACGCTTCTTCAATAAGGTTTGCGGTTACTTGCAAGTCGATGATGTGAATATCGTTTCTTGCTGCGAAGATGTACTTCTTCATTTTGGGATTCCACTTTCTGGTTTGGTGACCAAAGTGTACGCCAGCTTCCAAAAGCTGTTTCATAGTGATAACTGCCATAATTCATACCTCCGTTATACCTCCTCGCCTTGCGTTGGCCCACAATTTTATCCGCATTAGAAAGATTTTACGGACACGGATTGTGCACAATGAGCGAGTGTGAATTTTTAGCTATTACATTTTACCATAAATGACAAGCCCTTGCAAGCTATTTTACACCCCTTTTTGCGATTTTTTTTGCATTTTTTTCTTTTTTTATTAAAAATAAAGCCCTTTTTCTTTCTTCACGATTCGCTTCTCCCCCATGCACACCTACGTCGGTGCGAACGCAAACAAAAAGCGCGGAGCTTTTTCGCTCCGCGCCTTGATTCGTCGTTTATTTATTTGCCGCTTTTCTCAAGCACAAGAACTGCGCCGTCTTTATCCAACGTAATTCTGTCGCCAAACACTTCAAATACGCATTCGCCCGCAACTGCCGTCGTAAACACGATGTTGTCGTTTACAATTTCCCATTCCATTTCTTCAACGTAGCAATCCCAGTAGTAAACGCCCGTGCCGTCCGCATTGAGAATAAGGTTGTACGAACTTTCCCACAACGTATTGCCTTGATAGTTGTCGCCGGGCAAATATTCGTTGCCGTCAACAAACAATTGTGCAAACTCATACGTGCCTACTTCTTTGGGGGGAACGTAGAAATAACTAGGGTCAACGCTGTCCGACGTTTTTACGAGCGTGACGATAGGCGCGGTGCGCCCCGTAAGTACGCCGTTTTCCCAGCCAAAGTATTGATCGTAATTGTTTGCTTCGATGTAAATACGATCGTCGTCCCAAATCCAAGTACCTGTGGATTTCGTGTCCGAACTGCAAACGTACGCCGTGCCGTCTTCTTCCAAAGCAATCACCATAAATTCTCTCGTGAAATGCAAGTTATTGAAGGTTTCGCCAACGTAGTACGTTTCACCGCCGTACGTGAACGATTCGAAATGATACGTGCCGTAAAGGGAAGTCATATCCACGTCGCCGCTGCCGCCGCCGTTGCCACCGCCAACGTCACCGCCTGATACGAAATCGTCAGGGTTTACTTCTTGCGACGTTTGAGCAACCGTCCAAGGCTGATCGCCGTCAAGGCAAGTCAATTCGCCTTGCGAATAAGAGAAGTATGCAAAGTCGCCGTCAACGGTAATTACAACGTAGTTCCCTTCAATCGCCCAAGAGCCTTCCATGCAATCGCCTTGTATAGAAAGATATGCCGTAAGGTCGTCACACAAACCGATAACATAAAAATCCGCCGTCAACACGCCCGAGCCGATGAAGTCGCCAACTTCATAAGTATCACCTTCAATTACGATACGGGTGAAATGGTAAGTACCAACCAACGTAGCTACGGAAAGGTCACCACCGCCAACGTCACCACCGCCAACGTCACCACCGCCAACGTCACCGCCTTCGCTACCGCCACCGCTAAAGCCTTCGCCAACGAATATGATAAGCGCGCCGCCATTGCTCGTGCCGTCCATCACCAATCTATTGTCGTCGAGCATCAATTCTACAATGCCCAAGTTTTTGCTTTCAACGATAATGCTGTCGCCCTGTCTATTCCAAGCGCCGTTTTCCGTTTTGCTGCCCGCATACGTATATACCGCCGTGTTGTCGGAATAGAACGTCCATTTATAATAAGATTCCGTCAAAATAACGTCGTAGAAAAGGTCGCCAATTTCATACAAATCGCCACCCAACGTCAACGATTGAAGATAGTATTCCGCAACGATTACGCCTTCGCCAGGGTTCACACCACCGCCAATGTCACCGCCTCCAACGTCACCACCGCCAACGTCACCGCCGCCAACGTCACCGCCGCCTTGGCTAGGGTTCGACGCAATCAAAGCGTTGAGCGCATCTTGTTCGATATATGTAATCGTTTGGGACGCAAACACAACTTTCGTATTTACCGTCGATTTATAGTTCGTTTCGCTGTCCGAGAAGGAATAGTCGATGAAATATTCGATAGAGTACACTTTGCTGTTGCTGATCATAATTTCCATCCAGCAAATCGTGTCAACGCCTCTAATGTCCACCGTTTTGTCAAGACGATAAACGCCCTTGCCCGTGTTGTAGGTGAACGCCGAATAGTTCATAAAAACATCTTCAATGTCTTCGCCCGTGACGTCTTCCCACATTTCAAACAAGTCGTCTTCGTCGTAAACTTCCAAATCGTACCCAACTTCCCATTCGCCTTCGTTCGCATCGATTTCATATTCGTACACAACGCCGTCTTGTTGGTATTGCCACCACTTGGCTTCCATTTCAATCTTTTCGCCTTCATATGTTTCGATTATGGAATCTTTCATGTAGAAGCCGTTAGGCGTATAGGTACATTCCGTAATTTCTTCCACTTTGTCGCCGTCTTCTTGTTCCATGTAGACACCATAGGTGTACACGTTGCTAGGATCGGTGTTCGCAAAAGCCGCAAGCCAGCCGTCTGCCGTCACTTGTTGACCAACCGCACCGCCGCCGTTTCCACCGCCAGGTTTAACTTCGCCGTCGCCGTCTTTAACGCCGCAAGCCGTCAAACCAAGGCTAATCACGCCCGCGAGCAATAAAGTAGCCAACATACTCTTTTTCATCTTCTTCATTTTTCCTCTCCAAAATGATATGTTTTTTTGCATTTTTATATGCTAATGTTAGTATAACATTTCCCTTTCCCCCTTGTCAAGCAAACGAGCCAACCGATTTACGAATCCAAGCAAGAAAAAACGCCCCGAAAAAGGGACGTTTTTGTCGTTTTATGAAAAATTTTACGCTTCAAGAATTTTCGCAACCACGGCGTTCATGTTATCCATTTGTTCTTGCATTTCTTTTGCGAGCGCAAATTGCGTTCTACAACGCACCAAATTATGCCCCGCGTACTTGGTGGAAAAGTACGTATCCCCCGAAAGGTAGTCGGTTAAGAAGCGAATTCCGCACTCAATCGTCATCAAATACGCGCCGTAAGAAAGCAAGTCCGCTTCCTTTTTCGTGATGCTTTCTTTCACCGCCCCGCAGTAGCCCTCCGCATACGCCTTAAATAATTCGATATCGAAATGCACCTTGCTCAAATCCTTTTCATCTTCCGCCGCAGTAGATGCGCCAAAGCGGATAGAATCGCCGAAATCGTACAGCATAGAACCGGGCATAATCGTGTCTAAATCGATAACTGCCCTTGCCTTTCCCGTTTTTTCGTCCATCAAAATGTTGTTGAGTTTCGTGTCGTTGTGCGTGACTCGCAAGGGAATACTGCCGTCTTTCAAGCCGTTTACAACCTTATCGAGCGTGTCCTTTCTTTCCAAAACGAAAGCAATTTCCTTTTCGCACTCTTTCGCTCTATCGAAAGCGTTTGCTTGAAGCGCTTTTTCAAAGTTTTCATAGCGTTTGGGGGTGTTGTGGAAATCTTTTATCGTTTCGGTAAGCTTGGAAGCGTCAAATTTCGACAAATAGTTTTGAAATTCGCCAAACGCCTTGCCCGAATTTTTGAAAACTTCCTTATCGCTTGCCGTTTGATAGGTGATTGTGTTTTCAATGAAATCGTACACACGGAAGCAATCGTCACCATGCAAGAATTGTTCCCCTTTTTTGGTGGGGATAACGTGCAAAGTTTCAATGCCTTTGCCACGCAAATGCTCAGTCACGCCGCAAATGCTCTTCATCAAATTTACGGGATCGTTAAAGACATGGGTGTTCATTTTTTGCAAAATGTAGCGTTTTTTATCCGTCGTCACAAGGAAAGTGACGTTGATATGTCCTTCGCCGTACGGCTCAATCGAAAGCACTTCCCCTTGCAAGGCAAACTGCTCCGCTACGTGTTTATATTCACTTGTATAGTTCATAAAAAGTTTCTCCATTTGGCTTTTTAGCCTTTCAAACTGCCGATAACCATGCCCTTTTCAAAGTATTTTGCAAGGAACGGATAGGTGAGCAAGATAGGCAACGTGGAAACGACCACCGCCGAATATTTAAGCGATTCGCTGAGCATTGCTTGTTCGTACAAGTTTTCTTGCGATGCGCCGGGACCCATCATGCTGTTCATGTCTTGCGTGAGCAAGATGTTGCGAAGCACGAGCTGCAACGTGTATTTTTCTTCCGTTTTCAAGAACATGAGCGCATTGAAATAGTTATTCCAATACCCAACCATGTAGAACAAAATCATAATCAAAAGCACGGGTTTTGCAAGCGGAAGCACGATACGGAAGAACAAAACGTAATCGTTTGCCCCGTCAATCGTCGCCGCTTCTTGCAAATCGTAAGGGATAGACGAACTGATATACGTTCTAACGACAATCAAATTCCATACGCTAACCGAGCCGGGCAAGATAATCGCCCACACCGTATCCAAAAGTTGCAAGCTGTCCACGATGATATAAAGGGGGATAATACCGCCGCCGAAGAACATCGTGATAACGTACAACGTCATGAAGAAATTGCGGCCTTTCAAATCCTTTCTCGTAAGCGGGTAAGCGGAAGCAAACGTGAAGAACACGCTTAAGCAAGTACCCAAGAAAGTGTAAAGCACCGTGTTGAGATAACTGCGCCAAATTTCCGTGTTTTGGAACACTCTTTCATACGATTTCAAGGACGGCTCTACGGGGAACAAAACGACTCTACCCGTGTAAACCGCCGAGGGGCTGGAAAACGAGCTCGATATAATGTAAACGAGCGGGTACAGCGTGAGAACGCAGTAAATAATAAGGATTGCATAGACGATTGCGCTAAATACTACGCCGTCTTTTCTCTTTCTCTTTACCATAAACTTTCCCCTCCCAACTTCTTTGAAAGGAAGTTTGTAAGCAACAAGAATACCAAGTTAATCAACGTGTTGAATAACCCTACCGCCGTAGAATAACTCCAGTCTTGGTATCTGGATTTGAATACCAGCTCGTACGTATAGGTCGAGATAATATTTGAAGTTTCACGGTTCAAGTCCGTTTGCAATAAGTACACTTTTTCAAAGCCGACGGAAAGCAAGTTGCCCACCGCCAAAATGAACATGACGGATGCAATGGGGATAATGTGCGGGATATTGATATGGCGAATACGTTGCATACGCGAAGCACCGTCAATTTGCGCCGCTTCGTGCAAACAAGGATCAATGCCCGAAAGCGTGCCTACGTAGATAATCGCACTCCAACCAACGCCCTGCCAAACGCCCGAAATAACGTACACCCAAGGGAACGCTTTCGCGCTTTCCATAAACGCACGCGGGTTTGCGCCCAAGGACACGAGAAGTTTGTTGACAATCCCTCTATCCACGTTCAAGAAGTTGAAGCACATGCTACAAACGACTACCGTGGACACGAAATAAGGCGCGTACGAAATCGTTTGAATCGAACGCTTTACTCCCTTTGCTTTCACTTCGTTAAGAAGCAATGCCAAGATGATAGGCAAGGGCGTGTTTACAAGCAACGAATAGATACTGATTCTAAACGTGTTGATGAACAAATCTTTGAAAAGATAGCTGTCAAAGAAACGTTCAAAATGCTTGAAGCCTGCCCACTCGCTTCCCATAATGCCCTTGGACGGGATATAATCCTTAAACGCAATCACAATCCCGTACATAGGCAAATAATTGAATAAAATCAACAAAATAATCCCAGGCGCAAGCAACGTATATAAACGCCAGCCCTTATACCAAGGCTTTCCGCTTTTCCGCGCCGTCGTTTTCGTTGGATTTTTCACGGCTTTTTCCCCTTTCGTTTTATTTTCTTTCAATGCTTGCTTTATATTCTTCCATGCAAACGCTTTGTCCACCGTGCAATCTCGAATATTCCGCAGCAAACGCCATAACGTGGCTTTCCACCGAGTTTTCAATCGTCGTCAAGCAGTTGTTGACGTCGCCGTTTCTTTCCACCGTTTGCAAGAAGTCTGCCACAAGTTTAATATCGCCGCCGCCGTGGCCCGAGAAATCGGTTGCAAGCGTGCGTACGTCAATCCACTCAAGCGGTTTGCCGTAAACACCTACGCGAATCGTCATATCGTTTTCGTCCGCAATGATGTCGCCAAGCGTACCCATAATTTTCACTTGTCTACCGCCCGTTCTCGTAAACGCACTCATCGTCAAGTTGCAAATTATGCCGTTTTCCATTACGAGATTAACGACTTGGTGATCCACTACGTCGTTGTCGCAACGATATACGCATCTACCGTAAGGGCCTTCTTCCAAAGCCTTTTGCAAGCGTTCTACGGTGGGGTTGGTGATAACTTGGCAATAGGGCCAACGTCTTAATTTTTCTTCGTCGCTAATGTCAAGCGCCTTGAAATTCTTTATGTAAATCGTTTCGGCGTTGTAGGGACAGCTGTCCTTTACTTTACAATCTTGCGTACATCTTTCCGTAGAACCTTCGGGTGCGTTTTCCGCTTTGAACAAATGCAAATCGCCGTACGAAGACAACATTTTGCATTTAGAACCGGTAAGCCAGTAGAAAATATCGAAATCGTGGCACGTCTTTTGCAAAATCATCGGACTGGATTCCTTGCTGTTTCTCCAGTTCCCACGGACAAAGCTGTGCGCTTCGTGCCAAAATTCTACGTTTTCAATTTGGTTGATTGCAACCACCTTGCCGATTTTGCCGCTGTCCATAATTTCTTTAATTTTTTGGAAATACGCCGTATAGCGAAGCACGTGCCCAAGCACGATTTTACGGTTGTATTTTTTCGCCAAGTTAGCAAGTTCTACACATTCTTCCGCTACGGGCGAAATGGGCTTTTCAAGCAAAATATCATACCCAAGTTCCAACGCCTTTTTCGTGTGTTCGTAGTGATCTCTATCCTGCGTGCAAATGAACATTACGTCGCCGATTTTGCCCTTTGCGAACAATTCCTCGGGGGAAGTGAAACACATATCTTGGGGCACGTTGAAAAGTTTGGAATACTTTTCGTTTCTTTCGGGGTTAATGTCGCAAAGCGCGCTGATTTGCAACACTTCGGGGTGTTCCAACGTATATCTTCCGTATCCTTCCGCGCCTCTTGCGCCCACGCCTAAAATAACTGCTTTAACCATAATCTATTTTCTTCCTTTTTGCTTATTAACTAATTTTTTCAATCACGATATTGTCGATGACGATTTTCGAGCCGTCCGCGAACAAGTTGAAAATTTGCAAATAATATTCCCCTTGGCCAAGCGTGAAGGTATGCTCGAATTGATAGGTTTGTCCCACCGTTTCGCTTCTTCCGCTAAACCAGTTTTCCTTGTTCGTTTGCGCCGTGCCGTTGAACCCTACGCAGAAATAGCTGGGTGCGGTGCTCGTCAAAACTTTATAATCAAGCGTCACTTTATATTGTCCGTTAAGCGCAAGTTTGTTGTTGAACAAGAACATAACGGTCGGTGCGTTCGTGGTGTTGTCAAGCGTCAACGATTCGCCCTCGATTGCGTTGTCCTTTGCCACCACGCTGTTTGCCACCGTGCTACTTATGAAGCTGCCCAAAATCATTTTATCGTCAAAGTTGTGGGTGAGTTTCCCGCCAACGACGTCCAAATCACTCAATTTTTGCGTATCCGAAGATGTGACGTTGGTGATCGTGATATTGTCGATGACGATGATCGAGCCGTCGCCCGCCATATTGAAGATTTGCAAGAACATATCTTCTTTGTTCGCCAACGTAAACGTGTTGCTCCACGTATATTTGGTGTCCTTGGCATTGCCCGTGCAATCGAACTTCACGTTGCTTTGATAGCCGTCTTCCATGCTTCTAACGCCCACGTACATATCTTGCGGCGCGTTGTCGCTCTTAATCATATACTCGAAGCTGACTTTATACGTGCCGCCCGCTTGCAATTTGTCGATGAAATCGTAGAAATACAACGTCGTCGAGCCCGATTGCTTGCTTTGCAACACAAGCCCATAGCCGTCAAAGTGCGTGTCGTACGTGACACCGCCCCAACCGAACGTATCGATGTTCGTCAAAATGTTTTTGCTGTCGAAATCTTCCGTCATCATTCCGCCCACCGTTTTAAGCGAATCCATTTCATACGTAGGCGAGAGCATCGTCAACGAGAAATCGTCGATAAGGTATTCGCCTGCGCCCACCGAGAAGATTTGCAGTTCGTAATCGCTTGCATCCATCAGTTTCATGGCGGGGATATAACACTCGTACGTGCCACCGTCCGTCATCGTGGGGGTGATTACTTGATATTTAATATCGCCATCGTACCCAAGGCTGGAAAGAGCGCGGAATTGAACGTACAACGCCGAAGGCTTATGCAAAAGTTTCAGCTTAAAGGAAATGCTGTACGGCATACCGCCCTTGAATTTCAAGCCGGTGAAATACCCGCCTTTCATTTCCGTCGTCTTGTTGTTTACGTACAACGATTTGCCGTTGATCGCATCCTTACCCGTCGCAAACGCATCTACGCCCACGTCCGCAGTAATGCCCATATTGTAATCGCTTTCCAATTCGTCGAACGTTTCTTGGAAGGTATCGCCCACCTTTTGGAATCTAAAGTTGGAATAAGAAACTACTTCGCCAACCGCTTTGCCAAGTACGATATGGTTTTGTCCCACGCCGCTTGAACCTTCCGAATCGCTGTACGGTTTCAAAATACAGCCGACGTATTTTCCTTCCGCAACCGTAGGCACGGTGATGGATTTTCTTCCGTCAAATTCGTTCAAAACGGTCATGTCCGTGCAATTGCTATTCGTCGTGATAAACCAGCTTATATCCGTATTTGTCAAGTTTACGCCGTCGCCCAAAACCACGTCGTACACCACGCGCAAAGTGCTGCCAACTGCGTGCGTGCCAGCAATTCTTGCGTTCTTTACGCTCGGTCTATCTTGCAAACGAGTGATGGTGATTTTATCCACTTGCAACTGCGCGCTTTCTTCGCCGCCGTTGATTAAGAAGATTAAGCTGTAATTTAAGTTTCCGTTATAGCCCGCTTGCGAGCTTGCCGAAAATTCGCCCACCGCTTGTTTTTGTTCGCCCACTTCACCGCTTGGCAAGTCCATGAAATAGTTGTGTTCAAACCCAACTTTCCACGTTCTATCCGCCGTCAACGTGGTGTAATCCACCGTCACGGTATAAAGGGCGTCTTCTACGTAGCGCATGCCCGCAAATTTAATGTAATCGAACGCACCGCCCACTTCGCCGTTTGTCGTCACGACAACCGATTTGCCGTTTGCGGTGGTTTTGTATTCGTACGTTGCCCCGGGCGCTTCGTCGGGCGCCGTAGTGATTTCGTACGGCTTTAAGCGAGTGTTCGTGATACTTCTGCTCCAATCTTCCACGTACGTTTCGCCGATGGTAAGCGGTTTAGAAGCATTTACGATTTCCGCCCAGCCCTCGTCTTGGATTTGGGGCAATTTTTGCGATTTCCCAAGGTTTACTTTCGTGTTGTTATCGTTAAGCAACGCTTCCGCATCTTGCTTAGTTGCTTGGATAGACGATACGCCATAGGCGTTGCCTACCACGCCGCCTACGCAAAAGGAAATAGACAACAATCCTGCGGCGCACAACGCCGTAATAATTTTACCTTTCTTTTTCACGTCGTCACCCCCTTATGCAAATACAAGCTTATTCATATAAGCAGGCGTTCTCATGCTCGTAGGAACGGGGTGTCTTGTCGTGGAATAATACTTCATAATATCGTTCTTATCCGAATCGAACAAGTTGACGGAGAAGGAAATCGTGCCGCCGCTCGTTGCCAAGTCGGCAAGTCCTTCAATGCTAGCAAACGGGATATACCCTTCGCCACAATAGCCGTCCGCCGTCGTCCAAGTATTCAAGACGATTCCGTCCGCGTGTTCCAAAACCCAAGGACTCGTTCTTTCAACGACGATTTGCATGCCACCCACTTGTTCCGTTCTGCCACGAAGTTGCAAGGTGGAATTGTTGCTCATACGAAGCGTAGTCGTTTCTTCATAACTTTCGGTGTCCGTCGTCAAGTAGATTTCTACGCAGTCGCCAAGATAACTCTTATCTTCCAAGAAGTTCAAGTTTTCGTCCGTGACTTCATAGCTAAAATACAAGCCCGTATCCGAATAGGTCACTTTCACACTTGCCGCAAAATCGCTTGTGGACAAATCGTACAGCTCGTTCAAGTTCATGTCCGTGCCGCCCAAAATGTCAAGCGCCGTCGCAACTGCGCCCCAGTCGTTAAGCGAATTGTCGTTTACGTTAATCACAGTGCCTTGTTTGCCAATGGAAACGGGATCGGGCGAGCCCAAGATATTGTTCATATCAATCCCTTCGTTGTTTGCCACCGTAATCGTGTTCATATCCACGCCCGAGTTGATGAAAATGCCCTTGAAGTTGGAATCGGATCCTTCCACAAGTTTGTTTTTCACAATACTCAAGCCCTTCACGTTGGTCAAAGCAATCGCCGTATTGTTGCCACCCGAAGTGTATGCGCTTGCGGGCTTATAGAAATAGTTGTTGATCACTTTCGACGCGCCCACGCCTTTTAAGGAAATGCACGCATTTTTGCTGTAACCAAAATAGTTGTTGTCAATGGTAATATCGTGAAGAACACCCGCATTGCCGATAGACAATTCTCTGCCGTACGCAACGGCGATGATGTCCGCTTCCGCTCTTGCGCTATTGTCCATAAATTTGTTGTTGCGAATCACTACGTTTTCGGGCGAAATACTTTCATGGAAATCGTTCATTTCCACAATCATCATAATCGCGCCGTCCAAAATGTTGGAAAAGACGTTGTTTTCAATCGTCACGTTTCTCGTTTGTACGAGAAGACCTCTATTTCTCTTGTTTCTAATGACGTTGTTGCGGAAAACAAGCTCGGGTACGCGAGAAGCGTTTGCAAACGCATTGTCAATTTCCAAATCGTCGCTGCCCTCTTCAAACGTGACGACATACCCGTCCGCTGCAAGTTCCACCGTCTTGATCGTCTTTGTCATCAAAAGTTCCAACGTGTCAATGTCGTTCACTTCGTACACGTCGCCCACTTTGGGTGCAAACGTTTCGCCGATACCAAGTTCGCTGATAAGCCTTACGCTGCCGTCTTTGTAGATTTGTTTAACGCGCAAGAAATGCCCCGCAATGTTGATAGCGTCGTCGTGCGAGTTTTCAAATTGCGAGTTGGTGATTACGATTTCCCCCGCGCAATTTTTCAAGTGCAAAATGTCGGCGGTGGACGTCATCAATCTATCCGTTCCCGGTTTACAAATCGCTCTAAAATGGTTGAAATACAAATTGTCCGACGTATGCACGCGGATCGCCATACCCTTGCTTGCGTACAAGTTCACGTGTTCAAAATACAAGTTTTCACAGCTGTGCGCAAACATCGTTTCCCCCATCGTCATCGAGTGCGCCAACACCGTTCTCGTGCCAACGGGCGCATTCGTGATAGACATATTAAAGGAAATCTTGATCGTTTGGTCGCCCAAATATTCCACGTCGGAAATCAACTTGTTCGCATTATGTATATACGCAAAGTTCCCTTGATTTCTCGGCAAACCCGTTCTCGAATTAAATTCCAAATATTCGATAACTTCGATTGTTTCATCAATAGGATAATTGTCGTCCACACGCACGGTGATTTGTCGATTTTCAATGTCGCACGCCGTCACAACCCCCATCGAGAAGGGCAAGGTTGCCCAGTCGATATTGATATATGCAAATTTCAAGTTCTTGCACTCGGAAACGAAAATGCCCGTAAACTCGTTGGGCGTACTGTTGAAATACAAGTTGGTGTCATTGCCAAGCACCGTCAAATTGTCAATGCCGTCGATCACCAAGCCGTATTCGTGCGTGTAGGGGTTAAACCCTTCGGATACGAACACGTTGCCTTGGGGCATAACGATAAGTTTGGATTTATTTTCTTCCTTTTCCGCCGCCCAGTCGATACACGCTTGCAACGCCGCCGTGTCGTCGTATAAATCCCCGCCGTTCACGCCAAAGCTTTCCGCGTTGATCACGTAATCGTATGCGGCTTGGTCAACGGGGTATTTCACTTCGTTGTCAAATTCGTTTTGGCTAAGCCCGATGGTGTTGTACGCCGCCCCCGAATCAAAATCGGGATCGCCGCCGTCACTCGAGCCACCGCCCGAGCCGCTTCCGCCGCCTTCGCCCGTACCGCCGCCCGTTTGCTCGTTATTCGTGCCATCGCCGTTTCCGTCGCCCGTATCTTTGCCCGAGCACGCACAGCCAAGCGTCACGAACGCCATACAAATCGCCAGCGCTGCCAACCATTTTTTTGCCATTTCTTTCCCTCCGAAAAGTTCCTTTTTACGCTCTGTTATAACGTGCGTAAACTGCCGAGTAAATTTCCTTCAATTTGTTGCTCTTCATTCTGTTCAAGCTGGAAACGTGGTCGTTCCAATCCTTGTCGCTGTTGGGGTTCTTTCTGCCCGTGATGAAGTTTGCTTCCGCCGACGTCATGTACGTGCCAAGATCCGCTTCCAACAATGCAAGGTCTTGCATTTCTCTCATTTCGTATTGCATGATAGGCAACGGCGTACGCCAATAAGGCTTGTAAACGTCAAGTTCACGATAAATCTTCTTGTTTTGTTCAGAATTTTCCTTTCTACCAAAATCGGTGAGCACCACAGCCCCGCCAAGCCCTGCTTGATAGGTCAAGGTCGCGCGGAATTGTTCTCTTTCCATGCCGCTGGGTACGTTAAACGTCCAGCTCGTCTTTTCTTCGTCGTTCCACGACCAGTCTACGTTTTCTTCGCCGTACGATTGCAAAATTTCAAAATCCTTGCTGTAGAATACGTCCATCCAACGCACCAACTCACGATAATAGGGGGAAGATTCGTTGATGATAAGCGCCGTAGGCGTGCTTTGATAACCGAATTGATAGCACATCTTGTGGCTGTTCACGTTGGACGTCAAAGGTTCCAACGCCGTATAATCGTTATCCAAGCTGTTGCCTACTACAAGGAAAGCGCCCGACGACGAGAAAGAACCAACCGTGTTGTTTTGTCCCTTGTACGCAAGGTCGGAATCTTTGTTGGAATACATCGAGTTATCCAACAAGCCTTCCGCATACAAACGGTTGCAGTATTTAAGGTATTCTCTATAATTATTCGTTTCGGGTACGTACACGATTTGGTTGGTGTTGATGTCCACTTCGATACCCGTGGTGGTGTAGCCGAACGCGCTCATCAAGAAGTTCTTCGTGCCGTCGCCGCTAATCAAAGACAAAGGCACTTCGTCCGCTCTGCCGTTGCCGTTGGGGTCGTTTTGCTTGAATTGCTTCAAAACGTTGTACAACTCGTCCGTCGTCGTGGGCATGGACAAGCCAAGTTCGGTAAGCCATGCTTGGTTAATGTATTGCTTCGCCGAATCCCCGCCGTTTTTATCAATGGTCGCAAACGAGTAAATACCGCCGTCCGTAAGCGTGCTTACTCTTCTCATTTCGGGATATTCCGCCAAGTATTGCTTGTAGTTGGGCGCAAACTCGTTGATCGTAGCGGATAATTCTTTCAAGCTGTCCTTGCTCATGATAATTTCCGAAAGCGAGTTGGACAAGAAGAATCCGTCAATGCTGTCGTCGTTCCACGCAAGCGCTCTCTTTTCTTGGTACGCCGCCATAGGCACTTCTTCAAAGTCGATGTGGATGTTCGTAAGTTCTTCCATCTTCTTGAAGAGTTTCATTTCTTCCCACGAGCCGTGCAACGTGCTCTTGGGCACGAATAATTTAATCGTAACCTTTTCCTTTACGATTTGGGGATTGTTCGTGTCCGCAATAAAGTTGTTGGGATCGTAAGCCCTTTTCTTTTTGCCACAGGCAGAAGCCATGCCGACGGGTAAAACCATCGCCGCCACCAACGCTAAACTGACAATTTTTTTCTTCATGCTCATAATAGATTCCTCCATACGTTAACAAAAGTACAATTATATTGTAAATGTTTTTTTTGTCACCGTAAATATAAATATTTTTCTTTTATTTGTATATTTTTATACTATTTCCCCTAAAACGTTTGACAAAAGCACTTGGGCTGCTTATAATAAAGCCATGAAGACGAAAAATTTGAATACGTATTTCAAATACGTAACATCTAAATCTTCCAACGATTTGTACGTAATCGAGTATGGTTATGAAGACTTTACCAAGAGTACGGAAACGTTGACGCCGCGCGTACAGCGGGACTATTTAATCCACTACGTCGTTGACGGAAGCGGCACTTTCGTTTTGAACGGAAAATCCTATTCGATTGCGAAAAATCAGCTGTTTTTTATCCCCCCTGGGCACGTCATGGAATATTATCCGCAAGCGGATAACCCGTGGAAATATTTTTGGATTGCCTTTAACGGGATTAAAGCGTCGCATATTTGTAAACAAGCAAAGCTGTCCGTGGATAACCCCGTTTATACGCTGTCGAATATGAAGGAAAGCACCAAACTTTTTCAAGAACTTTTGAATTTGGAAGAAAACCGTTTTTCCTTCGATTTTTACGCGCTGTCCATTGCGTATAGATTGCTTGGCTTGCTTGTAGAAGAACGCTGCGAAACGCTTCCAAACGTTTCTTCGAGCAAGGAATATTACATTTTGCAAACGATTGATTATATTGAAAAAAATTATCAAAACCCCTTTTTGCGAGTGGAAGAAATCGCCAAAGATATCCACGTCAGCCACGTGTATTTGTGCAAAATTTTCCAAGCGGTTATGGGCACGACGGTCATCAAGTTTTTAATCAATTATCGTTTGCAAAAAGCGAGCGACTTGCTCATCAACGAGCCCGCGCCGATAAAGACGATTGCCGAAAAGGTGGGCTTTCACGACCAAACGCATTTTTCCAAAGCGTTCAAAGAAAAATTTGGCATTGCGCCCTCTTATTTCAATCCCACAGGCAAAATTTAAGTTTTTTGCGTTTGTCTTGTAAAATTTATTCTTAATGAATAAATTGTGGTATAGCTAAATAATAGCACGTTTTCCCCCGCTTATAAAGAGTGCGAAAAAATTTTTCTCGCCCCACAACGCTGTCAAAATTTGATAATCACACGAAAAAAACGCACCCGCTTGGGGTGCGTTTTTGTATGTGGTTGTTGCCTTTATGTAGTATGTTTCCACTTTTATAGGGATACCGAACAGTTTAATAAGAAATCGTTTGTATATACCATGGCGCAAACGCACAATCACTTCTGCTATCTTGAAAATTTTTATCGTTATAATAAATTTGCAGGTCAATCAACCCATCATTATCACTACGCGTTTTTAATTGCCCTTCTTCAATATCCCCCGCCGGAATTTTAAAAATATGTAATCTTTTATTTATTTTATCGTTCAAAATAAGGGTCCAATCTTTGTTAAGCACGCTTATATTTGGATTTGCCCAATATTTTCTACTTGCGCTATCGTTAGACGACGCAAAAGTAATTATTGAATCAATAGGAATATTATTCCTTATACAAAGCTGTTTTGCTTCCGCTTTTGTCATTTTTGCACTTGAATAATTGACTTTCGCGGGCGGGCTATACATAGGATGACTTATCTCGACTCTTTTCTGTGGTATCGTCGATTTTGGCATAGGCGTACTCACGACTTGTGCGGGACGTGTATATACGGGAATGTTGGCAGGCATCTCGTCCCTTTTACCACGATTGCAACGTTCACAAAGAGTTTGTAAATTATCCAACTCCGTTCTTCCACCCTTAGAAACAGGCACAATATGGTCGACTTCCAATTTTACACCATCTTGTTGAGAACTTCCGCAAAGTTGGCATTTAAATTTATCTCGACACAAAACAGTATAGCGCAATTTATCCGACATTGTCGCGCGTTGCTGTTCAACAAAACTCATTTTTCCCCGTTTCTCTTTTGCTTGTTGATAGTATTTGATAATATCCGACAGTGTAAAGGTTTTGGAACTTTTATACGTGTTTTTCCTAATTTCCCCGTATTCACGCGAACTTGTTTGCGAAACCAAAACCACCCTTATGGAAGGGAATTTTATATTTAATCGTGTCGTAGAAAATATGTCGTCTTCATACCACAACAATTGAGTATACCTATCATATTTATCTGAAAATATTCTAGATAAAAATCCCCTATAATAATTAAGGCAATCGTCTGCGCTTTGACACAATCGATTTTTTTTAAAATATTGTTTTATTTGTTCCTCATACTTTTGATACGCCTCATATTTGCGCAACAACTCTTTATTATTTATAATACTATCATAATAATCTATTTCTTCCACCATTTTTGCAATAATAAAAGATTCGTAATCAAACATTTCCCCCCTTCTTGCAAAAACCTTTGCATAAGTGGTTTTTTTTGTATACTCTTTCTCTTCATAGTAAACAGATGAAAAAGCGTATCTCTGCTCATAGTACTCATTAAGCGTAATTATGTTATCCCATAACCGTTGGTTATGTTTTATTGCATATTTTTCATCTTCAAAAGCCATCTCAGTTTCTCCCTATCAAAAACTTTCTATAATATATATTCGACAAAAAAACAGCAAAAACCTTTTTTCTTCAAAATTTTTTCAAAAACCGTTTGCTATATAAAAATAAGTTTTAAGGCTTTTATTAAAAACGCAGCTGACGAGAGTCGCGCCTTTGGCGGCGCGCCCCGCTCGACAATTATCAATTGCCGCCTTTGCCGTCAAGTTTTATGTAATAGAAAGCCGCGTTGGCAAAGCGTTTTGCTCTCGCAAAACGGCTCCACCCTCGGCTCTCGTCAGTTTTCGCGCTATTTCCAAAAAGAAAAACGCACCGTTTGGGTGCGTTTTCTCTTTTTGGAGCAGGTGACGAGAGTCGAACTCGCCGGGAACAGCTTGGGAAGCTGCCGCCATACCGCTAGGCGACACCTGCGTTGTAGCCACTCGTTTCCCAAGTGGCTTTTTCATTATACTTATTTTTTTGTGGCTTGTCAACGGTTTTTGCCGCCGTCTTATAAAAACTTTCTTGTCTTTTTTTGCCGATTAGTTCAACTGTATTTGGATTTTGCCCGTTTTTACAACCATTTCCCTCTCGCCGTCAATGACCAAGGTGGCTTTTACGCCGTCGGGGCATACCACGTCCGCATCGAACGTCTTTCCGTCCTTCTTCCACGCAAACGAAATTTCGCCAAATTTCGACGCCACTTTGCCCGTTGCCGAACATTTATCCTTATAAAAATACGGTTTTAGTACGCACGTATCATACGCAACGCCCGTATTTTGCACGCCCGCCACGTTGCGAAGCATCCAATTCACTACGTCCGCATACATGTGGTGGTTAAGCGAGCCTTTTCCGTTCCAGCTTTCCCAAAGCGTCGTTGCGCCGTGTTCTTTCAAGTACCCATACGAAGGATAATCGTATCTATTCACAATTTTATACGCGTCTTCCGTATATCCGTATTTGGAAAGCGCGTTCAAAAGCGCCTTCATGCCCAAAATACCCACTTTGAACACGTAGTTATCCTTTCTCACCGTTTGCGCAAGTTTTTTGGCAATCGCTTCCGCTTGCTTTCCGTCCACAATCCCAAAATAAAGCACTTCCGCAAGCGCGCCTTGTCCGTCGTTATTCACGCTATCCCCCGCAACGTACGTTCTTTTGATAGCATTTTTCACTCTTTCCGCGTTCTTTGCGTATTCTTCCGCTTCTTCCCTTTCCCCGCGCATCAAGCAAATTTCCGACATGATTTTTTGCATTTGATAATAATAACACGAATCGGACAAACGGTTATCCATCAACTTCAAGTCTTCCATATCCTCGGGCGGACACCAATCGGAAAGACCATAGCATACCAAGCCGTCGTCTTCGTAATATTTTGCGTAATCCAAATACTTTTTCGCCGTTTCATACACGCCGAGCAAGCACTCGTTATCCCCCGTTTCCTTATACAAGGCATAGGGCAAGAAGAAAAGCGCGCAATCCCAAGCAGGGCCGCTGCCCCAGTTAAACCCCCAGCCCGCCGTGGGCACGATAGGCGCAAGTTGCCCGTTTTCACGTTGCGCATCGCACATGTCTTGCAACCATTTCTTATACGCGCCCTTCATATCGAACAACGCCACCGCATAATCGCAAGAAATTGCCGCATCACCCGTCCAGCCGTTCTTTTCTCTATGCGGACAGTCTTCCGAAAAACCGTGCCAATTCCCTAAAAACGAACGCACGCCCGCATCGTAAATCCAGCTCATCAGCTCGTCATCGCACCAAAAATCGCCCTTTTTCGACAAATCGGTATGCACAAAACACGCCGTCAACGCATCCATGGTAGGCTCGTTTTCAATTCCCGACACTTCTACATAGCGGAAACCATGATAAACGAACTGCGGGTTCCACTCTTCCACGCCCTTGCCCGCAAACGTATATTTATCGGTAGAAAAATCAAAACCGCCGTAAATATACCAGTCCAAGTTGGAAGAATCCACTTCCTTGCCGTTCAACTTTTCGCCATAGCGGAAAACAGCCGTTTCCCCCTCTTTCCCCGCCATCTTCATGCGGATATAGCCCGTAATGTTCTTGCCAAAGTCGAACACCCAGCCCTTTTCACTCTTCCACGCTTTTTGCGCAGGATAATAGGCGCACTCACGGATAGGCGGCATTTCCATTTTACAAATTTTTCCACCCGGGGGCGCAACACGCACCGCGCCAAACCAGTCGCCGTCGTTATACCCCTTTTCTATCCAGTTATCCTCCCGCCTTGCATCAAAATATTCACCCGTGCGGATTGCGTTGTGGATCGTTGCGCCGTGCGGCGTCATTTTCCAGCTTGTATCCGTGCGACAAACTACGCCCGCTTTGCTTTCAATTTCCAAAATCAGCTTCACGCATTCACGCCAGCTCGCCTCGAAAAAGCCCCACGTATCGTGCGTCATTTGGTTATAGAACCCGTTGCCCACCTTGACGGCGACTACGTTTTCCCCTTCTTCCAAATAACTTTCCACGTCGTATTCCACGTACAACGCGCGCTTATCGTACGCAGTAAAAGCAGGCGAGAGTACGTCGTCGCCCACTTTCTTGCCGTTTATGTATAAATAAAAGCAGCCAAGCCCGCAAATACGGCAAACCGCCCCGTCCTTTTCGCCCTTTTTAAGCCAAAACGTCTTTCTAAATTGCACGGCGGGGCTTGCTTGTCCCGTCGATTTCTCAACGACGTGCTCGCCCGTGCCAATCCATTTCGATTGTAATGCAAAACCTGCCATGTTTCTCTTTCTCCAAAACCGTAATATCCATTTGGATATTAACATTATAAATCAAACGCGCGCAAAGTTCAAGTCCCTTTTTCAATAATGTTTATCCTTTGCTAAAAAATACGTTGATTTTTATTAAATTTTAGCCCGCTTTTACGCTTGCGTGGCTTCTTTACAATCCTTGCATACGCCGAAAAACTCAAGCGAGTAGTTTTGCACTTCAAACCCGTCGCAAGCATTCACTTTCAAGCCCGTCTTGGGCAAGCCTTCCACGTCCACGTCCGCAAGCTTCCCGCACGTCACGCATCTACCGTGGCAATGGGGCATTACGTTGTAATCGTAGCGCACTTCACTGCCCGCACTACGCAGTTCAAGCGCCTTTCCGCTACCCGCAAACCCGCCAAGCACACGGAAAACCGTTGCGCGCGAAACGGTGGGATACATGTCGTGCACGTACCCGTAAACTTCCGTCGCCGTAGGATGGTTGAGCGTTTTTAACGCATCGTATATGATTTGTTTTTGTTTCGTTTGTCTTTCCTGCATACTTTCTACCTCCTTAATTGAGATTGAGTACTGATTAAAGTATAACATACATTTACTTGCTCGTCAAGGGTTTTATGCAAAAAAGACGAAAGTTTTTTATAAAGGAAAGGACGGCTTTATGCCGTCCCACTTTTTATAGGTTTTTGATATTCAAAATAGAAATTTCGTCGCCGTTTACCGCATCGGTGTAGATGAGATATTTTTCATCGCCGTACGAACAAAGGAATTCGTATGCACTTCTTTCCCCACGCATCGTTTTCACAACGACAAGGCGAGCGTGTTCTACGTTTAAGCCCGTATGCAATTTGCTTTGCGCTTCTTCCATAGTCACACCCGTTTGCACTTCTTCTCGTTGCGTGTGGTTTTGCAAGTATTTAGAAGCGTCGAAACCGGTCACAACCCCACGCGAACGGCACACTTTAACACGCACGGTGTCGGGGTAATACACTACGCCGTCCATTTCGTACACGAAAGAAAAGTCCATATCCGTGCCGTTTTCACGGGCGCGTACCGCCGTCATATCCGCATATCCAAGCTTATCAAGGAAGTTTTGGGCAATCGTTTGGGCGTTTGCCATATCAAACTTTTCACCTTCACACGGCTCGAAATAATCAAAGCGAATCAGTTCCCCGCCGTTGCAATCAATTTCAGCAAACAACATCGTGCCTTGCTGGTCATACCCTTGCACGTTGTACGCGCAGTACCCTTGCCCCACCGTTTCGCCTACGCATTGAAAATCGGCAATCGAATAATCGCTAAAATACCGCTTACAAAGCTCTTCCGCCCCCGCCGTGTCTATCTTCTTGCCTTCGCCTTCTTTCTCCTTCAACGGGGACGTGGGTAGCTTATCGCCGCCGTTCATCTCGTACATGCCCCGTCTATTTTCTTCCAAAGTCAAGTTTTCAAGCCCGTTTAACATATCCATATACCCGCCCGTGCCCTTCTTCATAAAGTTGGACACGTCTTTATCCGTCATCTTGGAAGCGTATTCGTCAAGCTGCATACGGATAGCGTGGTTGGTTTCGTACAAACGCTGCAAAAGCTGTTCATCGGCTTTGGAAAGGGGTTCGCCCTTACGAAGTTTGGCAAGCATCATCTCGCACGCACCGCCCACACGGTTAATGAAAATCGTCACGTTTCTATCCGCTTGTCCGTCGATAGGCAATTTTTCCAAATCAAGTTCAGCAAGGCGGGCTTGCACCAACAAATCGGTTAAAATGCGTTGTTGTTGGGAAGAAGAGGTTGCAATGCGGGCTCTGTCCAAATCGTCGTCCACGTGTTCCATAATCCCGATAAGCTCGTACGTTGTGCTTTGCATGTTTGCCGTTGCGCCCTTTTGCATACCGCTCATCTCGATTGCGCCCACCGTCACCGCCGTCGTCAAACCAAGCGTGACAGCGCCAAGCGAAATGACAGCCGCAAGCCAACCGCCATACCCTTTTTTCTCGCCGTTTTGGCGTTTTTCCTTTCTTTGTCGTTGTGCTTTTGCCCTTTCTTGCGTGCGGTTTGCCTTTTTATGCGCACGTTCTCTTTGGCGAGCTTCTATCATCGCCTTGTGCTTTTCCGCTTGTTCCTTTCTTGCTGCACGCTTTTTCGCTATTTTCGCCTTTCTTTCGGCAATTTTTTTGGCAATTTTCGCCTTTTGTTCGGCAATTCGCTTGGCGATGCGTTCCTTTCTTTCCGCACGAAGCTTTCTTGCTTCCGCTTTTCTTTCCGCAACCGTCATCTTCGCCCGGCGTTGACGGGCTTTGCTTCTTTCTTCTCTCTTTTTCGCCCGAGCCGCCGCTTGCTTTGCACGCTTTTCTTTCTTTTTCAAGGCTACCGCCACACGAGCCTTTGCTTGCTCGTTTTCCTTTTCCACTCTTTCGCTTTGCTTTGGCGAAGAAGGGGCGTGCGTTTGCTTTTTCTTGGGTGTCGAGCTCTTTTTTTGCACGGTTTTTTCAATCGTTTCCACCTTTTCTGCGCCCGACGATACGTTTTCCGCCACTTTCGTTTCCTTTTTCTCTTCCATATCCACTCTCCTTATCCTATTAAATCGCAAAAACGTGTTTGCCGATGACGGTCACCGTTTGTCTATCGAAAATCCATGCGCTCGTTGCAACGGCGGGGTTATAATAATACAACGCCCCACCCGTAGGGTCCCAACCGTTGATGGCGTCCCTTGCCGCACGCATAGCCGTTTCGTTGGGCGCAAGGTTAATTTGCCCGTCCGTCACCGCCGTAAAAGCGTTCTTTTGGTACACAACCCCCGATATGGTGTTGGGGAAAGCCGCATTTCTCACACGATTAAGCACCACCGCACCGATAGCCACTTGCCCCGTGTACGGCTCGCCCCGACCTTCCGCATAAATGGTTTTTGCAAGCAAATACACTTCACTGCTCGTATATCCTTTCGTGCTTTCGCTAGACGAACTTCCCACAAGCAAGTTGTACGAAGCGGTCATGCCAAGCGCTTTATACGTCGCCTTGCCCACAACTCCGTCCGCTTTCAAGCCGTTTTTCTTTTGGAAAGCGATAACCGCCGAGCGAGTGCCTGCGCCAAACACGCCGTCCACCTTTCCTTTATAATATCCCCAGTTTTTCAAACGACGTTGTACTTCTTTCACTTCGTCGCCCTTTGCGCCTTGTTTCAAAATCGCTGTTTCGATTGCGTTTTCTTCCCCTTGCGCCACGCATACCACTTTTTCGCTCGTTTGCATAGCCGCCACCGCCGTAGCGCTCACGCCGCCAAGCCCAAGCGCAAGAAGGGCAATGCACGCTATTCTTACCGTTTTCTTTTTCATACTCTTCCCTCCTGTATGTATTTCGCCTCGTACATGGTCGCTTATTTCAATTCATACATGGTACACCCATTTTATTCAACGCGTACATGCCACCCCCTTTTTCTCTTTCCATCTTTGGATAATCTCTACAATTTTGCTCTTATAAACGACGTTTTCACCCGTTGGGGAAGCAAAACACAAGGGCGGATACACCACGCACCACCAGTTATCCCCGTTTCCACTGCCAAGGCGCACAATCAGCGCCGAGTACTCGCCTTGAGGCAATTCCACCCCGTCGTACACACGGCTTGGAAAGTTTTCCACGCAAATTTCCGCACTTGCGCCGTAATCAAAGCCGTTTGCCTTTAACACGCCCGTCGCCACGTTTTCCACCCCGTTAAGGCACTTTTTTACGCACGTAAGCGCATCTTGCTTGTTTTCACACGAAGCGATGATAGGCGTTAAATATTCCACAACGCTATCCCGCACTTTATATTTCACGGCTTGCGCACTTTCTTCGTTGGAATCCGCGCGAATATGGATACGCAAAAACTCGGACGTGTCCGCTTGCGCCTTTGTATTCAGCGTGCCAACGAAACCAACCGCCGCTAAACTTATTATGATTGACAAAAGAAAAAATATACAAACTTTTCTCATAAAAAAATAACCTCCGTGTAGATACACGAAAGTTATTGACTGCTTTATTTGATTTTATACGTTGTTTTACGGGATAGGATTTATCACTTCGCATCCGCCCAGCTGTGCTCGTGCAATTCCCCTTCTTCCAAAAGGTTGGGATAATCGTTTTGACGGAGCGCTTCGTACAAAGCAACCGCCACCGAGTTGCTTAAATTGAGCGAACGAGCCTCGGAAAACATAGGAATACGCAAGCACGTTTCTTCGTTTTGCATTAAAAGTTCTTCGGGAAGCCCTCTCGTTTCCTTGCCAAACACAAGAAAATCGCCGTCTTTGAACGATACGTCGCTGTGTCTATGTCTGCCCTTCGTCGTAAAGAAGAAAAAGCGGCTTTCGGGGTATTTTGCTTGAAGCTCGACAAAACTATCGTAATAGGAAATATCGACAAGGTGCCAATAATCCAAGCCCGCGCGTTTCAAATATTTATCACTCACTTCAAAGCCAAGCGGCTTAATCATGTGCAAATGCGTGCCGGTTGCGGCGCACGTACGCGCGATATTGCCCGCATTTTGCGGAATTTCAGGCTCTACCAAAACGATATGGAACATCTTATCTTCTTCCTTTATTTATATATTTACGCCCCGTTGTGGGCATATTTATTGTAGCAAAAACACCCACGCAAGGCAAGCAATTTGCCATAGTTTTCTAATTTTTGCCCGCATAATCCGCTACTTTGCAAGCCATACTGCTTATAGAGGCAACTCCTCGAAAGGAAATGTTTATTTATGCAATTTGAAAAAACGGAAACTTATAAAAACCTTGCCCGTTCTTTTGCGGGCGAATGTCAAGCGGGCATGCGTTATCAAATGATTGCCAAGCTTGCCATGCAAGAAAAATTGAAAACGCTTTCGGATACAATTAAGACGGTTGCGAAAAACGAAACGTTGCACGCTACGCAATTTTTCAACAAGATAATTGAAAAGACGGGTAGTCGTGACAACATTGATTTTGATGCGGGTTATCCCTTTCACGCAGGTACGCTTGCGGAAGGCTTAAAATTCGCCGCTATGGACGAGAAAAGCGAAGCGGAAGAGATTTATCCAAGTTTTGCCGCTATCGCCCAAAAAGAAGGCTTTGAAGACGTAGCCGCACTTTATAAAATGGTTGCGGACGTTGAGAAACAACACAAAATTCTCTTTCAATACCTTTGCGACGGATTGCAAAACGGCACCCTTTACAAGGCGGAATCGCCCATGCTTTGGATTTGTAGCGAGTGCGGATATATGCACGTAGCGGAAGAAGCTTGGAAGGTTTGTCCCCTTTGTAAATCGGGACAAGGGTACGTGGAATTACACTTGCCCTTTGAGGGAATTAAAAATAAGTAAAGGGCATAGATAAACACCCCCTTTTGAGGGGATTGCCCCAAATAAAGGAGTGAAAGTAAAGAATATGAAAAACAAACAAAATCAATCGAAAATCAAAAACTGTGGCAGCAAAAACTGCGACAAAAACGCAAAACAAAACAACGATAACAAGCAAAACCACGGTTATAACCATGGCGGCAACAACGACTAAAAAGCCGCCTAAAGGCGACCTTGCCCCCACCAAACGAGCTTTGGACGTGTATAACCCACCGTCAAACACGGACGTGGACGGAAGTTATACGGGCAAGCCGAAAAATAAAAAGGAAACGCCCGTGCAAGACGCGGACGATTTGTAAACAAAAAACTCCCTTAATCGGCAAATGCCGTTTAGGGGAGTTTGTCTTTACTTTTTAGGATAGATTAGAAATCGTCGTCCCTTCTCTTTCTTCTCGAACCGCTCTTGGGCGTGGGTGCGTCGTCATCGTCGAAATCGTCGTCGTCATCATCGTCGTCATCGTCGTCCATATTATAATAATCGTCCGCCGAAACGTATTCAAAGTCGTCTTCCACCGATTCAACTTCCTCTTCTTCTTCCTCTTCTTCCTCTTCTTCGTCTTCAAATTCGGAATCGGGAATACCAAGGTCTACGTCGTCTTCTTCGTCGTCCAAGTAGCTACGCCACGAAGCGTCTTCCTTGTCTTCGTCTTCTTCCGTTTCCTCTTCCTCGTATTGCGATTTCTTCTTACATTCTTCGCACATCTTTTCGCCGTACGCCATGTAGTTTTCACCGCAAACAGGGCAAAGTTCCATTTCTTCCGCCGCTTCTTCCGCTTCGATATCGTCGGAGAAGGTCTTTTCGCCATGCAACTCTTTTACGCAAACTTCGCAAAACTCTTGTTCGTCCGCGTCAATAAAGTTCAATTCACATCTGGGACATATCACGTATCTTGCCATAATTTTCTTCCTCATCATTTTCCTTATTTGGTAGGACTGCTATATTATATTAAGAAATAAGAAATTTGTAAACCGTTTTTTACTGCCTTTTCGCAATTTTTTATAAGTTTTTTCAATTTTTTTCAAAAAAAGGCCGCACCGTTAGGGTGCGACCTTTCAATCGTTTTTATTCTTATTCTTCTACGCTTTCTTCTTTGGCGGTTTCTTCCGCTTCGTCGTCAGCATATACGTCGATGGATTTGTCGTCCGTCGTGTCAATCTTCTTGCGCTTGTAAGCATTTACGGTTGCTTCCGCTTCCGCTTTCTTTTGTTGTTTCTTCTTAAGCATGATTGCCGTGACAACAGCGCCCGCTGCAACTACGCCGATAGCGCAACCGATGAGAAGCCACTTAAGCCATGCTTTCATGCCGTTTTCTTCTTCCTCTTCTTCTTCAACGTACTTGCGAAGAACGTTCGTCCATGCTTCGTCCATAGCTTCTTTATCAGCGGCGGACGTAGGACCTACTTGTGCCAACAAGTTGCTTTCCATCTTGCCATAGAATGCGCCGTCAGCTGCGAACATCTTCACGAATTCGTCAAACTTTTCGCCCTTCGATTTGCTGTATTGATCACGGTATTCCTCGAAGATTGCCGTGCTACCCGTGCGATAGTAGTATTCCATCGCCTTTTGCAAATCGGAATACGAAGAATATTTAGCGATTTCGTCTTGAACTTCTTTATACGTTTCGTTAGCCGCTTCGATTTGTTCTACCGTGCCCATCTTGGTTGCATAGATATAATCGAACGTCGCATCGCCAAACGATTGTGCGTTGGAGAACAATACCGTGTCGCCGAAGAATTCGGGGTTGTACCAGTCAGCGTTGAACACGAGATAGTCAAGGGAAACAACTTGGTATTCCTTGCTTGCGTGCAACGTGTTGTAATCGTCTTCTTCGCCGCCGTAGTTTACTCTCGAAAGGGAACAGCCGTTGCCGTTATCCGCATAGAAATAAACTTCTTCGTTGTCTCTATCAAGTTTCCAAAGGGTGGGCGTACCTACGCCTTGCGCGATACGTACGGGAGCGATTTCGCCGTTTACGGGATCGTAGCCAGCCTTATAAAGGTTGCTGTTTGCAACGTAGATATAATATTGAACGTTGCCTTTCGTGTAGTAAAGCGCTGCGCCCGTTGCTGCGTTCGTCGTCTTCAATGCAACGACGTTGTTTTCCACCGTGTTGTTGCCCGTAATCGAGCTCCAGCCTGCCGCCTTAACGGTTGCATCGGAAAGGTAGTACAACTTGTTGTCCACGCCGTCCGAATCGGTTTTTGCGCCTACTGCTTGACGGGTGAAGTACAACGTGCCGTTTTGATAGCAGTCTTCGCCGAGCGTATAGGTGTAGCCGTCGTATTCATAGCTCGTGCCTACGATGCTTGCCTTGTTTTCCCAGTTGTATTGCGTTTGGGGAATATAGTCCGCGCTGCCGATACCGTCCAAAACAAGCGTACCAAGGTTGACGTACGGATAGGTGGAATAATCACTCAAATTATAAGGTTCTTCCGTCTTGTTTTCCTTCGCTTGTTTGTTGGCTTCTTCCATGTCAGCTTTGTTGAAGGAATATTCTTTTACCTTTTCGCCCTTAGCGTTGTAAACGGTGTATTTCGCATCGTCCTTGTTTGCTTGCGCCGTTGCGCCTGCGTTTACACAGTAAACTTGGTCGTAGCTTTGTGCCGAGCCGTCTTCCGCCGTTACGCTCATCGTATAGTAAACGTTGGGGTTTTCGGGGTTTTCAGCATCGAAGAAGAACGCCGATTTTACGCCCGAAGCAAGCGTGTGGATAGCTTTCGTTTCGGTGTTTACCGATTTCAAAGCGCCGCCTTCTTCATACAAGCAGTAAACTACGCCGTTTTCTTGAACGAAACGATAGCGGCTTGCATTGTCTTCCAAACGAAGGAAGTAATCCTTAGAAGGACCTTCCGTGCCATCAATCTTCGCTCTCTTGAAGTCTACGTACGAGCTTGCCGTTTCACCACTTGCCGTTCTGTCCGTGGTGGGCGTAGCGTAGTAAACGTAATCGCCATAAATAAAGATACCTGCATCGTAGTCTTTCGCAGCAAAGAGCGCGGGAACAACCGTTCTTACGTCGGAGAAGTTATTCGCCAACAAATCCGCTTTCTTAATACGCATAAGCGCGCCTTTAACGACTTCGCCGTACGTGTTTTCCCCTTCAGCTTCTTCTTGGCCGTTGATAAAGTAAACGTAATCGCCTTTTTCAACAGCAAAGCCACCGTTGGAAGAAACAGCCGCATCGGAAACGTATCCGTCAAGCGAATCCCCTTCGTATTTAAGCGTACCCTTGCCACAACCTACGAACGTTGCGCCTACGCAAACCGTTGCAAGTAAAATACCGAGTGTTTTTTTCATTTTATCCCTCATTGTAAAGGACTCCTTTTCTTCGAGATGCCTATAAGGCATTATTCGACTATTTTAACGCATATTCTATTATATATCAAAACGGCAATTAAAGCAATAAAAAACGGCGTATGTTTTTGCCTTTTTTGCGTGAAATTTTTTGAAATTGCCTATTTTTTATCGTTTGGAGGTTATTTTATGGAACCGTTTTCCCTTTTTCAGCTTTTTCAGTCCCTTTGCGCCACTCCCTCTTCCCAAAGGGAAGAGCCGCCCCCGCAAAACACGACGGAAGAAAAACCGAGCGAAGAAAAGGATAATTCCCCTTCGCAAGACACGTTTTTGCAATTTTTATCTGCCCACGACGCACGGGCAAAACGCACGAAAAAGCCGTGAAAAAAGCTGTGGAAAACCACAGCTTTTTCTTATCCTTTCTTACTACGTAAGAAGTGTTTTATTTATATTTAGGATAAACGCTTGCCCCAAGCAACGCTTGAGAGGGTGGATAAAAGATATCCACAAACGATTTTTTGCCCCGCAAAATGCGACGGATAAAGTGCATTTTCGGCAAGGAAAATACGTCCGCAACGAAGTGCAAACCGATGGATAAATCGCAGCACGCAAAACTCAATAAACCAAACGCCATAAACTTGGCACGGGGCAACTTAAAGTGGATAAACGCAAAGACAAGGCTGCACAAAAGGTTGACGTAATAGACAACGGAAACGATGAACAGCGCCCCCGTTTTTTCCCGCAAGATAAGCCACGTGATAAGTGCGCCAAGCACGCTTAAAAGGACACGTATGCCCACTTGAAGGCGTTTTTCAAGCTTGTTTTTAGAGATAAGGAAGGTGCGCGCGGCATAACAAATTTGGGTGCAAAGGAAGATGCACATAGCAAGCAAATCCCCTTCCTTTTTTTGCAAGACGAGAAAATAATCGGCTATGCACGTGAAGAATAAACCCAAAATCGCAAACAGCGTGTCCGCTTTGATTTCCACAAGGGAAAGAGCAAAAAGGAAGGACAGCGCCACTGCGCCATAGGAAAGATAATGCACCCACGCCACGGGCAAAAACAGCACGCAAAGCCACGCCGTAAGTTCTACGGCGAGAAAGGCGAATAAATATATCGGATTTTTGCGTTTAATAAGTAGTCTTTGCATAATGTTTTTTGCATTTCACCCATGATTTGAACTGCGCGGGGCAATTCACGTATTTGCACAATTCACGCAAGCTTGCTTGCAATTCACTTGTACGGGATAACGTACAACAAATAGAAAAAGGAAATGCACAAGGCATTTCCTTTGATTCCATGTCCAAAGATTATCTCTTCGAGAATTGAGGCGCACGACGAGCTTTCTTCAAGCCGTACTTCTTTCTTTCCTTTGCACGAGGGTCTCTCGTCAAGAAGCCAGCAGCCTTCAATACGGGACGGCTGTTTTCTTCAGCTTCGAGAAGCGCGCGAGCGATACCAAGACGGATAGCGCCTGCTTGACCGGTGTAGCCACCGCCGATAACGTTTACCATAACGTCATACTTGCTTTCTACTTCAACAGCAACGAGGGGTTGCTTAACGATGTATTGCATCGTACCCTGGGGGAAGTAGTTTTCAAAAGCTCTATCGTTGATTACGATCGTACCGTTGCCACCAGGGATAAGACGTACACGAGCGATAGCCTTCTTTCTTCTACCCGTGCCCCAGAATTGAATCTTCTTTTTAACACTTGCTTTTGCCATTTTCTATCCTCTCCTTTAGTCCACTTTCAATACTTCGGGTTTTTGAGCCGCATGATTGTGTTCCGCGCCCTTGTAAACGCGAAGCTTCTTAAGCGTTTCTCTGCCGAGAGCGTTTTTGGGAAGCATACCTTTAACTGCTTCGTAAACAGCAAGGTCGCTCTTTTCCGCCATCAACTTCTTGTAGGAGATTTCCTTCAAGCCGCCGATGTAACCGGAGTGATATCTGTAGAATTTGTCTTCCAACTTCTTACCCGTCAAAACAACTTTGTCGGTGTTGATAACGATAACGAAATCGCCCGCGTCAACGTTGGGAGTGAAGGTAGGCTTGTGCTTACCGCGAAGAACGGAAGCTACTTTGGTAGCAAGACGGCCAAGGACAACACCTTCAGCGTCGATTACATACCATTTTCTTTCAACCGTTTCGGCATGTGCCATATAGGTTTTCATAATATGTTTACTCCTTATTTCGTGTGTATTTTTTCATTTTTCTCTATGGCAATTTAGAAAAACCAATTTTTGATAAAAACACGCCTAACTAACGGGAAAAAACGTGAATTTTCAAGCGGTTTTGCTAACTTGCCTATTTATTGTATTATGAAAAGAAATTTAAGTCAAGCTGTTTTGCATTAAGTTTTTCATTTTTTTTAATTTTTTTGAAAAAATTTTTTTTGGGCGAAAATTCCCGCCAAATACAATATTATATATATTATAGAAGCGGGTTTTTTATTTTGGATAAGTGGGGAAAATTTTTAGTTTTTCCCTTGCTTTTTATTGCTTTTTTTTCGCATATCGGCTATAATAATATCGTACGAAAAAATTTTGGAGGACATTTATTATGCCTTTGGTAACTACTACCGAAATGTTTAAGAAAGCGTACGAAGGGAAGTACGCAATCGGCGCGTTCAACGTAAACAATATGGAAATGATCCAAGCAATCGTTGAAGCAGCGAACGAAGAAAAATCCCCCGTTATTTTGCAAGTATCCGCAGGCGCAAGAAAATACGCTAACCCCGTATATTTGAAAAAGCTTGTAGAAGCTGCAGTTGAAACGACGAACATTCCCATCGCTATGCACCTCGACCACGGCGCTGATTTTGAAATTTGCAAAGCTTCCATCGACAGCGGTTTCACGTCCGTTATGATCGACGCTTCTTCTCACCCTTGGGAAGAAAATATCGAAATCACGAAGAAAGTTGTAGAATACGCTCACGCTCACGGCGTTGTTGTTGAAGCTGAACTTGGTAAACTTGCAGGCATCGAAGACGACGTAAACGTTGACGCAGCTGACGCGCAATTCACCTCTCCCGACGAAGTTGAAGAATTCGTCACCAGAACGGGTATCGACTCTTTGGCAATCGCTATCGGTACGAGCCACGGCGCATACAAATTCAAGCCCGGTCAAGACCCCAAACTTCGTTTGGATATTTTGGAAGAAATCGGCAAAAGACTTCCCGGCTTCCCCATCGTATTGCACGGCGCATCTTCCGTTCCCCAAGACAAAGTTGCTATCGTAAATGAGTTTGGTGGCGAAATGCCCAACGCAATCGGTATTCCTGAAAGCGAACTTAAAAAAGCAGCGCAAATGGCAGTTTGCAAAATCAACATCGACTCTGACCTTCGCGTAGCTTTCACGGCAGCAATCAGAAAACACTACCACGATTTCCCCGGTCATTTCGACCCTCGTCAATACCTTGGCGATGCGCGCGCAATGATGAAAGAAATGGTTAAGCACAAGATTGTAAACGTGCTTGGCTCTGCTGGCAAAGCTCTTTAATCAAAAAAACATACGGCTCGGTTATCGAGCCGTTTTTAATTTTCTTTTTTAGGATAACGCTATTTTTAACGCCCTTTTTTCAGCGTAAAAATACTCTTTCAACATTTCGTATATTTCCGTTGAGTATTCCCCAAAAAACAAATCTTCCTTATTTTCTACTTTCGATAATATTTCGTTTGGCAAAAAATCGTATTGTTTTATCGTTTCTTCCAAGCTTGCGTTTATTTTTGCTTCGAGCAACTCGGTATAAACATCACCACACCTTGCTACCGCCATTAAATTAAAGCTCAACTGCGCCCTTCTATCCTTCCCCTTAAACGCTTTTATATTGTGCATCATCAAGCCTTTTTGCACCGCTTTTAATAATGCACACCTATGCCCTATATCCGTATCCCCTTGCACCAACGGAAAATCTATCTCAAAAGTTTGAAATTCTTTAATCAAATTTTTCATCTTTTCTCTCCTTTTTACAGATTATATCATATTTTTTTGAAAAACACAATTACAATATGGATATTTTTCACTTATAATTCGTATTTTACAATTGCAATTGTATTAAAATATAGATATAACTTGTAATTTAGGAAATATTATTCGTGAATATCGTAGAAAAAATCGACAAATTAAGAAAAGAAAAACATTGGACAAAATCTATGTTAGCCACCCAAGCAGGTATTACGCCAAATACCGTTTACAATTGGTATAACGATAAAAAGGCTACGCCTACGCGTGAATCAATTGAAAACGTTTGCTCGGCGCTTGGCGTATCGGTAATTAGCATGTATGCGGACGTGGATATGGATAATTTGTCGGCAACGGAAGTGGAACTTTTAGAAGCTTTCCGCAAAATCCCCGACGCGAAAAAAGACATAGCTATTGCTATGTTAAAAGCTATGGGCGAATAATTTAGCGGGACGAAATTTTTCGTCCCTTTTTCTTTTTTCCTTAAAGATTTTTACGCAAGGGCGGTTAAAATTATTGACGAAAGGTTAAAAGTATGGTAGAATATTATTTGGACAAGAGCGGATTGTTCGTTATTCCGTTTGTCTAAATAAATAGTTATTAAATAAATTTATCATTTTTTTGGAGGAATTCTATTATGGCAAACGTAAAAGTTGCAATCAACGGTTTCGGCCGTATCGGTCGTCTTGCTTTCAGACAAATGTTCGGTGCAGAAGGTTATGACGTAGTTGCTATCAACGACCTTACCAGCCCTTCCATGCTCGCTCACCTTTTGAAGTATGACACGGCTCAAGGCAGATATGCACTTGGTGAAACGGTTTCCGCAGACGACGCTGCTGGTACCATCACCGTAAACGGTCAAACGATTAAAATCTACGCTGAAAAAGACGCAGTTAACTGCCCTTGGGGTGAACTTGACGTTGACGTAGTTCTCGAATGCACGGGCTTCTACACGTCCAAAGCTAAATCCGAAGCACACATCAAAGCAGGCGCAAAGAAAGTTGTTATCTCCGCTCCCGCAGGCAACGACCTTCCTACCATCGTTTACAGCGTAAACGAAAAGACGCTTACGAAAGCTGACACGATTATTTCCGCAGCTTCCTGCACCACCAACTGCCTTGCTCCTATGGCTAACACGCTTAACAAGCTTGCTAAAATTAAGAAAGGCTACATGACGACGATCCACGCTTACACGGGCGACCAAATGGTTCTCGATGGTCCTCACCGCAAAGGCGACTTCCGTCGTGCACGTGCTGCTGCTGCTAACATCGTTCCCAACTCCACGGGCGCAGCAAAAGCTATCGGTCTTGTAATCCCCGAACTTAACGGCGTACTTGACGGTTGCGCACAACGCGTTCCCGTTCCCACCGGTTCGCTTACCCAACTCGTAGCTATCTGCGAAGGCGAAGTTGACGCTGCAACGGTAAACGCTGCAATGAAAGCTGCTGCTTCCAAGTCCTTCGGCTACACGGAAGAAGAAATCGTATCCTCCGACATCATCGGTATCACCTACGGTTCGCTCTTCGATGCTACGCAAACGAAGTGCATGCCCATGGGCGATGGCAACACGCTTGTTAAGGTTGTTTCTTGGTACGACAACGAAAACTCCTACACCAGCCAAATGGTTAGAACGATTAAGTACTTCGCTGAACTTTAATCGAAAAAGAGTTTCCCTTTCACGTGAAACAATAAAGCATAAAAATCAACAGCTCTCGATTTTTCGAGGGCTGTTTTTTTCACGTTCTTTTCGTAGAAAAGAAGCCCCGCATTTTCCATGCGGGGCTTTTGTTTTTTAATTGTCAACTGTTCGAGCAAAAAAATATATTATACATATATTTTCTTTTCTTCGCATAGAAAAAAGCAAGCCCAAATTTGGCTTGCTTTTATTTTTCGTTTATTCTAATTTCGTTCCGCAAACGGTGCAATATTCGCTGCTATATGTATTTTCACTATGGCAGGACGGGCAAATCTTTTTCGCCGCGCAACCGCACTTGGGACAAAAGTTCATCGATTCTTGCAAATCTTCACCGCAACGGGGGCACTTGTTTCCAACCACGTCTTGCACCAAGTTGGTGGCGTAGCCCGTAATCGCAATTTTTGCAGACGCCGTGAGAAGCATCAACCCCACGCCGCCCACCATACCGCACGGCACGAACAACACGCCCGGCACGATATATTTCCAAACGGGCACGTCAAACGGATCTTCCCCACAACCGGCAAGCGGAAGCATAATCATGCAAGTCAATGCCGCAGCAAACCCACATATCGCCATAATCAAGCCTATGCGAAACAATTTCTTTTTCAGTTTTTTCGCTCTTTCGCTGTTCACCACTTCGTTTGCGTTTGCGTTCAAGTCCTTAAATGTACCCGTCAATCTACTAAACATATTCTTTCTCCTTTCGTTTATTCCAAAATATTGCTCGTGATAAAGTCCACGCCCACCGCTTTTGCCATGTTTGCGTGTTCAAGCGTGTCAAGCGTCCAAACGTTCACTTTGCGCCCGTGTTCATGCAAAATACGCACATTTTCGGGAGTAATGCAATACCCGCACAAATCGGCGTCCATCTCGTTTTCAATCATGAAGGCAATTTCCTTATCTTCACACGTTTCAAGCAACCATTGCACGTCGCTATCCTTGTATTTTTCACGGATATTGACAAGGTTTTCCACTTCAAAAGCGATAAACGTCGTGCGGGAATACCAACCGAGTTGTTTAATCTCTTCCACCATTTGATAAAGACATGCCTTGGGGAAAACGCCTTTTATTTCCAAAATGGATTGCTTGTCGTATTTTTTACAAATGCGAATATATTCTTCCAAGCTAGGCGGAAATAAATCGGCACGGTTTTTGCTTCCGTCCGTATCTTTGATTTGGATTTTTCTCAAATCGTCGAAATTGCTTTCTTCAATCACCATGTCCACGTCCGCTACGCGCGCAAACGAGTCATCGTGCCCGATTAAAAATTTGTTATCCTTGGTCAAATGCACGTCCGTTTCAATGCCGTAGTAGCTTTTCACGCCCGCCGCCACGAAAGCGGGGCAAGTGTTTTCCGTTTCCAAGCCCGAAACGCCACGGTGCGCAATCATTTTTATATTCTCTTTGTTTGTAAATTTAATCGTATCCATAGTAAACCTTATTATAGTGATGTTTTCGCCATCGAAAGTGATGTTTTGGCTTTGCCAAAGTGAAGTTGCCTTGCAGTGAAGTTTTTCTACGAAAAAGTTGTGGCACGTCATTGCGAACGAAAGTGAAGCAATCTCTATTTTAATTTTCGCCTTTACTTTTTGCCCGCAAAGCGGACAAAAAACTTAACTTTCCACTTGTGGAAAACTTCACTTATCGCTAGATAAACTTCACTTTTACGCTTTGCGTAAAAACTTCACCTTTTAATCTCTATCCCTGCCGCCAAAAATCATAAACACCCAAAGGGCGAAACGCAAGAAATAGACAAGGGACGTAAGCAAGGACGCCACGTACGTCATCGCCGCCGCCGAAAGCATTTTTTCCGCATACGGAGCTTCGTCTTCCGTGATTATCCCTTCCGCCAACAGCATTTGTTTTGCTCGTCTGCTTGCGTTAAGCTCGACGGGCAACGTGACAAGCATGAAGATGGTCGAGCCGCCGTATAAAAGTACGCCCACCATCGCCATCCAGTAGCCTATATCGCTGTTTTGCGTTTTGGCAACAAACAAATCAAGCACCATGCCGATAATCACAAGCGGCAAAGCGAGATAGGTGCCGATGTTGACAACGGGCACAAGCGCCGTACGCAATTTATAGGGGATATACCCCTTTTTCTTTTGCATTACGTGCCCTATTTCGTGCGCCGCCACGGCAACTGCCGCAATGGACGTGTTCCCGTACGTCGAATCCGAAAGATTGACAATTTGTTTCTTGGGGTGGTAATGATCGGAAAGCGAGCCTTTCACTCTACCTATCGAAATGTCGTTTACACCGTTGCTACGGAGCAAGCGCACCGCCGTATCATACCCCGTCATGTGAGAACGAGTCGTCATGTCTTGGAAAGCTCGATAGGTGCTATGCACCCTTGCGCTCGCCCAGCCGGAGAAAATCGCACACGCCAACAATAATCCTAAAAATAACCAGTAATATTCGTACATATCTATTTATCTCTTTTTTATATAGTATTCGGGTTTTGACAAAATTTATGCCTTTATAAATCCACCGAGAAGGGGTATAAATCGGATTTGGAAACACCCCTATCTTTCGCTGCGCGTTTCAGCGCTTCCTTTTTATCAAGCCCAGCCGCCATGTAATGACGGATATGCTCTTTTTCGGATAATGCGTTCAAGGGGGATTCCCCTTCTTCCGCGCCTTCGACAAGCAATACGTATTCCCCACGCTTTTCCCCTTGCAAGCCGTCTTGCAACGTAAAGTTTATCGCTTCTTCGTGGATTTTCGTGATTTCTCTTACGGCGGCGGCATTGCGATTGCCAAACGTTTCGTACATCGCCGCAAGGTCCTTGTCCACGTCTTGGGGTGCGCTGTGGAAGATAAGCGTGCTTTGGCTGTCCTTATACTTTTCCAAAAGCGCCTTTTTCTCACTCTTTTTATCGGGCAAAAAGCCTATAAAGGTAAATCTATCTGCGGGAAGCGCCGACAAAACGAGCGCCGCCACGAAAGCGCAAGCCCCGGGAATAAGCGTGTATGCTTCCCCTGCTTCTCGCAAAATTTTGCACACCGTATTGCCGGGATCGGAAACAACGGGCGTACCTGCATCGGAAACGACCACTACGTTTTTCCCTTCTCTCGACGCTTCCAAAATCTTTTCCGCCGCTTCCCGTTCGTTAAACTTATGACAAGCGTACAACGGTTTTTTGATTTCGTAAGCATTGAGCAATTTTATCGTATGACGAGTGTCCTCGCAAAAGATACAATCGGCGTTTTTCAACGTTTCCAACGCACGCAAAGTGATGTCTTTTAAGTTCCCTATCGGCGTTGCTACAAAACTGACCATGATGATTGCTCCTTATCTTTCATTTACTATCGTGGGCAAGACGTCACAGCACGGCTTTCCGCCTTTCACCCCTTCCACCATGACGAGATAGGGTTTCGCGCCCGCTCTGCCCGTCACAAATTGCATTTTCTTCACTTCAATATTCGCTTGCTTGAACGCCGAACACACTTCCGCCACTCTATCCGCGCGATGAAGCATAGCCACTCGTCCGCCAAATTTCAAAGCAAACGCCGCCGCTTTGACGATTTCGGGCAAGGTAAGCGTAATTTCCTTTCTGCACACCGCCTTTTCGTACGTGTCGTTGTCAAAACCGCTGTCCGCACGCTCGTACGGGGGGTTGCAAAGCACAAGCGAGAATTTCTCACGGTACTTTTCGTCCATGTCTTGCAACTTGCCAAGCTGGAAAGAAAAGTTATCAAACCCGTTGTACGCCGCCGTCTTTTTAGAAAGAGCGAGCAGCGACTCTTGCATTTCAAAAAGCGTGAAGCTTAAGCCCTTCGTGTTTTGGCGATTGAGTGCGTAAAAATGGAAAGCGACAATCCCGCTTCCTGCGCAAAAATCCGCCACTACGTCCCCGTTTTTCGCCTTTGCGAACTTGGACAACAGCACCGAATCGGACGTAAACCGATACAAAGTGGTGTCTTGCACGATTTTCAGCCCGTCTAAAAGCATATCTTCTAACACTTCGCTCTCTTTCAGCTCTATACGCTCCATACTCGCCTCCACCCTTTCAGTATAGCAACTATGCACGAAAAAGTCAATAGAATAGGGATAGTTCTATTTCAAAAAACGCATACTCCCTTTTGTGAACAGTTTATCTTCTTCTTTACAACAAAATTTGAAAGCCGTCAAAGCCATGCTCCCGTCCGAAGACGTTTTATCCTATGCTTTCCAAACGGCGGACGGCGTTGATTGCGCCATCGTTTACGCCGACGGGATTGTGAATAAAGAACTGCTTGGCGAGCTTGTAGCAAAACCCCTATCCGCCCTTTCCTTATGTGATTTGCAAGACAAACAAACGGGCGTGGAGAAAGAACTTCGATTTCCCGAGCTAAAAACCAAGCAAACGCTTGACGATGCGGCTACGGAAATTTTAGCGGGGAACAGCGCTCTTTTCGTGGACGGGCTTGCTATCGCCTTTATCGTTGGAGCGAAACTTTTGCCCGTGCGCGCCGTTACCGAACCGCCCACCGACGTCACCATAAAAGGGCCGAGAGAAGGGTTTATTGAAGATATTAAGACGAATATGTCGCTGATACGAAAACGGCTGAAAACGCCCGATTTACGCTTTGAAACGACTACCGTGGGCAAACAATCGAACACGGCAATCACTCTTTGTTATTTGCACGGCACGGTGGGCGGCGACGTACTTGAAACCTTACGCACGCGTATCAATAATATAGACGTGGATATTTTGCCCGATTCGTCCTACGTATCGGCGTTGATTGCCCCCCGTCCCCATTCCATTTTTCGACAAATCGGCACGACGGAAAAGCCGGACGTATTCACGGCGAAAATCGCCGAAGGGCGGGTGGGGGTGCTTGTGGACGGCTCGCCCATCGCACTCACCGTGCCCTATATTTTGACGGAAGATTTTCAATCGAGTGAAGATTATTATATATCCCCCTTTTTAGCGACTATTTTCCGTCTACTTCGCTTTATCGCCCTACTTGTGGCGGTTTTACTGCCCGCTTTTTACGTTTCCGTGCAAATTTTTAAAATGCAGCTTGTGCCGCTTGGCTTAATGTTGACCATTGCAAGCAGCGTGCAAGAACTGCCCCTATCCCCCGCTTTGGAAATGTTCGTGGTGCTGTTTTTGCTCGAAACACTGAAAGAAGCAAGTATCCGAATGCCCAAATACGTGGGTATGTCTTTATCCGTCGTGGGTGCGCTCGTGCTTGGGGAAACGGCGGTGCGCGCGGGGTTTTTGTCCACGCCCGCCATCATCATCGTCGCTTTTTCGGGAATTTGTATGTACACCGTGCCCGAATTTGTGGAAACGGGTAGCATTTTGCGTTGGCTGTATTTGATTGTGTCCGGCTGTTTAGGTCCGTTTGGTATAATTCTGCTCACGGCGCTCGTTCTTTGCTATTTAATCAGCGCCGATTCGTTCAACACGCCCTTGCTATCCCCGTTTGCCCCTTTTTCCCATAAGGATTTAAGGGATTCGGTGGTGAAATACGATATTACGACGCTTACCACCCGCCCGCGCGTGTTCCGCTCTCAAAACAAAACCCGTTTGCGTATCAAAAAGGATGGAAAAAACGATGAATAACCGCCTACTTTCTACAAGCGAAAACGCCCTTTCCGCAAGGCAGGTGTGCTTTGTTTGCGCTTTTGTGTTGCCTATCTATAAACTGCTAGAGCTTCCATCTCTTCTCGCTCGCTTTGCCGAAGGGGATTTGTTGTTGCCCGCGCTTTTGCAATTTCTCTTGCAAGGCGGCGTGCTTGCCTTGCTTCTTTTCATTGCTTCATCGTCGAATAAAACGTTGCTTGAAAGGCTGGAAGATAGGCTTGGCAAGGGGGTTAAGGTATTATACGGTGTGTTTTTCGTGATATTTTTAACGTCGGCGGTGCTGCCCTTGCTCGATTTGGAAAAGTTTGTGTACGCCGTGTTTTACGACACGTCCCCCACCCTATTTTCCTTTGCCGCTTTCTTCGTTTTTTCCGCCTTTTTTTGCACGAAAAGCCTAAAAAGCGTGGGTAGAGTGGGGGATTTGAGCGCCTTTTTATTCCCTTTCCCCTTTCTTGCCCTTATCGTGATGTCGCTCGTTGAAGCGGATATTTCCAACCTTTTGCCCCTTTTTGAACGCCCGTTTACAAACTCTCTTTCCGCCGTTAAATACACCACTCCCCACTTTGTCGACGTGATTTTGTTGCTTCCCTTAATCGCTTCTCACCGCTTTGAAAAGGGGGACGGCGTGAAAATCGGCGTGGGGTATGGCGTGGGCGCAATATTTAGCATGCTGTTTTTCGCCGTGTTTTACGGCGTGTATTCGACGATAGCGCTTCGCAAACACTACGCCTTTGCAAAGATAGCGCAATATTTCCCCGTCCTTTCGGTGGTGGGGCGAATTGATTTGATTTTCGTGTATATGCTTTGTGTCGTGCTGTTTTTCTACGTTGCCACCCCCCTTCGCCACGCCACAAGCCTTGCTTATAAAATTGCAGGCGGGCAAAAAATAGCCCTTGCTTTTATCATAAACGCTTTGGCGTTTTTGTTCGTGCTATTTTGCAATAAGTATTACGATAGCATTTACTTTGTATTTGGCAACTATCTTTTCCCCGTGTTTTGGGTGTTCACCCTATCCCCGCTGCTGTTATTTTTGCTAAAAAAGGAGAAAAAGCGTGCATAGACGATATTCCAAAGCCGCTGTAAAATACTTTCTTGTCCTTGTGGGCGTGCTGTTTTTCATCTTCCTTTCGGGGGATTTTGGGCTAGTGGACGTGCAAAAAACGGCTATCGTCATGGCGGTGGGCATTGATAGGGAAGAAGACACGTTTATCATCACTTCGCAAGTAGCTATTCCCAAGGCAAGCGACAACGGAAAAGCAAGCGAAACGGTGCAAATCGTCAGCCGTGGCAAAACGGTTGCCGACGCCTTTGAAGAAATCAACGCCAAAACGGGCTGGTATCCCAAGCTTGTGTTTTGCCGACTTATCTTGCTTGGCGAAAAAACGGCGCAAGCCAACGTCGTCGATGCGCTTGATTTTTTCCTTTTGGACGAATACCTTTCGGACAACTGTCTTCTTGCTACTTGCGACGGACTTGCCAAAGACGTACTCAACGTCAAAGCGCTTGTGGACGCATCGGGTAGCGTTGCCATACAAAAGGTACTTTCTTCCCACGCCCAACGTGTGGGTGTCGTACTGCCTACCACTTTACGAGAGTTTGCTATCGGATATTATAGCGAGAGTTCTTGCGCCTTTATTCCCCTATTAAAAACGCAACCCCAACAAGAAAAAGTAGGCGAAACAGCCACGCAAGCGCAAGGACAAAGCGAACAAAACCAAAAGGAAACCGAGCAAGACAAGCCGGTGTTTAGCGCAAGCGAAACGGCGCTGTTTTATAAGGGCAAACGAGTGGGAAAATGGACGGAAGAAGAAACGTTTGCCTTTAACGCCGTGAAAAATAAGTTGCGCCTTGCGGGGTTTTTGGTGCAAGCGGACAAGGATAACTATTCTCTTTCCATCAAGAAAAACCGCGCCAAAACTTCGTGCAAAATTGTGGGCGAAAAACAAGCCGTTTATAAAATAGAACTCACGATTTTTGCAGGGCTTCTCGATTCGTCCACCGCCTTTACGAAAACGGAAGGGATAGACGTTGGCGACACGCCAAAATCCGTCTTTGAAAAAGGGGAAAATCTATTAAAAGCGCAAATCACGTCCGCTTTTGAAAAAGCCAAGGCGTGCGGTTGCGACGTGTTTGGCATTGCGAACGCAGTTCAAAAACAGAAAAAATTCTCTATGTTGGCGCAAGATAATCGCTTGCTTTTGGATAGTAAATTAGACCTTTTCGTGCGCTTTCAAAACGTAAGATAATTTTCAGCCTTGCAACATTTCTATATCTTAAAATTTTCTCTTTTATTCATTTATCCCCTTTTGCATAACGCAAATAATTGTGGATAACTTTTGCCATTTTTCTTAATTTTGCATTATTAGTGGATAAATTTGCTTTTTTTATACTTCTTTTTGCCTTTTTTACGAAGAATTGTCCACTTTTTATCAAGTTATCCACCAAGTTTTTGCGAATAAATGTTTTGAAAATTTGTTCGTTTTGCGTTTTTATCCACCGAAAATACCCCTTTTTCGCCCCTTTAACGGCGCAATCGCTGGAAAACTGTTTTTTATATTGTTAAGCAAATTGACTTTTATCCACAATTTGCTTTTTTTGAACGTGGACAACTCGTAGTTATCCACTTTGGGGGCAAAATGGGTGTATAAATGGGTGTGTATATTTTTATAAACGCATTTTTTCGCCCCCGTTCGACAAATTTATACACAAAATTTTTGCATAGGTTATCCACCAAAATAAAAGTTATCCACAGCCCGTTTAAGTGAGGTGGATAACTTTTTTAACCTTTTGTTATAGGTGGAAATTTTCTATATTTTAAGTGAAAAGGGCAATAAAAACCCCGTCGCTTGAAGACCAAGCAACGGGGAAATTTTCGTTTACGCAATCACCCAACCGATGATGATGTTGATAAGGTTTCGGTTGTACAAAAATTTTAAGATGACGCAGTCGCTAAAAAAGTTGCTGACGTTTGCAATAGGGATAACGCCAAGCACGGCAATCACGGCGCTTAATAGCAGCCAGCCTTGCACCAAGCCCACGAGAAAGCCTAAAAAACGGTTCAACGTGCTGACAAAAGGCGTTTTGTTGACGATAGCGGAAAGCAATTTTTTGACGATATTCAAAAGCAATTTCGCCACGATGAAAAGGATGAAAAACGTGATAAGCGAAGTGATAAATTTGCCAAGCGGGTTTCCAAGAATCATCGCAAGCGTCGTGCCCGCCGCAATCGTTTCGTTGCCTACGCTGTTGACGACGAACTTGACAAGGAACGCGGGAATTTTGTTTGCTTCCATACTCGCTTGTAAACCTGCGTTGGAAACGTCGATATTCAACGCTTTCACTTTGGACAACGCCTTGGCGCAAGCGCCTTGCATCACCCCTTGTAAACCGAAAAGTCCGTTCGTCCAACGCAACACGCTTTTAAGAAGAAGAATCGCCACAAGAAAGGCAAGAAGCGTCGTGACAAGCCCAAACAAGCAATCGATAAACCCACGTTTTGCCGCCGTCAATGCAAAGCCGATAATCAGCACGATTGCGAGAATATCCACCACCCAACACGCCCAAGCGGCGTTTAAGCCAAGCAACATCGTTTCTCCCTCCTTTCGCTTGCAAGCATTTGGATTTTTACCCTATCCTATCCTTTTTATGCACGCGTTTTCTCTATTATAGCACATCTTCCTTGCTTTTTCAACTATATTGAAAAAAATGCTCCGCTTTTCTTTGCCTTTTGCCGTTTATTTCTCTTGATAGCGGGGAATACTTTATAAAGTTTGTCAAGGGGGAAGAAGATGGAATTCGCCTTTCATATATATAATAAAGTGGCTGTAAACGGACTTGTCATGGGCGTGGAAAAATTGATGGATACACGCAAAAATAACCCTATCAAAAAGCAAGCGCTTTTCTCCACCCCCGTTATCGTATGCGTGGGAAGTGATTTGGTCGTGGGGGATAGTTTAGGCCCTATTTGCGGCTCTATGCTAAAATATAAAACGCAGGGAATCCCTGCGTTTGTGTACGGCACTTTGTCTTCGCCCGTGACGGCAAAGGAAATTAAATATTTGCGTGCTTTTCTCAAAGACGCACACCCAAACAGCCCTATCATCGCCGTGGACGCCGCCGTTGGGGAAGAAGGGGATATCGGGCTTATCAAACTGCTTGACTCGCCTTTACGCCCGGGCGCGGGGGCGAATAAAAAATTAGGCGCAATCGGCGATACGTCCATTCTTGGCATTGTGGCGGAAAAATCAATCGCTAATTTTTCCCTACTCAACACCACTCGGCTCAATCTCGTCTATACGATGGCAGAGCTTATTTCCGATGCGCTTGCCGATTATCTACGCAACCTTACGCCGTCGCAGCGTTTAGCGGGCTTTTAACGCCTTTTTAACGCCAAAATACAAGGGCGTGCCAAGGGCGTACACCCAAACGCTTTGGGTAAGGGCTATGCTGCCCACGTACACGAAATACGCCACTCTTGCGCTTTGGTACGCACCCATATCCCCGTATAAAAAGACTATCATCAGCGGGATAATAAATGCGTTGACAAGCACGGGGAACACCCCGCCAAGTGCAATTTTCGCCCAGTCCTTTTTGATAAGCAAACCCACGCCGTACGTTGCAATCGCCGCAATCAAGGTTGCGGACGAGCCGATAAACATATCGTAAACGCCGTTTGGGATATTAGAAATCAAGCACCCCACGAAAAGCGCGGGCACGGCTTCGGGCAAAAGCAAGGGTAAAATGCAAAGCGCCTCTGCCGGGCGGATTTGGAAAGGTCCGTAGGCAAAGGGCATAAAGGCGTACGTGAGCGCTGCGTACAATGCGGCAATCACGCCCGCACGACATAAACGCTTTGTAAGAGTTTTTTTCATAAAGTTGTACCTCGGTTTTTTTATTAGGAAGTGTTCTACCGAAAACCTTCCTTTGCGTACCTATTATAGCACTAATAAGAATATCATGTCAATAAAAAACGGCTCGTTTGCAAGAATTTCAAACAAGCCGTTTTATTTTTTATTCCACCGTTTTAAGGGAAGCGTTCATATCCGTTTTCAAAATCTTTCTTCTCAAAAGTAGCGTGGATATAAACCCAAAAAACATCGTCATGATAGGCGTGACAACGTAGCTCCACCACTCTACCCCCGCAAGCGAGCCATAGCTGATGAAATCGAACACAAACCCCACGAACGCCATGCCAAGCGGTACGCCAAGAATTGCGCCGATAGCGCACATGATATACACTTCACGGTAAATATACCCCGTCACTTCGTTATCTCGATACCCAAGCACCATAAGCGTAGCGATTTCTCTCGTTCGCTCGCTGACGTTGATGTTGGTGAGATTGTAAATAACGAGCGCGCACAGCACCCCCGAAAAGACGATAAGCACGACGGATACGCCGACAATCGCCGCACCTGCGTCCCCTTCGCTCATCGTGTTATTCAAAAGCCCCAAACCCGCAAACACAAGCACCGTCGAGCCCACAACGGAAATCACCGTCATAAGGAAACGGCTCTTGAAAAGCAGTACGTTTCTCGCCGTTGATTTGTATTTGAAAGAAAGCAGTTTCCAAATAAAGGGAATTCTTTCCAAAATAACCTTTTTACCCGCCTTGGGCGCTTTGGGCGTAAGCAGTTGCGCAGGTTTGCCCGACACCGCTTTTTTTCCACTCAAAATGGTCAAAAGCACGCTTGCGACAAGGATAATGCCAAACGACATCGCGTAATAGAAGAAGTTCAGCGATTTAGGGAAGGGCGGCATGTGGTATTGCAAGTTAAAGCCCTTGTAAAGAAGCATGGACAGCAGCAAGCCGATAAGGAAGGCAAGCCCCCCACCGATAACGCTTGCAAGCCCCACGAAAAAAGCGTACTTGCCGATAATTTTGCCATCGGAAAGCCCAAGCGTTTTTTGACACGCCATTTGCGCGCGTTCTTCATCGAACAATCTCGACATGGTAGAGTACACGACAAGCAAGGTGACGAGTAGGAAGAACACAAGGAAAATAATCCCTATCTTGCCCACCTTTTCCGCATATTCATAAAGGGAATATACGCCGATATTTTCCTTTAAGGTAAGCACCACCGCCTTTTCGCCAAGCAATTCTTCCACTTCCGCTTTGGCGCTTTCGATATATTCGTCGTATTCACTCGAAAAAAGTTCCCCCGTCTTATCAACGCCGATATGCACGTACACGTCGTTGATTAAAAAAGAACTTTCGCTGTGCACGTAATATACGTTCGTCAAATCAACGTACTCGTCTTCGCTCTTTTCAATAAAGCTAGGCTCTACTTCGTTATAGATATGGAAGGGGTTATAGACGATGCCGCTGATCGTATATTCCACGCCCTTGCCCGTCATCGGGTTGTTGATGACAACCTTTTCGCCAACGGCGTGCTTTTTGAAACCTTGCGTTTCCCTTTCTACGAGAATTTGCTTGTTATCTTTGGGGAATTCCCCTTCTAAAAGTTCTAATTGATTGACGGAGCTTTGCGTGTTTATCGAATACACACGGGTTGCTTCGCCATTTTCTTCGCTTTCGTAAAACAGCCCCGCATTGACGTTTTCTTTGCCGAATTTTTCTTCTATCTTGGCAACGTCCGCTTTGGTAAACACACCGCCGTCGTGCTTGATATTCAAATCGGAAATGCAAGCCGAAGCGTGTGTATCACGGATAGATAATTTAATTTTATTTTCCACTTCCCCCACGCCCGACATAAAGCCGACGCTGACGAGCACGATTGCAATAATCGTCGTAAATCTCGTCACGTGCTTTTTGAATAAGCGGAAAGCGGTTTTCACTCTCGCTTTCATCACCACTCAATCTCCTCGATAGGCTTGGGCTGTGCGTTGATATACACCCCTTCAATGCGCCCATTTTTAATGGTGATTACTTTGTCCGCCATTTCCTTCAACGCTTGGTTGTGCGTGACGACGACAACGAGTTTTTTATTCTCCTTGCATACGTCGTGCAAAAGTCGTAAAATGTTTTTGCCCGTCGTGTAATCGAGCGCGCCCGTCGGCTCGTCACAAAGCAAAAGTTTGGGGTTTTTCGCAATCGCTCTTGCGATACTTACACGTTGTTGTTCCCCACCCGAAAGCTGTGCGGGGAAGTTTTTCAAACGCTCGCCCAGCCCTACGCTTTCCAAAACCGTTTTCGGATCTAACGCGTTTAGACAAATTTCGGTGGCAAGTTCCACGTTTTCAAGTGCGGTAAGGTTGGGCATTAAGTTATAAAATTGAAAGACGAAACCGATGTCGTCACGGCGGTAGTTGGTGAGTTCCTTTTTATTCAAACAAGAAATTTCCTTGCCGTCAAGCGCAATCTTCCCTTCCGTCACGCTGTCCATGCCCCCAAGCAAATTCAAAAGCGTGGTTTTTCCCGCGCCGCTTGGTCCAAGGATAACGACAAATTCCCCATTGTCAAGTTCAAAGCTAACATCGTCCAAAGCACGGTACACCCCTGCCTGCGACGTGTATTCTTTTCCTACCTTTTCCAAAGTTAAAAATGCCATAATTTTTCCCCGTTTTGTTTATCTTTTTAACTATTTGCCTTTAGATGAAAACACACCGTACTTATCGTACAGTGCGTTTGTTTTTTTATTTATCTTCGCCGGTGTTTCCGCTGTTGCCAAGGAAAATACCGAAGAAATCGTTGCTCGCTTTCAAGCTCGTGCCGCCGCTTGCATTGCTGCCGCTTTGGTTGTATTTTTTATAACCGCCGCTCTTGCTAGCGCCACTCTTGCCACGGTTGTAGCCACCTTTATTGCCGCCCTTGTTATAACCGCCCTTGCTGTTGCCACCACGACGATTGTTGTCGTTTCTTCTTTCGCCGCGCGCCATGATAGCAGGTGCGTTTTCGTCTTCCAAGTTGCTGGGAATAACGACGATATAACGGTTAGGTTCTTTTCCTTCGCTTTCCGTCTTCACGTCATCTCTATCGGAAAGAGCCGCGTGAATAATTCTTCTTTCGTAAGGGTTCATCGGTTCAAGTTGAATCTTCTTTTGCAAACGGATAGCCTTTTGCGCCAAGTTGTCAGCAAGCTTGGTGAGCGTTGCTTCTCTGTTTTCACGATAGTTTTCGCAATCAACGACAACTCTCTTATAATCGTCTCTGCCCGTGTTTGCAACAGCGCCTGCAAGCGTTTGGATAGCGTCAAGCGTTGCGCCGTGCTTACCGATAACAGCCGTCGTGTTTGCCGCCGTCACGTTAATTTCCACTTTGTCGTCTTCGCTAACAAGTTCGGTGCAAGCGGTGATTTTCAAAAGGCTGAAAAGTCCTTCCAAAAATTCTACCGTTCTTTCGCCGTCCGTCTTGCCGTCCTTTTTTACGGGAACAGCTTTGATTTCTTCCTTAACTTCTTCCGTTTCTTTTGCGGCAATCTCTACGCGCGCCTTTACTGCGCCGAAAAGTTTTTTCTTGCCTTCTTCCAAAACACGGATATCCGCCGTGTCCTTGGTAAGGGATAATTCCTTTAACCCCTTTTCAACGGCTTCGTCCACCGTTTTACCAGTAAATTCAAAATATTGCATTTATCTCTCCCTTTCCCCGTCCCCGTGGACGGTAGAAATATTATTAGTCTTATTTACGTTTATTGTTTTTGCCGACGTTGTTTTGACGGTTTTTGGGCAAACGCATGTTATATTTTTCTTGCAATGCTCTTTGTTCTTGCTTGTGTGCGCTTGCGTCCACGCATTTGTTAATGATAATCGTCGAAAGAAGCGAGAATACGTTGCTCGTAATCATGTAGATAGAGAACGCGGACGAGTACATAAACGCGAAGATTGCAAACATAAGCGTCATAATAATCATCGTCATCTTTTGCGTCGAAGCCGCTTGACCGTCTACGGACGAATATTTTTGTTGTTCCTTTTGCGAATGCATCATGATGAATTGTTGCAACAAAATCGTGCCGATGGAAAGGATAATAAGCACGTAATAACCGTTGGCTTGTTTCTTTTGTTCGCCAAGGTTTGCCGTGACCTTATTATAAACGTCCTTTTCGTAAACGTCCGTCAATTCCACGTCGTTTTGACGAAGCGAACCTTCCGTGCTGATAGAAACTTCCTTATCGCCTACAAGGAATTTACCGTTCGAGCTGCAAGACGAGCCGCAAGAAGCCGCCGCAATTTCTTTTAAGAAATCTTCATGGGAAAGAACGGGGTGCTTATAGCTTGCGTCCGTTGCCCATACGTTTTTAATCCAAAGGAATTTCGTGCCTTTGGAAACGACGTCATTGTATTCCTTTTCCGCAGCAACCGCGCCCTTTGCGTTGAAGAAATTGACAAGTTGCGTGTCAACGTCAGCCGCTTCAAAGTTTACGCTTGCTTTAATTTCGTCGTGTTGCGCTGCTTTCGCAACGTCAATGCGGAATTGATAAGCGTTGGTTGCAATTTTCGCAACTTCCGCTTTTAAGGTTGCTTGGTCAGCCGTAGCAAGCGTAGCTGCGCTTTCTGCGGTGATAGGCGCGCGAAGATAAATTACTTTATCCTCTTCCTTTGCAACGATATAGTTTTGTTCGCCTTCCAAATCCAAATAATAGGAATTGTCTTCAGCGTTCGTATCAATGACGTATGCGTTTACGCCCGTTTTGTATGCGTTTACAAGCGTGTTGTAATTGTCAACGGACGAGAATTTTGCATAAGCGTTAAATGCGCCGATTGCGACGAAGAAAATAACGAGCGACAAAATCATGGGCAAGCAAGAAGAAAGCAAGTTCAAGCCTTGTTGCTTTTGCATTTCCATAACTTTTTGTTGGTACATTCTCTTATCGTTGGCGTATTGCTTTTGCAATTTTTCCATCTTTTCTTTATTTTCCGCCATCTTGATGTTTTGTTTACGCATCGAGATACGTTGGAAAATATCGAAAGGCAATACGATAACTTTCAAAATAAGGGAAAACAGGATAATACCGATACCAACCCCTACCCCGGACGAGATAATGATTTTAACCAGCTTGCCTATCCAGTTAAGCGAAATGTCGTACGTGTTTCCGATTAAGGAAAAGGACACGTCCGATAATAAATTCATAAGTTCCATTTATTTTACCTTTTGCGAAAAGCTTATAAAAGCCAACGCTTTTTGAAATATTTTTCAGGTGCGGGATCGTACCCCCCTTTGCTAAACGGATTGCAGCGCATAATACGCCACGTACCAAGCAAAATTCCGATAAGCACACCCTTGTTGTTGATACACTCTAACGTGTATTGTGAGCAGCTTGGATAATATCTACACTCACCTTTGGAAAGATGTTTTTGGTAGAATAAAATCATCCGCATACAAAGCATTTTCAAATAGGGTTTGAAAATCGTTCTACGCAGATATTTCCTATTCGCCCGTAAAAACAAGCGAAAAGAAACGCCCATTACAGCTTCTCCTTTTTAATCATGCCGCTTAAGTGTTTTTCAAAGGTATGGTAAGAATATTCTTCGCAAACTTTGGGCACGAGCACGATAGAATAACATCCTTTTATATCCGCTTCCACCGTCCTAAACGCTTCTCTAATCAAGCGCTTGATATGGTTTCTTTGCACGCTTTTCCCATGTCTTTTTCCTACGGAAACACCGACAAAAGGCGTATCCGAAGGACGATAAACAAGGGTGAGCGTGGGCGAAAAAGCGCGTTTTCCGTTCTTGAAAAGCCTATCAAAATCCGATTGTTTTTTCAGCCGCATATAACGCATATTTCGCCATCCGAATAAGTTTTTACCCGTTTTTCATTTGCTTTCAAAAAATGGCAAATCCTCTCCTTAATGAAAAGGAAAGGAATTGCTGACTTTTTTACCTTTTATCCGTTGTAAAACACCCTTCTAATCTCTATTTTTGGATAGAGTTAGAACTTTTTAGCGGGTTTTTCCGCATTAGTGGGTAAGACGCTTTCTACCCTTATCGCGGCGACGTTTCAACACTCTTCTGCCTGCCGACGTTGCCATTCTTTTACGGAAACCGTGTACTTTGCTTCTTTGTCTTTTCTTGGGTTGGTAAGTTCTCTTCATAATAGTTCTCCTACTTCGCTTTTAGCGATAATTTTCTTATTTTTTTAGTGGCTCTTTTTTCAAAAGCTTTCCTATTATACCGCAATACAAATATTCCCGTCAAGCAATTTTGCCCGACTTTTCTACCTTTCCTTGCGCTATTTAACTAAATTTTCTCTTTTTAGCCTTGATTTCCCGTGCGCATAGGCATGATAAGATATTGGAAACGTTTGTCTTCCGCATTTTCAATCGTGAACGGGGAATTAGGCATATTGAACGAAAGCACGATTTTTTCTTCCGTCAACGCTTTTACAGCGTCCAAAAGATATTTGCCGTTCATCGCAATTTTAAGTTCCTTGCCGTCAAGTTCGGTGTTCACCGTTTCTTCAATTTTACCCATGTCGGAATTTGCATTGATAACGATTTTTCCACTCTTGATATCGAAGATAACAAGGTTGTTTTTATCACCACGGGTAAGCACGCCCGCACGTTCGATACTGTGCATCAATTCGCTCTTGTGTACGATTGCTTCGCTTGCGAAATTGATAGGGAAGATGTTTTCCTTTCTAACAAATTCGCCCGCGTACAAACGGGAAGTGATAACCGTGTTGTTTACTTCAACGGAAAGTTTGTTTTTGTCTGCATAAATTTTCAATGCTTCGTCCCCTTCAAGCATACGGGAAATTTCCGTAAGCGTTCTTGCGGGACATACGATTTTCATATTGCCGCCGTCCGTCGTTTCCGCCCAGCCGCTTGCCATACGAAGCCCGTCCAAAGCGGTTGCAAAAAGTTTGCCATCCTTTGCTTCCAACAAGCAACCTTTCAAAATAGGTCTGCTTTCGTCGGTAGCGCAGCAGAAGGTCACTTTCGCAATGAGTTCTTTCAAATCGCATTGCTTAATTTCAAAATATTTATCTTCGGCAATCTTGTCACCTGCGAGCATAGGGAAATCGTCCGCGGGCAACGTTTGAATGTTCGTTTCGCTATCACCATAGCGTACTTCAATACCCTTGTCGTTGGAAACGATCACCACTTCGTTGTAGGAAATTTTGCCCATGAAGTCAGCAAAGAATCTACCGTTTACGCAAACTTCGCCCTCTTCAATAATTTCCGCTTTAATCTTCTTTTCAATGGAAATTTCGCCGTCGTAAGCGGTCAAAATCAACGAGTCGTTTTGCGCCTTGATTTTGATGCATTCTAAAACGGGCGTCATCGTTCTAATTGCGCACGCTTTGCTTACGATAAATGCCGCTTCCGATAAAACCATCCCTTCACATACGAATTTCATAACTTAAAAACCTATCCTTATATCAAATTAAAACACGTTTCATTTTTGCGTTCAATTTATTTTACCATATAAGCCGTTTTTTTGCAAGCAAATTGCCTGCTTTTCCACTTATATTTTCCCTTATTTTTGCATTTCTTTTTTTATTTATAAAAAAACTTTCTCTTTCAACGGGTATTTATTAGAAAAATAGTTCACCGTGTACGCCGTGCCGCCAGTAGCCTTTTTGCAATAACATACAAGCACGTCCGCTTTCTCTGCCATAAAGCGATTTCGAGCAAGGAAACAACCCTTCGTACACTCCTTTCCCAAAACGAAAATTTCATCCGCTTTTCTTATAATTTCGCAGTAGCGTTTTCTATCTTCAGCGGTATAATATTTTTCTTGATTTTCGCACGGAATACAGCAAATCAGCTTTACTTTCTCGTCCTTTTTTTTCAGTTCAAGCACCATTTCGCCGGCAATCAAATCAAACCCTTGCGCCATGCCGCAATAAAACGTTTCAACCCCCCTTTCAATCAGCTTTTTTATCTCTCGTTTCAGCTTGATTGCGGAAAAATCACGTTCTAATTTCCTATGCCCTGTAAAGGCGCAATTTTTCGGCGCTGTCACCAGCGCCTCCATTTTCAGTTGTTCGTTTTCTATGTTTTTCATCATACCATCATTATATCATATTTCAGCGTTTTGTCAATGCCGCGTTCCCTATTTTTTCGTTTTTTATTAGCTTTTCCCCGTGCATATTTTTTGTTTTGTTTCCATTGATTTATTTTATATTATAAATATTTTTAGTAGTATTATTAGTAGTAGGGTGTGGTGGAATTGTGGACAAGTACCCAAATCTCTTGGATTTTCCTACGATGTAGCCGATTTTTGCGGTGGATAAGCGTGTGGATAAGCCCCCGAAAAAGGGTGGATAAGTTGTGGAAGGTTTTGTGCATAAGTGGAAGAACGTGGAAAACACCATTTTTAGCAAAAGTATATTTATGCAAAATAGGTTTATAAAAATAAGAAAGAGTGTAGTTATCCACCAAAGTTATCCACATGTGGAAAAAGCTGTCCACTTATCAAGATTTTTCACGAAAAAAGTTATGAAAAAAGGATTGATATTTTTTTGAAAATTTGGTATAATAGCAATACCATGAAAACGGAAGAAATGATTGAACACTACGAAAACTTAATAAAAGGCGAAAATAGCGAGAAATTTGCCTATTTTAGGGCGTTATTGCTCGAATATAACGAAAAATACAACCTTACGACCATTTTGGAAGAGCAAGATATGTTTTATAAGCACTTCCTTGACAGCGTTTTAGGGGAAAGATTTTTCCAAAAAAACGGCAAAGTTATCGAAATCGGCTCGGGTGCGGGCTTCCCGTCAATCCCCCTTAAAATTATTCGCCCCGATTTATCCTTCTCACTTATGGAAAGCGTGGGCAAAAAATGCGAATTTTTGTCCGTCGTTGTGGATAAGTTGGGTTTACAAAACGTGAATATTTATAATATCCGTGCGGAAGATGCCGCAAAGGATAGCAAACATCGAGAAAAATACGATTTTGCAACGGCGCGCGCGGTGGCGAGAATGAATACGTTGAGCGAATATTGCTTGCCTTTTGTAAAGGTTGGCGGCTCGTTTATCGCCTATAAAAGCGGTGACACGGAAGAAATTTACGAAGCGGAAAGCGCGTATAAAGTGCTGGGCGGAAAGCTTGCGCTTTGCGAAAAATATTCCCTTCCAAACGGATACGGTGATCGCACGCTTGCCATCGTAGAGAAGAAAAAACCCACGCCACCCAAATACCCTCGCGGACAAGGTAAAGAGAGAAAACAACCCCTTTAACAGCGTGTTTTTGGGTTTTATGAGTTGCACGCTCACGCGTGTATAAATTATTAGGAATAAATAAACAAAGGATAAATAGTATGATAAAAAATAGAACAGCGCAATTGATTTATCAAACGATTTACTGTACGCTTGGGCTTGTTGGTTGTATTGCAAGCCTTGGTATTTTCGACAATATTAAAAATATTCGTTGGGATTTCTACGTACATTTCACAAACATTAGCAATTTTTTTTGCATAGGCGTTATGGTTGCTGCTCTTATACAAACGGTACGCAAAAAGGAAGATTCTTACGTTTCTTCCACGCCCATGTTAAAGTTTATCGGAATGCTTGGGATTTTGTTGACCTTCCTTGTCTTTAATATTATGCTTGCAGGCGCAGAAGGACGTGATCCCCAACTGAACTGGCGAATCGGAAGTTTGACTTTCCACGTAGTTCTTCCCGTGTTGTACATAGCCGATTGGTTCTTGTTCTACGAACGCAAACAAAGCAAATGGTGGTATCCCATTGCCTCTATCGGTTTCCCCCTTGCTTACGTATTCTTCCTTCTTATCCAAGCGATTATTTTAGGTTTTAATTCTTCCATTTTAATTCCCACCACAACGACACCGCTTATCTATCCTTACTTTTTTGTAAACCTTGATACGCAAGGCGTGGGCGGTGTGCTTATGTGGATTGCGATTCTCGCCGTTGCTTTCGTGGCGGTTGGGTATTTGTTCTACGGCTTGGATAGACTTATCAAGAAAAGAAAATAATTCGTGAAAACAGCTTGTTTTCTACGCAATCATCAAGTTTTATAAGAAACAAAAAGAACGGTGAAAACCGTTCTTTTTTTACGTTGTTTAGTTGTTGTCCTTGGACGAATAATCGTATTTGTAGGAATAATATTTATATCTATCCGAATAGTACGATTTCTTTTCATTTACCAAGTAGTCGTTTACAACTACGCCCAAAAGCTTTGCTTTTGCGAAGGTAAGTTTCTCAATCGTTCGAGCGATGTCGTTTACGTAGCTCGTTTCGTGGCGGGTGACGATAACCGTGCCGTCCGCTTGCGTAGCGATTGCGATTGCGTCCGATACGACGAGAAGGGGGGGCGTGTCGATGATAACGTAGTCGTATTGCTTTTTAAGTTCTTCAATGAACTTCGTCATTTCTTCACTTTCCAAAAGTTCGTAAGGACGGGGCGCGTGCGTACCGCACGTGATATACGAAAGGTTTTTATTTTCCTTGTAAACGTGCGTCACTTCTTCAAGGCTCGCTTGACCGGACAAGCAATCGGCAAGACCGGGCACCGATTTTCTATGGAAGAAACGAGCTACTCTGCCCTTTCTAATATCGGCGTCAACAAGCGCCACTTTTGCATCGGAAAGCGCAAACATCATTGCAAGGTTCACCGCCACCGTCGTTTTGCCGTCTTCAGGGCAAGCGGACGTCATGACGATCACCGTGCCTTCGCCCGATTGTTTTTTAGGGATAGATACGGTTAAGGAAGATTTGAAGTTTCTAAATGCTTCCATGACGTTGAAGGACATCTTGTCGGAAAGCAAATATTCTACACGATGAGAACTGTTTCTTGCTTTATTGCGCGCTTTTTCTTTGCGTTTACTAAAAAGTTTCATTATTCAACGTCCTCCTTCGTTTGTTCTTCTTCGCTGACTTTATCCGATTCCTTAAAGGACGGGATTACGCCAAGCACGGGAACGCCGAAAATATCGGTGATTTGTTCGATACTACGAAGACGTTTATCCGAACGATCTACAATGATGAATACGATAGACGAGATGATAAGTGCCGCTGCGCCAAGGATTAAACCGTATTTGGTTGCCGTCTTGGCTACGATACCTTCGTTCGTTCTATGCACGTCGTCCGTACGGGTGATACGGATACAATTCGTGCTGATATAACCGGACGGAACGGGCATTTTTTCAATAATGTATTCGGGAACGGCTTTGATCAAAAGTTCACGCAAATCTTTTGCGTATTCTTTATCGTTGAGTACGGAAATCTTTACGTAGATAAAGCTTCTTGCTAAGTCGTCCGACGAAGCGTCCGTTTTTGCATCGTAATAAGAGAAGGTGGATGCGGAAGAAATTTTGTTAAGGTTGGTGGTGTAGTAGTCTTTATCCAACTCTCTCCACAAATCAAGCGCAGGTTTCTTCGCATTGTCCGCTTGCGTAGCAAGCGAAGCTACTTCCTTATACAAATTCGCATACGTTTGTTGCGCTTGTACTTGTGCCACAGTCGCTTGGCTTAACGCAGCGATAGCATTTTTAATTTCCGTAGAAACGCCGTCCGCATCAGCCGTAGGCGTAGAAGGCAAAGCGGGGTTTTCTAATCTTGCCGCCGTCCAAAGTTTGTCAAGTTCCGTCGTTTTCGTGGAAACGAGTTCGTTTGCAAGGTTCAGCGTAGCAAGCGCAGCTTCCATGCTTGCGTATTTAGCGTTGTATGCATCTACGGCAGCGGTTGCCGTTTGCACCAACGCGTTCAAATCGTTGTTTGCCAAAAGGTCAAGTCTTTCTTGCGTGGGCAAGCCTTTTTCGTTGAGAAGCAACAATTCGGCAAACGATTGCGATTCCAAAAGTTCAACCATGTTGTTCAACACGTTTTTACCGTAAGCACCGTAAACGCCGTATTGACTTTCCGAATTAACGGACGTATCCTTGTCCTTTTGGGGGTTGATGTAGAATTTTATTTCCGTGCCGTAATATTCTACGTTGTGCGTGCGAAGGAAGCCAAAACCTGCGCCAAGCGCTGCGCCAAGAATTACCACAAGGATAATGTATTTGAGTTTACTCAAAAGCAAGCGGAAAATTTCCATTATGCTGATTTCATTTTGCTTTTGCGTGATTTCTTCCATAACGTACTCCTTATCTTTTTTATCGTGCCGTTGTTTTTTCGGTTATCACTCCATTATTATAACATTGAAAAAAGCAAATGTAAAGGGCTTTTCTAATAAAATAATGTATAAATAACCGCTATTTTTCAATTATTCTTCGTCGAGAAGGTCGTCTTCGTCCTCGTTATTACAGCCCTTGGGGCATTGATTGCATTGTTTTTTGAAATTCAATGCGCTTGCGGGGTAGTCTTTATAAATCCAACCGCCGTTTCTATCGTCCATTTTCACTTTCACTTCCATTTTCAGCATGTTGAGCGAAGCGACGATTGCTTTGCCCTCGGGCGTGCCCACTTCCGCGCCTACCTTGGGAAGTTGTTTCGCAGCGTCCACGTAATAATCGATTTCATAGCCAAGACAGCACATCAATCTTCCGCAAAGCCCGCTGATTTTCCCGGGGTTCAGCGACAAGTTTTGCGCTTTTGCCATTTTCACGCTAACCTTCTTAAACTCGGGCATGTTCCCCGCACAACAGCAAACACGGCCGCAAGGCGCAATGCCGCCAAGGTATTTCGTTTCGTCACGAATCCCCACTTGGCGCAAATCGATACGGGTGTGGAAAGCGGATGCCAAGTCCTTGACAAGCTCTCTAAAATCCACTCTGCTTTCCGAAGTGAAGAAGAAGGTGATTTTGCCGCTATCGAAAGAAAATTCGCAATCGACGAGTTTCATTTCAAGTTCTCTTGCGGCGATTTTTTCCTTGCAAATGCGGATAGCTTCCGGTTTTCTTTCTTCAAACGCCTTGTATTTTTCCGTGTCCTTTGCGGTGGCGATACGCACGACGGGTTTCAAAGGGGATACGATTTCGCTATCGTCAATTTCCTTTTCGGGGTGCGCCACCCATGCGTATTCCATACCACGGGAAGTTTCTACGATAACGGGCATGTTTCTTTGGTAAACTTCGCCCGTCTTGGGGGTGAAATAGTAAAGCTTGCCCCCGTTTTTGAATTTTATGCCTACAACTTTTGTCATAATACGTCCTTTTTCGCTTTCAAAGCCGCTTTTTAACGCAAGCGGTTTTTGGCGTTATTTTCAAAAATTTTTGCAATCAACAATTCCAAGCATTGTGGGAAAGTTGCGTTGAAGAAGGTGTGCAGTTCCGCTTTGGAAAGTTCCGTTTGCGCGTAAAGCAGGGTGGACGTGGTAAACTTTTCCGCCACTTGTCTTATTCGCTCGTTTTCCACACGCAAAAGCACGTGTTTGCCGTTTTTCCCCACTTCCTTTACGAGCATTGCATCACGGAAGATAACCCGAAGAAGATACAAAAGTTCTTTCTTGCTCTTCGTTTCGCCCGTTTTCTTGATAAGCGTGGGAAGAGCTTCTTTCGTGCAAAGAAGTAGTGCAAACGCCTCGTCCACAAGCGATTGATAATCGCCCCCCTCAAGCGTGTTTTGCGCTTCGCCCAAACTGCCGCCGCTTGCCGCTGCACAAAGCGAGAAATCATTGTCCGTGTACTTGCTATCTGCGTAAATGCGAGCAAGTGCTTCCGCCACTTCCCTTTCGTTGAAAGGGGGCACGTCCAACTTCGACACACGGGAAAGCACAGTCGAAAGGACGGGGAAAGCCGTCGTTGCGCCAAGCAAGAAGATAACCCCTTCGGGCGGTTCTTCCAAAAGCTTCAAAAGCTTGTTTTGCGAAGCGACGTTGGCGTCCGCAAAATCGGAAATAACGAACACTTTAATATCCCCTTCTACGGGGCGGAGCATACATTCTTCCGTCAATCTTTCCGCATCTTCCACCACGAATTTTTTGTCGTGGTTGGGGAAGAATAAACAATCGGTGAACGTTTCCTTGTCAATGCGTTCGCTTATCCGTTTTTGGTAATCGTTTTGCGGGTTTGCGCAATTAAACAGCACCTTTGCAAACGTCTTTAATGCGTTTTTGAGATTGCGTTTGTCGTCTAAAAGGAGCAAGTAAGCGTGCGAAAGTCTGCCCTTTTGCGCTTCCGCTTGCAATAGGCGATATGCCTGCGTGTTTTTAATCAACGTTTGCATGCTTTTTCTCTCCTTGTTAATCGTACTACTCTATTATAACATAAAACTTGTAAATAAGCAAGTAGTTAGAAGAAAAAGAAAAAAGGAAAAACTTGTTGTTTTTCCTTTCAAATGATTGCATTTCAACGCATACATGGTGGGGTGAAAAGTTTTCAACGCGTACTTGCCCCGTCCGTTTTGTTTTGTTTTTTGTGTTCACGCAAAGCAAGGACGTATTTGACGACTGCCGCGCCGATGATGATTACGTAGCCGATAAGGCTTAAATAATCGGGGAATTCCCATAAGATAAAAATGCCAAGCGCCGCCGAGAAAAGCACTTGCGAATAATCGAACACCGAAATTTCCCTTGCGGGCGCACACGAATAGGCGGTGGTGATAGAAAATTGCGCCGCGCTTGCGCATAAGCCCGCAAGCAATAAAAACAGCACTTGGGTAAATTGCATGGGTTGAAATTGTATGATTGTCAAGGGCAAAACCGCCACGCACGAGAAAAGGGAAAAGAAGAACACGATCACCGCCGTGCGTTCCCCTTTATTGCCAAGATAGTGGACGAACGTGTACGCAAGCCCTGCGCCCAAACCGCCCAAAACGCCTATGAGTGCGGGGATAGTGGCGGAAGAAGCGAACGTGGGTTTGATAACGAACAGCGTGCCAAAGAAAGCTACGGCGATAAGAAGCCAGTTTTTCCAACCCGCCTTTTCACGCAAAATGATTGCGGAAAAAAGGATAGCGAAGAAGGGGGAAAGCTTGTTCAAAATAGAAGCGTCGGCAACCGTCAAATGGTCGATTGCATAGAAATTGCAAACGATACCCACCGTGCCCGCAATCGAACGGGCGAGAAGGGCGGGCAAACTGCCCTTTTTGATTTTGAACGATTTGCTTTTGCAAAGCATGATAAAGGCGACAAGCGCCGCTATGGCGTTTCTAAAAAAGCATTTTTGAAAGGTGGGCAAATCCCCCGAAAGACGGACGAACACCCCCATAAGCGCGAAGAAAAATGCGGAAAGGACGATAAAGAAAATCCCCCGCTTGGTGCGTTTTACGCTGTCAGCCCCACTTTGCGGTTGGGGATTGGGCGTTTCGTATTCCATTTGTTGCAATTCTTCGTGGCTCATACTATTATTATACGCATTTGAGATAAAAAAGTAAAATAAAAACGAGTGTAAGGGCGGAAAAAAGGAACGGCATAACCGTTCCTTTTTCGTTAAAGTTCAATTTTGCAATTATTGTGCATCTACTACGGGGTAAACGCTTGCTTTTTTCTTGTCTTTGCCCATTCTTTCGTAACGTACCACACCGTCAACAAGCGCGAAAAGCGTGTCGTCTTTACCGATACCTACGTTTGCGCCCGGGTGAATTTTCGTACCACGTTGACGAACAAGGATGTTGCCAGCAAGAACGCTTTGGCCGTCGCTACGCTTCGTGCCAAGACGCTTTGCTTCGCTGTCTCTGCCGTTGTGGGAAGAACCGGTACCTTTCTTATGAGCGAATAAACGAATAAAAATCATTTTTCTTTCTCCTTAATTCAAGTATTTGTTGCCCTTCAAAGGGCGGCGATGCAATTAGAGTTCGATTTTTTCAACTTTAACTGCGGTGAAAGGTTGTCTGTGACCTTGCTTTTTACGTTCATTCTTCTTTGCTTTATACTTGAAGACGATGATCTTTTTAGCTTTGTCTTGCTTAACAACCGTTGCGGTTACCTTTGCAGAAGCAACTTCTGCGCCAGTTTTGATACCGTTCTCGTCGGAAACCATAAGCACTTTGAATTCTACGGTGTCGCCTTCGTTTGCTGCGAGTTTTTCAACGCGTACAACGTCGCCTTCCGCTACTTTGTATTGCTTATTTCCGTTATCGATGATAGCGTACATACAATTTTTACCTCCTCTTTCCAGTCTCGAAGAATATCCAAGGCGCGCGCTTTTTCCGTGTTTTTTTGCGAAAAAATTGCGACTTAAAAAAGCCCGTTTCTATCGGCTCGGATAATACTATACCATATTTATAAGAAACTCGTCAAGCGTTTTTTTCTTTATTTTCCCAAAAAAATGAAAAATTTTGCCCGTAAAAAGGTATTTTTTAGGCGCAAAAGTGGCAAACTGTGGAAAAGTGAAAAAAGGAGAGAAAAATCATGGAAGAAAAAGATTATAAACAAACGGAAGAAGTGCTTTCGGAAATTTATCGCAACGCCCAGCTTGCTTTGCAATCCATTTCCAACATCCTTCCACAAGTGGAAGACGAAGAAGTGAAAAAGGAACTTGGGCTGGAACACGAAGAATATGAAAAAATCTCCGCCCGTGCCCTTATGCTCGCTAAAGACAAGGGGCTTGAACTCAAAGAGCCTAACCCCTTTAAAAAAATGATGATGTGGGGCTCGATTAAGATGAACTCGATGATGGATAACTCCCGTGCGCACATTGCAGACATGATGTTGCAAGGCACGGTGATGGGGATAACCGCCCTTCGCAAATCGAAAAGTGAAACTTGCGTGGAAGGTGCAGACGACGTTTTACAGCTTTTAGACGATATGCTTGCCGCGGAAGAACGCTTTGAAAAGACGTGGAAAGGGTATTTGTAAGCAGCGGTTTTATTTTGTAAAAAAGCCCCGTGCGTTGATACGCACGGGGCTTAATTGTTGAAATCAACCTATTCGCATTTGGGTTTTACAAGCACCGTTTTATAATCGGTGTAGATGACGAAACCCGCCTTGCTTTTGCTCGGTTTTTTGACAAATTTGCGCTTACAATAATCGACGGGGATTTTATCGCTATCCCTTGCTTGCGAGAAATAAGCGCACAGCTGCGCTGCATACAAAATCGTTTCGTCGCATACATGCCCCCCGTCCGCAAGGATAATTACGTGGGAAGAATGGTATTTTTGTACGTGCAACCATATATCGTCGGGGGAAGCAAGTTTAAGCAATCTTTCGTTTTGCAAGTTATTGCGCCCCACCAAAATCTTTTTGCCATCGTGCTCGAACTCTCTAAAGGGGACGACCACGTCTTTTTTATTCTTTTTCGCAAGCTTAGGGGCACGGATAAGCCCTGCTTCCATAAGCTCCGTTTCAATTTCTTTCAAATCTTCGTCCGTTTCCGATAAAGCGATAGAAGAAGCGATACTTTCCGCATACGAAAGTTCCGCTTCGTCCGCTTTTTGCATGGGGATAAGAATTTCTCTCGCTCGTTTTTGTTTATTGTATTGCTTGAAATATTTTTGCGCATTTTTTGCGGGCGAAAGCAAGGGGTCGAGCGTGATTTTTATGCTCTTGCCTTCTTCGTCGTACCAGTTTACAAGCTCGACAAAGCGCATGCCCTTTTCGATGGCGTACAAATTCGCCGTTAAAAGTTCGCCCTTGATACGGTTTTCGTCCGCTTTATCCGCTTCTCGCAATTTTTCCGCCGTTTCTTGCAAGCGTTTTGCCGTCTTTTTGACGAGCGTTCTCACCCCGCTTTCCAAGCGGCGTTTTTTATCTTCAAACCCCTTTTTCGTTTCCCTTTTCGTGTAAAATTCGTCTTGCGCTTTGCACAAAGAAGGCATGGCAACGCCCCCGTCCACGGGGAAAGCGAAAAAGTCCAAAATCACGCCGTTATCCACACGTATATGGGGGTTAGAGGGCATATTTAAGCAAAATTCGCCGATAAATTTCCACAAAGGCGACTTCGCCGACGGGGATAAACAAAGGGCAAGCGCCCCGTTTTCTTGTTCGGCAAATCGGACGAGTTCCCTTGCCGTTGCAAGCGCCAAACCCGCCACCGTGTCGAAGATAAATCCCGCCAACGTTTCCCTATCCAGCGGCTCTTCTCTATTCGCCATAAAGTTTTTCAAACGCACGAAAATCCCGTCGCTATCAAAAGGGGAAAGTTTGTCTTGCGGCGTGGGATAAGCGTACTTTGCCCCTGCAAACAAAATGCGGTGGGTGTCGTCCACAAGCGCCGTCGTTTTGAGTGCGCCAAGCACGATGCCCTTTTCCACGAGAATTATATTCGAGTATTTGCCCATCAACTCGCAAACGAGCGTGCGTTTCGCCTCAGAAAAATCGGTAGTGCAATGCAAATCGATTTCCACGATCCGTTCAAATTCGTATTGACGAATTTCCAAAATTTCCGCGTTTTGCAAATATTTGCGAAGCAACATGCAAAAATTAGGGGCGATTGCAAGCGGTTCTTTTTCCACCGCCGACAAACAAACTCTTGCATTTGAAGCATTTGCGCTTAAAATGAGTTTAACCGTTGATTTTCCGGTGTATATAATAAAGGTGAGTTCGTCTTTATTGACTTGCGAGATACGGTTAATTTTTCCACCGACGAGAAGGTTGTTCAACTCGATTGTGCTACGGCGGATATGAAAAGCGTCCTGTGGCATAGTTGCCCTCCCGTTTGGTTTTAGAAATATTCTATCCACCGCAAATTTTGTCGAAAAGGGTGGAAGGGAATACTCCTTTTCTTAAATTATACCCTAAAAAAAGGAAATTGTAAATAAAAACGATTAAAAAACGCTTTATTTTCTTTGACAAATATGATAAAATGTAATGAGCAAAACCGAAAACGTAGTTTTCCGTCTTGTCAAAAATAGAAAAAAATAAAAAATTGCATATAGCAGGAGAAAAAAGTATTATGAAGTACACCACCAAAGCCAGCGAAAAAAGCACGGTAAAAATCACGCTTAAATTCGACGGGGAAGAATTCAAAGCAGCTACGACGAAAGCATACCTTAAGTCGAGAAGCAAGTTCAGCGTAAACGGTTTCCGTAAAGGTAAAGCACCCAAGAACGTAATCGAAAACGTTTACGGCAAGGGCGTATTCTATGAAGATGCACTCAACATCCTTTTCGGCGACAACTACGGCACCGTTATCGACAAATGCGAAAAGAAATTTACGGTAGTTGGCGACCCTGACGTTTCCGTAGAAGATTTCTCGGAAGAAGGCGTAACGCTTGTGGCGATTGTACCCGTTAAACCCGAAGTGAAAATTTCTTCCTACAAGGGTATGAAGATTAAAGAAATCGCGTATAATGTAAAAGATGAAGAAGTTGATGCAGAACTTAACCGTTTGCTTGACAGAAACGCACGCAAAGTGCCCGTTGCTGACAGAGCAGCTCAACTTGGCGACATCGCTAACATCGATTTCGTAGGTACGGTTGACGGCGTTAAGTTCGACGGCGGCGAAGCGGAAGGTTTCGATTTGACGCTTGGTAGCGGTCAATTTATCCCTGGTTTTGAAGACCAAGTCGTTGGCATGAACATCGGCGAAAAGAAGGACGTAAACGTGACGTTCCCTGAAAACTATCAAGCAGAAGCCCTTAAAGGCAAGGCGGCAGTTTTCGCAGTCACCCTTAACGGCTTGCAAGCAAAAGAACTTCCCGAACTCAACGACGAATTTATCAAAGACGCTACGGGCAGCGAAAGCGTAGAAGCGTACAAGGCAAAGACGAAGGAAAGATTGCAACAACAAGCTGATAGACGTGCAAACGACGCTACGGAAAACAGCATTTTGGACGCTATCGCTCAAAACACGGAAGTTGAAATTCCCCAAGCAATGATTGAAAGAGAAATCGACAACCTTTTGCAAAAGTTTGAATATCAACTTATGTACCAAGGCTTGAAGCTTGCTGACTACCTTGATTTCCTTAAGGTGACGGAAGCTGAATTTAGAAAGAACTATGAAGCGCAAGCTGAAAAGAACGTGAAGAGCCAACTTATCATTGCGCAAATCATCAAAGAAGAAGCAATTGAAGCAACGGAAGAAGAAGTTGATGCAAAGATTGCTGAACAAGCTAAATCGGTTGATAAAGATGCAGCGGAATACAAGAAGGGTATGGACCCTCGTCAATTCGACTATATCCGCAACGACCTCGTTATCACGAAGCTTTTCAACTTCTTGAAAGAAAACAACGAAATGTATCAAGACTAAGCTTATCAGCTTAATCAAAAACAAATTTAAGGAAACGGATTATGGAAACGAAAAACGTATTAGTGCCCTACGTTGTTGAACGCACCTCCTCGGGCGAACGCACGTATGATTTATATTCGAGATTGCTCGACGATAGAATTATCTTCTTGAGTGGCGAAATCAACGACGCTATGGCAAATACCGTTGTCGCGCAACTTATCTACCTTGAAGGCAAAGACCCTACGAAAGACATCAGCTTGTACATCAATTCCCCCGGCGGCTCGGTTTCCGCAGGTATGGCGATTTACGACACGATGAACTATATCAAATGCGACGTATCCACCATTTGTATCGGCTTGGCTGCGTCCATGGGTGCGTTCTTGCTTTCGAGCGGCGCTCGTGGCAAGCGCTACGCTTTGCCTAATTCCGAGATTATGATTCACCAACCTCTCGGCGGCGCGCAAGGTCAAGCAAGCGATATTAAAATTCAAGCGGAACACATCCTTCGCACGAAGGCGAAGCTCAACCGTATTCTTGCGGAAAACTCGGGCAGAGATATCGCCACCATCGAAAGGGACACCGACAGAGATAATTATATGTCGGCGGAAGAAGCTCGCGTGTACGGGCTTATCGATAGAGTGTTCGTAAGAAGATAATCTACAGCCAAAAGCATAGACGAACGCGCAAAGCCTTTCCTTAATAAGGTTTTGCGCGCTATCTTTTTATGGCGTGAAAAATTAACGATTATGCCGATTAAAACCCCCGTGATAGGGGTATAAATAGGCAATGGGCGCAATGCGCACACTTTACGCGCGCGCGTCATACTTTGAATAGTAAGATTGATTACGGAGTTATTATCAATGGCAAACAAAAACCAACATTGTTCTTTTTGCGGAAAACCCAAAGAAGAAACTCGCCGCCTTATCACCGGCCCTGACGGGGCTTGTATTTGCGACGAGTGCGTGGAAATTTGCAAATCCATGGTGGAAGAATGGGAAAACGAAAAGGAAGAACAACAAGACGTACCCTTGAAAAAACCTGCGGAAATTAAAGCGGAACTCGATAAATATATCGTCGGTCAAGACAAGGCGAAACGAGTGCTTTCCGTGGCGGTTTACAACCACTATAAACGCATTAACGCCCTTGCAGGCGGCAAAAAGGAAGACGACGGCGTGGAAATCGAAAAGAGCAACGTGCTCTTGTTAGGTCCTACGGGCAGCGGCAAAACGTTGCTTGCAAAAACGCTTGCGAAAATCCTTAACGTGCCCTTTGCTTCTTCCGATGCAACGACACTCACGGAAGCGGGCTACGTTGGCGAAGACGTGGAAAATATCCTTTTGAAACTCATCCAAAACGCCGATTACGACGTGGCGCGCGCGCAACGTGGCATTATCTATATCGACGAAATCGACAAAATTTCCCGCAAGGGCGAAAACGTGTCGATTACTCGTGACGTGTCGGGCGAAGGCGTGCAACAAGCGCTTTTGAAAATCATCGAAAGCACGACGGCAAGCGTACCCCCTCAAGGCGGTAGAAAACACCCCAACCAAGAATGTTTGCGTATCGACACGACCAACATTTTGTTCATTTGCGGCGGTGCGTTCGTAGGGCTTGATAAAATCGTATCTTCCCGCAAAGACGACACCACGCTTGGCTTTGGCGGCAAAGTGCGTTTGGGTGCAAACGAAGTGGATTACAGCGTGCTTGACGACGTAAAACCGCAAGATTTGACCAAGTTTGGGCTCATCCCCGAATTCGTGGGCAGACTTCCTATCGTTGTCAACCTTGATCCGCTTGGCGAAGACGCGCTTGTGAAAATTCTCACCGAGCCGAAAAACGCCATTATCAAGCAATACCAAAAACTCGTTGGTTTTGACGGCGTGAAATTGACGGTGGAAGAAGATGCGGTGCGTGAAATTGCGCAAACGGCAATCCGCTTAAAGACAGGCGCGCGTGGGCTTCGCACCATCATCGAAAGCGTTATGACGGAAGTCATGTATAAAATCCCGTCCGAAGAAAACATCGAAGAAGTGGTTATCACCAAAGAGTGCTTGACGGACGGCGTAAGCCCCAAACTTATCTATAAGCAATCCGCTTAAAACAAAAACAGCAATAAAAAACACGGCTTATCGCCGTGTTTTTGTTTTGCTTAATCTTCAAAATCGTTAAAATAATCTTTGTTGAAAAATTCCGCTAAAGTTATGTTTGCGCCTTGGCAAAAGGCTTTTATGGTGGATACCTTTGAACATTTCGTTCTACCCTTAATCAAATCGTAAATAGCCGACGGGGATTTTCCACCGCCAAGCGCTGCTTCGCATACGTTGATATTCTTTTCTTTGCAAATTTCTTCAATCCGCTTAATAATCGCATCGTTGATATTCATACAAGCCCCTTTCGTGGAAACAATATACGGAATTCCACGAAATTATTATATGAATTATCAAAACTATTATCTCGTGGAGTTCCACGATATTGACATGATTGCTGTTTTTTGTTATAATTATTTGTGGAATTCCACGAAAAACGGGTAAAAAACATGCGAGTTTGTTTTATAGGGCATAGAAAAATTGAAAACAAAGAAAAAACGGCTGAAATATTGCGAGAAACGGTGGTGGCACTTATAGAAAAAGGCGCAAAAGTGGCACAAAAAACGGCTTACGAATATGCGGTTAAAAAGAAAAAAGAGATTATCAATGTTTATAAACAAAGCGAGTTTTGACATCAAAAAGGACTAACATCGTAAATGTTAGTCCTTTTTTCGGTGTTTTTCTTTATACTTCAACGCATACATGGTGGCGTGGTTTTATTTCAATGCGTACATGCCCCACGCTTATTGCAACAAGATTGCGCCCGTGGGCGGGGTGAAATCGCCCTTTTCGCCCTTGCGGGCAAACGAACCTTCGTTGAGAGAGTTGTTTGCAATAAGGTACACTTGCTTGCCTTTCCAACGGGTGGCAAGTTCTCTTTGATAGGTTTTTTCATGGATAATCTTATTGACGATACGCTCGTTTGCTTCCACTACGGCAATTTCGTTGCCATCGGCAAAACAATCGAGTATGTTTGAGCGGATACGTGCGAGCACGAAAAAATCGCTGTACTCATAACCCGTACCCAAGCAATGGGGACAGGGGCGCAAAAGTACGAAAAGGAAATTATCCCCCACGCGCTTGCGGGTGAATTGTGTGATACAAAACTCGCTCATCGGCAAAACGTTGCACTTTGCCTTATCGGCGGATAAACGTTCTTCCAAAATAGCGTTGACGGCAAGGCAGTGTTCTTCGTCCACCATGTCGATAAAGTCCACGACGACGATTCCGCTGATATTACGAAGCCGCACTTGTCGTGCAATTTCGATTGCCGCCAAACGGTTTACGTCAAACACCGTTTCTTCCAAGCTATCCTTGCCTACGTAGCTGCCCGTATTGACGTCGATAACCGTCATCGCTTCCGTGTGGTCGATGACGAGATATCCACCGTTTTCCAGCTTTACACGTGGCGATAACGCTTCGTTGATAAGCGTGGATATACCGTATTCTTTGATAAGCGAACGCTTGCCCGAATAATAAATCAAGTTTTCTTTGGGCAAAAGGTTGTACGTGCTTATGATGGGCAAAAGTTTTTGATACAGTTCCTCTTCCGCAACGTAAATGGTGGTTTCGTCCCCAAACGAATCACGCAAAACACGAAGGTGCAGTTCTTCTTCTTGATAAACCAAGCTACCCACGGCTGCGTTTTGCGCCCGTTCAAGAATTTCCGCATACCAGCCTTGCAAGCATTTTGCTTCTCGTTTGAGTTGTTCGTCGGTGGCAAAAGGGGCTTGCGTGCGGATAATAAACCCTTCGCTCGTTTTGCCTACGCGAAGCTCGTCGGCGAGTTTCAAGTATTTTTCTCGTTGCGCTTCGTCGGTGATTTTGCGGGAAATGCCAAGGAAATCGGTGCGGGGCAGGTACACGAGTCGTCTGCCCACCAAGGAAATGTGCGTGGTCACCTTTGCGCCCTTGTTGCCGCGGGGCGGTTTCACCACTTGCACAAGCAGTTGATCGCCCACTTTCAAAGAAAGTGGTTGCATCGTCGTGGCGACGGACGAGCCGTCGTATTTGGTGTAATCGGTGTACGATTCTTCCAAAGAAAGATAGCAATTTTTTTCCAAACCGCAATTGATAAAAGCGGCGTTCATGCCCGCAAGTACGTTGGTCACTTCACCCACGTACACGTTGCCTACGACGTCGCTACTGTTTTCTTCTTCAAATAAAATTTCCGCAAGCTTGTTATCTTCAACGAGCACGGCGAATTGTACACCGCAATAGCGGTCGAAAAACCATTGTTTTTTCATCAGCAGTTTCCTTTTGTGATTTTGGTACCGCAAACGAAAAAATTCGCTCGAGCCGTGCGGATATGATAAATATTCGTGTATAGTATAACATGAAAAACCCCTTTTGACAAGGTCTTTTTAGGAAATTTTTGGGTAAAAACGGACATATTATTCGCTTTTTTGCTCGTACAAGTCGCCGATGGGCGTGTAGGGCGTGGGCGCGCGGTTAAAATACTCGGCAAGTTCGTTTTGCGGTAGGGAAAACAGCTTTCGAGCGTTGTCGTCGTAAATTTCCAGCACGAGATAACTGCCTTGCGAAACGTAGCGCAAGGCGTCTTTGATAGGGCAGCGTGCAAAAATCGCCACGTAGCGCAGTTCCACCCCCTTTTTAAGAGCGCTCGTATAGGAAAAATCAATTTTTTCATAAGCAGCGGGCTCGTTTTTATTGCCGATTGCGCCGATAAAGAGAAAGGCGGCGAAAGGCAAAAGGGAAAGGTTAAGGTTTTTTTGAAAAACGCCTATCAAAAACACCAAAAACGCAACGCTTGCCACGAAAAGGGAAAGAAGAGTGCAAATTCTTTTGGATTTTCTTTCCGCTATCGTGCTTTGTACGTGCCGTTTCAAAAATAACAAATAGAGCGCGCAACGCAAAATTCGTCCCCCGTCCAAGGGATAGGCAGGCAAGAAATTGATAAGCGCAATCGCAAGCGAAGTGTAGCACGCAACGTCGGTAAACGCGTACGTGTTGGGGCTAAACCACCAAATAGAAGCGAAAAACGCCGCCGTAAATAGGTTGCAAAGCGGACCGCACAGCGCAATCGTAATTTCGTCTTTGAAAGAAATGCCCCTTAAATCCCCGTCAATCATCGCCCCAAAGGGCATAAGCACGATTTTATTGAGCTTGTATCCAAGTTTTGCGGCGGCAAAGGCGTGGGCGCACTCGTGTTGCACGGCGACAAGACAGCTTGTCAAAAATAAAAACAGCTCGCCTTTGATGCAATACCACGCCCCCACAAGCAAAAAGCAAGGGTGCAGCCTAAATAAGCCGCCCCGTATCGGCTTTTCTTTTTTTCGATGAAAAAAGCGACAGGTTTTCTGCCGCTTTTCCTTTTTTATCACGTGCATATTATTCCGCAACCACCCAAGATAAGCCGTTGTCGTCGGTGATTTCAAAGCAGTTTAACAGCTCGCCCTCCGAATACATCGTGTATTGCACCACGCTTTCGCCGCCCGAATAGCCCACGGGCACGTTCGCCTTGACGTTTTCGCCCACCGAATAATATACTTGGCTCAATCCTTCGATAACACCCGTAAACGTATCCGAGTGCTCGATTTTCAACGTGTACATACCCCCTTCATTTTGGATAATATCCACAATTTCGCCGTCCACGGCGGGGTAAACGTGGCACTCTTTTTGGAAGGTAAGCACGCCCTCTTGCGACAAATTCATCTCTACGTCCGTATAATCGCTTACAATGCTTGTCAAAACGAACTCGTTATACGCACGAGCATCCGTTTTCGCATCGTTTCCGCCCAGCGAGCGGAAAAAGGAATTGATGGCGCTGCCCGGCATAAAGACGTTTGTCAAGAAAATCCCCCCGCAAAGGGCGCACGCCACGCCAAATTCTATCCCAAGCACCTTGCGAAGCTTTCTTTCCGCATGAGAAGTGGGAAGAAAGGGCGTTTCTTCGTCCATTTCCCCTTGGATATTGTCAAAATAGGGGCGTTCGTTTTCGCCAAAAAGGCGCACGGTGTCAATTCTTTCGGGGATAGGCTCAACCATGGGTGTGTCCTCGCCCGTTTCTACGCCCGTTTCGTCCAAAATGGGCGGAGCGACTTTATCGTTGATTTGGGAAATTACGCTGTCTTTTAGATCGGGTTGTGGATAGAAAGGAACTTGCGTTTTGCGTTTGATTTTAGGGGCTTTTTTGCGGACGACGTTGACGGTGGAAACAGGGATTTCCAGCATTTCCGCATATTCGATTTCTTCGTTCATATTTGTTCTCCTTGGGATTTTTATCTCTAACATATTCTATGATACAAGCATATTGATTAGAACGAAAAAGCCCAAAAAATATAGCAAAAACGCTATGTTTTGGGGGTTATCCCCTAAAACATAGCGCAAAAAGGCAAAAAAATAAGCAATTTTAATAATCGGACGAAGCGGCGCTCATCGGCTCTTTGGCGCTTAAAGTGTATAAATCAAATTCCCCTTCGATATCGAAATCGTCGCAATCGTATGCGGCAAGTTTGGAAACGGAAACTTCGTACGCCGTCATTGTTTTGATTTCCGTTTCGGACAATTTCTTTTGATATTCTCTGCTTTGCACTCTGCCCGAAACGGCGATTTTGTCGCCCACGTTCAAATTCTTCACAAAACGTGCGTTGCGCCCCCAAGCGATGCACGGGATATAATCGGATTTATTATACGCACGGTTGACGGCGATTAAGACGTCGGCAATTTCCCGATTAAAGGGCGTCGTTCGATACACGGGTGGCTTGCATATATATCCACAAAGCAAAACGTTGTTGGGATTTTTGCCGGGAATTTCGTCTAAAAGCTCTCGTACGAACACGGTGAGCATCAAGCGGGATTTTCCGTTTTCGATTTTGTTATAACTGCGAAACTGTCCCACGGCGCAAAGCGTTTTGCCCTTTTTGAGCATACCGCCTTGGATAAGCCGTTCGGAAAGGGTGACGGGCAAAATATCCGCCTGCCCCGAAAGGCGCATAACACGGACGAAAAATTCGTAAAACCCTTCCCCGTAAACTTCGTGGGAGAAGGTGGCGTCGCTGACGATTTCTCCCATCACGTACACTTTGTTGTTTTTCTCTGAAACGTAATTCATAAAATACCTCCAAACGTATCTAAAATATTTTTATTTCATTAGGAAAGCGGGCGTTGTCGCCCGTTGACGTCGATAGAGAAGTTATCTTTATAGATAAGCTCGCCTATCGGCACGAAAGTATAACCCCTATTTTTCAACGTGGAAAAAATCATCGGCAACGCTTCCGCCGTGTGCAAACCGTTGTTGTGACAAAGGATAATCGAGCCGTTTTTCGCTCCGTTTATCACTCGCATGGCAATTTCCGTAGCGGAAAGATTTTTCCAGTCGAGCGTATCGACGTCCCATTGTATCGTGTACAGCCCTTGGCTCGTCGCCGTTTCGATTAAAAGATTGTTATAATCGCCGTAGGGGGCGCGGAAAAGGTTGGTTTTTCGCCCCGTCGCTCGCTCAATGGCGGCGCAAGAAGATAAAAGCTCGCTTTCAATCTCTTCTTTCGAGAGTTTACTCATATACGAGTGCGTTTTGCTGTGCGGGCCAAGCTCGTGTCCAGCATCGACGATGGCTTTTGCGTACTGCGGATATTTTTCCACCCAAAATTCGACGGCAAAAAAGGTGCAGCGCACGTCGTTTTTTCGCATGACGTCAAGCAGCGTTTGCGTGTATTCCACGCCCCAAGCGCAATCGAAGCTGATGGCAAGTTTTTTCTCGCTTGTTTCCACGCTGTAAATGGGCAAAACCCGCCCCGCTTGGGTGTTTACGGCAACTTGTGCACGCTTTTTCAATACGAAAGTGGGTACTGACACGACGATAAAGAGCGCGCAAAGCAAGGTGGCGACAAGGGCGAAAGCACCCCGTTTGTCAATGTTTCCACCGCCGTTTTGGCGGTGGATAAAGGCGTGTTTTCGTTGCATATCTTCGTGCCTCCATCATAGCAAAATCGCCCTATCAAAATTTCAAAAATATAGGCTAATTTTGTCCTTTTTTGTCAAAAATCAAAGGGGAAAATGAAGGTATTTTTTTCGCTTTACCCTTTTCGTTGCTTGCTTTATCGTATGAGCAAAAAAGTGCGAATATGCCAAAAAAGAAACAGGCGAACGGGCGCAAAGGGTATTTTGCGAAAAAACGCTTCAAGGAAATAAAGGAAAAACATAGTTTTTCTTTGCCGAAACGGTTTACTTTTTTCTTTCTTTCGTGTATAATACGAGTATGAGAATTTGGGCAAAACTAATGACGGATGGAAAAATCCGCAAACAATTTGTATATGAAAACCCCGAAACGCTTACGTATTCCCACTTTTTCGAGTATTTGACGGACATTTGTCATACGCTCGATATTCCCACCCCCGTGTTGACGAAGACGCACGTTTTCAACTTTGCGAAGTTCAACCACGTGAAGTTTGTGGGTAGGGATTTTGTGGAAAGTTTGGGGTACGACCACTTATTTTTGGAAAATATGCTTTAATCAAAAGCAAGGAGAAACATTATGACGGCACTTGAAAAGGACATTTTGAACGTACTCACCGAAGACGCGCGTATCACGCCCAAGAAAATTGCGGCGATGCTTTCCGTAGAAGAAGCGCAAGTGAAAGCTTGTATTCAAGACATGGAAAAGAGTGGTTTGCTCGTTAAATACACGGCAATCGTCAACGACGAAAAGGCGGACGATTCGCTTGTATGCGCGCTTATCGAAGTGAAAGTTACCCCGAAAAAGAAAGAAGGCTTCGACGGCATTGCAAAGCAAATCGCTTCCTTCCCCGAAGTAAAATCGGTGTATCTTATGAGTGGCGCTTACGATTTGGCGGTGTTTGTGGAAGATAGAACGTTGCAACAAGTGTCCCGCTTCGTTTCCGAACGTATTTCCACCTTCGACGGCGTTTTGAGCACGGCAACTCATTTCATTTTGAAAAAATACAAAATTGAAGGGGTAGCAACGGAAAAGGACGACGTGGATTATCGTCTCTCCGTCCAAGCGTAAAAACCACGCCCACGGGCGGGTGTTTACCAACTCAACGCATACTTGGTATGCAGATTTTATGTAAGGAAACGTAAATTATGCGCGATTTTGTCAATCAAAAAGCGAAGATGATGCAACCGAGCGGTATTAGAAAATTCTTCGATATCGTACGGACAACGGAGGGCGCGATATCCCTTGGTGTGGGCGAGCCTGACTTTGTCACGCCTTGGAAAGTACGTTCGGCGGCAATCACTTCTATACAACGTGGCTACACTCAATATACGGGCAATCGTGGTTTGCCCCAACTTTTGGATTTGATTTCGAGATATTTGAAAGAACGTTTCAATCTCGATTACGATCCCAAACATATTCTTATCACGGTGGGCGGCAGCGAAGCAATCGACCTTGCGCTTCGTGCGTGCGTAGAACGTGGCGATGAAATTCTTATCCCCGATCCTGCCTACGTATCCTATTCCCCCCTTGTTGCGCTCTCGGACGGCGTACCCGTACACGTAGAGTGCCGTGAAGAAGACAACTTCGTATTGAAGCCCGAATATTTGGAAAAGGCGATTACGGATAAGACGAAAGCGATTATTCTCACCTATCCCAACAACCCCACGGGCGCAATTATGACGGAAGAAGAATTGAAGGCGATTGCCGAAGTGATTATCCGTCACGATTTACTTGTTATCACCGACGAAATTTATGCGGAACTCACCTACGGGCGCAAGCACGCAAGCATTGCTTCGCTTCCTGGTATGAAAGAACGCACGGTGTACGTGGGTGGTTTTTCCAAGGCGTTTGCCATGACGGGCTGGCGTTTGGGATTTGCTTGCGGACCTGCGGAAGTGGACGATGCAATGTTCAAAATCCATCAATACGGCATGCTTTGCGCGCCGATTATGTCGCAATACGCAGCGATTGAAGCGCTGAAAGACGGGCTTTCGGACAACTTTGCAACGGTGGAAGAAATGCGTGATTCGTACGATAAGAGAAGAAAGTTCGTGCTTCACTCGTTGCAAGAAATCGGTTTGCATTGTTTCGAGCCTCAAGGCGCATTTTACGCTTTCCCGTCCGTGAAATCGACGGGGCTTTCGGGCGAAACGTTTGCGGAAGAGCTTTTGAAGACGGAAAAGGTGGCGGTTGTCCCTGGCAGTGCGTTTGGTACGTTTGGCGCAAGCAACGTGCGTATTTCGTACGCAACGAGCATGAACGCCCTTTCCGAAGCATTTGATAGAATGTCGTCCTTCTTGTCGAAACGTTGAAAAACGAAGAAAAGGGGCGAGTAAAAGAGTGAAAATCTGTTGAAAGCTTTCAAAAATTATTGACAAAGAAGATAAAATAATATATAATAAGGATAATAAAAATAAACGCCGTGGCATTTTCAGCAAGAAAAAGTCACGGTGGATTTTTGTTCGTTCCGTCCGGCGAGCGGTTTTTTTACGTATTTTTTGCGGAAATGCGGGCTGTATTGCATCAAACGCAAGGGCTTGCGCGCCAAAAATAACAAGCGGAACGAAAAGGAGTTTTATGGCAGAACAACAATATATGATGACGCAAAAAGGGTATGATGAAGCAAAAGAAAAACTTATCTATTTGCAAACGGTGAAACGCCAAGAAATCGTTGAACGTATCGCAGAAGCAAGAAGCCACGGCGACTTGTCGGAAAATGCGGAATACGATGCAGCTCGCAACGAACAAGCGGCAAACGAACTTGAAATTACCGAACTTGATTACAAGTTGAAAAACGCCGTAATCATTGCGGAAAACAACGATCACAGCACCGTACACATCGGCTCGAAGGTACGCGTTTACGACGAAGACTTGGACGAAGAAGAAGTGTACGAAATTACGGGTTCGATGGAAGCAAACGCCATTGAAAACAAGATTTCTAACGAATCCCCCGTTGGCGCAGCGCTTCTTAAGCACAAGAAGGGCGACGTTGTAAAAGTAAACGCACCCGACGGCGAATATAAACTCGTCATTAAAGAAATTTTGAATTAACACACAAGTACTAAGGTGAGGTTAGAAAACATGCAAGAAAATATGCAAAACACGCCCGTAAACGGCGTATCGGAAGAGGAACAGCTTATCGAACAAGCAAGAATTCGTCGTGAAAAGCTTGCAAAACTCGTTGGCGAAGGCAAAAACCCTTACGAACAAGTAAAATACCCCGTAGATGCGGATTCGGAAACGATTAAAAACAATTTTGAAGCATACGAAGGCAAGGTTGTCACGCTTGCTGGCCGTATGATGTCCCGTCGTATCATGGGTAAGGCTTCTTTCTCGCATATCGCAGATAGAAGCGGCTCTATCCAAATTTACGTCACTCGTCAAGACATCGGCGAAGAAAATTACATGTCCTATAAAAAGGATTACGATATCGGCGATATTTTCGGCTTCAAAGGCTTCGTATTCAAAACGCAAACGGGGGAAGTTTCCGTACACGTACAAGAACTTACGTTGCTTTCCAAATCGCTTCTTCCCTTGCCCGAAAAATATAACGGCTTGCAAGACAAGGATATGAAATATCGTTTGCGCCACCTTGATTTGATTATGAACAAGGACGTACGCGACACCTTCCGCACCCGTTCGCTCATTTTGAAGGAAATCCGCAACTATTTGGATAACCGTGGCTACTTGGAAGTGGACACCCCCACGTTGTTGCCCCTTGAAATCGGCGCGGATGCAAGACCTTTCAAAACGCACCATAACGCACTCGATTTGGATATGTACATGCGTATCGAAACGGAACTTTTCTTGAAGCGTCTTATCGTTGGCGGCATGGATAAAGTGTACGAAGTGGGCAGAATTTTCAGAAATGAAGGTATGGACGCTTACCATAACCCCGAATTCACGTCTATCGAAATGTACGAAGCGTACAGCGATTATTTCGACATGATGGACATGATTGAAGATTTGTATAAGACGGTCACGCTTAAGGTATGCGGCACGCTCGATATCACCTACCAAGGCACGGAAATTCACATGGGCGACTGGACTCGTCTTACCATGGCGGAAGCGGTGAAGAAATACGCAGGCGTTGATTACAATGACTGGGCAACGGACGAAGACGCACGCGCGGCGGCAAAGGGCTTGGGCGTAGAACTTGAACACGAAAACGCAACGAAGGGCTGGGTGCTTATCGAACTTTTCGACGCTTTCGTAGAAGACAAACTTATCCAACCCACCGTTATCTACGATTACCCCGTAGAAAACTCCCCCTTGGCAAAGCGTAAGCCTTCCAACCCCGCATTTACCGAACGTTTTGAATACTTCATTTGCGGCCACGAATACGGCAATGCGTTCTCCGAACTCAACGACCCTATCGACCAAAAACAACGTATGTTGAAGCAAGTGGAAGCGAAGCGTGCAAAGGGCAACAACGATGCGCAAGTGGACGAAGATTTCATCAACGCACTCGAATACGGTTTGCCTCCCACAGGCGGTTTGGGCATGGGCTTGGATAGATTCGTTATGTTGCTTACGGACAGCTCCACCATCCGTGACGTTATTCTCTTCCCTACGATGAAGCCGAAGAAATAAGGCAAGAACAAGCATAGGCGGAAACATAAATGGATGCAAAAATCACAAAAAAACGTTTGGGGCGTATGCTCTCTTACGACTGGTTGAAAATAGTGGGTTTGGCGGCGGCGTTCATCGTCTTTTGGTCGCTCATCTTTACGGTGTCGGCAACGAGAATTACCCCTGCGCAACAATTCACCGTGTTCAACCATTTCGCCAACGTATCGCTCGATTACGGCTCGTTTAATAGCGAATATGAATCGATGATCGACAACGGTGTATTCTCGTACGAAATCATCGAAACGGACGTTATCGACTTGACGACGGCGGGCGACAATATCTATACGATGTGCGACACTCGTTTCACGACGGGGCAAGGGGATATGATGTTTATTCCCCACGTCCTTGATAATGATAAAATGTCGGAAGGCATATCCATTTCCTATTTGGAATCCTTTTTCAGCCGTTATGGCGGCTTGAACGGTTATATCCAAAACTGGGACGATTACCTCTACAACGCAAGAATTTATTTGAACGAATATTTTAACGGCGATTACGTAAACGGCTCGCTTAATCAAGAAAAAGCGGAAAGAGATTTCCGTGCGCGTGTAAAGGCAAACAAAGACAAGCGTTTTAAGAAAGAAAAACATATCCAACAAGGCGTGAAAGACGAGTTTGCTCGCTTGGAAAAATACCGCGGCGCGCTTCTTACCTTTGAAGGGTATTTGAACGCTGGGCTTATTAAGTTTGAAACGGTCGTTTATAAAGATTCGACAACGGGCGAAACGTATTACAACGAAACGACGGGCGAAGTATTTTTGCAAGGCAACTACGCATTGAACATTTGCCCCGACGAAAGCAAAATGAACAACTTGAAAAACAGAGTATTTTACAGCAAGTTGCAAGAAGACGGCACGGTGAAATACACGTCGCAAAACATGTGCGTAATGTTGTTCTCTTTGCCCGATATGGACCAAGATTATCAATACGAAACATTGTCCTATATTAACACGGTTATCGCGGCGTCCTTGACGGCGTAAAGGCGTATGTTGCATAAACTTTTGAAAAACAAACGGGTGCTTGCATCTTGCCATATCTATCAAATGCTGAAAAAATCGGCAAGAGCAAAGCACGTATCTTTCCACACCCCCGGGCATAAATGGGGGAAATGGGATATTACCGAATTGTCCTATTCCGACAATTTGGCATCGCCGCGCGGGTGTATCGCGCGCGCACAAGCGGATATTGCGCGCATTTTGGGCGCAAACGCAGCGTTTATAGTCACAGACGGGAGCACGGCAGGCGTGCTCTCGATGCTTTTTACGGCAAAGAATTTGGGCGTGAAAACGGTGGCGGTTTTTGAAAACTCGCACAAGAGTATTTTCAACGGCTGCGCCACTCTTTCGCTCACCCCTATCGTTCTTTCCACGAAAAAGGAAAAGGGAATTCCTTTGCCTATCACTTTGGAAGATATACAAGGGGTGGAAGCGGATGCAATCTTTATCACTTCCCCCGATTATTACGGCAACGTAGCTCACCTTTCCGCTTTGCGAAAGTATTGCGACGAAAGTGGAAAATTGCTTCTTATCGACGGCGCGCACGGCGGACATTTGCACGGCGATAACACGCTATATGCGGGTACGTACGCCGATATGTGGGTGGACGGGGTGCATAAAAGCCTTCCCGCACTCACGCAAGGGGCAATCGTTTGCGCGCGCACGGAAAAGATAGCAAGCGTGCTTGAAAAGGGCGTGGACGTCTTCCGCACCACAAGCCCGTCGTACCCTATTATGGCGAGCGTAGAATACGCCGTCAAGTACCCTAAAAACGAGTGGCTTATCCGCCAAGTAGCCGCTTGGCAAAAAGCACAGCCCCGCATTTATCACATGGGCGACTGGACGAAAGTTTGCGCTTTATTTGGGGCAAACGCAAGCGTGGTAAACGAGCAGTTGCAAGCAAAAGGCATATACGCCGAGTTTTGCGACGGCAACGTCCTTTGTTTCTATCTTTCCCCCGCCACGAAAAAAGGGCAATTTGCCCTTTTGAAAAGAACGCTTGAAAAGCTGTTTGAAAAATACCCTTTCCAAGCGATTGAAGACGTACATACCCCCGTCTTTTCCACAAAAACGGGCGAAAAGGTGTGGATAGATATAGAAAAAAGCGACGGGCAGGTATGCGCTGAAAATTGCGGCATGTTCCCCCCGTGCACACCCCTTTTGCGAGTGGGCGAAGTGATTACAAAAGAAAAAATTCAACTTCTCATGCAAGCGGACAACGTGTTTGGCTTGAGAGAAAACAAAATTTCGGTATTTCAAGATAAGGAAAAGGAATAAGATATGAAAGGCAAGTTTATCACTTTTGAAGGTTGCGACGGTTGCGGCAAAAGCACGCAGTTGAAACTTTTAAGCGAATATTTGACGAAAAAGGGTATTCCCCACGTGTTCACGAGAGAGCCGGGCGGCGGAAAAATTTCCGAACAAATCCGTGAAATTTTATTAAACGGCAAAAATGCGGAAATGACGGACGAGTGCGAAGCGCTTTTGTATGCGGCGGCTCGTGTGCAACACTTGCACGACAAGGTTGCGCCCGCTTTGGAAGAAGGCAAACTCGTTATTTGCGATAGATACGTCGATTCTTCCCTTGCCTATCAAGCGTTTGCGCGTGGTTTGGGGGAAGATTTTATCCGCAAAATCAATGCGTACGCCCTTGAAAAATATTTGCCCGATGCGACGGTGTTTATCGACTTAACCCCCGCCGATGCGTTCAAGAGAAAGCACGGTGCGGACGAAAACGATAGACTGGAACAAGCGGGCATGGCTTTCCACGAAAGAGTGTATGCGGGCTTTGACAAGCTTGCAAGTACGGAAACGGGGCGTTTTATCCGCATTGACGGCAAGCAAACCCCCGACCAAATTTTCTCGCAAGTGATTGAAGCGCTTGCAAACAAGGGTTGCCTTTAATAAGGAGCTTTTATGAGAGTTTACGAAATACTGCTCTTGTCCGTGGCGCTTGCCATGGATGCGTGCGCCGTGGGCATGACGGACGGCATGACGAATCCCAAAATGCCCGTGAAAAAGACGCTGCTTATCGGTGGATTTTTCGGGTTTTTCCAGTTCTTAATGCCATTGATAGGGTATTTCATTACGGGAATTGTCGCCCATGCGTTTTTGGGCACGTTTGAAAAGATTTCCGCTTGGATTTCCTTTGGGTTGTTGGTGTTTTTAGGAGCAAAAATGCTGATAGAGTGCAGCATTGAAATTTACAAAAATAAAAAGGCGGGCGAAGCGCCCGTATGCGATGAAGATTGTCCTTGTAGAAAACTGACCGTCGGCAAATTGTGCATGCAAGCGATTGCAACGTCCATCGACGCGCTTGCCGTAGGCGTAAGTTTGCAAATGGCGGCAATTTCCGCCCAAGGTCTTGCGATGGGCGTTTGGGGGGCAACCTTGACGATCGGCGCAATCACTTTTGCCCTTTCGGTGGGTGCGGTGTATATCGGCAAACTCGTGGGGAACAAGCTTGCGGACAAAGCGGGCGTACTTGGCGGGTTGGTGTTAATCGGCATCGGCGTGAAGATTTTGATAGAGAGCTTTTTATAAAAGCTTCGTGAATAAACGGTTAAAATTGTGAACGTTTAAGATAATGTCGATAGAAATGCTTGAAAAAGCGAATAAAATGTGGTAAAATATGGAAAAATAGACTAAAAGTCTATCCCCTGCCGTTAATTTATGATAAGGCGGGCGTGGGGAAAGGTATTACAAGCCGTTTTTTTCGACAAACTAAAAAAGACGGACGTAAAAAAGGAGAAAAATTTTGAACAAGAGAACAAAAACGATAATTTGGATTGTTGTGGCTGCTGTTGCGGTGGCGGCGATTACGTTTCTTATCACTTCCCTTTTGAATCAAGCGGAAGAAATTGCGTATAGCCAGTTGCTTGAAAAATTAGGTTCAAACAACTACGAAAAAGTAGCTCTTTACGTGGACGGATATAACTGGCAAGCAACCTTCACGTACGCTGACAAGAGCGTGGACGTGTTTAGCGTAGCAGGCGCGCCCAGCATTTATAACTATACGGACTATATCAATTTCCGCGCTTCTTTGTCGTCGGGTGAACTTGGCGTAGCCGTGCCTATGGCGAAGGTAATGGTTGAACTCACCGATCCCAACGCAGGCAGCATTTGGTCGAGTATTCTTCCCGTGCTTGGCATTTTGCTTATGGGCGTGTTGTTCTTCTCGTTGATGCGTGGCGCAACGGGCAGTGCAAATGCCGCAATGAGCATGAACAAGAGCAAAACGCACGTACAAAACAATTTGAAAGTGCGCTTCTCCGACGTCGCTGGCGCGGAAGAAGAAAAGGAAGAACTTGCGGAAGTTGTAGAATTCTTGCGCAGCCCCAAAAAGTTCTCGGCGCTTGGCGCGCGTATCCCGTCGGGCGTATTGCTCGTAGGCCCTCCGGGCACGGGTAAAACGTTGTTCGCCAAAGCGGTTGCAGGGGAAGCGGGCGTACCCTTCTTCTCCGTATCCGGTTCCGACTTCGTAGAAATGTACGTTGGTGTGGGCGCAAAGCGTGTGCGTGAACTTTTCGATATGGCGAAAAAGAACCAACCTTGTATCATCTTCATCGACGAAATCGACGCCGTAGGCCGTCGCCGTGGTGCGGGGCTTGGTGGCGGACACGACGAAAGAGAACAAACGCTCAACCAAATCCTTGTACAAATGGACGGCTTTGAAAGCAACGACGGTATTATCGTTATGGCGGCAACCAACCGTGCGGATATTCTCGACCCTGCACTTCTTCGTCCCGGCCGTTTCGATAGACAAATCAACGTAAACTTGCCCGACGTAAAGGGGCGTGAACAAATTTTGAAAGTGCACGCAAGAAACAAACCGATGGCGCCCGACGTAAACTTCAAAACGGTTGCTCGTATCACGGCTGGCTTTTCGGGTGCGGAACTTGCTAACCTACTCAACGAAGCGGCTATTTTGGCGGCGAGAGCGGGCAAGAATATGATAGGCAATATCGAACTTTACGACGGCATCAACAAAGTGTTGATGGGCCCGCAAAAGAAGAGCCGTGTCGTCACCGAAGCGGATAAGCGTTGCACCGCTTACCACGAAGCAGGTCACGCCGTTCTTGCTTGTCTTTGCAAGCATTGCGATCCCGTTCACGAAGTATCCATTATCCCCCGTGGTAGAGCGGCGGGCTATACGATGACTCGCCCCGAAACGGACGACAACGACGTATCGTACAACAAACTCATCGACAACATTTGTATGTCGCTTGGCGGACGAGTTGCGGAAGAACTCGTTATCCAAGACGTGACGACGGGCGCAAGCGCCGATTTGCAACACGTATCCGAGCTTGCTCGCCGTATGGTGACGCAATGGGGTATGAGCGACAAACTTGGGCTTGTAGCTTACGATAGCGACCAACCCGTGTTTATGGGTATGGAATACGGCAACCAAAGCCGTGGCGGATATTCGCAAGAAACGGCGGCTACGATTGATGCGGAAATTAGACGTCTTATCACGGAAGCGCACGCTCGTGCAACCAAACTTTTGAAAGACAACCGTTCGATTATGGACAACATGTCCCGTGTGCTTGTGGAAAAGGAAACGATTTACACGGAAGAAGTGGCTATGCTTATGAAAGGCGCAAACTACAAAGAAGTTATTGCGTTTATGGAATCCCGTGAAGGTATGCACCAAGCCAACCCGTTTAGAACGGCAACCACGCCTTCGGCGGAACATCTCGTAGCGGAACAAACCGAAACGGCGGAAGAACCCGCAAAAGAAGAAACGGCTGATAAGACGGAAGAATAATCTTTAATAGGCAAAAAACGGAGCTGCAACACAAGCAGCTCTGTTTATTACAAGGAGCAAGGAAAATGAAGAAGGCAAAAGCAAAGAAAGCGCTGGACGTACGCTTTGAAATGCGAAAAATCCCCCTTTCGCTCATTGATGCGGAAACGGCGATTGACGCTTGGGATAAAAAGGAAATTAAAACGCGCGCGGCGTACTTTTTATTGAACGGCACGCCCGCCTTTGCCGTCAACGAAGGGGAAAACGGAAGATTTAACCTTTTGGCGGCGGATAGGGATTTTTATGCGGCAAAACTCTCGGGCGCAACGCACGTGGACGTGCGCGTGTACAGCTTTTCGGATAAAAACGCGGAAGTTTTTTCGTTGATTGAACGATTGAAAAGCGAGCAGCTGCCCGTTTTAGAAGAAGCGTATTTGATGAAGCGTTTGGTTGCCGATTGCGATTTAACGCAAGACGACGTCGCTTCCCTTATCGGCGTTTCCCGCCCCGCAGTAGCCAACACCTTGCGACTTTTAACGCTTTCCCCCGAAGTTTTGGGGCTTATCGAGAGTGGTAAACTCTCGGCTGGCCACGCCCGTGCCTTGGTGCGTGTACCCCAAGAAAAGCAACTCTCCTTTGCGGAAGAAGCAATCAAAAGAGATTATTCCGTGCGGGAAATGGAACGTGCCGTAAAGGCGTACTTAACCCCCCCTGAAGTTTTGCACCAAGAAAACCAAGCGAAGGCGGCGGCAAAAAGCGAACAATTAAAGGCGTTTGTCGAACGTATGCGTGGGGTATTCCGCACCAAAGTTTCCCTTATCGGCAACGACAAGAAGGGAAGAATTTACATCGATTATTATTCCCCCGAAGATTTGTATCGCTTTGAAGAATTTTTGGACATGATTGAAAGTTTTGATATGGACAGATAGTAGAAAGGTTTAGAAAATAAACTTTTCGGGTAAAAATATAGTATGGAAAGTTATAATATGGACAACTTAACGAAAACCAACCTTTTGCCCGTAATCCCCTTGCGTGGAAAGGTGGCTTTTCCCAACGTAAACGTCATTTTTGAAGTGGGAAGAGAAATGACCTTGAAAGCAGTCAACCGCGCAAGCGCAACGGAAGACAAGTTGGTGATGATATGCTCCCAAAAGGTGACGGAAAAGGACGAAATTACCGCCGACGACGTGTACAAGGTTGGGTGCGTAGCGAGAATTAAACAAATTTCCCAACTCCCCGGCGGCGCTGTAAGAGTGCTGTGCGAGGGGCTTTATCGTGCCAAAGCGCGCGAGATAGGCATTGAAAGCGGCTATTTCTATGCGGTGTGCGACGAAATGAAAATCGTGCACGGCGACGAGATTTTGGAAGAAGCGTATTTCCGCACGGCAAAAGCGCTCGTCAAAGACGTTTTGGGCGTGGACGGCAAATTGCCCAAGGAAATTGCAAGCAAGCTGGAAAGCTGCCGTGATGCGGACGAATATATCAACGTGGCGATTTCGGGCATGCGTGTACGTCTTGAAATCAAACAGCAAAGCCTTGAAGAAGGGAACGTCGTTGAGCGTTTGAAGCTGTTTGAACGTTGTTTGAACGACGAGCTTGAAATTTCTAAAATCGAAAAGAAGATTGCAGGTGCGGTGCGCCAAAGCATCGACAAATCGCAAAAGGAATACTTCCTTCGTGAACAAGTGAAAGCTATTCACACCGAACTTGGCGACGATGGCAAGGAAGAAGACGAATTCCGTGCAAAGATTGAAGAAAAAGGCTTGCCCAAGGAACTCAAAGAAAAGTGCTTGAAAGAAGTGGACCGCATGGAAAAAATGCAGCCCTCTTCCCCCGAATACAACGTTATTTCGGGGTACTTGGAACAAGTTTTGTCCCTTCCTTGGACGGAAGAAACGACGGATACCGAGCTTTTGGAAGATTGTATTAAAGTGCTCGATAGCGACCATTACGGGCTTGAAAAAATCAAAGAACGTATCACGGAATACTTGGCGGTTTTGAAGCTTACGCAAAGCATGAAAGCCCCCATTTTGTGTTTCGTTGGCCCTCCGGGCGTTGGTAAAACGAGCATTGCAAGCTCCATTGCCCGTGCTTTGGGTAGAAAGTTTGTGCGCATGAGCCTTGGCGGCGTGCGTGACGAAGCGGAAATCCGTGGGCATAGACGCACCTACATCGGCGCAATGCCTGGTAGAATTTTGTACGGCATGAAACATGCGGGCTCGATTAACCCCGTATTCTTGCTTGACGAAATTGATAAAATCACGTCCGATATGCACGGCGATCCCGCGGCGGCGCTTTTGGAAGCGCTTGACCCCGAGCAAAACGTCACTTTCCGTGATAGATATTTGGAAGCGCCTTACGATTTGAGCAAGGTTATGTTTATCACGACGGCAAACTCGCTTGAAACGATTCCTGCGCCCTTGCGTGATAGAATGGAAATTATCGAACTTTCGGGTTATACCTTGGAAGAAAAGGTGGAAATCGCCAAGCGTTATCTCGTGCCCAAACAATTAAAGGCAAACGGGCTTTTGGACAAGCATGCGGAATTTTCCTACGACGTGCTTCGCTTTGTTATCGAAGGATATACTCGTGAAGCGGGTGTGCGTAGTTTAGAACGCACGGTTGGCAGTATATGCCGTAAAATCGCCGTAAAACACGCAAAAAACAAGCGTACGGCGAAAGTTAAACTTACCCGTGAAAAGGTGGAAGAAATGCTTGGTGCGCCCCGTTATACGCTTGATGAAGCGTTGTTGACGGCGCAAGTGGGAGCGGTAAACGGGCTTGCTTGGACGGCTGTTGGCGGCACGACGCTTACGGTGGAAGCAACGACGATGGCGGGCAAAGGCGAACTTAAATTGACGGGCAAACTGGGCGAAGTTATGAAGGAATCGGCGCAAGCCGCCCTTTCCTATCTTCGTGCGCATGCGGAAGAATACGGCATTGCAGCGGAAGCGTTTACGCAAAAGGATTTGCATATACACGTGCCCGAGGGCGCAACGCCTAAAGACGGGCCGAGCGCAGGCATCACTATGGCAACGGCTATGTTGTCGGCGTACACGGGCAAAGAAGTGCGTGGTGACGTGGCTATGACGGGCGAAATCACGCTTCGTGGCAAAGTGCTTCCTATCGGTGGCTTGAAAGAAAAGGCGCTTGCCGCAAGAAGAGTGGGAATTCAAACGGTAATTATCCCCAAAGGCAACGAAAAAGACTTGGAAGAAATTCCCCAAAACGTGAAAAAGGACATCCGCTTTGTGGCGGTGGAAAGCGTGGAAGAAGTGTTTGCTTTGGCGCTTTGCGAAGGGGAAAAGAAGACGGGCGTAGCGCGCGTAGGTGCGGTTTCTAATCGTATTGCGGGCGACGTGCGTTGCGATAAATAAGAAAAGGAGGCGGGTATGTACGAGATGAAGGAAAAAGAAGCGGCGCTTGTGATTAAAAATGCAACGTTTATTACGTCGGCGGCGCGTGCGGAGCAGTTCATTAAACCGCAAAAACCGATGATTGCCGTTTGTGGCAAATCGAACGTGGGAAAAAGCTCGTTTATCAATATGCTCGCGAACCGCAAAAAACTTGCGAAAACGAGTAGCGAACCGGGTAGAACCCGGCTTGTAAACTATTTCGATTTTGGCGAATTTATCCTTGCGGACTTGCCTGGCTACGGTTTTGCAAAGGTTTCCAAAGGAGAAAAGGAAAAATGGGCGAAAACTTTGGACGCATTTTTCCGTCACAAAGAAGAAATCGCGCACGTGTTCATGCTTGTAGACGCTCGACACGATCCCACGGCGGACGACGTGCAAATGATGCAGTTTTTGCACTATCACACCTTGCCTTTCACGGTAGTTTTGACGAAAGCGGACAAACTTTCCCGCATGAAATTGAAAGAACATATCAAGGCAATCGCCGCCGATTTGTATTTGGGTGTGGAGAACTTGATTGCAACGAGTTCGGAAACGGGTTATGGCAAAAACGATATTCTCAATAAAATCAGCGTAGTTATCGACACGGCAAGCGAAGAAGCGTACGTCGACGAAGACGAAGATGAAACGGACGAAGAAACGGAAGAATAAAAAAGCAAACCGCAAGGTAAACCCTTGCGGTTTTTTTGCGCCCAAAAACTCATAAAAAGTGCGCTATCCCCCCAAACTGTATGCGTAAAGTGGCGTAAAGGGGTGGAAAAAATGGAAAATAGTGCGGACAAGAAAGGGTTTATCAAAGGTGCGGCAATCATCGCCGTCGGCGGCTTTATCGCCAAAATCGTGGGTGCGGTGTATCGAATTCCACTCACCAACCTTATCGGTGGGCACGGGATAGGGCTGTATCAAATGGTGTACCCCGTCTATTGTTTGCTTTTGACCATTTCTGCCACGGGTATCCCATCGTCCATCGCTTTTTTGACGGCGGAAAGGATATCCAAAGGTCAAGCCACCCGTCCTCTTTTCAAAACCGCCATGCACTTGTTTTTATGTATCGGCGGGGCAGGTACGCTTCTAATGGCGATTATCGCCCCCTTTTTGAGTATGGCGCAAGGAAGCGGGGAAGTGACGGCGGGGTATTTTGCGCTCGCCCCGTCCGTGCTGCTCGTGTCCGCAATTTCCGTGTTTAGGGGGTATTTCCAAGGCAAAAACGATATGTTCCCCACCGCCGCAAGCGAAGTGTGCGAACAAGTGGTGAAAGTGGGCGTGGGTTTGCTGTTTGCTTTCCTTTTCCGCTCGAATATCGAAAAAGCGGTGGTGTTTTTGCTGCTCGCCGTGTCGATATCCGAGCTTTTCGCCCTACTTTTGATGTGCCTTTTTTATAAACGCAAGAAAAAGGTGGAAAAGCAAGCGGAAAATGTGGAAAATATGGTAGGCAAAGTTTCCAAACGGCAAATTTTGCGTATGAGTATCCCCGTCACGTTAAGCGCTATGCTTATCCCCCTTTCGTCGCTTGTTGACAGCGTGCTTGCCGTGCGCCTTTTAAGCAAAAACGGCGTGGACGGGGTGGCATTATACGGGTTGTTTGCGGGCGGGGCGGTGACAATCATCAATTTGCCCGTGTCCGTTTGTTATGGTATAGCGGCGGCAAGCGTACCAAGCGTGGCAAGGGCGAAAACCGCCGAGTGCGGTGTGCGAAAACGCATCTTTTTTGCGCTTGGAATCACCGTTCTCGTGGCTGCGCCCACGGCAATTTGTCTATATCTTTTTGCTGCCCCCGCCGTGAAAGTTATATTTAGAAGCTTGCAAGCTGGCGAGCTTTCCACGCTCATTTCCCTTGTAAAAACGCTGTCGATAAGTGCGCTTACGCTGTCCATGATACAAACCTTGTCGGCGTGTTTGACAGCGCAAGGCAAGCCAAAATATGCGGCGTTTGCCATGCTTATCGGGGTTGTGACAAAGACGGCAACGTACGTGATATGGCTTTCAAAAACGGAAAATTCCGTTTTTGCGCTCGCGTGGGCGAGCAATCTTTGTTATTTGATTGCTTTTTTACTCGATTTGATATATAATATAATCGCAAGCAAAAAACGCAAGGAGAAAGCAAATGATAACGGTAATCGGGTTAGGTGTGACGGTAGGTGATTTGACGAAGCGTGGCGAAGAAGCCATTTTGAAAGCGGCGCAAGCGGGCGCGCCTATTTTGGTGCGTACGGCGTACACTCGTTCCTATCAAAGCGTGCTTGATTTGGGCGTAGAACACGTGTGCTTGGACGACGTGTATGAAAACAGCCGTTCGTTTGCAACGCTTGCCAAAAATCTCGCCAAAAGAGTGGCTATGGCGGGCGAAAACGCCGTGTACCTTGTGGACGGCGCGGCAACGGAAGATAACTCGGTGAAAGCGCTTTGCAAACGCTTGCGTGGCAAGGTGGAAATTATCGACGGCGTGTCCAAAGTGACGGCGCTTGTGCGTATGGCGAACTTTCACGCTTGCTCCTACACCGCCCTTTCGGCGTACGAACTTTTTGAAAGAGCGAAAAAAGGCGTAATCAATTTGCCCTTGCTCGTGTACGATTTGGACGATAGAGCGCTTGCCAGCGATTGCAAACTCGTGCTTGGCGATTTATTCGGCGAAGAAGTGCAAACCCGCTACATTTGCGGGGATAAGGTGGTAAAAACCCCTATCTATGCGCTTGATAGACAAAGAAAATACGATTACACGTCGGCGGTGGCGATTGAAGAAAGCGACCTTTTGGAAAAGGAAAGATTTAGCCTTGACGATTTGAAAGAAATCATCGTTCGTCTTCGCAAACCCAACGGCTGTCCTTGGGATAGAGTGCAAACGTGCGAGAGTATTAAAATGGCGGCGATTGAAGAAGCGTACGAGCTTGTGGACGCTATCGATGCAGGCGACGACGAGAAAATTTTGGAAGAAACGGGCGATATTATGTTGCAAGCGGTGTTCCATGCCGTTATGAAAGAAGAAACGGGTGCGTTTAACCTTACCGACGTGTTGACGGGTATTTGCAAAAAGCTCATTTCCCGCCATACGCACGTATTTGGCAAGGACAGCGCGGACAATGCAAACGGCGCGCTGAACGTTTGGGAAAAGAACAAGATGGCGGAAAAGCACCAAACGACGTATGCCGATTCGGTAAACGACGTGCCCAAGTGCTTCCCCGCAGCGTTAAGAGCGCAAAAAGTGGGCAAGCGTGCCTCGAAAGCGGGTATGGATTTTGCGGACGTCAAGAGTGCGGAAGCAAGATTGCAAGAAGAGATTAAAGAATTCTACGAAGCGTATAACAAGGGCGACAAGGAAAAGACGGAAAAGGAACTTGGCGACGTGTTGTTTGCGGCTGTAAACGTGGGTAGAAAGGCGGGTTGCGATTGCGAAAAGGCGTTGAAAGAAAGCGTAGAACGCTTTGCAAAACGTTTCGAGATTGCGGAAAAGTTGGCGCTTGAAGAACACGAAGACGTGACGAAGTTGAGCGAACAAGAATGGGACGCATATTATCTTAAAGCCAAGGCAAGTATGCGTTGAAAATAAAAACAAGGGGGCAGGTATGCGTTTAGAAAAGATACATATAGGCGATTTAACCATAGAAAACAACGTATTTCTTGCGCCTTTGGCTGGATATACCAACTATCCTTTTCGCCGTTTAGCCAAAACGTATGGGGCGGGGCTTTGCTATACGGAAATGGTGAGCGCAAAGGGCTTAAAGTACGGCAATGAGAACACGGAAAGCTTGCTTTACACGGACGAGCACGAAGGGATTACGGCGGCGCAAATTTTTGGCAACGATCCTGAAATTATGCGTGCGGCGTGCGAGAATCCCGTGCTTGCGCCCTTCCCTATCGTGGATATCAATATGGGCTGTCCCGTGCCGAAAATCTACAAAAACGGGGAAGGTAGCGCCTTGCTTGAAAACCCCGCTTTGGCGGAAAAAATCGTGCAAGAATGTGTGAAAAGCGGCAAGATAATCACTATTAAGTGCCGTATTGGGGTGGATAACGAGCATATTATCACGACGGAATTCGTCAAGCGCATGGAAGGCGCGGGCGCAAGCCTTGTCACCGTGCACGGACGGACGAAAGACAAGGTGTATGCGGGCGAAGTCAATTATAAAGAGATAGCGGCGGCGAAAAAAGCCGTAAAAATCCCCGTGATTGCCAACGGCGGCGTGTTTTCCAACGCCGATGCGGAAAAACTCATCAATGAAACGGGCGCGGACGGGGTTATGGTTGCTCGCGCGGCGTTGTTCGATCCGCAAATTTTTGCCGAGCTTACGGGCAAAGAACGAGAAGGCAAGTTTGCCATGTTTGAAAAACAGCTTGCGTGGACGGAAGAACGCTTTGACGAGCATTTTACCACGGTTTTCATGCGCAAAATGGCGGCGTTTTACGTGAAAGGCGAGCGTGGCGCGGCGGCGTACAAGGATAGATTGTTCTCTTCGCAATCCCCCGCCGAAATTTTGGCTATTGCCCGTGAGATGTGGCAAAAATAACCACTTTTCCCATAAAAATCGGGTTTAGCTGTGGCGTAAATTGCCGTATAGGGTATTGACAAACACGCTTAAGCGTGTTATAATGAAAAGGACGTGGATAAACGTTAATATGATGAAGCCCCTTTTCAAGCGGGTTTGGATACGGAAATGAGTGAAAAAAGCGTAAAACTTTGGCACAAGGTTCTTTTAATAGGAGCAGACGTTTTTGCCGTGACTGCGGCGATTGCGTTTGCTTATTTTTGTACGGTTGACGTGCGCGCGTTGACTACGCCTATTTGGCTTTGGTGGGCATCGAACGTCGCCCTTGGCGTGTTGGTGTTCTTGCTTTGCGGGCTTTACAAAATCGTGTTCAGCACGGTGGGCTTGCCCGAGCTTGCAAAAGGCGTTATCGCAGCGGGCGCAATCGGTGTTGCAAACGCAATTTTTGCCTTGGCGACGAAGTACGTATATATCGGGCTTGGCACGGTAGCCGTGTACATGGTGGCGCTCTTTTGCTTGACTTCCCTCGTCCGTTTGTACAAGCGTTTGTTTTCGTATATCAAGCGTAGATTTATTGAAAAAGATAGACATTCGATAAGAGTTATGATCGTAGGTGGCGGCGCTGCGGGCGTTGCGCTTATCAAGGAAATGCAAGACTCGGAAAAGAGTACGTATATGCCCGTATGTATTGCCGACGACGATTTTGAAAAGCGTGGCAGCAAGGTGCGTGGCGTTAAAATCGGTGGCACGACGTATGAAGTAAAGCGCATGGCGGTCGAATACGGCGTACAAGAAATTTTCGTCACCATGCCTGCCGTTGAGAAAAAGACGGTGAGCGAAATTGTAAAACGCTGTCAAGAATGTGGTTGCCCCGTCAAAATTTTGCCCGGTATTTACCAAATGGCAAACGGCGAAGTGACCATTTCCAAACTTCGTCAAGTGGACGTGCAAGATTTGCTCGGGAGAGAACAAGTGAAAGTCAATCTTGACGAAATTATGGGCTACATAGAAAACAAGACGGTGCTTGTCACGGGCGGGGGCGGCTCTATCGGCAGCGAGCTTTGCCGTCAAATCGCAACGCACAAGCCCAAGACGTTGATTATCCTTGATATTTACGAAAACAACGCTTATGAGATTGAACAAGAATTGAAGCGTGCAAACCCGTCTTTGAACTTGTTGACGTTGATTGCAAGCGTAAGAGATAGGGATAAGATGCGTGACGTGTTCGATAAATACCGTCCGCAAATCGTTTTCCATGCGGCTGCGCACAAGCACGTGCCCTTGATGGAAACAAGCCCCAACGAAGCGGTGAAAAACAACGTTTTCGGTACGTTGAACGTGGCGCAATGCGCGGACGAGTTCGGCGTAGAAACGTTCGTGCAAATTTCCACGGACAAAGCGGTGAACCCCACCAACATCATGGGCGCAACCAAGCGTATTTGCGAAATGATTATTCAAACGATAGGCAGACACAGCAAAAACACCAACTTTGTTGCCGTGCGTTTTGGCAACGTGCTTGGCTCTAACGGCTCGGTTATTCCCCTTTTCAAAAAACAACTTGCGGAAGGCGGCCCTTTAACTGTCACGCATAAGGACATTATCCGTTATTTCATGACAATCCCCGAAGCGGTGTCCCTTGTCTTGCAAGCGGGCGCATACGCAAAGGGCGGACAAATTTTCGTGCTGGATATGGGCGAACCCGTCCGCATTTACGATTTGGCGTACAACCTTATCAAGCTTTCGGGCTTCGAGCCTAACGTCGATATCGACATCGTTTGCACGGGCTTGCGCCCTGGCGAAAAGTTGTATGAAGAACGGCTTATGGAAGAAGAAGGCTTGCAAAAGACGGAAAACGGGCTTATCAGCATTGCAAAACCGATTGAACTTGACGAAGAAAAACTTTGGAAACAGCTTGAACGCTTGCACGAAGAAGCGTATGGTGAACTTGAAGAAGCGAAAGAACTTGTCAAAGAACTCGTCCCCACCTACACGATTGATAAGCGTGACAGCGTAGCGGAAGCTTTGCACATGGATAAAGCGGGCAAAGACGAACAAGTAAGCTAAACAAACCAAACAAAAAAGCCAAGCCTACACGGCTTGGCTTTTAGTATGCAATTTTTATTTTATGCTTGTACGGACAAGCCTTTGAGCGGGGGGAAGGTGTTTCTCACCGCTTTTACGTTATAGAGTGCGGAAACGAGCAATACGGCACAAACGGTGCAGCAAGCGGCTTGCAAGCTGTTGCCCAAAATGTTGGGAAGTGCGCCGTACACGCCGTATAAAACGGTTTCAAAAAGGAAATAACCAAGAACCATCAGTATTTCGCCCAAGATAGCGGAAATCACACGGCACACGCTGTCAAGTTGGTGTTTTCTAATGAGCTTTTTGAAAAACCAGCAGGATACGCAAGCCACAAACGCCGTCAAGCCTTTAACAAAGAAAGTGACGGGCGCATACAAGGCATAACCCAAGAACAAATCGCCAAGCGCGCTGCCGATTGCCGCCGCTGCTACCCCGTAGATAGGGCCTAAACACCAAGCGGAAAGAAGCACGAACACGTCCCCCGTGTTAAAATACCCCGAAGCAGGCAAGGGGATAGTGATAAGCACCGTTGCTACACAGCAAAGCGCGGCAAAAAGTGCCGTAAAAGAAATTCTTTTGGAAATAGACAATTCTTTTAATGTGATGAGTTTGTTCATAAGAAACGCTCCTTGTGCGTATGTATAAATAGTATAATACAACAAAGAGCGAATTGTCAAGAATTTGGCGATAAAAAATCTTTTTTAGGCGTGAAAAGGTTTAATGCACTCGCCCGTTGCCGTGCTTTGGAAGATGACGAAAAAACCCACGTTTTCGTCAAAAAGGTTGGACGGTACGAAGGCGCACACGTCCTTAATTTCTTGTGGCGGACAGTTTTTATCTTCGGCAGCAAGCGCATAACAAATATATTTTGCTTTCTCGTTATCGTAAACGATGCCGACAAGATATTTAGGGTTGCCTTCTTCCCCTTTTATCCGCACCCACTCGCTACACGAAAACGCGCCGCAAAGGGTGTCGTCTTTGGGATACGAGCGCAAAAGCTCGTCAATTTCCGATTTTACGGAAAGATAATATCCGTCCGTTTCGGTTGCAAACGGGTGGCGTACGTCTTGAGCATTTGCATCTTGCGAAGGGTTAGCCCACTCTTGCGCTTTTTCGTCTTCAGCTGCGCTTTGAGAAGGTGCATCGTCGATAATTTCTTGAAACAACTCTTGTTCACGTTCTTCTTCCTTAAAATAATTTTCACTTGCAAGCCGCTCGTCGTTGTAGGTTGTTTCTTCCCTTTCGACGGCGGCGGTTTGGGCTATCTCGCTTGATTGCGCTGTTTTGGGAAAATTCTTATTTGTAAGGGGCATGGCTGCGTTCAAGATACGTTTCCACTCGTACGTAGCTTCCCCGTTCACGCCGTAAGCGATGGGCGAAACGTCGTTTTTGACAAAGCACAGCACGGCGCAAAACCCGTTTTCTATTTCCATGTCCGTCAAGATATTAAATAGGCTTTTCCCCCGTAGGGCAAGCATTTCCGTGCGAAAAGCGTTGTCGGAAAGGATACAATAATATTCCCCGGAAGATAGGGGCGCAAAATTGATGATAGACACTTCCACTGCAAGGTTTTTGCCGTATTGTTCCACCTTCACAAGCCCCGAAATGGTTTTTCCGTCTTCCGAAAAACCTTGCTTTACTTGCCGTAATATACACATTTTTTTGATATAACGCATATCTTTATCCCCTAAATGAGTTTTGTAATCATTATATTGTCATTTCTTTATCAAAACGGGGGTGGTTTTGTTTCTTTTTGCGTTTTTTTGCCGATTTTTTCATAAAAAACCCGCCGATTTTCCTTGAACGTATTGACGGAAAAGGCTTTTTTATGTATAATAGAAAAGGTATGGATAAGGGCAGAGAAAAACCGAATAGAAAATGGTGGCGAATTTGCCTTTGCGCACTCTTAACGGCGGCGTGCGGAGCGTTTATTTGCTGGATATTTTCCAACTCTTTGAAAACGGCGGAAGAAAGCAGCGTGCAAAGCGGGGGTGTGGTGGAAAAAATCCAAGCCTTCTTCGCGCGTTTTGCGCCCCACTCTTTCGTGGCTACGGCAAAGGGCGAAGATTATGACAAGCTACATAAAATCATCCGTATTTTGGCGCATTTTAGCGAGTTTGCGTTGCTCGGCGCATTGCTTATATGGTGTTTGCGCGCGTACACGGGTAAGGGGATTTTTCTTTTGATTCCGCTTGCGCTTATCTTGCTCGTGCCTGTGGTGGATGAACTTTTACAATCGTTTACGGGCGGGCGTGCCATGCAGTTTATCGATATAGTCGTGGACGTTGCGGGCGGAATTTGCGGGGGCGCATTTGCCTTGCTAACCCTTCGGGCGGGGAAGAAAATTGTCGAAAAGAAAGGAAAAAAGGAAGAAAATGGGAAACGAGAGCTTACAAGTCGCGTTGATTAAATACAATAAGAAAACGTGGTGCAAAAGCGGTTTGCTTGGTATCTTTATCGGGCTTGCCGTGATCGTGCCTGGGATAAGCGGCTCTACAACGGCGATTATCTTTAAGTTGTACGATCAGTTTTTGTACGCCATCAGTAATATTTTCAAAAAGTTCAAGCAATGCTTTATCTTCTTGTTGCCTATTTTGCTTGGCGCAATCGTTGGGGTTGCAGGCGGTTTCTTCGCCGTGCAAAAACTTCTTGAGCTTTTGCCCTTTGCCATCGTTTGCCTGTTTGCGGGGCTGATGACGGGGGCTGTGCCGTCGGTAAACGACGAAATTAAGGACAAAAAATACGACGGCAAGCGTGTGGCTTTGCTGTGCGTGGGCGTGCTATTGCCCGTGCTTATGGGCGCAACGTCGGCGATTTTATCCTTGCGCACGGGTAGCCTTGCGGGGGATAAATTCCAAACGATTGACTGGTGGCAGCCTATTTTGGCGCTCTTATTCGGTGCGTTCGTGGGCTTAACCCAAGTTATGCCCGGGCTTTCGGCAAGTGCGTTTTTGATGACGGTGGGCTGGTTTATGAGCCTTGTAGAAAGCGTTTCGCTTACTTACTGGCTTTCTAACCCCCAAATCTTTATCATTTACGCAGCGCTTGGCGTGGGGTTCTTGGGTGGCGTGTTCGGGTTTTCCAAACTACTCACCAACTTGCTTTCCAAACACCGAGTTGGCGCATACACCTTTATTTTAGGGCTTTCGATAGGCTCGATTTTCTCGATTTTTTGCAACGGCGACGTCTTGGAAACGTACCTTGCATGGCAAGGCGCAAAAACGGGCGCAATCATTTTAAGCGTAGCGCTTGGCGTAGCCCTTTTCGCAATCGGCGTAGTGGCGGCGTATTTGCTCGTGCGTTTTGAACGTAAAAAGAGCAAAGAAGCGGAAGAGATTCCCGCGTCCACGCAACAATGAAATGGATAGATAAAATTGCAAAACGGCTCTTCCAAGCGGACGGCAGGCACGGTTATACGTGCGATTGCTGCGGGGAAGAGCTGTTTGATTATCCTTGCGTTCGCATTTGCGAAAAGTGCGATAAACGGATAGAATACAATGACAAAGCCGTATGCCCTAAATGCGGACGAAAAACGATTTCGGAAGGGGTATGTACGAGTTGTAAGCGGATTTTGCCCACTTTCACGCTCGGCATTTCGCCCCTTACCTACCGTGGTGAAACGGCTTCGCTTGTCAATAGAATTAAAAATGGCGACCGCCGTCTTGCCTTTTTCTTTGCGGAAATTATGGCAAAGTCGCTCCTTGCCCGCTTTCCTAATGTAAGCGAGCAAGATTTGCTTATTTTGCCCGTCCCTTTGACGGAAAACAAACAGCGAGAGCGGGGCTATAACCAAGCGGAAACGCTTGCGCTGTGCCTTGCCGATTGTCTTGAAAAGGCGGGGATAAAAGCGGCGTTTGACAAAGACGTTTTGCAAAAGAAACGGGACGTCGATCAGCAAAAACACTTGACGATAAAGGCTCGAAATCAAAACGCCGTCGGGGCGTATCACTTGCATAAACGCAAGGTCTGCCAAGGGAAAACAATCCTTCTTATCGACGACATTATGACGACGGGCGCAACGGGTAGTGCGTGCGGAAAATTGCTCTTAAACGCGCACGCTACGGGGGTTATCCTACTTACCGTAGCGTCTTTGATAGAACAAAAGTAAGGAAAAACTTCACACAAACCGTCTCGCTTCGATGTAAAACGCCCAACGCGAGGCGGTCATTTTTTCTATGCGAGCGTAATCGCTTGCAGTGTGCAAAATGTAATCGTTGCCAAGATAAATGGCTACGTGCCCCACCCGTTCCGTTCCCGAAAGGTGTTGACGGCTTTCGTTGGTAAAATAGATACAATCCCCACGCGCAAGTTCGCTTTTTTTAATGAATTTTCCTTGCTTTACTTGCGTGCGAGTGGTCACGTCCAGCACTTTGCCTGCGCCTTTGTAAAATACGTATTGCACGAGCGACGAACAATCGAATTTTTGCGCGGTAAACCCGCCGAGCAAATTGCCTTTCCCGTCGTGAAAACGTACCGCCCCGTACACGTACGGCACGCCGATAAGCTTGTATCCTTCGTCAAGCACCTTTTCCACGCTCTCGCTTCCCTTGTCCAAGGCGAGCAAGGCGGCATAGTTTGCGGAAATGTATACTTCCTTGCCACGATAATAGGTTTTGTACCACTCGCCCACCTTGGCGGCGACGGCGTAAATTTCCCCCTTTTGCGCACTTCCTATTACGGAATACCCCGCGCCCGCGCCCGAGCGCAAATTCACGCCGCTACCCGTGCAACGTATGTATTGCGCTTCGCTAACGATAGGCGTAGGCGGGGTAATTTCTTCACTCGGCGGTGTAATTTCTTCGATAGGCGGCACAATTTCTTGCTCGATATTCGTAGGCGGCGCGTCTTCGTTTATCGGCGGCTCGCTTTTTTCCTTGCAAGCCGTTAAAAGTGTGGTGGGTAAAAGTAATGCGGCGCATAAAATCATCGCCAAAACAGATTTTTTCTTCTTCATAACTACTCCTTTTTTCCATTTGCACCCCTTTGATTTGTTTCACGGGAAACGGAAATGCAAATTTTTTACATGAATAGTATAAAAGAGAAAAGAAAGCGAGTGCAAGTGGCGGGCGTGGGCTAAAAAATGACAAAAAAGGGAAGGGGCGGGGAAAAAGGAAGATTTTAGGTGGTGCAAGGGCGCAAAGGACGGCTTTTTCCCAAAAGCTGGTAAAGCAGGCAAAATTTTTTACGGCGTGCGCTTGCGAAAAGAGAGAAACTGTGGTATAATACAAGGACAAAGGAAAAAGGGAAACGCTTATGCAAAAGTTTTTGACGGACGTACACACGCACTCAAATTATTCTTTCGACGGAAAATCGACGTTGAAAGAGATGCTTCAAACCGCCTTGGAAAAGGGGGTGGCTTTTTACGGCGTTTCCGAACATTTTGATTATGATGCTTTCCTTTTTAGGGGTGTAAACTGGGTGACGGACGGGGAAGAATATTTCCACGGCGCACGCCACTTGCAAGAAGATTACGAGGGCTGTATGAACGTGCTTATCGGTGGAGAGTTTGGCTATTCGCCCGATAAGAGAGTGCAAGAATTCTATCTTCAAACGCAAGAAAAATACAAGCCCGACTTCATCGTAAACAGCGTGCACGCCTTAAACGGCAACGATTATTATCACTTGCAGCCTTTCTACACGGAAAACGACAAGGGCGAAAGGGTGCTTCGTGAGAAAAAGGAAGTGTATAAAGAGTATTTATCCCTTATCCGTAGCAGTTTAGACGTGCCCTATTCCTATGACATTGTGGGGCATATCGGCTACGTGACACGCTACGCACCCTACGAAGATAAGAACATGAACATCGAAGATTATCAGCAAGAAATCGACGATATTTTGACGACGATTATCAAAAAGGGCAAGATATTAGAACTCAACACGTCCCGCGGGAAAGGCTCGTTTTTGCCTTGTAAAGAGCTGTTAAAACGCTACTTTGCGCTGGGTGGGAGATTGATTTCCTACGGCTCGGACGCGCATTCGATAGATGCGATTATGAAGGGCAGAGAAGACGGGGTGGCGCTACTTAAAGAGATAGGCTTTACGCACGTCACCGTGCCGTGTAAGGGCGAATACGTGAAGGTGGATTTGTAAAATGTCGCAACTTGATTTGTTAAAATTGATGCAACGCTACGGCGAAGAAACGGAACTTGCCGATTTCACGCCCGACGAGTTGCAAGCGCTTTTGGACGAGATGAATAACGGGGACGAACCCCTTCCCATGTCGATTGAAGCGTTTAAGGAAAAATATTTCGCTTACTACGACGACGTGAAAGATAAAACGCTGAAAAAACAAGACTGGTGAGAAGATGAAAAAGAGAAATTACAAATGCTTAATTTTCGATGCAGACCACACGATTTTGAACTACGTTGCCGACGAGGGTGCAGCGTTTAGACGTACATATGAGGCAATCGGAATGCCGATTGCGGACGTTTTGATGGAAGATAGCCGCCGTTTCTCGGAAGAAACTTGGACGGAAGCGGGTTTGTACGAAGTGGACGATCCCTTGGTGCAAGCCACCTATCATAAGGTTTATCGCTCGCACGTGACGGGGATTTTTGAAAAGGTTTTCAATAAATATGGCAACCCCACGTCCTACACGGCGCAAAAAGCGGGCGAACTTTTCTTGCAAGCCTTGCAACGTGCGGGGCACGAGCTTGATAACTCGAAAGCGCTTTTAGAAGAACTTTCCAAAAAGTACGTCGTTTGCATTGCCACCAACGGTCTTTCCGATATTCAGCGCGGAAGATTGTCGGAATTTGAAAAGTTTGCACGGATATTCGTGTCGGAAGAGCTTGGCTGTATCAAACCCTTGCCCGCCTTTTTCAAACAGCTTTTGAAGAAAGTGAAAGTGCCCAAACGCCATTGCTTGATGATAGGCGATTCGTTGCGCTCGGACATAGCAGGTGCAAAATCGGTGGGGATAGTCGGTTGTTGGTATAACCCCGCTCGTAGAGAAAACGTGTCGGGCATTGCCACCGATTACGAAATTTGCAAACTGGAAAATCTCAAAACCGTTTTGGAAAGAGAATAAAAAAAACGGCGTTCGGTAGACCGAACGCCGTTTTCGTTTGAAAGAAAACTTACGATAAAGCTTTGATAAGGCTCAAAACACCTTCCACTACGAAGAAGATACCGCCCACAATCCAAAGCAAGGGTTTGTCGAAAAGCAAAAGCACGGCAATTGCAATGATGACGATTGCTTGCAAAAGCGCAAAGAGTTTGGTAAGGAAAGACGTCTTCTTTTTGAAACCCTTAAACGATTCAATCGTTTGCAAAACGCCGTAGACAAGAAGCACGGCTGCAAGCACGAAACGAGCAATGCCCACAAGCTTCCACCCAAAGACGATAACCGCTATGCCAAGGATAGCCATAATTACGCAAGAAAGCCATTGTTTTTGAACAAGGTCGATGACGGCTACGATAATAAGTGCAACGCCAAGCATCGTCATTGCGATGCTCAAAACACCGCCTTTCAAAATCATAAACAATACGCCAAGCGCAATCATGACGATTGCCATTAAAATAGAATTTGTGTCAATATTTTTCTTTTTTCTTTTGGTTGCTGCCATAATAAAAAACTCCTTTTATGAAAATATATTCGTATTATACACGATTTTGTTTCCCTTGTCAATGCTCGCAAAGAAAAAACTCGCCGATAAAGGCGTTCCCTATAAGGGATTTTTTGAAACATTAAAAATTTATAGGAAATTGCACTTTCAAGCGGTCAAAAGAAAATTAGAACTTGGATATATTGTCCAAGTTCTTTTTCTTTGAAATAAAATAATTTTTATTCTCTAAATATTGGAGAAATTCTTGAAAAATATTTTTATATGTGTTATACTATTATTAGTTGCCGATAGGCGCTAATTTAGGAGTGAGTTATGGCTGCAAATTATAATAAACTATGGAAAATTCTAATTGACAGAAATATTCGCAAAGAAGATTTGCGTGTGGCTGCGGGTATTACTACTACCGCGATGGCAAAGTTGGGCAAAAACCAACCTGTCCATATGGAGATTCTTCTAAAAATATGTAAAGTTTTAGACTGTCAAATTGAAGATGTTGTAGAGATTACTGAAGATGTTATTGATAAGGCAAAGAAAATAAAAGATGCTAATGATGATATTAAAAAAATAGATGATATTCTAAACGATTCTACTTCTTTTCATCATAAGGCAGATAATCTCTATGAAGAACTTGTTAAAAACTTGGATTATTCTAAATACATTATGGCGGCAAAGATAGCAAAAGGAATGGCGGGCAAAATCCCATTTAAGCAATTACCATTTTTGCAGAAAAGAAATGTTTTCGTTATGATTAGAGAGTCAATTTCGGCTTATATATTAAATGAGTTGACGGAGAAAGAAGAAAACAAGTAAAAATTTTTATAAATATGACGGAAACTGTCATATTTAGTGTGGTATAATAGGCTATCAAATATGTTGAGGTTTATTGTATGCACGTATTACTGTTTATTGTAGTGTTTGTGTTTTCGTTTTTTGAAAGCCTATTAAAAAAGTAAGATATACAAAGGATTGAGAGCTATGGATATTGATAAGTTAAATAAATGGGCGGATTTACTGCTTGATACGGGAAAAAGAAATAACCTTATAAACTTTAAGGATGCTAAAATGGGAACAGTTGAAATTGTATCCCCTGATTTCGATACTCTTTTTTCTAAAGCGGAACATTCGGCAACGTTTGAAGTGTATGACCCAAAATTAGATGATGAAGAAGATAACGAAGAAAACGAAGTTGTCGAAGAAACTGAAACGCCAAAAGATGAGCAAGAAGATGATGGTCGCGAAAAGCGTATTTCCAAAGAAGATTATATGGAAATGTACGAGCACCGTCTTAAAAAGAGTGGTCAAGTACTTATTTACAATTCTTTTGTTAATCCAATTAGAGCTTTACGCAATATAGGTAAAAAGGCAAAAACGGCGATAGAAGAAACAGGTGTTAATATCGCCTATATGGCGTTTGGTTTTATCCATTGGACGGAAAACGAAAACTCTCAATACGTTATGCGTGCGCCCGTTTTGTTGGCGCCTATCTCCATAGAAAATGATTCTGCAATAGACCCTTACTATATCAAGATAACGGATAGTGATATTATCGTAAATCCTACCTTCTCGTTTAAGCTTAAAAATGATTATGGTTTAGAGTTGCCAGAATACGACGATGAAAGCGTTGAAGAATATTTAGAAAAAGTTCAAGAACGTATTTCAAAACTTAAATGGACTATTACAAAGGAATGTAAAATTGGTATTTTCTCATTCTTAAAAATCAATATGCACAAGGATTTGAAAGATAATGCCAAAAAAATATTAAAGAATAAAGGCGTTCGCTCTTTACTTGGCGAAGAAGATATTGATTCAATGTCGGGAGATGGCGATGAAGAAAGAACTATCGATAATACACCTATTCAATTACATAACGTTGTAGATGCTGACTCAAGCCAAACGGAAGCCATTGAAATGGCTCGTAGTGGCAAGAGCTTTGTATTACAAGGTCCGCCCGGAACAGGTAAAAGCCAAACCATCACTAATATTATTGCCGAATGTCTTGCGTGCGGTAAAAAAGTTCTTTTCGTTTCAGAAAAATTAGCAGCGCTTAGCGTTGTTTATGACAAACTCAAAAAAGCAGGACTTGAAGAGTTTTGTTTGGAGTTGCACAGTCATAAAGCAAATAAAAAAGATGTAATAACTGAATTGTGCCATACTCTTAAAGCGCAAAAAAGCGCTTTGTCTGACCGTGCGCAAAAAGAAATAGAAGCAAAAATTCGTGCGCAACAAGAACTTGACGAATATGCTGTTGAATTACATAAAATTCGTCCTACGATAAACAAAACGCTTTATAAGCTATATGAAGAAGTTTCTGCTTGTAGAAAAGCGCCTGACGTTGAATTTATTATTAACGAAATCAAAATTAAGGGCGAAGAATATATAAATAAAGCAGAAATCGCTTTAACGCGCTATACCGAATACGTTCCTTCTGTTGGTTATGACTACCATCAAAACGTATGGTATGGATACGTTGACCTTGATTCTTCCTATCAATCAACTGCACAACTGAAATTCGACTTAAAAGACGTTATAACTCTTTGCGGTAATATTAAAGAGTTAAATGGAACACTTAACGAAAAATACTCCATTGCGGCTAAAAATATTTACCAAGCATATGCTTTAAGAGATTTCTTTAATCTTGCCAAAACAAGTGAGTTTATTACCCCTGCATTGCTTAACTCGTCCACTCTTGAAGGTGTGTTAAAGACGATAAACGCAATGAACGTTTTAGCAAAAGAAATTTTAAGCAACAAGAAAATCATCGACGATATGTTTGACGAAGACGTTTATAAACTCGATGGACAAGTACTTTATAAAAAGTTGACCAAACAGTTTAACGGATTCTTCTCTCGACTCTTTAGTAGCGAATATAGGCATATCGCAAGAGAACTTAAACTTTGCAAAAAAGATGGCAAGAAAGTAAAGTATAAAGTAGCCGTTTCAATGATGGATACTTTACGTGTTTATCAACATAAATCTTCTGAGTTTAATGGATTGGAAGAAAAAATCAAATCTCAAATTGGGGCTGCGTATAACAGCGTTTCGACGAATTTTGAAGATTTGATTGCCGAACTTGAAACACTTACGAAGATTCATTCTACTGACGTTGATTTTGCTACGCTTACGACTTTAAGCAATCAAGAATTTGTCGCAAAGCAAAAGGATTTTGCGATTCTTTCCGACTGCTTTGTAAAGGCTTTTAGTAAACTTGAAGAAGCGGAAAAACGTGTTGTTGCTAAATATAATTTGGATGAGTATAACGTTCGACAAGTTGACCTTGACGATTTAGTAAAGAAATATCAAGGTTGCATTGATAGCATCGATAAGTTGGATAATTGGTGTGAATTCGTTAAATTATTAAATAAACTTAGTGAATTAGAGTTAAGAGCGTTTGTTGACTACACTATCACTCAAAAAATAAAGACGGACAACGTTTTATCTGCGTATAAAAAAGCATTTTATATGCAATGGGTTGATGCCGTATTGCACGAATCTCCTATTTTGATTACGTTGTCTCGTATTCCACACGACGAAACCGTAAAACTCTTCAAAACGAAAGACGAGCTTAACTTTGAGATAAACAAAGCAAAAATCAAGGCAAAACTTTCTGCGTTAAGACCGAATTTAGATATGGTTGCTCAAGGTAGCGCTATAGCAATTCTCTTGAGAGAAGGTGAAAAGAAACGCAAGCAAAAAGGTATTAGATTACTTTTGGAAGAAATCGGCGACCTTGTTCAAACCTTAAAACCTTGCTTCTTAATGTCTCCGCTTAGCGTTAGTACGTTCTTAAGTTCGGATATGAAATTTGACGTAGTTGTTTTTGACGAAGCATCGCAAATTTTCCCGCAAGATGCAATTGGTGCTATTTATAGAGGTAAACAACTTATCGTTGTTGGTGACTCTAAACAAATGCCACCGAGCAACTTCTTTAATAGTTCGTCTATACAAGATGACAATGATGACGAAACGGATGACGTTACTGATTTTGAGTCAATATTGGATATTTGTTCAACGGCATTCCCCCAAAAACGCTTAAAATGGCATTATAGAAGTCGTTTCGAGCCACTTATATCGTTCTCTAATAAAAATTTCTACGATAACGATTTGGTAACGTTCCCTTCTTCTAAACAAGATACTAAAGGAATTGGCGTTGACTATTTCTATGTGGCTGGAACTTTTGACCGTAAGACAAAAACTAATCGTGTCGAAGCCGAGAAAATTGTTGATTTGGTATTTGAAAACATAGAAAAATATCCCGAAAGAAGTCTTGGTGTAGTTGCTTTCAGTATGTCACAACAAAACTTAATTGATAAACTTATAGCAAAGCGCAGACAACAAGACCCTTCAAAAGAACCGTTCTTCAAATCGGATAAAGCAGAGCCGTTCTTTGTTAAAAACTTAGAAACGGTACAAGGTGATGAAAGAGATACTATTATTTTCAGTATCGCTTACGGTAAAGACTCGCAAGGTCGTTTACTGCTCAACTTCGGTCCTGTAAACCGTGAAGGTGGCGAACGTAGATTAAACGTTGCCGTTACTCGTGCTAAATATAACGTTCAGCTCGTTACGTCAATGCACTATACGGATATAGACTTGTCAAGGACTCAATCTGTTGGCGCAAGATTGTTAAGAGAATATCTTGATTACGCAGAAAACGGCGAAATCGCTTTGGAACGTTCTATGTCGGTAAATCCTTTTGAAGAATACGACTCTGAATTTGAAATGGAAGTTTGCGAGTTTTTGAGAGAAAAAGGATTTAGCGTTGATACGCAGGTTGGTTGTTCTTCGTTTAAGATTGACTTAGCATTAAAACACCCTAATTCTTCTGATTACTTACTTGCTATTGAGTGCGACGGCGCAGCATACCACTCTTCAAGAAGTGCTCGTGATAGAGATAGGCTTCGTCAAGAGATTTTGGAAAGAATGGGATGGAAATTCTATCGTATTTGGTCAACCGATTGGTTTAGGAATAAACGCGTAGAAAAAGAACGCTTGTTAGAAGTGGCAAAACTCGCCGTTGAAAATGCAAGCATAAAGCCTAAAAAAGAAGAAACTCCTTCAAATGATGTTTCTTTTGAAGAAGTGGCAGAAGTGAAGCATTTTGAATTTCCTAAATATGTAATGGCTGACGACTATAAAACAGCTGAAAAATGCAGTTATGATAGATTAAGAGTTATTCGAGCTATCGTTGAACTTGAATCACCGTTGTCTGAAGAATGGCTTTTGAAACGTATTGCCTTCCTTTTCGGTAGAGAAAAAGTAACGAGTGTTGTTCGTGATGAGTTCAATTACATAATGAAAAATTGCTCTTATTATAAAATTACTCGCAAGAATGGATTTTTATATTCGCAAGAGAAAGCAATTCCTATGCTCCGTGTTCCGCACGAAAACGCAGCTGTTGTAAGAGAAGTTAAATATATTTCTCTTGAGGAGTTATCTCTCGGTATGAAAGAAATTCTTAAACAAAACATTACCGTTGAAAAAAGTGGTTTATTCCGCTTGTTAGTTCAGCAACTTGGATTTAGTCGTATGGGCGATGCTATTCTTGACCGTTTAGAAGATGCTTTACGCTTAATATCTAAAGAAATTGATGTCAATGGCGACGTTTTGTCGTTAAAGAATCATTAAAAACTAAGGAGAAAAAGTGTATTATTATTTCATAGATACAAAAGACGGTGCTTTAGTTTTTCAACGAGAAGCTACTGAAAAAGAGTTTGAAGAATTAAAAAAACATATCTACAAAATTTCAGATATGCAAAGAGATAATAATAGAATAAGAACCGTTAATCAAAAATATGACGAGTTTACTAAACAGTTGGCGTCATTGGGGCAAGCTAAAAGCTTTTATGATTATGCGGAAATACAAAGCTCACTTTCAAATTATCTTTTTCATTTTAAAAAATATTTAGATAATTGGGAAACGCACCTTTCTCGTTCATATGGACAAAGCTCTATTGAATATAAGTGTTTTAAAACTGCTCAAGCGTTTGAATATGATAATCACATAGAATATCGCTTTATGTATAGGTTGCGTAATTTTGACCAACATTGCGGGAATATAATCAGTCAAATTTCGAGTAGTATCGATGAAAATAACAAGCAACAACATAAAATATTTGCCGATAGGGATAGCCTGCTTAGAGATTTTGATGAATGGAAGATAGAAGAAGTGGAATACATTAAGCAACAAGATGCGTTTTTTGACTTGTATCCCATAATAAAACAGTTTCAAGCCTGCATTGTTCGTATTCAAGACAAGATAATGCAAATTCATTTCAAGAATGATTTCTTTGAGTCTTGTGCCCAAATTATCATTGCGGCAAATGAATTTAAAAACGAAGAAGATATAAGTATAGTTGTTAATGAAAAGCAAATTGATTCTATATTTTGGGATTCTCCTGGGCAAAAAAAATTAGCATTTACTCGATTAGATGTAAAAACGTGCAAACAGTTAATAGAATTATACGTCAAGAAAAAATTCAGTGTTATTAAGGTTTTGTATTTTGGAGAAAAATACCATAGAGCTTTGAGACAATGTGCAGTTGCTGTTGATAATAATGTTGTTCATAAAATATCAGCGACAGAATATATGACTTTTAACGGACAAAAAATGATTCGTGCATTAATGCATTTAGCTTTTGATGCGGAAGAGTTTTGTGCTGTATTGGTTGATTCGCACTTTAATTCTAAAGAGATAAGAGAAATACAAAGTTTATATTCATTATTTCTAAAAGCATTTTGTAAAAAATAACATAAAAAGTAGTCAGGTGTACAAGAACGTGTACACCTGACTATTGACTTTTATAGATTCTTATGATAAAATAGAATCACAAACACGAACATATGTTTAGAATATGTTTTGTGTGGGTATATATAATTAAGGGGTTTCTGCCCCTTGTTTAAGCTTGCAAGCATCGGCAAGCTTTATAAGTGTACGTTTTCGTACGCTTGTAGGATAGTTTCTTACGTTTGCCCAAAGTCGTTTTATGTAAAGGGAAACAAAACGGCTTTTAAGGGTTTTATTGTTGTGCAAATTTTTACGACAATATGCCGTCCTTTCTCTATCTATTAGTGAAAGGCTTGAGATGACTGAGCAACGTTTCAAGTAGGCACGCCAACGTTCACAAAACGAGGTTTGGCGATAGGTCTATTTTGTGGTACAAATTTTTAGGGTACTACACTCTTACAACTTCATATTCGGATATTTAATCCGTGCGAGGAAGAAACGCTATAAGCGTGTTTTGATTCGTGCGGATTTTTTGTCCCTTTAGGTCGGTGGTAGTTTTATCAGCGACTTTTTTGCGCTCTTTTTTAAGAAAGGAGCAAAAATACCCTGCCAAAAGGACATCGAAATGTCCATTAATAGTGAGAGGTAAAATTATATTAGGAGGGAATCAAAATGAAAAATTATCATCATTATCACCCGCCGTGAGCGGAAGCAAACGGCAAGCAAAACTTTAAGATGTTTTGTAAAGTGTAGCCCACTATACTTTGCCCTGCAAAGTGTGGGCTCTGCGAGGCTAAGTTTAACCACTTGGTGCGGTGCGAAATCTGAAAAAATGTAAGCAGGTTAAGAAAACCGCACCAAATGGCAATTTACCGCTTTTTTCAAGCAGGTAAAGGGAATTGCCAATATGTGCAATTTTGACTATCTAAACAATCGGGAAACCCGATTTTTATTCTTCTACCAAAATTAAATTTTTGCTCAAAACAGCTTGACTATTCCGTGTTAATACGATACAATATTGAAAAGTAATATTAAGGAGAAACAAGCAATGAGACAACCGAGAGCGGTAACAGACAAAAGGTATGAAGAGAAACACAAGGAAGAAAGAAAAGCAAAGAGTTTGGTTTGGGGAACGAGTGTTCCGAGACAGTTTGCGGAAGAAATAAACGCTTTCCTTGAAAAGCATCACATATCCAAAGTAAAACTCATAGAAGCAGGTTTTAACGCTCTTATGGATGAAGTTGCCGAGAGCGATTTAGGTCTTGCCAAAATTATGGACGGGTACGACGACTTTTTTGAAACGGAAAAGAAATAACGTTCTCTAACCCCTTTCTTCCTTATAAGCGAGTATCAATAACTGAAAGGCAACTCGACTTTCATATAAGGAGGATTATTATAAGTAAGAAAATTAAGAAAACAGTAGAACCTGTCGTAGATAAAATTGTACATTACTACGACGACGAAAACGGGAATTTGGTGAGAAGCCGACAAGTAAAAATCGGCAAAACTATTTACACGATAATATCCCGTGAGAAACCTAACGCCAAATCAACGGCGTTTGATATAACCAAGAGATTGATTGAAAGTCAAGCGGAAAGTTTGACGGACGATTTATCGATAACAACAGAATCGCTTGAAGGTTGCAATTCGGGAGGTAATAAACAATGAATTTGCAATCGAATAAAAAAATAAAACATTTAGAACAGCAGTACACAGCCCTTTATTGTCGTTTAAGTTCAGACGACGATTTAGAGGGCGATAGCAACAGTATCAAAAACCAAAAGTTATTGCTTTCGGACTATGCGAAAGAAAATAAGTTTAGGAATATCCGTTTTTACATAGATGACGGTTATAGTGGTAGTAATTTTGAACGCCCTGCGTTTAAGAGATTATTAAACGACGTAGAAAACGGCGAAATATCTACCGTAATCGTAAAAGATATGTCAAGATTTGGACGTGACCATATTCTTGTGGGATATTATACCAAGTATTATTTCCCCGATGCGGACGTAAGGTTTATAGCAATCTTCGACCAAATGGATACGGAAACTAACCCCGACGACGATATTATCCCGTTTAAGAATATCCTAAACGAAATGTATGCAAAAGATTGTAGCCGTAAGATTAAAGCCGTTGTGAAAGCCAAAGGCAATTCGGGCAAGCATCTTACAACTATTCCACCTTTGGGATATATGAAAGACCCTGAAGATAAGGAAAAATGGATTGTTGACAAAGAAGGCGCTCTAATTGTAAAAGAAATCTTTAACCTTTGCGTTAAAGGCTACGGACCTTCACAAATCGCACGAATTTTAACCGAACGTGGAATAGAAACGCCGTCACTTTACTTACATAGGAAGAAATTACCTTGTTCAATAAAGATTAATCAAGATTCGGACGTATGGGATTATTCTACGATAGTACATATTCTCGAAAATGAAGAGTATCTTGGTCATACGGTAAATTTTAGGTACTACAAGAAATCGTATAAATCTAAAAAGCGTTATAAAAACCCAAGAGAAAATTGGGTTATTGTGAAAAATACTCAAGAGGCAATAATAGACCAAGAAACGTTTGATATTGTTCAACAAGTCCGTGCAGGACGAAGGAGTTTAACCGATATGGGTGCACCACATATGCTATCGGGCTTGCTCTATTGCGCTGACTGTAATCAAAAGATGTATCTTTGTCGTTGTACAACTATGAATCAAAAAGAGTATTTTAATTGCTCTACCTATCGCAAGAAAAAGAAGAAGTATTGTACGTCGCACCAAATAACGGCACACGCCGCTTTGGCTTTAATACAAAACGATATACAATATACGATTAGGTTTGCGAAGAAATATAGGGATGAGTTTTTCAATATTCTTAAACGTTGTACTGACATAAGGACTAAACGGGAAATGACTTCTGCTATCGAAGAAAAAGAAGATGCGGAAAATCGTATAACCGAACTTGATAAGATAATTCAAAGTCTTTATGAAGATAAGGTTGCAGGAAAATTATCTGAAGAACGCTATATGAAAATGAGCGATAACTACGAAGCCGAACAAAAAGCCTTAAATGAAAAGTTAAGTCGCATAAAGGCGGAAATAGAAAAAGCCAAAACCACGTATGATAACATACAAAGGTTTATGGCTATCGTTAAAAAGTATAGTGATTTTGACGAACTAACACCTGAAATCTTACGTGCTTACATAGACAAGGTTTATATCTATGAAAAGCAAAAAGTTGACGGACATTATACTCATACCGTAGAAATCATCTACAATTTAGTTGGAGCAATAGATTTACCCGATTTTGGTGATTTATTAGATGAAGAAAATTAAATAGCACGAGAAAAGGCGTGGCATCACGCCACGCCTGACTCTTAAAAAGGACAGCCTTCCCGAAAAAATCCCTTGTAGGGACTCGGTAAGCGAGTTTTTCTTTTTCACTTTTATTTTGCGAGGAAAAGATGTCCTTTCAAAATCATGTACACGAAGTCCGCAACAACGAGCACCCACGTCCAGCCGACAAGCACGAACACCAAGAACACTACGATATGGATAGGTTCTTTCGTGCGGAGCGCAATGGACAATCTTACAAGCGCTTCTACAACCCAACCAACTACGGGCAAGAGCATAAGAATCGCCTTTACAAGCGTCGTTTGGGAATTAAACCATTTATCAAAAGTCATAACTAAACCCCCTTTATTTTATTAGGCAAAGCCTTAAGATTTTCTATATTTATTATATAACTTGAACGTGCCCGCTGTCAATACCTTTATGAAAAAATCGGGGCAAAATCGATTATTTTTCTTCGTTTTCTTTTTCGGAATTGTCCGTTTCCACCGTAGGCGCGGCGTTTTCTTCGCTTGAATAACGTTCGGGATGCTTGAGTTTGTCAATTTCCACTTGCGTTTTGCAAATTTTCATAAACACGAAGAAAAGAATGGCTAAAAATGCGCAAAATGCGCCCCAGCCCCACTCAACCAAAATTCCAACGGGGACTACGGCAGCCACGCAAAGTGCGGAAAGGATAGTAAGCGCTATTTGTAAAATCAAAAACATGTCGTCACCTATATTATATATTATATATATTGTATCACGCGCGCGTGCGTATGTCAAGGAAAAAGGGCGATGGGCGGCGGCGAAATGAAAGAAGCGCAAAAATCTTTGTAGAATAATGTCAAAAGTGGTGTAAAACAGTTGACAATAGAAAAATAAAGTGGTAAGATAAGCAAGCTGTCAAGTGGCGAGCGAAAAACCGCAAAAAAATTAGAAGAAATTTCTAAAAAATCTTAAAAAAGCGTTGAAAAATGCTTGACAATAAGAAAGTGGTTGTGGTATGATATACAAGCTGTCGCCAAAAAGAGGCAGTACCGAACTGAATTGTTCGGGCAAAAGAAGATTAAAAACAGAATAAGAAAGAAATGAGAAATAAATTTGTGACAAACAAGCAAATAAGTAATTTCCGTTA
>JAZQWG010000002.1:0-78268 GCA_045632265.1 Candidatus Scatosoma sp.
AACCGCCTTACCAATATCGTGGAGCAAGCCCGCGCGTTTAGCAAAGTTTACGTCCAAACCAAGTTCCGCTGCCATTTGACCTGCAAGCGTAGCTACTTCAATCGAGTGCTTGTACACGTTTTGACCATAACTCGTTCTAAATTTCAAACGACCAATCAACTTGATAAGTTCGGGGTGCAAGCCGAAGATACCTGCTTCAAACACCGCCGCTTCGCCCGCTTCTTTGATTTGTTGATCCATTTCACGAGAAACTTTTTCAACCGTTTCTTCAATTCTTGCGGGGTGAATTCTACCGTCGTTGATAAGTTTTTCAAGCGACAATCTTGCAATTTCACGACGAACGGGATCGAAGCCCGAAAGAATAACCACTTCGGGAGTGTCGTCGATGATAAGTTCAATACCCGTAGCGTTTTCAAGCGCACGAATATTTCTACCTTCTCTACCGATGATACGAGCTTTCATATCGTCGCTGGGCAAAGGAACAACCGATACGGTGATTTCCGATGCTTGGTCAGCCGCGCATTTTTGGATTGCCAAAGCGACAATCTTCTTTGCGTTGATATCCGCCTCGTCTTTTGCTTGCTGTTCCATGTTGCGAACTTGCATAGCAACGTCGTGGCGAGCCGTGTCGAGAATTTCTTCAATAAGCAATTTCTTTGCTTCGTCACGGGTGAGTTGGGAAACTTTTTCAAGTTCTTGAATCATAAGTTCGTGTTGACCGTCAAGTTTTTCTTGCAACGCACGTACTTCTTCTTCCTTTTTGAAAAGGTTTTCCTTTTGTTGTTCGAGCGCTTCCGTCTTCTTATCAAGCGCGTCTTCCTTTTGGGTAAGACGTTGTTCCATACGTTGGATTTCCGCTCTCTTTTCTTTCGTATCGCGTTCGAATTCGTTTCTTAATTTTAAATCCTGTTCCTTGGCTTCAAGCAAAGCTTCTTTCAAAGCTCGTTTGCTTTCTTCTTTGCCTTGGGCTTTAATTTTTTCCGCTTCCGCAACCGCTTCTTCAACAATTTTGCGTTGTTGTTCTTTTGCCGTGCCCACTTTTTTATCCGTGGATACCTTATATATAAACAACGCAAGAGCTGCGCCGACTACGATTGCAACGATGGGGAAGACAATTCCCGCCCACATAGGCAACGTTTTAGTGAGAAACAGGAAACTCAAATTAACGTTGTGCATTTTTGTGCCTCCTGTATTAAAATTATATTGATAAATCGAGTATTTTTAACAAGTTATAAACAACTTGAATTACAATTTCTTTCTATCAATACTATTTTACAATATCTTGAAGAAAAAGTCAATGGTTTGAGCAAAAATAGTTGTCCAAAGCCCGTATAATTTTCCACAAAAAATGCGAGAGTGCATACATGCCTCCCGCATTTCCTATTTTTAATTATTATTCGTCTTCACCGTCAACGATATCTTTGCCGCCTTTTGCCGCTTCACGAATCTTTTCTTCGATTTCCGCTTTAATATCGGGGTTTTCTTTCAAGAACAAGCGCATTTTTTCCTTGCCTTGCGCAATTTTATTGCCGTTGTAGCTGAAGAACGAGCCGCTCTTGCCGATGATATCGAATTGAACGCCCATATCCATAATGCAGCCTTCTTGCGAAATACCTTCGCCAAAGACGATGTCGAATTCCGCTTGACGGAAGGGAGGCGCAAGCTTGTTTTTAACAACTTTTGCCTTCGTTCTATTGCCCATTGCGCCGTCAGCGTCTTTCAAAGTATCCGTTCTACGGATATCCAAACGCATACTTGCGTAGAATTTAAGTGCTTTACCACCGGGCGTCGTTTCGGGGCTGCCGAACATTACGCCCACCTTTTCACGGAGTTGGTTGATAAAGATAACGCACGTTTTCGATTTGTTGACGATTGCCGTCAATTTACGAAGGGCTTGCGACATCAATCTTGCTTGCAAACCAACGTGGGAATCACCCATATCCCCTTCAATTTCCGCTTTCGGCGTGAGCGCAGCAACCGAGTCGATAACGATGATGTCCACCGCCGAGCTTCTAACGAGCGCATCCGTAATATCCAACGCTTGTTCGCCCGTGTCAGGCTGCGAAACGTACAATTCTTCCAAGTTTACGCCTAATTTCTTTGCATAAACGGGATCGAGTGCGTGTTCAGCGTCGATGAACGCAGCAACGCCACCCATTTTTTGTGCTTCGGCAATAGCGTGCAACGCTACCGTCGTTTTACCCGAGGATTCGGGACCGTAGATTTCGATAATTCTTCCGCGAGGGAAACCGCCTACGCCAAGCGCCAAGTCAAGCGTAAGACAGCCCGACGGGATAACGTCGATTTCCGTCTTACCTGCTTCGTCGCCCAAACGCATAATAGAGCCTTTGCCGTATTGTTTTTCAATTTGCAAAAGGACTGCGTCCAACGCTTTCATCTTTTCCGTATTCTTTTCGTTTGCCATGTTATATCTCCTGTTTTATTATTTCCGTATATCAATATTTTTACATATTTTTCAGTTGTTTATACGCCAAGAACAAGGCGTAATTGATTGCTTTTTCCGTAATCTCTTCTCTCGTCCCATCGAACTTATATCGATAGACGTACACGCTTTCTCTCGTGCCTATCGCCACGTAGCAAAGCCCTACGGGCAACATCGTTCTATCTGTTTTGGGGCCAGCCAACCCCGTCGTTGCAATGGAAATGTCACAATTTCCCGTTGCCATCAAGCCTGCCGCCATTTCGTACGCAGTTTGTTCGGACACAGCGCCAAACGATTTCAAGGTGTATTCGTTTACGCCTAATCGTTGCATTTTAGAAAGTTCGTTATACGTATTCAAGCCTTCAAAATATACTTCGCTTGCGCCCGATACGCCCACGATTTTCTTGGCTATCCCACCGCCCGTAAACGATTCCGCCACGCTTATCTTTCTTAAACGCAGTTTCAAAAGGTGTACAAGCTGTTGCGCCAAAGGCGTATCGTCCAAAGCGTAAACGCTTTCATCTAAGCCGTCCGCAAACACACGCAGCACGTCGTCGGCAACCCTTTTAGAAACGTGTTCGTCATACAAAATTTCGATGACGTCCTCGTCAAATTTGCGGGTGTGGAAATAGCGCATCTTTCCCCCGTCAATAGCCTTTGCTTTGATAAGCAAGTTTTTGACGTGTTGTTCGTTTGCGCCCACCGCACGAATTACCGTCCTATCAAGACGAGTAGCATATTTTCTTTCCAAGTACGGCACGCAAGTATTTTTTACGTATCCTACGCCGTTTTCCGCTTCGCATGCCGCCACCAAAAACGACGTTTTCTCTTGCGTAGTGAAAATGCCTACGCCGCTTGCCGTGCCTTGAAAATGTTCTTCCCCTATCAAGGATGACAAAATTGCTTTTGCGTACAACAAATGCGTTTTGCTCGTTATCACGACAAGGTTGTTATACTCAGCTCTCAAAGCCGAAACAGCCGAGCCAAACTTCTTTTCGTCCGCTTCTATCAAAGTGCGTACTTCGTCAAAGGTACAACCGCCCGTGCGGAAAGCGTAGATAACCGATTTTACCCCTTCCTCAAAAGCGTTGTTTTTATCGTTGTCCCAAACAAGGCACGCATTTTTCATATCTTTCGTAATTCCCTTATCAGTTATTTTCTTTCAATACGTGCTTATTTTTCAATACGTACGAAATGCCCGAAATAATCGTAAGCACCGTTGCAATCGCAAACAATGCAAAACCTATCCAAGCCAAAACTCTGCCCGCCGTAATGCTTGCATAACCGAACATGTCCACCGACAAAATCAAAATGAACACGGCAAAATCTTGACAAGCCGCTTTGTATTTGCCAAGTTTATCAGCCGCCATAACAAGCCCGCTAACTGCTGCAATTTGACGGAACGCACTGATAATCAATTCTCTTGCAAGAATAATACAAACGCAAATTACCGTCGAAACGTACAAGGCTTTTGCGGAAACGTTCATACAAGCAAAGAAGCCGTCTTTCAGCGTCAACAACAAAATCATTGCAATGGAAATAAGCACTTTATCCGCAATCGGATCAAGGAATTTGCCAAGGTTGGTGACTAAGTTATATTTACGGGCAATTTTGCCGTCTACAAAATCGGTGAGCGCCGCAATTGCAAAGATGATTGCCGCAATGCCATAGTTAAAAGGAAGCACCCCGTCAAGGAAGAATACCGCCACAAAAACGGGTATTAAACAAATTCTCGCAAGCGAGATTTTATTAGGTAAATTCATAAGTCAAAATCCTCCGTTTTGCCGTACAAATCGTAATTTTCCGCACGGGTAATTTCTATTTCGTATCTTTCCCCTTGCATTGCCTCTACGGCGTTGAAATATATTTTGCCGTCAATGTCGGGCGCGTTGAAATACGCTCTACCCACAAAACAGCCTTTGTCGTAATCAATTCCGTCGCAAAGCACTTCTATCTTCTTGCCAACGAAACCGTCCATAATTTCTTTTGCAACCTTTGCTTGCGCCTCGTACAACGCACGCACGCGGCGTTGTTTCGTCTTATGGTGCACTTGCCCTTTTAAGCGATATGCGCCCGTATCCGGCTCTCTCGAATAGGCAAAGAAACCGCAGTTGAAAAGTTTTGCCCTATTGATAAAATCGAGCATGCTTTCAAATTCTTCTTCCGTTTCCGTAGGAAAACCGCTGATAAACGTCGAACGAATAGCAATTTCGGGAATACGTGCACGCAATTTTTCAATCAGCGCCAAATATCCCGCTCTCTTGCCCTTTCGATTCATGAGTTTAAGAACTCGATCTTCCGAATGCTGCAATGGAATATCCACGTATTTAAGTACCTTATCGTTGGTGGCAATTTCTTCAATTAGCGCATCGCTAATCACGTCGGGATAGCAATAGAGCAAGCGAATTTTTTGGATATTGTCAAGTTTGGAAAGCGCTTTAATCAACGCCACGAAACGGTTTTCGCCATACAAATCTTCGCCGTATCTCGTCGTGTCTTGCGCCACCAAAATAAGTTCGGAAATGTCGCCAAGGCTTTCCGCTTCTTCAAGCAGCTTTTCCATAGGATAAGAACGATATTTGCCACGAATTTTAGGAATTAAACAATAGGTGCAATGGTTGTAGCAACCGTCCGCAATCTTCAAATACGCAACGTGTTCGTCCGTCGTAAGCACTCGGGACAACGAATATTCGTCTTTCCCTTTACCTACGTAATTTTGACGAGTGCCGCTTGCGTACGATTTTTCAAGCGCTTCAAAAATTTTATCATAATCGCTGATACCCAAAAAGACATCCGCCTCATCAAGGGGCAAATACAGCTCGTCGATAAATTTTTGGGGAAGGCAACCTGTCACAACTATTTTTTCCAAGTTCCCCTTTTTATAATCCGCACACTCTAACACGGTTTCAATCGCTTCTTCTCTTGCCGATTGCAAAAAGGCGCAGGTGTTGACGATGACGATTTGCGCTTTGGACAAATCGTCCGTCGTCTTACAGCCTTTGTCTTTCAATAAGCCTAAAAGCTTTTCCGTATCGACACGGTTTTTATCGCAACCAAGCGATATTACACCGAACAACTTCTTCGATAACATTTTTCACCTTCGATATACAGTATAACATAGATAATATGACAACCGTATGCCTGTTTTATAAACTTTTTTGATAATTTTTATAATGCGCCGTATTTGCTTTCAAATTCTTCTTTGCTAATAAGCACTTTACGGGCTTTTGCGCCTTCAAAGCTGGAAATGTAGCCCATTTCTTCCATCCATTCTACGATTTTGCCCGCCTTATTATAGCCTATCGAGCATTTTCTTTGAATCAAGGAAATAGACGCGCTGTTGCTCATGATAACGAAACGAAGCGCATCGATATATACGGGCTCAACTTCGTCGCCATCGCCAAACGATTCGCCACTTGCACCACCGCCACGTGCGTTGTTGATATACGCCGTTGCCGTTTCATCGTAGTAGGCTTCGTTATGCGATTTGATATAGTTGACGATACGTTGAGAATCTTCCGCTGAAATGAACGCACTTTGTACGCGAACGGGAGTGTTGATGCCTTGCATGGTGTACAAGAAGTCGCCTTTACCAAGCAATTTTTGCGCGCCCGTTTGATCGAGAATAACGCGAGAGTCTACGTCCGTTGCTACGGCAAATGCGATACGGGTTGCCAAGTTGCTCTTGATAACGCCCGTGATAACGTCCGTCGAAGGGCGTTGGGTTGCAACGACAAGATGAATGCCCGCCGCACGCGCTTTTTGCGTCAAGTTTTGAATTTTATCTTCGATATCTTTCTTTGCCGCAAGCATCAAATCGGCAAGCTCGTCGATGATAATGACAATCTTAGGCAAGCGTTCCGCTTTTTCAACGTGCGTATTGTACTGGTCAAGGTTGACAACGTACGTCCCAGAACGGCTCATTTGTTCAAACAAACCATAGCGACGGTTCATTTCGCCGATAGCCCAGTTCAAGCTTTGCACCGCTTTAGGCGCTTCCGTAATAATTTCGTTGATCATCAAGTGCGGAAGGTTGTTATACAACACGAATTCCGTTTTCTTGGGGTCAATCAAAATCAAACGCAATTCTTCGGGCGAGTACTTATAAATCAAGCTGATAATAAGCGAGCCCAAGAACACACTCTTACCCGAGCCGGACGAACCAGCAACGAGCATGTGAATCATTTTAGAAATATCGCCGTACACTTTTCTATTGCCCGCATCTTTACCCATCGCAAACATGATGGACGAAGATTTTGCATTGACGAACGTATCGCCCGAAAGCATACTGCCAAGTTGCACGAATTGTCTTTCCTTGTTGGGAACTTCAATGCTGACTACGCCGTCTTCATAGTTGGGATAGATATTTACCCCACTCGAGCACAATGCAATAGCAATCGATCTATCAAGCGCAACGACCTTTTGAGGTGGAATGTTGCGGGGAACGGTGACGTTATAACGGGTGACCGTAGGACCGAACGTCGTCGATGCGATGGTTGCACCGCTTACCTTAAACGTTTCAAGCGTTTCCAAGATATTTTGCTTGGTGAGTTCTACTTCTTCGGGGTTTAACACCGGCTCAACGTCACGGCAGTCAAAATCGTCCAAGCTCGGTCTTGCATAAGGACGGATAATGCGAGGTTTAGGCGGAGCGGGTGGCGGCGTGGGTTGCACCGGTTGAACGGGCGTGCTTACCACGGGCGGCGTTTCTTCAATCGGTTTGCTTACCGAGAAACAATCGCTTGCAAGTTCGTTGAAACGGTTGGTTTCTTCCACTTGCTTGGGCTCGTCCAAAATATCTCTATCGCCTAATCTTCTCGACGTATCGAAATCACCACGAAGCGAATATACGTCGTCTTCATCGTCGAAAAGGTTTAAGCCGCTGTCTCTATCGCTGTTTCTTTCTTCTTCGATAGGCGTTCTTTCTTCCGCCCTATCAAACATGCTTTCTCTATCGCCAAAGGTTTCTCTTGCAAACGCCCTATCGCTGTCGCTGTTGCCAAAAATGTTGGGGTTAGACGGCGAGAACAAGTCCATGTTAGAATGGCGGCGGTATTCCGTTTCGTCCACCTTCGGTTCTTCACGCAAGGAATATTCTTCGCGTTCTTCTCTTACGGAAAGGAACTCGTCCACTCTCGTGTCTTCACGGGAAGGATATACGGGAGCAGCTGTTTCTTGAGGCGTTTCCAACGTATAGAGCGGCGAAACGGTTTCGTTTACCTTGGGCGCAACTTCTTGCGCGGGCGCATACGTTTGGCTGGGTTCCGAACGATCCGTGAATACCATTGCGGGACGTGCGGGCTGTTGATTAACCGCATTTTGATAAGAATCGGTGTACGAATTGAACACGGGCGTACCCATATCTTGGGGCGCACGCTTATTTACGTTTGCGTTGGGATCGAAAATAAGATTGCGTTTATAATTTTCCGCCGGCGTAGAACCGAAAAGGAATTCTCGGCTGTTTTGAAAATTCAATTCTTCTTGCTCGTTAGGATTGTGCATAGCTTCGCTGCGACCAAAAGGTGAGAATGCACTGCTTTGCGCAACCTTTTCTTGCTTTTCGTCGGAAAGGCTAAAAGCGGGCGTTTGCGTGACGGTCACGTTGCCCAAACCCGTAGGCGTATTGTCTTGCATTTGCACGGGGGTAGGTTCTTCCACATGCGTAGGCGTTTGCGCCGTAAACGCTTGCGGTTGCGTTTGTTGGATCGGTTGCATAGGTTGCGAAGAAGCGGTTGCTTGCATAAGCGGAATTTCCACGGGTGCAGCGTACTTCGCTTCCTTTGCCACCTTTTGTTTCTTTTCCTTTACTTGCACGCCGTTTTTCCAAGTGACGTATGCAAGATAGCCCAAGAACAACGTACATACCGACAAAACGATGATTGCGCCCACTTTGGTGGTTGCGGCAATCAAGGCATATACAAGCAAAGCGCCAACCCAACCGCAAACGGTGATTTTTGCACCTTCCGTAGCGTTAGGCGCTTTGAAGCATTTTGCAACGAAGCCTTCCAATTCCCAAGCAAACGTTGCCGCCGTATGTATAATCAACGCAAGGCAAACTGCGCCAACGACTAAAAACGTCATTGCCTTTCTATTTTTGATGAAACGCTTACCAAACAAGCCCATAGCGCAAGCGTAAAATGCGCCAAGGAACAAAGGATAGGCACAAACCCCGAAAACGCCGATAAGAAAATCGAAAATCGTTGCGCCGATAACTGCGCCGAAAATCAATTCGTTCGTGCACAACACCAAAAAAGCGAGCGCCGAAAACAATGCACCGACAGCGCAAAGGCTCTCTTTGGTGACTAATTTCATCTCTGTTTTATTTGCTTTAGTTTTTTGTTGTTTTTCTTCTCTCTTTTTCAAAGGAATATCCTCCTGTTTATACCTTATTATTATAACATTTTTTTTTGCAATTATCAATAGTTTGAAAGAAAAAAAACGGGCGCTTGAACGAGTTTTTTTCATTTTCTCGCCCCTTCGCCCGTAGTTATATTTATATTTTCTTATTTTAAGCCTTTGCACAAGTATTGTGCAACGTAATAAATGTCGCCCGCCCCTAAAAATAGCACGGTGTCCCCTTCTTTCACCGTCTTATCAATCCACGTTTTTAACGCCAAATTATTTTCCGCATACAAGCTGCCCACTTCGCCAGCAAGGTGCAACGCACTTCCTTCTTCATCGTATTTTTCCCTTGCAGGGAAAGTTTTGTAAATAAGCAAATTATCAACTTTTGATAAAACTTCTATAAACTCTTTTAATAAGAGTTTCGTGCGAGAATAGGTGTGCGGTTGAAAAACGACAAAAAGCCGTCCCTTTTGCGTATCTTGCGCCATGGAAATGGTTGCCGTTATTTCTCGTGGATGGTGTGCATAATCGCAAATAAACCTTGCGCCGTTATATTCGCCGATTTTTTCAAAACGTCTTTTTACCGAGCGAAAATTTTCTATCCCACGCTTAATTTCCCGCTCGTCAAACCCAAAATATCGCATGGCTGCAAATGCCGCCAAAGCGTTGTAAATATTGTGCTTGCCAAGCGATTGTAAACGCAAACGACAAAGCTCTTTTCCATACTCTTCTACCGTAAAATTGTACCCGTCGCCACCTAATTTTATATCTTTTGCAAAATAATCCGCACAGTTATTTTCAATGCCAAACGTAGCAAAATCGCCCAGCTTATTTGCGCCCCTATCGTCAGCGCAAACAAACGCCGTTTTTGCTTGCAAACAATACTCACGAAAACAAGAAATCAAATCGTCTTCGCCGTGATAACACTCCATATGGTCCTTGTCGATATTAAGCACTACCGCAACGGACGATTGCATTTTGAGAAGATTGCGTTTGTATTCGCAAACTTCGCTTAAAAAATACTCGTTTCCATTTGTGTAGAAATTGCCAAACTCGCTATCTTCCCCGCCGATATGTGCCGTAAACGGCACGCCGACTGATTTTAGTGCGTGCGCGCAAATGGACGTGCAAGTCGTTTTACCGTGACTGCCCGCAACGGCAATTACGTTGGGAAAGTTTTGACTTACGATTGATAAAAGTTGGGCGCGAGAAAGCAATTTTTTCTTGCGTTCTATTGCAAAAACAAGTTCTTCATTCGTTGGCGTAATAGCATCCGTAAAAACCACCAAATCGGCTTCTAACAGCTCTTTACGCGCACCGTCCACGCCCATATACGTCTTTATACCGTAAAACGCAAGCGCTTCCGTTTGCTCGTTTTTTACGGCATCGCTGCCCGACACCACGTAGCCTTGCGTGGATAAATACTTAGCAAGTGCGCTCATGCTTATCCCGCCCACACCGATAAAATATACTTTTTTAATCCCTTCCAAGCCTTTCAAAAACATATCTTATTGTATGTTTTACCTTGTAAGAATATGAAAAAAAACGGCGATAAACGCCGTTTTTTATAGGTTAATTGTTCAATTATTTATCCGAGTTTTTTCTAATAAAGAAATCCACAAAACGAGGACGATGTTTTCTATCCGTTTGTTCGTTTTCATTGTTCGCCGTTTCGGGGATAGGATCGTCCGGTTCAAAAGGTGCAACAACTTGCGGTTGTTCGGATTGGATAGGTTGAACGGGTTGAATAGGTTGCACAAACGAAGGCATAGGTTGGGGTTGTGCATACGTAGGAACAGCTTGCGCGCCCGTGAAGAAGGGTTCGTCCGTCTTGCCAAAGTTTTGCGCGGAAACGGAATCAAGCTTTTGCGAAAGCAAGGACGCTTGACGGAAAGAATTGTCTTGCGCTTCGCTCACCCCACCGTTTTGTTGGGAATTGAAGCCCGTTGCAATAATAACCACTTCCACTTCGTCCGACATACTTTCGTCGATGCACGCACCGAAAATTACGTTTGCCGAATAATCGATAACGCCACGCACCAAATCAGCCGCCATAACGACTTCGTCCAAAGACAAATCTTTGCCACCGATAATATTCAAAATAACCGAGCTTGCGCCTTCAATCGTCGTGTTGAGCAAAGGCGAGCAAACTGCGCAACGTACAGCATCTGCAATTCTCTTTTCACCCTTTGCAACACCGATACCCATGTGCGCAAGACCACGACCTTTCAGCGTCGTCTTAACGTCCGCAAAGTCGAGGTTGATAAGCGAAGGTTTTACGATAAGTTCCGCAATACCACGAATACCTTGACGAAGCACTTCGTCCGCAACTTTAAGCGAATCAGAGAAGGACGTTCCTTTAGGAACGACTTGACGGATTTTATCGTTGGGAATCGTGATAATCGAGTCTACCGACTTACGAAGTTCTTCAATACCCGCAACGGCGTTGTCCATTCTACGTTTAGCTTCAAAGTTGAAGGGCAACGTGACAACGGCAACCGTCAAAATTTTCATTTCCTTTGCAATTTTTGCAATGACGGGCGCAGCACCCGTACCCGTACCACCGCCCATACCAGCCGTGATGAACAACAAATCGGTGTTCTTCAACGCTTCTTGGATAGCTTCTTTGTTTTCTTCCGCCGCCGCTTTACCTACCGTAGGATCAGCGCCCGCACCAAGACCTTTGGTGAGTTTTACGCCGATTTGGATACGGTTAGTTGCCTTGGAGCGTGCAAGTGCTTGGTTATCCGTGTTTACAACGATATATTCCGCACTTTGCAAGCCCGATTCTATCAATCTATCAACTGCGTTATTACCAGCACCGCCAACGCCTACAACTTTAATTTTTGCAACGCCCGAAAGGTTATTAGGTGCGTCCAAAGGCGAAGGCGTTTCTACGCCATAACCGAAGATGTTTTCGCTTTCGTTATACATATCCATTATTTTTTACTTCCTCCGATATTGAATAATCTTTGAATCCAACTGCGCTTCTTTACGTCGCCCACTGCCATATTTAGTAAGGCGATTTTCGACGAAAAGCTGGGCTTGTCGTAATAGGGCAAGTCGGGCGCGATGATTTCCGTCAAACGGTTAAGCCGTTTGGAAACGTGCTCAGCTACGCCCGCAATACAGCCTACTCCTTCGCCCGTCACGCTGATAGGATTGACTGCAAACACCGTTTCATATTTTTCACGGTAATATTTATCAAAAAAGTTTTCTACGTCTTCACACAGCTCGTCAAGCGCACATTTAATTGTGTCGTTGATGGCTTGCACGGGCAAGCTTACGTCCCCTTGTTCACTCGTCCAAATAAGGTCTTTGGGAACTCCCCCGCCCGAAACGTTTGCGCTGCGTAAAATTTCTTCCGCCATTTCAAAGTCTACGTCAAACGTTTGCATAAGAGCAATCAAAATCGTACCCACGCCGCCGTTGAACGTTTCTTCACGCACGATACCATTGCCGTACACCACGGAAATCGAGCTTGTCAAAAAGCCGATATCGAGCATGGAAGCATAACCTTCTCTTCTCTTTTCAGGCAATAAGTACAACGCTTGCGCCAAGTCGGTGGGCAAAAAGCGTACGTTTTGGAATTCCAAATCGTTCAAAAGTCTTGTTGCCACGTCGTAAAACTCGTCCGATACAAAATAGTAGCAAAGCGCACCTTGCAACATGGTGGTCGGCACGCCGTACACGTCTTTTGCGTTGAAATATTTACGGTTGTCGTTTAAGGAAAAATACATATCCGAGTGACGGATACAAGGCTCGGTTGCGAGCAATTCGTTCAAGCCGCTTTCATACAGCGCATCCACGTCTTGCGCGGAAATTTTGCGTTTGGACGGGAAAGACAACGTATGCCCTTTCGTTGCCACCGACAAAAATGCGGAAGGCACACCCACAAAGATTTCACCGATAATGCCTTCATAGTTTTGTCTAACGGACGTGATAGCCGCAACTACCGCACGACGAAAAGACTCAACACTCAAAAAGCCATCCGTGGAAATGCCGTCGAATTTTTCCGTATGCGAGCCGGAAAAAACGAAGGTGTCGTTCACGCCTTTCAAGCCGAGAAAAAAGGTCACTTCATACGAGCGTACGTCCAAGATAGCGACACATTCGTTTCTCATAGTCTTCTTCCCCTTTGCGTAATTCCGTTTATTTACATAAACATAGTTTCATTATACACGATTATTTCTTCATTGTCAATGGTATGAAAGAAAATAGTCGAAAAAAAACACGCTTATCGGCGTGTTTCTTTTATTTCATTAAAAACATAGTTTTTATTCTGCCTTATCAAAGACGTCTTTATCCGAATGCACCGCCTTAATCGCACCGTCCACTTCCGCAACGGCAATCATGCCACGGGTGCGTTCTCCGTCCGAGAGCGACAAATATGCGTTGATAGCGGCAACCGCTTTTTCTTCCGCCCTTTGTGAGGGCGTATCTACGTAAATCGCCACACCTTCCAGCGTGGTGAGTTTCAACGTCACGGTGTTTGCTGAAACACCCCTTTGGATTTTCTCTACCGATTTGATATTGCGGCGAATGCCTTGCAACGCTTCGTCCGCCTTCGAGCAAAAGGCAAACATATACGAAAGCGAATCGTCGCCCGTCACTTTTTCCCCTTTTTCGCCCGTCACCGTCAAGCCCGTCAAAAGCACGTTTTTCGCCTCGCCCGTTTCGTCCGAGCGGTTGGAATAATTATCTCTTATCCCAAGCACCGTGCCTTCACGATTAATGATATAATAATTCACCCCGTCCGCGCAAGCAACTGCATAAACTTCTTCGTCTTCTTGAACGTGAACGATCAATCTATCGGGGTACGCCTTTTCTACGGACGTAATAATAAAATACGGGAATTCTTCTACAACGTCATACGCAGCATCTTCTTTTGCAAAGGGCGTAAACTTCTTATGATACGCTTCCGCTAAGCGTTTTTGCAAAGCAATTGCTTCCACTTCCGCTTCTTTGGAAAGCGTTTTGCTTTCTACCAAAACGTCATCTATGCGATACACCGAAGACACGCCAAGAACGGCACCCGATAAAAATACGAGCACCGTCAATAGGATAATCAGCCATTTCTTTCCTTTCATAGTCGTCCTCTTTGGTAGTTTTGCTTATTTGTCAAGCGCTTATACGCTATATCCGCACTCGGCGAATTTTTGCGCCCAATCTTTTTAATTTATACTCAAAATCGGCGTACCCTCTATCGATATGCGAGAGTTCCACCACTTCGCTTTGACCTTCCGCACGCAAAGCGGCAACAACGAGCGCCGCACCACCACGCAAATCGCCCGCAACGACTTTTGCGCCGTGCAATTTTTCAACGCCACGAATAACCGCCGATCTATCTCGTACGGAAATATCCGCGCCCATGCGCTTTAATTCGGCAACGTATTTATATCTCGTTTCAAACAAATTTTCCACGATAAGCGTCGTGCCTTTTGCCGACGTGGAAAGCGCTGCATACTGCGCTTGCAAATCGGTAGGGAAACCTGGGAAGGGCATTGTTTCCACAAGGGGCACGGCTTGAAGCTGTCCGTTGCTCCTTAATAGTATTTTATCATTATTCGTATGTATTTTGCAACCGTTTTCACGCAATTTATGCAAAAGAGCCGCAATATTTTCCCCTCGCACCCCTATCGTTTCAATTTCGCCCCCGCAACTTGCCGTTGCAATCAGGTACGTACCTGCTTCTATCCTATCGCCAAGAGGCAAATAATCTACGCCGCGCAGCTTTTTCACACCTTCTACAACCACCGTACCACCGCCCGCCCCACGGACTTTTGCGCCCATAGCGTTGAGAAAGTTTTGCAAATCGACGATTTCGGGCTCTTTGGCGGCGTTTCGTATTACCGTACGCCCTTGCGCTTTCACAGCCGCAAGAATAATATTTTCCGTTGCGCCCACGCTTGGAAAATCAAGCATGATATCCGCGCCGAAAAGATTTTCCGCCGTGCACTCGATATACCCGCCCTCTTCCACTATCTTCACGCCTAGCCGTTTAAGCCCCGATAAGTGCAAATCGATAGGACGAAGCCCGATATCGCAACCGCCCGGATAGGAAATTTTGGCTTTGCCAAAGCGAGTGAGCACCGAGCCGAGCATAAAAACGGAAGAACGCAGTTCCTTCGTAAGCCGTGCGGGGATTTCGTGAGAAACTGCGTTGGAACTGTCGATTACGGCGCAATCTTTTTGCCTTTTAATATTGCAACCGAGCTCGCTTAAAATACGAAACATATTTTCAACGTCAACGATAGTCGGGACGCTTCTTATTTTTACTTGTTCATCGGTTAAAATTGAAGCGGCAAGCAAGGGCAAAACGGAATTTTTGGCGCTTTGCATTTGTATAGAGCCGTATAATTTTTCACCGCCGTCGATAACATATTTATCCATACGATAAAACTCCTTATGCTTTATTGTATGAAACTTTTCGAGTGTTTGTTCTACGAAGCGGCTCTCCTTGCTTTCTTGCGCTACGTTTTGAAATGGAATATAAAATACCCATTGACGACATCGTGATAATGAGCGACGTATTGCCCGAGCTTATCAAAGGAAGAGGCAAACCCGTTGGCGGAATACTGCCGCTGACGACGAGCGCGTTGATAATAGTTTGTATCCCGTAAACAAGCGTAATACCGCTTGCGAGTAAAAACGAGAAAAAATCGTCTGCACGTTTTGCTACGCAAATTCCACGATAAATCAAAAGCGCACAAATAGAAAACAAGACGAATATGCCAACTATTCCAAATTCCTCGCCGATAATCGACAAAATAAAATCACTTTCCGCAAAGGGTAAAAAACGATACTTTTGACGAGATTTGAAAAGCCCCGTACCAAACCAACCGCCGTTGCCAAGCGCATACAACGATTGTATAAGTTGATATCCTTCCCCTTTAGGCGATTTCCAAGGATCTAAAAATGCGGACAAGCGCAATAGCCTATACGGCTCGGCAATAATGAGTAAAGGCACGGCAAGAAGTGCGGGCAAAAATATCAAGATAAAGTGCTTGATTTTCATGCCGCCTAAAAACAGCATAGCAAGCATGAGCAGCGCAACGCACATGGTGACGGACATATTCGGCTCTAGAATAATAAGCAAACAAATTGCCCCGCCCACGCCTAAAATAGGCAATATCCCCCGAAACGTACGCATTTTAGCCATATTTTCGGACATATACGCAGCAGAAAAGATAACGAAACCGTACTTCGCAAGTTCGGACGGTTGAATAGTAAAACCGCCTATTCCTATCCATCTCGTTGCGCCGTAATTGCTTTTGCCCACCCCTGGAACAAACACCAAAGCAAGCAAAATTATCGGCACGATAAGCGCAACGTATCGTATGCGTTTGCCCTTTAACTTCTCGTAATTAAAGCGAGCGCAAAGCAGCATCGCCACCAACCCAACGATAAGCCCGAACAGTTGTTTTTTTACAAAATACCACTCGTCGCCATACTGCGTTTTCGCCACGTATCCGCTTGCCGAATACACAGCCAAAACCCCAAACGCCGATAATAGCGCCGTCAAGATTAAAATGGAAATATCCCCTTTTACCCTTTCCCTGTTATTCAATTTCGTCGCAACTTCCCCCGCCCGCCACGCTGACGGCAAAACCGCCGTCGTCGTATTCCGTTTCGGCAATTTCGTCGTTCGCGCCACCCATGGGTTGGCTTGTTTGTTGCAATTTGACGATTTGTGCAAAGGCGTCACCTCTTTCTTCATAACTTATAAACTCGTCAAAACTCGCACTTGCGGGGCTTAAAAGGACCGTTTGACCGCTTTTTGCAAGCATTTGTGCAACGGGCACAGCCAAGTAAAAAGATTGACAAATCGTTAAATTTTCTATCCCTTGCACTCTTGCGCATTTTAGAAGCTCAAACCGATTTTCGCCGTAAAGAACGGCGTGCACCACTTGCGTTTCCTTTAATTTTTCAAAGAGTTTCGTATAATCATACCCTTTATTTTTCCCGCCGAGCAAGAGTATCTTTTCCCCTTGTACCGCTTGCAAAGCGTGCAAAGTTGCGTCCACGTTCGTACCCTTAGAATCGTCAATATACGTCACACCGTCCACTTCGCATATCTTTTCAATGCGATGTTTTATCCCGCGAAAATCGCGCAATGCTGCAACGATTTGCGCCGTTGGCACTTGCATAATTTTAGCGGTTGCGATTGCCGCCAAGACGTTTTGGATATTATGTAAACCGTTAGAAAACAGCTCGTTTGCCTCGATAATTTTCTCCTCGCCAAAATATAAATTTCCGCTTTCAAAGTACGCCCCTGCAACTCTTTCCCGCACGGAAAACCAAATGACTTTTGCCTTTGTTTTTTCAGAAAAAGAACGGACAATCACGTCATCGTAATTGAGCACGGCATATTCGGTTGGCGTGGAATTTTTGAGCAATTTTCGTTTCAAAAACGTGTAATTTTCCATGCTGTAATGGCGGTTGAGATGATCTTCCGTGATATTCAAAACAACGCCCACGTGCGGAACAAGCGAGTTGAGCGTTTCAAGTTGGAAACTTGAAATTTCCGCCACGGCAACGTCGTTTTCGCCAAGCGAAGAAAAATCAATAAGCGGCGTGCCGATATTCCCGCAAGCGTACGCCCCAAACCCGCCCGTTTGCAAAATTTTCTCAATCAAGGAAACGGTGGTCGTTTTGCCGTTGGTGCCCGTCACGGCAACCACTTGGCTTTTTAATACTCGAGCCGCCAACTCCGTTTCGCCTATCACGCCCTTCCCCTTTCGCTTAAAAGCCACCGCCAAAGGATGGTCTATGGGAATACCGGGGCTTAACACAAGCGCATCACAGCTATCCGCCAAGGCGAATAAATCCTCTTTATCCACGCATTTTGCGCCGATTTTGACAAGTTCTTCGATATTTTCTTTAATTCTTGCTCCGTCAAGTTCGTCATACACGTACGTTTTAGCACCTTTTGAAAGCAAGTATTTCGCCGCCGAATAGCCCGATTTGGACATTCCTAAAACTAAAAACGATTGTTGTTTGGGATACATATTTCCTCCTTATTACCACACCAGCGCAAGAATACAAGCTATCGCCAAAACCGCCGTTATCGTGGCGTAGGAATAGGCTATTTTCGTTTCCGAATATCCTTTTTGTTGGAAGTGATGATGAATAGGCGACATTAAGAAAATTCTTTTCCCGCCCGTTGCTTTATAGTATATGACTTGAAGAACGACGGATATGACGGAAAGCACAAACGGAAAACCGATAATGAGAATGTACAAAGCATTGCCCGTAAAACAAGCTATGCACGACACAAACCCGCCGATAGCAAGCGAGCCCGTGTCACCCATAAAAACGGAAGCGGGCGAAGAATTGAAAATTAAATAAGCAAGCAGCGAGCCCGCCAACGCAAAGGCAAGCACGCTATACCCTTCCCCCACGCCTTCAAGCATAACGATTATGCCAAGCCCCGCAAAAAAAGGCACGCTTACGCCCGCAGCCAAACCGTCCAGCCCGTCCGTTAAATTGACGGCATTTACGCTTGCTAAAAAGGTGAAAACAATGAGCGGGAATACCCAAATCCCCAAATTAAAACGTATTTTTGTAAAGGGCAAAAACCACTTTGTTAAACCGTTTTTTACGCAAAATAGCCCTACCATGATTGCAACGAGCGTTTGAAAGGAAAATTTTTGCCATGCTTTCAACCCTAAATTTTCTTTATGTTTTTTCTTTAACGTGTCGTCCAACAGCCCCACCAACATATACGCAAGTGAAACGATGATAGCAAGCACAACACCCGTATCTCGTATTTCCAAAAAGAAAGCGCTTGTAGCAATGGTGGCAAGCACAAACGCAAGCCCGCCCATCGTGGGCGTACCGCTTTTGCTTTTATGTTCCTTTACGTACGATAAAATGTTTTGCCCTGCTTTCCATTTACGAAGAAGTGGGATAAGAATTTTACAAAAAATCAACGACAAGATAAACGACGTCAACAGCGCCAACAAACAATTTTTCATCACGTCACCAAACCGAACTTAAAAGGGACAAATATCCTTTCTCTTTATTATTTTTGCAATAATATCATTGTCGTCAAAATCGTATTTTATACCCATAATTTCTTGATAGCATTCGCCGCCTTTGCCCGCCACAAGCAACACGTCGTTTTCTTTCAAATGTTCGATAGCGTATTCGATTGCCCGTTCTCTATCGGGCACGATAACGTATTTATTCGACACTTTACGATACCCCTTTTCTATTGCCGACAATATATCAAGTGGATCTTCAAAGCGGGGATTGTCGGACGTTAAAATAGCAAAATCACAATTTCTTGCCGCCCTTTCCCCCATAATGGGACGCTTGCTCTTATCACGATTACCACCGCAACCAAACACGCAATACAATTTCCCTTTACAATGTAAACGAAGAGTTTGCAGAGATTTTTCAAGCCCGTCGGGCGTGTGTGCAAAATCCACGAAGATTTCCGCTCCGTCATAGTTTGCCGACCACTCTAAGCGACCACGTACACCGCCTAAAAGCGTTAAGCCTTTCCCCACGGCGCACGCTTCCACCCCAAGCGCCATTGCGCAAGTTGCGGCCGCCAAGGCGTTGTAAACGTTGTGCAAACCCGCCATCGACAAGCGCACGGGGCATATCTCGTCATTGATATTGAGAAGGCAAGTTGTGCCAAGCAAATCTTCTTTTGTGACAACCGCAAAAGCATCGGCGGGCTCGGTAATTCCGTAGAAAAGAGTTTTTTGCTTGTCATCGCCCGTATCAAGGCGTTGTTTGCCCCATTTTCGTCCCATTTCGTCGTCGCCGTTCAAGATTGCAAGCGGACAGTTTTCCTCGAAAAATAGCCGTTTTTTCGCGTTTTCGTACGCTCCCATATTAGGAAAGAAATCCAAATGGTCTTGCGTAAGGTTAGTAAAGATGCAAGCGCAAAAGGATATGCCGTCAACCTTATGAAAATGAAGCGCATGCGCCGACACTTCCATCGCTACGTACCGTATGCCGTCCAGCCACATTTCCGCCAAAGTCTTATGTAAAAAGATAGGGTCGGGCGTGGTTAAATCGCAAGGAAATTCCTTGCCGTTATATTTCACACCAAGCGTGCCGATGATACCCGTATTTCTACCGCTTACGTTCAAAATAGAGGAAAGCATATGCGCCGTCGTCGTTTTGCCGTTGGTGCCCGTAATAGCGATAATTTTCAAGCGTTCGCTTGGATTACCGAAAAAGCGGGCGCTGATTTGTGAAAGCGCTTTGCGGGAATTTCTCACCAAGATTTGCGGAACGTTAATCGGCAAGATTTTCTCCACCACGATTGCAACTGCGCCCCGTTTGATTGCAAGCATAGCGTAATCGTGTCCGTCGTTTCTTTCCCCCACCAAGCAAAAGAAAAGGCAGTTTTCCTTTACGTCACGACTGTCAAAGGCAAGGTTATCAATTTCCTTATCCCACTCTTTTTCCCCACTTATCACTTCTACGTCTAAATTTTCTACAAGCTTTTTTAAGCGCATAAACCCCTCCCGCAAAACACAACTATCCTATTGTATGCGCTCGTCCAACGTAGTATGTTTACAAATGGGCAACAAAAAAAGAGCTGTCTAATTGACAACTCTTTTTTATTTAGAAAGGGTTAATTACTTTCTTTTCTTTTTTCTTGCCATAGCAAGCGTACCAACAACAGCTGCTGCCATCATCGAACCTGCAAAACCAAGCGAACCTTTACAGCCCTTCTTGCTTTCTTCCGGTTGCGTGGTGGAAGTGTTCGTGTTGTTTCCACCCGTCGTGCCGCTCGTTTTTACGATGACTTCTACGCTCAATTCCATCGTGCCTGCTTTAAGCGACTTAACAAAGTCAGCTTTGAGCGTCAACACGCCGCCAGCGTACGTATAAGCGGAAGCGTTAAGGACTTGCGTGGTTTCGCCAACCGTTCTCTTAATTTTGATTTCCGCATTGTTTGCTACACCGCTAAGCGTGAAGCTTACATCTTGCTGCGTGCCTTGTGCGATTTCTTGCGTGTTAGCGCCGCTAATCGTCACGTTGCCCGACGTCGTAAGTTTTACCGTTACGGTTGCCGTAATATCAATCGAAACTTCAACGTTGCCGTTGTCCGTAACGATCACGAATACGTTTGCACCTGCTTGACGGTTTGCCAAGTAGGAAGCTTTCAAGGTTACCGTGCCGTCCGTTGCGATTGCATCAACGTAGTTTTCTTCAGCTACTTTATAGAAGGAACTGCCGTCTTTACGTTTGATAAGCGTGACGGACGTAGCATCTTCAATTTCAAACGTGATGTCGCCACCCGTTGCTTTTTCAAATGCTTGCGCACCGTTTACAACGCTTGCACTCGTGCGGGCAACCGTCACAATCAACGGTTCGTCAGCCGTGGATACGTAGATTGCAAACGTGTTTTCAACATCGCTCAAAGTGCCGATATAGCCAGCTTTAATCGTCAACGTGTTGTTTGCAAACGTATAAACGTTTTGAGGAAGAACGTTGTTGCCAAGTTTGATTTCGATGATACCAACAACGTTTTCCGTTGCGATAACTGCGTTTTCGCCCGATTTGATAGCAACGTAATCATCAGCCGAAGCCGTGGGAACGTCGAAACTATCCAATACGTTGCCAGCAGACGTCAATTTTGCAACGTTGCTTACAAGCGCTTTCGCTTCATTATTCAAAGCATCGTATGCATTTTTCGCTACGGTATATGCTTCTTTCATAGCAACGTATTCAACGAGATTTGTGCAAGACGTAGGAATTACGTCGATCAATGCGATAACTTCGTTTGCTTCAAGAACGAACTTCGCTTCAAATGCGTTGAGATCCGCACGACGAGAAGTCAAGGTTGCGTAGTTGCTTACAAGTGCCTTACCGTTTTCCGACAAGTAGCTGTAAGCAGTTTCAGCTGCTACGATTTGAGATTTAACCAAGCTGTAGTTGCTGTCCGTAATTGCGCCCGTTTGAATATTGTTAATCAACGCAATAACTTCATTAGCCGCAACGTCTTCACCGCCGATTGCCGACAACTTGTTAGCAAGTTCCGTCAAGGTTGCGAATTTCGTCACGAGCGATTGCGTAACAACGTCCAAATTGTTGTAAGCCGCTCTTACCGTGTCGTAAGCAGCTTTTACGCTGTCGTACGTTTCTTGCGTTACGGACGTAGGAAGTGCTGCGATTTGAGCGTCTACTGCATCAGCAGCGTCCATCTTTGCTTTGAACGCATCAAGCATTGCTTTACCCGCATCCAACGCAGCTTTGTTTGCGCCCGCTTGTGCGCTTGCACTCAAAGCGTCGTACGCGTTTTTAGCTGCCGTGTAATCAGCAAGTTCCGTTTCGTATTCCGCTCTCGTGGAAACGGAAGAAGCGATCTTTTTAATCAAGTTGTTTACGTTGGTAACCGCTGCGTTTGCTTTTACGTACAAAGCAACGTTCAACGCACCTGCGTCGGTGTTGATAACGTGCGATTGTTTACCCGTAGCAAGCGTTGCCGTGTATGCGCCGTTGAAGGTCAAAACACCGCTTGCATAGCTGTAATTGCTACGATCGATTGCCGTACCGTCATAGGTAATGGAAACGATCGAATCTACGTTTTTAAGCGTAACAGCCGCCGAATCGCCTTGGTTTACCGTAATCGTTGCGCTGCCTTCGATCGCAGGCTTATCTTTGATAACGAGCGTCAAAGTGAATTCGCCGTTGTCCGTATCAATTACAAACGTGTGCGTGCCTTTACCAATCGTACTTGCATAAGAAGCCGTAAACGTCAAGACGTTATTCGAGAAGGAATAGGAGTTTACGCTGATCGCCGTGCCGTCTTTCTTAATAGATTTAATCGTCGAAACGTTTTCAAGCGTTGCCGTAGGTGCGGTTGCAACAGCAGCCGTCACGGTGTTTCCACCAACTACGCCAGGCACTTTCGTAATTTCGATGACGATTTCTACTTGATAATCTTTCGAGCCGTCGTTTGCTGTAATCGTAAACGTGTGTTCGCCAAGAGGCAACGTCTTAAGGTACGAACCTTTAATCGTCAATTTGTTGCCGCTGTACGTATAGTGCGCAGCCGCCAAATCTTCCGTGCCTTTCTTAATCTTGGAAATCGTTTGCGTGTTTACAAACGAGAAAATTGCATTGCTGCCTTCCGCTTTGTCCGCACGTACGGAGAATCTGCTTGCGCCGTCTACTGCGGGTTCGGGAAGAATTTCTTTAATGTTTACGTCGTCCAAGTAAATGTCCGCAACGCAAAGCGCAATGGAGATATAACCGGGAACTTTAACGCAGTTGAAACCAGCCGCCGTACCAAGTTCCGCACCACCCATGTGCTTGCCGTCAAGGTACAAATCGAACGAATCTTCATTCATTACCAACTTATATGCGTGCCATTCGTTATAAATGGTGGAAGGTCTTACGTTGTTGTCCAACTGACCACGCGAACCGTCCGCTTTCTTTTCGCCCGACATGGGAACGTCCGACGTACTCGAGTACATGAACTTTTGCGAGAACGAGAAGAAGTAATTAGGTTCCGACAAGTTTTCGCCAGGTCTTACACCTGCACGAAGCGCTGTCATAAGGCTGTTCGTACCGTTATAACGACCGTCACCGGGAACGAAGCTGTCGTCGCCCGTAATCGTCTTTCTGTTCAACGTACCAAACCAAGGAGCAGCTTCTCTTCTGTTTTCCGATTGCGTCGTCGGCGAAATCTTGAATTTGAAGGAGATTTCGTAGTTCTTCAATACCAAAGGACTGCCGTCTTTCGTCGGCGTGAGATAGAAGAACGAGTTGTTGTTCTTATTCGTGTTCAAGTACAACACTTGGTTGGTGGAATCAGCAGGATCAGTCGTAATCGATGCGTATTCGCTCGTACAGTTGGAGTCGTAATTGCCGTCGCCTACGCCGTCGAACCATTGGTTCGTCCAGCCTACACCCGACGTCGTACGTACACCGCCGATTTTACCTGCTTGACCATAGCTGTCATATTTAGAGAAGTCGTCCGAGAAGGTAGTTCCAACTACTTCCGCGGTTGCCGCGGAAGCAGTAAGGTTATCTTCGAGATTCGAGGGCAACGCCGCCACGGCAAAGCCTACGGCAAGCGCGCTCGTCGTCAACCATAAAAGTATTTTATTCGATTTATGTTTATTCATCCACTTTCTCCTTTCGGTTATTAGCCTACAACTACCAATACGCCGTCGCCAGCAGGAACGTTGATAGTAATGCTATTTCTATTAGCATATTCCATCGTCGTCGTTCCCTTTACCGTCGTCACGTTATACGAACCATTGAACGACAAGTTAACTGCTGCGTCAGCCGTGAAGCTGTTGGATGCGATATAGTAAACGGATTTGCCCGTGTTTCTATATTCGAAGCAACCAATAAGCGCGTCACCTTGCGAACCGCTCGTGCTCGACAAATGTCCGTAAACGCCAAGTTTGTCTGCTGCGGGAATCGTATCGTAGGAGCTACCAATTTGGATAACACCAACGTTCTTACATTGCATCAATACATCGTCAACTGCTGCAATGTGTTGGTTGATCTTTTGAACCATCGGATAGTAAATGGTCTTTACACCGAAGTGGTCAACGAGCCCAGACGTGAAGCTTGCCGAGAATTCCAACGGATGCCAATAGTTGAACCATTGTACGCCCTTTGCACCATAAGCAAGCGACGTCGATACTTGGATTGCCGTTTGTGCATACGTAAGGTTTTGTGCAACGTTGAAATAACCTACTTGGCAGAATACCCAGAAAGGTACGTTGCCTTCAGCTGCATACTTTCTCGCTTCACTCAAGCTGAGGTAGTAGTTCTTAAATTGCGCGCTACCACCACGGAAAGGATAGAAGTCGTACGAGTAGGACATAGGTGCAACGTTTTCAACGTATGCCTTAACGAATTGACCCCAATTTGCGCCCGAATAGTCTACGGGAGCGCTCGTTGCCGTGCTACCTGCATCGTAGTAAAGTTGCGCTGCCGATGCGTATGCGGGCAAGTTATTGATAAGGAAGTTCTTCGTCTTACCATACTTCGATTGTTTCCAAGATGCGTTTGCGGTCTTGAATTCTTCGAAGGGACTGGTGTGGCTACCCATACCAGGTTCGTCTTTTACAAGCGTACCACCATAAGCGTCCTTGTTCATGTACCAGCTGTAATAGTTGTTAAGAGCATCCGTACCATAGTCGGTCAAGTTACCTACAACCGAGCTATCTTTTACGTAGTAAACAAGCCCCGTTTGTTTTGCATATTTCAATGCGTTGGTAACGTTCGTCTTATCGACGTCGATTACGCCGTGCAACGTTTCATACAAGCCGTAAACGGTGTTGAAACCTGCATCCGCCACTTTTTGGTAGTTTTCAAGCGTAATTTGGTTGGTAGGGAAGTTACCAATGTTCGTCTTCGTATTAGGAGGAGGCGACGACCAAGCCGCGATAGGCATCGTCGTAGGGCTGTGTTGGTAATGATAGAAATACGAATAACCGCCATTCGTTCTATAAGGGTCATTGTTCAAATCGGAAGGCATGTTTGCGCCCTCTTCTTCTTCACCGATATAGTCGTCCCAACCACCCGTAGGCGTTTGGTCTTCACCGAAGTTAGGCGTTTCCGTTTCGTAATCCTCAGGCGAGCCCGAAGACGAGCCGCCCGAGATGATGTCTTTGTCTTCGTAATCTTCCGTCGTAGCGCCACTATTAGAGCCGCCACCAAGTCCCGTTTCGTAATCGGAAAGAGAACTATCACCGTTTACGCCACCATTGTAGGAGGACAAATCGTCGGTGAAAAAGCTGCTGGAATTACAGCCAACGACAGAACCGAGCATACACAATGCCAAAAGCATTGCGCCCGTTTTCTTCTTGTTGATGCGCGTGTACCACGCACGTTTCTGTTCTTTCATAATAATCACTCCTTTCCTTTAGATTAGCCCTTCAAGCCGCCAGCAACCGTATTTTCCATAATCGTCTTTTGGAAAGCAACGAAGATAGCAACGGGAGGAACAATCGAAATCAACATGATTGCAAAGAGTTGCGGCCACGTGTTGTTCGATTGTACCTTGTCAACGATCTTTTGCAAACCAACTGCGATCGTCGGGTGTTGACGCAAGTACATATAGGGTGTGAAGTAATCGTTCCAATAGTTGATGGCAGCGATAATACCGATTGCAATCAACGAGGGTTTAACTTGAGGCAACATAACGCGGAAGAAAATCGTGTATTCCCCTGCGCCGTCCAACATCGCCGCTTCAGCGTACGTTTTCGAGATACTCTTGAAGAAACCGTACACCATTACGAAGTTGAAGCCGAAGCCACCACTCGCCATAATGATTACACCTATGTACGTGTTATACAAATGCAAGTCAACCATCAATTGATAGGTTGCCGTCAAGGTACCAACGGCGGGAATCAACATGGACGAAATTGCAACGCCGTACAAAAGTTTACGTCCAGGGAATTCGAATTTAGATACCACGTAACCGGTAATCGTCGGCATGAATACGCTCACCAGCGTACATCCTGCAACGAGGATGACGCTGTTTACGAACATACCGAGAATTTTCGTTCTGCCTACAGTAAGGGCAAACGCATCCGTGTAGTTTTGGAAATATGCTGCCTTAGGTAAACCGAAGGCGTTAGCACCAAACTCTTGCGTTTCCTTTAAAGAGTTCAAAATCAACCAAAAAACGGGATACAATAAGCTAATGGAATAAAGTCCGAATACTACAAACGTTATCCAAAGCACGATTTTTTCCGTTCTTGAATTTTTCATAAAGCTTTGCTCCTTTTTTCTTATTTCTCATCGCCTATTTATTCGGCAATGTATCGAAAGTTCTTTAGTCTTCTTTCTTTTTGCGAATAAACCAAGCAACAAGACCTACCATAGGCAATCCTGCCAATACGGAAAGCGAACCGTTGCAACCGTCACTAACTTGACCACCTGCCGCAAGACCAGCCATGTACTTATCGTACGCATCTTTGCTGGGTTTTACAGAACCCGTGAACGCTTCTTCATACGAAGAGCCGTCGCCGCTGGGTTGTTCTTCAGGGGTTTCAGGTTCGGTAGGTTCTTCTTCAGGCAATTCTTCCGTGAAGAAGTCGTCCGATTCGTCGCCGCCGATGTTGTCGTCTTCTTCTACAAGCAAATCGTCGTCTTCGTCAACTTCGGGCATTTCAATGCACATTACAACGTTCGACCAGTCGCTATCGAGAAGGAGCGCGCTGCCGCCTACTGCCTTCACTTGAAGCACGTCGCCGAATTCCAACGTAACGGTAAGAGCCGTCGTCGTTTGTTCGTTGCCGTTGAGTTTATATACGTACGAGCTTGCGCCGTCAACTGCCGTCCAGCTTGCTACGTAGCCGTCAATCGTCACAACGGGAGCCGCCAACTTGTTTGCGCTGAGCGTTACCACGTTCGACCAGTTACTATCACTCGTCGTCGAGTTATTGCCGTTTGCTTTTACTTTCAAAGATTCGCCAACTTGCAACGTTACGGAAAGTTCCGTCGTCGTTTGTTCATTGCCGTTAATCGAGTAGGTGTAGCTTACTGCACCGTTTACTGCAGCCCAGCTTGCTACGTTGCCGTTAAGCGTGACTACGGGAGCGGTAAGTTGAGGAATTAGGCTATACGTAACTGCGTTCGACCAGTCACTATCGCTCGTCGTTGCGCCGTCGCCTACTGCTTTCACTACAACAGATTGACCAGGCGTGAGCGTTACGGAAAGTCCGTTAGCCGTTTGTTCAGCGCCGCCGTTGATCTTATAAACGTATGCGGTTGCGCCGTCGATTTCCGTCCAGCTTGCTACGTTTTCGTTAAGCGTAACTACGGGAGCGGACAATTTGATTGCCGTTACTACGATGGTGAATTCTACCGTGCCACCAATCGTTTCCAAGGTGAATTCGTTATTGCCTACGGGAAGCAATGCTACGTAATCGCCAAGGATTGTCAACGTGCCGTCAGCATAGGTGAACGCGTTGTTGGACAAGCCATTAGCCGCGCCGTCACGAACGATGGAAAGAATTTCCATGTTTGCCGTGTCAATGCTGAACGTTACGTTCGTCTTGCTACCAACGGTTACCGACTTGCTCGCCGTACCGCTGATAGAAGGTGCTTGCGCTGCGCCAAGTTCGATTGCTACGTAAACGTCACCACCACGCGTGGAGATGATAAACAAGTTCACGTCATCGGTAAGCGTGAGCAAGTATTCTGCCTTAAACGTAAACGTGCATGCGTCTACGTCATATTCATAAGCGTTTTCGTTGAGCGCTTTCGTTGCGCCTTCACGTACAACTTGGATAACTGCTTCGCCGAAGAATTCGATATCGAATACTACGTCTTCGTTCGAGCCTTGTTCAAATACAAGTGTATCGTCGCCTACAACGATAGGTTCGTCAACGGGGTTAATCGTGATGGATACGCTTACGTCACCGCCTTCCGTATAGATTACGAAGGTGTACGTATCAGCTGCCAACGTTGCAAGGTATTCCTTGTTGATCGTCAAGGTGTTGTCAACGAAGCTGTAAGCTTGATCGTTGAGTGCAAGTTGCGTACCAAGACGGAGAACCGTAAGGATTTCCAAGCCGTCCGTATCAAGTGTGAACACTGCATTCGTTTCCGAATACTTCGTCATCGTTGCCGTCGTGTCACCCGAAAGAACGGGAGCTTTCAACGACGTAACAACCACGGATACGGTTGCCGAGCCTTTTGCGGTAGTAATCTTGAATTCGTGCGTCTTTTCAGACAAGAGTGCCATGAAGTCGCCCTTAAAGGTCACTTTCATGCCTTCAGCAACTTCGGTAAGCGTGTAAGCCGCGGACTTAACGTTTTCTTCGCCCTTATCCGTCAAAAGCGTGATGCTGATAATTGTGTACGTCTTGGTGTCGATGATGAAGGAAACGTCTTGGATCGCACCCATCGTGTGTGCCGCCGTGTTTTCACCAACAACTTCGGGCATGTACGCCGTATCGCCAGCGCCACCGCCACCGCCTTCGCCAGGATCTTTACCACCCATGACGTCAACAGCTATGTTGCCCTCAATCGTGTAAGTACCCTTTTCGCCAAGGGGATATACCCAACCGTCCAAAACAAGGTCTTGAATCGTAATCACGTAATCGAGCAAGTAGCCGCCGTTGTACATACCAGCCGTGTATTCCCATTCACCCGTCGTAGAGTTGATGAAGAAACCGTCGGTCTTGGAACGGAACGTGACAAGTTTGTTAGTAATGTCGATGCCTTGCGCTGCTGCAGATTCTCTCAAATCGTTGAGCAAGTTGCCCGTAATCGTTTCACCTGCGTTGATTTGTGCCGAGCCGTTTGCAAGGATAATTTGCGTTACGTCGTAATTCGCATATTCGTCGGAGTTGATAAGAACAAGGTTGTCAATCTTAATCGTCGAACCTGCGCACGCCGTAATTGCAACTTTACCAGCCGTATTTACACCCGAGCAAAGAACAGTCGTGCTTGCAAGCCCGTTGATCGTAAGCGTCAACGTCAATTTGCCTTCTTGCGCTTCGAGTTTTACGTGTGCAGTAGGAGCGGACGTGTTCTCATAAACGAACAAGCCAGCCGCATAAGGATTGAACGCAAGGTTGTAGCCATATACAGCACCCCAAGCGTTAAATACGATGGATTTTTGTAAATCTACCGAATAGCTCGTATTGTTGACAGCAATCGATGCGATAGGAATCCATGCGCCTTCGTTCTTGTTGGTGATCGTCAAATCGTATTCTAAGATAAAGTTTTTATAAGTACCCGTCGATACCAACGTACCACCGTCGGTGAACGTCAATTCGCCATTGCCGATAGAAACTGCCGAAGAAGTCTTTTCCCAACCGCTCAACGTGTTGGAATCAAACTTGGTGTATTGCGTCGTACCGGTGATTTCGATATCTTCACCACCAACGTCGCCACTATCGTCACCGCCACCACCTACGTTAGGATCGTTTGCAAGACGCAAGTTATCGAAATAAATGTCCGTGACCGAAGTTGCAACGAATACCATAACGAAATTGCCCGTGCTTGCTACGGTATGAGGGAAATAGAACGTACCGCTTTGAGCTTGAAGCGAAACGTGCTCTACCCCATCAAAATAATGAAGCTTACCGTTTTCCACGTAGAAGTCAAGCGCAATCGAATCATATTCGGTAGAAATCGTGCCATCAATACGGATGTGAATTTCAAACCATTGGTTGTTCGTCGCTACCTTGTTGGAATACGTACCTTGCGTCACGTGACTGGTAGATGTTTCTATGGAGGCAACACCCGTCGTACCCGTCGAAATTACAACACTTTCAAAGCCTTGCAACAACGTGCCGTCCGTGTTTTCGTCACCACCTACATCTGGCGTGTCGGGAGTATCGGGAACTTCGGGCGTATCGCCGCCTTCGCCACCGCTGATGTCAATCGTAACGGGACGGAAGTTGTCGAAATAAATAACGTCAACGCCCAAGGTGGACGAGGAAGCCGTCACAACGAACGTGTTGCCCGAAAGCAATGCGTTAAACGTTTCTTTATCCAAAATCCACGTACCGCTCTTACCAGCGTATTCCTTGTGTTCAGCGCCAAAATAGTGCAACAAGGACAACGTCGAGTTTTCTACGTAGAAGTCAAATGCAACTGCATTGTGTTCGCCAAATTCCATCGAATCCAAATTCACTTGGATTTCAAACCATTGTTGATTCGTCGTAAGTTTGTTGGAATAGTTACCTTCCGTCACGTGGTTGGTAGAGACGTCAACACTTTCTACACCAGCAGCAACGTTCATCTTAACCGTTTCAAAGCTTTGGAACGCTTCGGGGTTGATTTCACCACCGCCAACTTCGGGCGTATCACCGCCTACGTCACCACCGCCAAGAAGCATGATGTTGTCAACGTAAAGTTCGCAAGCAGCACCTACGGATAAGAAGAATTGACCACCTTCAAATTGAAGCGGGCAAGTAGGATCGTTTTCACGAGCCGCTTTACTAAGTTCAAGTTGTTCTACAATCGTTTCCATGGGAATGGAAACTTGGTTCCAACCGTTTTCCAATTGTTGCGCAAGCGTACTGTACAAGAAAAGGTTTACCGTTTCACCGGGGTTGTAGATTTCCATATATACGCCGTCGTATGCAAGGAATTGTTCTTCCGTCAATACTGCGGCGCCTGCGGCATAATCAACAAGCAACGGGGTCATATAGCTGTATGCGTTCAATACAAGTTTATACGAACCTTCACCTTCCGATTTAACGTACGTAACGCTTTCTCTCGTGCCGTTCGTACCAAACCAGTAGCCTGCTTCCCCTTCACAATTGTTAACAAGCATACCGCTCACCGTCGTTTCGGGAGCTTGGGGATAAGGATTTTCGTGCGCTGCAAGCCAAGTAATTTCGCCAGGAGCACCTTCGCCTACTGCGAATTCGCTCGTTTTACCTACTTTCAAGGAAGTATAGGACATATCGATTGCGCCCGTACCCGTGGAAACCCAGCCAAGATAACCGTTTCTATCCGCTGCGGTGTTGTTCCACTTTTGCGCAAGAGCGTCGGTGACAAGACCATCTTTTGCCGTACCAAGAATGTAGCCGTTGCGTACGCCATTCACGTAAAGATCCGTGCCGCCATCTGCGTGTACGTAATAAGTAATGGTACCCGCGGGCGCAGGAAGGTTAATCCAACCGGAACCGTCTTGAGAACCGTCACCTTGACCGTCGCCACCAAATTGCGTAGCGTCCGTCCACGTATACGTTTGATCCGCGCCGCCATAGCAAATAAAGTTAGGTTGCGTGGTAGAGTGTCTATTCGTGCTCGTCGTCAATGCTTCTTTGCTGTCCGCACCGTAAACGAAGGAAAGTTTATTACCAGCAACGGGCGACGACCAAACGCTGTTCGTCACAAACGTCGTTTCAAATACCAAAACTTCATCGTTTGCGAATTCATACGCTTTGTTCGAAGCAACGTATTTACCATTGTCCAATCCCGTCAAGGATGCCTTATTGCCATCCCACGAAACCGTTACGTTCGATTCGAAACCGTCTTCTATCTTTGCTTTTTCTTTTGCGTTTACGTTATCAATATAATATTCCGCAGTTTCCGCCGCAGATTGAACTATGCAAGAGATATAGCTGGGGCTACCTTCGACAAAGGAAGCGGGGTTTGCGTTAATCGTTTCTACGGGAAGGGTGAGCGTAGTCGTTTCGCCACCATTCGAGCTGCCAAAATATGCGCCAACTGCGTGCCAGTTCATCGTCATCGACGCCGTAATATCAAACGAAATCGATTCGTAAGATTGCAATTGAGCAGCCGTCATCGTGCCCACGGAAATATATGCCGTGAACCATTGCGTATTCGACGTGACGTACAACGACGTGTTGCCTTCCGTTACACCAACGTCAGACACCGTGCCGTAAACAGCTACGCCGTTGGTATCAACAGCAAAAGCATCCGTGGATTGCGTGCACGAATTCAATACGCTCGAATCAGCGGAAACGTCCGTCGTATAATCAATAAGCGCAACGCCTGCGCCAACGGAAGCCGTTAAAGCTACCGCCAGCGTGGCAAATAATTTTTTCATTGTGCTTTTTCTCATTTTATTACTCCTTATAATCTATATAAGCGTTTATGAGGAAATTTTCTCCTCTTTATGGATATCTTTGTCTATCCGATTAGAATTCTACGTTAGGAATCATCTTTTCCATGATATATTTAATACCTTGGATGATAGGAATACCTACGATACTGCAAACTACGCCGGCTGCTGCCGCGTCGTACAAGCGGTTGTTGTTAACTTGTTCAACGATGTAGTATGCCAAAGTGTACGTAGAGTTGTTAGGTCCACCCTTCGTCAACAACATGGGTTGCAAGAAGAGCGTAAACATAACCATAGAACCCGTCACGAACAACGTCGATACCGTCGAGAAGATAAGCGGAACTACGATTTGGATAAATTCGCGGAACATACCGATACCGTCGATTTTACCTGCTTCAAATACTTCGGTGGGGATTCTCGCAATCGTACCAGAGAGCAAGAGTACGTTATAACCGATACCTGCCCACAAACAGTAAACGAAAATCATCAACATCGCCGTGCCTTCCGTACCGAAGAAACCGTTTTCAGGTAAGCTAAACCCAATCTTATCCAACACGCTGTACAAAGGACCAAACGTGTTATCAAACATGAATTTGAAAACCATGGTCAATACAACGACGGAAATGATGTTGGGCAAGAAGAAGATAATACGGAAAACCTTTTCCATAAAGACCTTCTTAAATAATAAGTACGCGCACACGATAGAGATGGGCAACAATATAAAGTTGTTGAACACGAAGAATAACAGCGAGTTGATAACCGCGTGTTTTAATTGGCCCGATTCGGATGCGAACGCCTTAAAGAAGTTTAAGTAGTTTCTCATACCAACGTAAACTTCGCCACCCGTTCTGAACGAAAAGCCTTGGAAAGATTTGATAACCGTGTTAAAGTTGATGAACACCCAAAATACAAGGAAGTGCAAAATAGGATAAGCGAGCATGCTTACAATGAAAATTTTGCGTTGTCTTGCCATTTTTTGCTTTTGGGGAACAACAGGCTTATATTCTTGTTGTTTCTTCTCTCCAAATAAAATCGGCTCTAAGTCCTTGTAATCCACTTCAATGTTGCTACTCACGGTGTTACCAGAGTGCATTTCTTTGTTTTCCATAGACAAAAGCTCCTATTGTTTTCGTAGTAGTTTTTACGGTCCCTCTCCAAAGACCTTTTTAACGGCTATGCCGTGTACGTTATTATTTTATGGTGATGAATGCGCCGTCACCGGGCGATAACTTCAAACGGAATTCCCCGTTTTCGTTTTTAAGCTTCGTTTTCTTGCCCGCTTGCGTCACGCAAATTTTGTTTACGCCGTTTAAGGTCAAGTTCACTTCGCAATCTACGTGCATACAAGGATCGGCGTGGTTGGCGATGAAAAGTGCATTTTTTCCATCTTTGTTTTTCAACACACCAACAAGTGCGTCTTCCGTTGCCGTCACGTTATTGATAAGCTCGTGCTGCGTTAAAGGATTTTGTAAAGTTGTATAGTAAAGGTTTTCTTTTGCGTTAGTCCCCGTGATGGGCATTACGCCGTCGTAATCGTAGGTGACGAATTCCTTTTCAAACTTCTCAATTTCCTTATGGATTTTTTGGGAATAGTAGTAGATGTCCGTCGGTTTGCCGTCGGGGGTTAAAAACGATCCGTCTACCGTCAACGCCTTATCTTCCGTGGGTGGCCAGTAGCAGAAATGTTGAATCCCCTTTACGCCGTACGCAAAGCACGACATAATTTGCCAACGGAGCCCCGCTTCATCAGGGCGGCGGGTGTAGGGCGAATAGCTCATCGATTGAATAAACGTCCAAAGGGGAACGCCCTTCTTTTTCGCCGCTTCCGCGCACAATTCCAAATTATACAAATAATCTTTATGAAGGGTGGGTTGTTTATTTTCGTCGTATATAAGCGGATACAAATCGTAAGACAAACGCTTGATATTCATATTCATAAACACGTCCAAGTAATCTTGTTCAAACGTGTCGCCGTCCGTAAACTTGCCGTCTTCTTTCGTAACGTGTACGGGGAAAAGATTCATAAAACAATCTTTATCCGGCAAGTACTTATCCCAAACTTCATTGATTTCTCTACACCAAGGCAAATCCTCTTTATGCGGTTCGTCCTTCATAAGCACGCCGTAGAAGGATTTGAACTTCGTGTATTTTTTTAAGTACTCTTTCGTGGCTTCTTCGTCACCCGAAAGCATTAAATCTCTAATCTTGGTATCCCAAACGTAGAAGCCTACCCCCGCCTTTTCGGCATGAGCGAGCGCTCGTTCGTTGGGATTTTTTCCGTCGATATCCACGGCGCTTCTTTCATATATTGCATACGCGACGCGGATACCGCTCTTTTTCAATAATTTATATTGTTCTAACGTACAGAAATCTTCGCCACCTTCCGTTTGAGCAGGTTTAGGCGAAACCCATGCGCCGATATGAACACGCTTTTGCGTTTTATCTACGCTTTTTTTCATTTTTTAAGAACCCCACTTTTATTCGGTCACAAGTTTGTAGGAATCCCACCAGCCATTATATACGTAGGTAGCGCACTTCGAGCAAGCTTCCGCTGCCGTGTATTCGCCGGAAATCATACCAACGTAAGGATTGCCAAGGTCAGGCCATTTACCAAAGATACTTACCCATTGAATAGGGTTGGACGAGTAGTGGTAAACGGTTTTGCTCGTACGATAAAGTTCAATACACGATTTCGAGAAGTTGGACAAGTTCATTGCATTCAAATCCAATTCGTCAACGTATTGGAAAGGACGAAGACCACCAGTCATACGGGTGAACGTTTCGCAAGCTTCACGAGAGTTGATGTACTTCATGAATTCCATAGCGGCTTCAATGTTGGGTGCGTTTTTGGGAACGCAGAAGAAGTCGCCTGCCGAAGATGCGTTGATAGGAATGTATTCGCCCGTTGCAGGATCTTTTTGAGCACCTTCCAAGTAAGGCGTACGCATCATGCGCATCTCGAAGCCGTCGGGCATAACGTTTGCCATTTCTTGTTCAAGCCAAGCACCGTTGGGCATCATTGCCGCTTTACCGTTGATGAACGCGAGCTGTGCAACCGTATATTCCGCACCTACTGCACCCGAGATAGAGTTCTTCGGGAAACCGGGGTTCGCTTCGTTTACAACCAAGTTGCTGAAAATTTCAAGAGCTTGCACACGACCTTCTTGCAAATAAACTTCGGGCGAGCCGTAATCGGTTGCCGAAACTTGGTCGTTTTCAAACTTGAACGTTCCGTCTTCATTTCTCGGAGCACCGAAGTTGAAGAAATCTTGGAAGGCATCAGCACCTTCGTATTGCGCCCACCAGTTTTCTACGAGGAAATCCCAATAGCTTGCGTATTTACCCGACCAAGCGAAGGGAGCGATGTCGTTGTTCTTGTCGGCGTCGTTGTTGCAAGGCAATGCTTTGATTTGATCGCAAAGCGCATACAATTCGTCAACCGTTTCAGGAACTTTCCAACCGTTTTGTTCGAACATCGTGTGGTTGTAGATAAGGCCGTTTGCGCCGTCCGTCCAAGGAATTACGTAATAGTGTCCGTTTACACGGCCGTAATCACGAAGACCTTCGTTCATAAACGCGGCAATCGTGTTTCCTCTTTCAATCTTCGTTTGATAGATGGCATCAAGTTCAGCAAGGTAGCCACGAGCCGCCCATTCTTGCCAGTTCGTGTCCAAACTGAAGAAAATATCAGGGACTTCGTTGTCCGTTGCCAAACGAGTCCCGATTTCCGCGGTCATCGTCGGTTCGCCTTCCAACTGGAATTCGTAGTCCATGTTAGGATACTTTTCCTTGAAGTCCTCGCACCATTGTTCCAAGAATGCACGACCATAACCCGTTTCAGCAAACGCTACCCAAATTACGTTTGCGCCCGTCAAAGCATCGCAACCCGCAAAAGCAGCTGCGGTAGATGCGGCGAGCACGCCAGTCAATGCACAGGAAATAATACGTCTTTTTGTTGCCATATCTTTTTCTCCTTCTAAAAATGCAAATTTTCCTATTTCAAAATGCAATAAATGCACAAGTGCTACACGCACCCGCCTTATTACTCGCGCGTATTATTACGCGATAATGCATTATGCAGTTTAATCTTATCATAGAAAAGTTATATTTTCAATACCTAATATTCCAAGAAAGTATAAAATTCTAAACTCGTTTTTGTTTTTTTAAGGCAAAAGTGGCGCATTTCTTGTAAAAAAGCAAAAAAAGAAGCCGTCCCCCACAAGGGAACGGCAGTACATTTTACAATTAGATATTGGTGAAAATAAGGATTTGTGCAAGAAAACAACGTCCTTATTTTATGTGCTTTACTTTGTATTTTCACTAAATTCCGGTAAATCGTAGGAATACAACCGTTGTTCAAACAAACTGTGATAATACTTCCCAGGCGACACCCTTTCCAACTTTTTGAAAACGGCGATAAAATACTTTACGTTTTGGAAACCGACCATTTTGGACACTTGCGCAACCGTGAATTTGTTTTGGGCAAGCAGCGCTTTCGCGTGGCGGATACGCACGTTTCTCAAATGCTCCACCACCGTCAGCCCACGTACTTGTTTATAAATGCGGCTGATGTAATTTTCGTGTAAAACCAACAAATCGGCAACCGTAGTCATCGTTATCGGTTGCATGTAATTTTTCTCGATATATTCGTCAATTCTATCGCAATAAAGTTGTGTTTTATTTTTCTTATCGATGGCGTTGCCTTTCAAGCTTTCCGCCTGCGTATTTGCGAGTTCCACAAAAAAATTTAACACGTGAGAAGCGGCGTTTGCATTGACGTATTCCCCCATGCCGTCGTACTTGTGAACGAGCTGTTTTATCTCGTAATAAGCACGCTCGGAAGGTGCGATTTTGCCCACTCTTGTAAGAAATAATTTTTCCAAGTCAACGTATTGATAATTGTCCGAATGCTCGAACTCTATATCCCTTTGGGATATAATTTCGTCCACACCACCGTCCGCAAAGAAGCTGAAAACGGTTGTCGTCGTGTTTTTATGGATTTCCGTCCAAGACGAAGTGAAACGGGGATATATACAATACTCCCCACTGCCCAAAGTGTACTTTTCACCGCTGTCAAAATGCACGTCGATTTTACCCGTATCTACGTAGCGCACAACGATGTATTCGTTGCCTTCAATTCTATCACGACGAAGCGCATTTTCGCTGCTTGTCACGGCAAAGCTAACACGGGGCAAACTCGTCATTTTCAAGGCGTAAATTTTCTTTTCACTCTTCAATTTTTTATCCACTTTTTCTCACCTTTTTCCTTATCTTTTAGGACAAAAAAATCATCGTTTTTCATGCTTTTTTTGCACGAAAAAGGTATAATTTTTTAACCATTGAAAAGTGGCTTGGTAAGAAAAAACCAAGCCAACTTTTTCTTTATTTAGTCGTTATTTTTGTTTCAAATATTTATCGAAGACGTAGCAACCAACCGCCGACCAGCCGTGACAAAGACTGCCCGCATCGTCGAAATCCGCTTCGCCGAAACTCGTTTCCCAGTAGCTTGTAGCTCCTTGGAAGAGCATGTTTCCAAAGATTTTGCAAATATCGTTGACGCACCATTCCACGTCGCCTTGGCAAGCAATGATGGCGTCGTACTTAAATTGCAACGCCGCAAACGTCATATCTACGACCTTGCCATGCGGGTTTTTCAACACTTCGCAAAGGTACGATTTTCTAACTTCTTTAACCCCTTCCGTAAGAAGTGCCGCCGCTTGCGTATGCGCGTGCCAGCCGTACTTTTCGCCACCACTTATAAAGGACGCGTACAAGCCCTTTTCTTCGTCGTAAAACGCTTCTACTAAATCGCAAGTTTTCTTTGCATAAGCCGACCATTTTTCCGCCATACAAGCGTTTCCAACGCGTGCTTCCAGCGCAGCAATTCCTTTCGCCGCCATATACGCAAGCACCGTCAAAATACAGTCGCTTCTTTCTTCAAGTTCTTCTTCACGGAAGATTTCGCCGCCGTCCAAGCCGTCAACCCACTCGTAGAAGTTCCAATACCCTACTTCTTTCAAGCAGCCCACGCCCGTTTCGCCCGTGCGAGATGCAAAGTTATCCAAAATGCGTTCGGCATAAGGAAGCATTTCTTTTACAAATTCTTCATCGTAATCAACTTGCGAGTTTTCATAAAGCGCAATCGCCCAATACAAGCTGAAAGAAGGAATACAAATAGGCGACGTGCAAGGCGCACAAAGGGAAAGCAAACCGTCTTCTCTCGTTGCGTACGCTTGCAAACGAAGCACCGCACGAGGCAAAACGTATTCTTCAAATGCACCGTAGCCAAAAAGCATTTGGTTGCGCCCGTCCATACCGTACAACGCTTGTTCACGCCAAGGACAATCTTCATAATGTTCGTGCGCGCAAATTTGCATCGTTCTTCTGCCCGTTTCGTAAATTTTATTGAGTAATCTATCACCAAAGTCCTTTTTAGGCATTTTGAAAGGATAGGTTGCTTCACGAACGGTGAAATAGTTGATTTTTACGCTGTCCGCTTCCACGAACAAGCCAAGATAACGACAACCCAAGCGGTGAATATATCCCGCAAAGTTATTTTCCCCTTTCACAAACGAATATTCCGAAGCAAAATTACGCCCGCCCACTTCCGAGCGAATACGCAAATCGGCAAGGTGTTCCCCCCAAACGAAAAGACCTTTGCAAGCCTTGTCAAGTTCGATAGAGAATTCGGGATAGCCGCTCGTTTGTTTGAGTAAATCGATAACCACAAACACACCGTCGCCGCCGTTGCTGCTAAACGTCACGGGTACGTGCAAATCCGCATACTCAATTTTATTTTTACCCGTCATTTGTGCAAAGCGAAGGGTGGAAAGCCAAGCGTTTTGCGCTTTTTCGCCCGACGTTTCGCCGTCACGGTACTTGAAAATACCTTGCGCGGAAACGACTACGGGCAAACGCTCTGCAATGTCAAGCGCGGGAATAGGACGGGGCACGAGCGTATTTTCCACGTTCGTCAAGCGGGCTTTCGTCCACTTATCACCCTTATCGGAAAAATCGTAATCCCAACCGTTGCCAAGTTGCGCCGTAATCAACCCAGCAGGAACGTAGCCTTGCGCCTTACGGCAAAGGGTGTTTTCGTCCGAAAAGGCAAGTATTTTACCTTCATTTTCCACTTCAAACGCCACGCCTGCAACTTGCGTACGGCAAGAAGAATAATCTTCCCCCATGTGGTATGCCGTAATAAGAAGTTCGTTTTCACCCTTTTTCAAAAAGGACGTAATATCTACGCTGTCCACACTTTTATAAAAGGGCAAGTCGGCGTATTGACAGTTGCTTACAAGCACGCCGTTGATACACGCTTCGTACTTATAATCGGCGGACACACGCAACGTCGTCTTGCCACCATTATAGCTAAAGCAGGACTTAAATTGCGCATAGCTGTTTTTTTCTTCGTTTTCAAGCCAAATAAACTTCATTTCCATCCGTTCCTTTGTCAAAAATTATTATCTAATATATAGTAGCACAGCAAAGTACCCTTGTCAAGGCACAAATTCAAAATTTTTAAGAAAAAGTTTATAATTTCAAACCTTTTTCCTTTTTTTGGTTATCTTTTCTTAAAAAATAAAACCCCGCCGTGAAATTTCTTCCACGGCGGTAGTTATCTATAAATTATTTCGTTTCCAACCAAACGCTGATATTGCAATCGTCGCTGTCGTATTCTTTGCCGACGTGCGCGTAATCGCAAAGGGAAATTTCCCCTTCTTCCGTTTGTAATTTATATGCGTAATCGCAATCGAAAATTTTATTTTCGTACGTCTTTACAACAAGTTTTTCGGGCAATGCGATCGCAGCGGCGATATCTTCACCCAACTTTTGATCGCGTGCAAGCACGTAAGGACCTTTCTTGAAGGCGATTTTGCCGTTGTATTTCAACATTTTTACGCCCGCATTGAAAGTGATATCCACAACGCTGTTTTCTACGTCAACGCTGATATATCCGTCCTTTTCTTCCGTTGCAACTTCAATACCGTCTACGAACACTTGATATTCTTTCGTCCAAGTGGGCACACGCAATTTCAAAGCAAATTCGTTTGCGCTTTCTACGGAAATTCTTACAGCAAACGTGCGTTTATTGCGTTCCATTTTCAAGGTGCAATCGCTCGTTTCCACCGTGCAATCTTCGTACAAGTTTACAACGTAGCCGTTTTCCGTCTTCATAACGGCAAACAATTCTTCCATGGCAATACCAGCAACGCCGATACAAGCACAGCAGCCGTAAATTTGTTCGTCTTCCATAACATTGAAGCCTGCAATCAACTGACCACGACGAGCGTTTACAAGGGGGCTATAACTATCGAAAGGCAAAATTTGACGTTTGCCTTCGTATTTAGGCCATTGTTCCATAGGAAGGGAAGCATCTACGCCACGGGGATCCCAGTTTTCCGAACGAACGGAAAGTTGGTCTTTATTGTTTACGCTACCGTTCATAGCGTTAAGCGAAGCGCATTCCAACCATTCCGCATATTTAGCGTCGCCCGTGATTTCCAACAAGCGGAAACACAAGTTCATCCAAACGGTGGTCACGCACGTTTCCAAAACTTCTTGTTCGGAATATTCCGTTTGACCGGGCGCGCCGTGACTGAAGAATTCCCCTTCATAACCCGCCGTACCGATAATGGTGACTTCGTTTTCGTAAACCAAATCAGCAAACTTTTTAACCGCTTCCAAATGCATGGGGTTGCCCGTCACCGTGTAAAGTTCCAAAAGACCTTGGAAACAGCTCATCATTTCATACGCTTTAGGGTGCGCGTATTTATGCGGGGGCACGCCTTGCAAACTCAATTCGATCAAGTTTGCGCCGTCGCAAAGCCCCGTGCTTACGATGTATTCCGCAAAAGCGAGATAATCGGGTCTACCCGTGAGTTTATAAAGTTTTACAAACGGTTCCAAAATGGAGCAAGAGTTCATCGTACCCCAAGCGTTGGACGTTTGCAAAATAGGCGTTTTGCCTTCCTCTTTGCCTACGTGTTCGATAATATAATTTGCGTGTCTTACAAGCGCTGCGAGAAGTTTTTCCTTAAACGCTTCGTCTTCGCAAGCCTCGTAAAAATAAAGGTTGCCCAAGATGATGTATTTTCTCGCCCACATATCCCAGCCTTGGAATTCCATTTCTTCGTCGTAGGAAGAGATTCTACCGTTTTCCGCTTGCGTCGAAAGCAAATCTTCAATCGTTTCCTTCATCGCCTCGTAAATAGCAGGGTTTTTCGTTGCTTTGTAGAGCATAGCAGCGCCACGCATTGCCTTGCCCCAATATTCCCCACGCCAACGCAAATCGTTGTCCGTCTTATTACGGAATTGATTTACAAACAATTTCCAAACGTCGCCGTTCGTCACGTGTTTATCGATAAGATATTTTTCCAACTCGCCTATGTAGCCTTCAAAGCTCATCTTGCCGTTAATACAAGCGAATACGTCATTTTGCAACATATATTTTATCCTCTTTTCCATTTTTGTTTGCAACAACCGTTGCATAATACGCATATTATAATACATTTTATCTTGTTTGTCAATATAGCTAATAAATAATTTTACTGTATTTTCGTTTGTTTTTTATGTAATAAAGTTTCTATAAAACAAAAAGCTAACGAAAACATTCGTCAGCCTTGTTCTTTTCTATTTTAATATTTCGCCAACGCCGTTCAAAACGTACTTTGGTTGATAAGGGAATTTCGACAAATCACCTTGCGCTGTCACGCCGCTTAAAACGAGCACTGTATCGATATTTGCTTCAATCCCCGCAATAATATCGGTGTCCATTCTATCTCCCACAAACACGACGTCCGCACTGTGACAATCGAGCATCGTCAAAGCGTGTCGAAGCATGAGCGGATTCGGCTTCCCTACAAAATACGCCTTTTGCCCCGTCGCTATTTCAATAGGCGCAATCAGCGAGCCCGTCGCGGGCATAATTCCCCTTTCCGTCACGCCGATCGTATCGGGGTTTGCACCTATCAATTTTGACCCGCTACGCACAAGCTCGATTGCCTTTTCTATCTTTTCAAAATTATACGAACGAGTTTCCCCAAGCACTACGTAATCGGGATTGACGTCGTTCATGTAAATTTTCTTATCGTACATCGCTTTCGTGAGCGCCGCCTCGCCGATAACGTACGCCGTACATCCTTCCTTTTGCGCATGTAAAAATTCCGCAGTTGCCATAGCGCTTGTGTAAAAATGCAAAGCGGGAATATCCAAACCCATGCGAGCAAGCTTCATAGACAATTCGTGCGGCGTGCGTTCGGGACTGTTCGTCAAAAATATAAACTTTTTCTCGTTATCCACAAGCCATGCAACGAATTCCTTTACGCCGTCAAGAATTTTACTGCCGTGATAAATTACCCCGTCCATATCGCATATAAACGCTTTTTTATCTTGTATTTCTTTCATCGTTTATTCACCCGAAACAACCAAGTTTGCATCGTCGCAAACGTTTTCAATCAGCACGTCGCCTATCTCGGCATTTTGCGGACATACCACGCCGTTTATCTTTGCCATAACCTCAAAAATCGCTTCTTTACGCACCGCTTTATCCGTCTTTACCGCTACCATGTCCCCGTTTAACTTTCGTACCGTTGAAGTCACCACTCGTTTAGGACACACCATTTCCGTTTCCGCATACGCTTTGCCACGCGGACAACTGTTTCCCACAACGGACGTCACCTTGCCGTTTTCTATCGTCACTTCCATCGTGCAACTTATAGGACATTCTATACAAGTCAACGTCTTTTTCACAACCTTTCCTCCAAATAAATCTCAATATCCCCGTCAACGTTATCGATTTTCTCTTTCAAAAGGACAATTGTTTCCATTTCAGACGGCACGACGATACGCTTTTTCTTTTGCGCCAAAATCTTATCCCCACACTTTGCCGTAATTACGCAATCCCTAAACGTACCTTTTGCCCTAAAAAACAGCTTGACGTTTTCCCGAATTTCCATATCTAGTCTTTGAGGACATACATAAGAAATGTTATTTCCGTTATTTATCGAAAATTTTCGATGCAACCATGCCCCGTCCAAAATATATTTCGCCGCGTACATGCCTGCCACTTCCGCTTCTTCCGAAACAAAGTCTACAAGGTCGTGCACTTGCAAAACGTTGCCGCAAGAAAACACACCTTCCACGCTCGTTTCACGCGTTTGGCTTACCACTGCACCCTTTGTTTTATCCGATAATTCTATCCCCGCACCTTTCGATAATTCGTTTTCGGGAATTAGCCCCACGGAAAAAAGCACCGTATCGCAATCAATATGCATTTCTGTTCCTACAATAGGTTTTCTATGCGCATCCACCCTTGCCACTACAACGCCCGTCACACGCTTTTCACCTTCAATTTTCGTTATCGTATGGCTTAGATAAAGCGGAATATTAAAATCGTCCAAGCATTGCGCCACGTTGCGTTTTAAGCCGCTTGAATAGGGCATAATTTCACACACGGCAAGCACTTTTGCGCCTTCCAAAGTCATTCTTCTTGCCATGATAAGACCGATGTCGCCCGAACCAAGAATAACAACTCTTTTTCCCGTCATATATCCCTTTATATTGACGTACTTTTGCGCTGTACCCGCCGAATATACGCCCGCTGGGCGAGTGCCCGCCACGTTCAATGCGCCACGGCTTCGCTCTCGACAACCCATCGCCAAAACCACCGCTTTTGCTTGCAAAGTGAACACGCCGTCCTTGCTATTGATTGCCGTTATTTTTTTATCTTTTGAAAGGGACACAGCCGTCGTTTCCGTCCACACTTCTATCTCCCTTTTCTTAAGAGTATGGATAAAGCGTGCGGCGTATTCGGGGCCCGTAAGACTTTCCTTAAACCTTGTCAAGCCAAAGCCGTTGTGAATACATTGATTGAGAATTCCGCCCAACTTTTCATCACGTTCAAGCACTAAAATATCCTTTACCCCGTTATCATACGCGGAAATCGCCGCCGCTAACCCCGCAGGGCCACCCCCTATCACGACTAAATCAAAACTCGTTTTCATTTCGTCACCCCTATCAAAAGGCGTGAGCCTTTACCGCATTTCGTCACTTCTTCCATGCCTATTCCTTGCTCTTTTGCAAGCAATTCCGCAACGTACGGTTGGCAAAAACCGCCTTGACATCTACCCATGCCCGTACGTGTTCTACGTTTAACCCCGTCTACGTCTTTTGCTGGTGGATTTTGGCGGATTGCATGCAAAATTTCCCCTTCCGTCACTTGCTCGCAACGGCATACGATTTTTCCATACGAAGGCTCTTTTTTAATCAGTTCGTTTTTCTCTTGACTAGAAAGCTTTTTGAAAAAATCGTCAGCTTTTCTATGCCCGTTAAAAGCGTTGTTTTTCTTCAACTTTATATGCTTAGAAACAAGGGTTTCCACAACGTATTTTGCAATTGCGGGGGCAGCAGAAAGCCCAGGCGATTCTATCCCTGCGCAATGAATAACACCCTTTGCCTTTTCGCTTTCTTCAATAATAAAATCATGTTTAGAAGAATATGCGCGAATCCCCGCAAACGACGTTATCGTGTCAAAAAAAGGTGGATTTTTCGTCATTTTGCTTGCCTTTTCCATAATATAAGTCAAGCCTTTTGTGCTCGTTTCCTTATCGGCGTTTTCTTGTTCTTCAGACGTTGGCCCAAGCATAAGATTGTTGTCCGCCGTCCTTGTGACAAGTATCCCTTTCCCCTTTGACGTAGGTGTAAAAAAGAGCGTATGAGAAACAAAATCGCCACTTTCTCTATCAAGCAAAATATACTCACCTTTTCGTGCGCCGATGGTGATTTCATCGCCAACCATAGCCGCTATTTTACCGCTGTTTAACCCCGCCGCGTTGATGATTAGTTTGCCATAAACAATTTGTCCGTCGCTGGATTTTACGGCGTAATTTTCCCCATTATTTTCAATCGACAACACTTCAAAATCCGTCATAAGCCGCGCACCGTTATCCATGGCGTTGCCTATCGCCGCAATCGTCAACGTGTAAGGGCAAACTATGCCGCTTGTCGGCGCATATAACGCCGCAATCGCTACGTTTGATAGATTCTTCTCCATGGCTTTAAGTTGCAGTTTATCGACGATTTCAAGCCCTTTTACGCCGTTTTTCTCACCCCTTTCTTTTAAGGTTTTCAACACTTGTATTTCTTCTTCCAAAAAGGCAACGACAAGCGAGCCGTTGCGATAAAACTTCACGCCAAGTTCCTTGCAGAGCTCTTCCATCATTTGGTTTCCTTCTACGTTAAATTTCGCTTTCAAACTATCGTTTGGCGCATCGTAGCCCGCATGAACAATACCGCTGTTTGCCTTGCTTGCGCCCATACAAACGTCGCTTTCCTTTTCCAAAAGGCATACTTTTAATTGATATTTTGCAAGTTCTCGCAAAATCAGTCCACCGATTACGCCGCCACCGACAACAACCACGTCAAACATCACGTTCCCCCTTTTTGTACACATTTTAGTATAACGCTCCAACGTGGAATATATACTTTTGCGTGTAAGCAAGTTTATTTTGACGGTAAAATTTTCTCAAGAGAGATAACGCCTTAAATATTTAGTCATCCACGAGAAAGAATGCCACAAACGATGATACGTACTTCCCCACCGCAATATGTCCATTTTTCAAATTTTTGCGACACAAACTAATTTTGCACAAATAAAAATCCCCACGCAAATACATGGGGATTTTATTTTATAATTTTTTCGTCAATAATAATTTTCGACCAAATCTTCCAAGCGACCGATTGTAAATTCCGCCCAAGCGTATCCGCCCCGTCCGCAAGTTATTTATTCGGGTTTTTTATCAAAATCAAGCGTCAAATCGTAATCGCCAAGTTTATTAACCTTGAATCCGTTCTTTTTATATTCTTCATAATCAAACGCTTCCAACTCGTCAATCGCAAGCTTGTGGAATTCATAGAAATTATGCCACCATTCCCAACCGCTACCAAGGTCGTTGGAAAGATAAGCATCGGCAATATCACAAGCCGTTTGCGGCGCCACGTAAAAAGCACCCATCGCCAAAACGTTTACGCCGTTGCCGGTAATTGCACGCATTGCCGCGGGCAAACTTTCTACAACGCCAGCATGTACGTGCGGGCACTTGCTCGCTGCAATATGGATACCCATGCCCGTACCGCAGAACAAAAGAGCTCTTTCATAATTACCCTCGGAGATTTCCGCACCTACGCGAAGACCTACTCGATGGAACATCAAATCCGTATCTTTCGGGTCGCTATCCTTTTTAACGCCCAAGTCAAGGATTTTCCAACCCTTTTTCGTCAAATGTTCTACCACAACTTCTTTCAAAGGGAAACCCGCAAAATCCGCACCAACTACCAAATACTTATCCTTTACCGTTTTCATCTATTTACACCTTTTTCTTTCTTCTTCTAAAAATTTTTAATCATTATAACACATCTCGAAAAATTTTTCAATAACTTTTGAAAAAAATTTTATCTTGTACTATCGCGAACGGACGGTGCTCGCACGCACACCCGAATGACGGAAGCAAAAGAATTTTAACCTCTCTTATTCTCTCTCCTCTAAGCTATAATAAAAATCCCCACGTGAAAACATGGGGATTTTATTTTATAATTTTTTCGTCAATAATAATTTTCGACCAAATCTTCCAAGCGACCGATTGTAAATTCCGCCCAAGCGTATGCCGACATATATTCGCCCTTAAACTTACGCATAGCGTCTTCTTTGCTATCAAGCAAATCAAAATAATCGCATACAATCTTTTCCTTCTTAATACGGAAGGCGTTGCGTTTGGTTTCAAAAATATCCAAAACGCCGTAGGAAAGCAACGTCTTTTTAATATCCGCCACAAGATTGTGAAGCATGCTTCGCGTCGTTCTATCCACGTCCTTATCTTCCCAAAGGTTGACGATAAGTTCGCTTCCCGTTGCCGTAGTGCCATTTTTATCGATAAGATATGCAAGCAGTTCTTTGGATTTCGCTCTACCAAATTGAATAATTTCGCCATCGCAAAACATTTCAAAATTGCCAAACGTCTTTGCTTCTACCTTATGATTTTCGCCACCAAAAAGTCCCAAGTCGGCAAATTCTTCCCGCAAATCGTCTTTAGACACGGGCGCAACCAAATACCCAACGGCGCGCGTTTTGAAGGCAGGAACGGCAAAAGACGGGTCATTCGTCACAAAAATAACCCGCGTTTGTGGAGAGCGCTCGTGCACGCTACGTGCAAAGCGCAACCCGTTAAAATTATTTCGTTTTGTTTCCGAAAGCACGGCGGAATACTCTATTCTTTCCACCAAGTAGCAAGCTTCTTCTTCGTCGCTTTCCGTATCGACAATCACGTTCGGGAAAGCCATGTACGCAAGCTCTTGCAATTTCTTTGCGTTTTCCGCATTAGAATCAACAATCAAAATTTTCATTGCTGTATATTCCTTATCGTAGGCATTTTCACTTGCGTATCCACCTTGGGCGCTTTTACCGCATCCGCCACCACGGTGGCTTCTTCCACGCAAATTTGCTCTCTATCCCCCGCAACGTGCATTGTTTGCGCCGCTAAAACGTCCTTTTCCGCACTGTTGATAAGACCCGAATCGTAAAATGCCGACACAATTTTGCCTTCCACGTTTAACGAAGAAAAATCCTTTTCCGCAGCATTTTTTTCCGCATAACCCGTGCAAAGCGTTTTATAAATATCCGACATACACGTACGGATTTTATCCATTCGTTGCATACCTGTATGCGCCATTTCATCTTTTTTAATCATCATTTTGTCGGGAGAAATGCCACAAGAGTGCAACGTTCTTCTCGAAAAATAATCGCCGTACGTAATCATATTGCGTATCACCTTTATTGTTGTTTACTTAAACTTTGTTGTAATTGAACGGGAGGCTTAATAGGTTTTACACGAGGTTCTTGGAAAAGGATAAGTTTTCTTTCGTCCAAGGACTTAATCGAAATAGGTTCTCTATCCAACTTTTTCAATTCATTAAGTTCGGCTTGTTTTTCCGCCTTTACTTTATCTTTAATAGCCTTGTGTTCCTTATCAAACACTTCCTTTTCTTTCTTCTCGCCCAAAGAACTGTTGATGGATTTTTCCATCGACTTGAAGACGTTTTCCTTGCCCATCTTCTTCGCCATTTCAGCATATTCGGTGTTCATTGCAACACGCAAAGAATCACTTACTTTCATATTAAGAAGCGTACAGCATTGGTCTAACGCCGTTTGGATACGAGAATGTTGAAAACTGAAAAGTTTGGACATAAGAGAAGGGAAATTCTTTTGCAAGTACGCATCCGTAGCAATCATGTGATCCAAAACTTCTTTCTTGGATATTTTCCCTTGTCTATACGCCGAACGCTTTTCGGCAAGTTCGCGTTTAATCTTATCCCCCATATCTTCTTTGGGGTTAGTTTTTTCTTCTTCCTTCCATCTATCAATAATTTTCTTCGCGCCCGTTTTTTGTATCGCCCAAGCCTTTTCGGTAGATTGATTTCCTACCCACATATCGCCTTCGATTTCCATAACGAATTCCGACAACCGTTCTGCGGAGAAGCCACCGAAATTGGTTCTTTGTAAAATTTCTTTATTCTTCTCGTTGTCGTAGATATTCAATTCGTACATCGACGTTTTAAGAAGATTATCAACGTCCTTTGCGACTTTGGATAAATCAACCACTTTGCCTTCAGCGTAGCATCTTTCTTTCTCTACTTTGCAAGCATCCTTAAAAAACCTAGCGTAAATTTCTTGATATTCGTTATACGCATAACGTTCTTTACTCGTTTCGTGCGTTTCATAGTAGCGAGAACTCTTGTGGGTTTTTATCGAATTGCCGTCCTTTTCGATAACAACACCGCCTTTCGTGGTTTCCAAGCCTTCTTCGAGCAACATTTTCGCTTGTGAAAGTTCTAAGTCAAACCCAGCAGTTGCCGTTTTATATTGCTCATCAAGATCTTCTACTAATTTTTTCCAAGCAATTTCGCTTAACTCATTTTTATTCTTTTCAAACAGCGCTTTCTTATTGTCATATTCCTGTTTCGCTTCCGAGCGCTTTTTTTCTATTTCTGCAAGTCGGTCTTCGTGTTCTTTTCTAATCTGCTTTTCGTATTCTGCGAAATATTCCTTAGCGCTATAACACGTTTCTACGCCTTTTTCAATCACGACAACGTTATCATTGGACAAGAAAGGTTCCTTTTCTAATCGTGCTTGCACCATCAATTTAGAAACTTCGTTCACCGAATAACGCATTTTTTCTTTACTGATACGCAACGAGTATTTTTGGTTGAACTCATCTATCTTTCCGTCCAAATAAACTTCTCTACGGTAAGAGCCTTCCACGGCATCATAAGCAAGTTCCTCTCGCATAAAAAGGTCGCCGACCATTTCCGCCGCTTCGTCCGTGACGCCATGATTTACAACGTTGCTTTCTTTAATTTTTGCGATTTCTTTCGTGTTTTCCTCAGCCACTTTATAACGAGCAATTTCGTTTTTAGCAGGATTTGGCGTATTGTTATATTCTTCAACCGCATCGTTTACGTCTTTTTGCACCCATTCGTTTTCCGCAAGTTTTTCGTTGCGCAAACTATACATGCTTGCAACGTATTCATCCAAAGGTAAAGACTTATCGCAACCAAGTTCTTTTTTCCATGCGTCCAACGCATCGTCAATTAAGACTTGTTGGTCTTGCGTCAACTTGGGATTCAACGTAGGGTCCTTACGATAACTATCAAGCGCCAAAGCGAAATCGATTTTGTCTTCTTTGGGCAACTCTTTGATGTATTTCTCAAATTGAATCCTCGATGTGATATGACGAATAGACTTATCTTTCCACTCGTTTTTATATTTCTCGTACGCATCGGCTCTACGCTTGGTTGCCGCCTTTTCCGCAGCTACATTCGTAAGATGTTTCGCTCTTACAGCCGTAAATTCTATAACGATTTTATCGGGAGAATTGATTGCACCAAAGGTCATATGAGACAACACGTCTTCTTTGTCGCGAAGCGCAGGAATCAACGCCATAGCGCACGTTTTTAACGCTTGGTCCGTTTGCAACAAGCATTTCTTTAAGTTAGGTTGTCTTTCAACGCGCGCTCTGTACGCATCCCCGATTTCGTTATCCCCCCACGTACGAAGAACTTCACGGAAGAGATTGCGATACTCCTCCAAAAAGTCCACTTTCGCATCCGATTTATCCTTATTCCACGCTTCTTGAAGTCTTTTTTCTACGTCTTCCTTGTTAATAGGGCCGCCAACTAAAGTTTCAAGATTTGTGATTGTATTCAAATAAAGTGTCTTATTAGGCATACTTAACTTCCTTACAATTTAACCGTTTATTTTCTATGATTGTGTATAACTCTGCCGTTATTTGGCGAGCCCGCATCCACTCTTACGCTCGAGGGTTGCTCGTTGGGAATTACGCCAACGGAAATTTGTTCACGCCACGCCTGTTCTTCTTGTTCCATAATGACCTTGGCTGCTTCCTTGGCATTGTCGATAATTTGATGAAGCTCTTCTTTGGATAACGAGCTTATAAAATCCCCGCTTATCTTACTTTCTTCCGGAACTTCTACTTTCGGTGGAGCTTTTACCTCAACATTCTCTTTTGGAGCAACTTGCGTCGGCTTTTCAGCAACCGGCTTTTCTACAACTGGCTTTTCTTCGACCGGTTTTTCTACAATCGGTCTTTCGCCCCCGCTCTTTTCGTCTCTAAACACAGGAAAAGGCGATTTTGGACGTTCGCTTTCCTCTCGAGTATTTCTATCAACCTCACCCATTTTGTCCGTTGTAGGCTTAATTTCAGGCGTTTCCCTTGATATAATAATCGTTTCAATCGATTTATCGTTCTTCACGCCGCTTTCCCCCGTCGTTTTAGACACGGAAAAGTGCGATTTCATTTCTTGTTCACCTTGCGCAGTATTAAGAGCTATCTTATCCGCAATAATGGACGAGCCTGCAAGCGTTTCTGCCACAACGTTGATTACTTTATCTTTATTCGTGATATCCGTAAATGCTTTGTCTTGTTTTTCAAACGCTTTTTCTTTCTTGGTTTTTTCAAGATTGTTTTTTTCTTCTGCTACGGATTTCTTGTTTTCTAATTCATCAACGGAAATTTTTTCACGGTGCGTTTCGTCCGTTTTAGCGAAAGGATTTTCGCCTTTCGTTTCCGCTTTTTCTTTCTCATTTGCGTTGGCGTCCTTATGAACGCCTTTTTCGTCCTTTTCCTTTTTGCACTCATCAAAGAATTCTTGTAATTCTTTTTCAAAGTCTTCCTCGTCAAGCCCGAAACGTCTTCCGCCGCTTTGCGCTTTTTCATCGCTACGAATAGAAAGCTGTATAGCTATCTTTTCCGCATCAAATCTAATCAAATCACGAACGTCCGTGTCTATATCCCCACCAAAAGCGTTTTTCAGTTTCCAAAACGCTTTTCGTTCGCGAAGAAATGCAAAAATGCGGAAGAGTTTTCTTAAAAAGCCGTTATATCTTTTTTTCAAACGCGAACCCAAGGCATACGCAAAGGAAAGCGCATGAAAACGGTAGGAGTAGTCCGTCTTCAAACGTTCGTTCAAAGCGTATTCGTTGGCTTTTGCAACGATTTGTATAGAGCGTATTCCGCTTTTTTTCCACGAAAAATATATTACTTCACCTTTTTTCAAGACGAGATTGTAATATCGTTCTTTTCGTTCGTCCATTGTAAGTGCCATACGCCCCTCGCTTTCCTTATTTAGTATAAGCCTTGCAGTACACCAAAGGTACACCGCGTTTTCAAAAAATTATTTATTCACCGAAAAATGCTCTCGTTTTCGGCGATGCTACGATTTCAATATTCGTTCTCGACATCGGCCCTGTGATAATAAAGGCGTTGCCGCGTTCGTTATTGACAATTTGTTCTTGTTCGCTTTCGTTGATTCGTCCTGCCTTGTCATAAAGCGTGCACAAATCGTCCATATCGTTGGGCGAAAGTGCAAAGATAAAAGAATATTGACAAGCGTTGATAATCGCCGTCGATTTACGGATAATATCTTGCGTGCCTACGAAGTCCTTAATGTTTTGCGTGATAACGATTTGCATACCATTATACTTTCTAATACGCTTCGCAAGCTGATACATAAAGTCAAGCGCTATCGGGTATTTCGGATCGATAAACACGTGCGCTTCATCAATCGCAACGACAATTTTTCTATTGCTGCCATGCTTTAAGTTAAATTCTCTATTCTTAATAATTTCGTTGTCCAACCACTTCAAAACGAGCAACATTTGCGCATTTGCAATAACGCCGTTTTTATTCGCCAAAAGGCTTTGGAAATTGAAGACCGTAAAGTTTTCTTTAACCGTCAACGTCGATTCGCCGTTCCAAAGGTTGGAATCTCGTCCGTTTTTAGAGAATTTGGAAATGAAGTTGGAAAGAATACGCAAGTTTGTGATATCGTAATCAACCGTTGCTTCTTCAAGTTTTTCCAAAATCAAATCGTAAAGGTCGTCAAAAATAGGATAATCGCTTGCTTGCAATTTTGCAAAATTCGTATGGAACGTGATATTTTTACGCTTATACAACTCTACAATTAAGTTGTTAAGGTATTCCAACGCTTGCGGATCAATCCCCGTAAGCACCACACGGAAATATTCTTCCAAGAACTGCAAATGCACAGCAAAGTTATCTACTTTCGAGCCGTCACCCTCTTCGTCCGCATCCAACGTCGTGATTACGTGGAAAGGATTGATACGGCCTTCCGTTGCCGTACCAACGTCAATAAGACGTCCGCCCAAGTTTTCCGCAAGCGCCTTATATTCGTTTTCGGGATCGAGAATAAAGATTTTCGTATTTTCCGCTGCAAGCCCCGTCAAAATCGTCTTGGTTGCATACGATTTACCAGAACCCGATTTACCAAGAATAACCATATTCGAGTTGACACGTTCGTGGTCACGTTTGAAGAAGTCAACGATTACGGGGAAGTTGCCAGACGAACCCACAATCGTACCACCGTCGTCCATAACCGTGGATAACACGAAAGGAAATACTGCCGCTACCGAGCCAGAGTGAATCGCTCTTGCAAACTCGTCCATGCCGTCGTATCTCGATATATTTGTAGAAATAACAGCTTTGTTTTGTTTACAGAAGTTATCCGCAAGTTCGAAGCCTTGTTCGGAAAGAATACGCTTAATCGTCTTTTTCAAATCACGTTTTTCTTCCTTGCCTCTTTGACCTTTGCTGCAAATGGTGAAATGGAGCGTCACTTTGAAAAGCGTTTCGTTATCGTTTTGCAACAATCTCAAAACGTCAACAAGCGTTTCAATGTGCGTTTTCTTATCCAAAAGCGAACTTGCCTTAAACGATTGTTCCGATTGGCTTGCCAACTCTTGAATCGACCTATCGAGCATTTTGATTGCTTTACGTTTTTCGTAAGGCTCAATGTTCATAACGACTTTCGTGCCGTCGATATTGAACATTTGATAACCCCAAGCGTTAAGTACGGTAAGCGGGAAATTACGCACCGTATAGTTAAACGTTTCTTCCCCGTCGATAAACGCCGAATTTGTCGTGAAGCGAATTTCGCTCGGTTTTACCCAAGACAACAATTCTTCTTCTCTTAATTGATCAACGTCGCTTTCTTCAAAGTTATCCGTATAGGTGTATTTCAAAAAGATTGCAAGTTCTTTACCCTTGAGAACTTTCGAGGTCATGCCTGCTTCCAAAAGGGATTCTTTGCCGTGTTTTAAAATATCGTCGATAACCGATTTATTTTCATCATATACAACCAAGTAGTAAAAGGGCTTCATAATGACGTTGTCGCCACTCATACGCTTGTAAATTTGGATACGCTCATCGATAATCTTCGTACGAGCAGACAATTCTTCTTGCGTAATATTTTGCAACTCGAACAACTTTTCGATTTGTTTTTGCTTTTCTTCTTCCGCCTTGATATAATCGTCCAGCATGAGTTTTCTATCAATTTTAACAATCGAAGCGCGCGTTTTACCATTGATAGAACGAATAATTTTACCAAAGTTCATGTCGATAATTTGGTCTTGACGATAACCCGTCAAAAGGCGGAATTCACGGGGGTCGATTTGCAATACGCCCGCAAAATAATCGTCGTAAACGATATATTTATCTTCAATCCCCTTAAACGGGATAAAATTATCGACGTTCGTGTTTGCGCTTTGATAATTTGTCGAGTATTTTTTAGCGGTAAATATGTACCGTGTTAAATTTACGAACATCATATAAAAACGTTGTCCGTCAAACGGGATATACAGCCAAATAAACAAGCAAAGAAGCAAGAGCATCAATATAATTTTGGCAATAGGAGAAAGGTTCGTCAAGAAAAGCAATACTTCTAAAACGATACCAATTAACCCGATAAGAACGTCCGTAAGGGAAATATTTTTGAAAAATTCAACTTTTACTTTCGCTGTTTTTGGAATAATTCTCATACTTTACCCCCTATCAATCTTCGTAAAGGTCGGTGTAATCACCTTTCTTACCGTTGTTGCCCGAGTCGTTAATAGCATCGTTTACCATACTCTCGCCCTTACCACCGCCAACCTTCTTATCGTTGGTGTTATCGTTGGTCTTCTTATTACCATCACCGCCACCACCGCCACCTGCTATCGCATCCTTTGCGCCGGTTTTAGACGTAGAAGTAGGAGAGTTTGAGTTTTTAGAATCGCTATCTTTATCCTTGTCTTTATCTTTGCCATTGTCGTCGTCTTTGCCTTTGCCCCTATTCGTGCCGTTGCCGTAAGAACGTTGCGCCCAGTAAGGCAAAATCTTTTGCGCTGCTTTACCCGACATTTCTTGGTACATCGAGCTACCGATAGCGCCAACAAAGCCTACGCCAGGAATACGTTTAATCATACCGCCCAAGCCGCCTTGAACTGCTGCGTCACGAAGTTCGTTCGAACCCGCTCCACTTGCTACCAAGTTGCCGATAAGTGCCATCGATTGTTTCAAGGAAACACCGCCGCCTGCAATAATCAAAAGCTTCATAAGGTAATCGATAAACGTGCCTTTACCAAAGAACACAAGCGTAGGATTCATAACGAGCAAACATATCATTGCGTAAATGTTTACCGCTATTATCATACCGTAGCCCGTTATAAATTTGACTAGTATTTGTTCGCGCCAAAGCTTAAATCTCGCACCGTCGTCTAATACGCTTGAACCTATCGAAAAAGGCGCAACGATATACAAAATCGCAATGGAGATAATTCTCGCAACGAAGTACATCATCGACATACCAACGCTACCGAGAATAACGCCGCAGGCAATCCACGAGAAAATGAACTCGAACTCGCTTACGTCCATCAACGTCCAAACGTCATAAACACTACGCCAGTCAAGGTTGGGGTCTGCCAAAAATACGTCAACGTCCGCTTCCGCAACGCCCGATTCCATTGCAAACGCTTTGAAAAGGAAATCCCCAAGCGAAGCGTTCCCTTGTATGGTGGCTTCGTACATTGCATTCATAAAAACATTCCCTGCGCCTACAACTACAATCATAATCGTAGGAATAAAGAGGAATGCTATAATACTTTTAACCGCTTTCCCTGCGATTTGCGCAGGCGTGCCTTCCGCCTTTTCCTTCGCCAAGGTACGCAAAATAGCGATAATGGAAAATACCACTACCACGATGATGCCTAACAATGCGGCTACACGGAACGCAAACCCAACTTGGTTGCTTGTGAGGATATACTGCAAAAAGTCAACTTCTTCTCCGTCAACCGTCACGTTATCTACCCCACAAAGATAATTTGCGCATTGAAGCAACCCGTCTATAATTTTGAATAACGTTTTTGATATTAAGTATAAAAACGACCAAAACCAATCAAACATAATACTACCTCTGTTCTATTTTAGAAAATAGCTCGAATCAATAAATTCGTCGTGCGGAAGGACACCAAAGAATCTTTCTCCGCTGAAATCCCGCAGTTATTGACGAAACGCAACAACAAATATTGCGATTCTTTTACTTCAAGCCGTTTCCCACTATTCCACTCATCTACGAGTATTGAAACCCATTCGCCTTCTTTCGCTTGCACACTTGCGCGAGCGACAATCTTGCTATCGTCCGGGTCGGAATACTCAATTTTTTCATCTACCATTTCCCCATCGCCATCTTCCTTTTGCTGATATTCTGGTTCTCCCAAAAGCCAGATGTTTGAAAAATCAGGTAAATCATCTACTAAGTACAACACAACGTCAAAAGTACACGTTTTTGTTGTATTGAAATACAACGCAAGCGATTCTATCTTCAAATCACGTTCTACGGGAATTGACATATACACATACGGCAATTGCGGAATATCCTTACCTTCGTCAGGCTCGTCGTCCTTTGGATCGCCGTAAGAAAAGTTTTCGCCCGTATTCTTGTTGTAGAAATAGTCTTGTATGCTATACTCGTCTTCTTCGATACTCTTTTCGGGGACGTCGGGATCTTGATAAACTAACCCAACGTCGCCGAAAGAATCGTAATACTCTGTCTCGTCACTAAAATCTCCCAAATCAAAGCATCCCACGCACGTAGCGGAGATAAACACCGCTACGCAAAGGAATATGAGCTTTTTTAAGAAGATTTTAATACGCATAGTTTCTCCACCAGTCAGTAAATACTTCTAACCCGATTTGTAAACCGATCAAAAGCACGAATACGAGCACGAAGCCGATAATAGCATTTTTCAAGCCTTTCTTTGCTTTTTCATGTTCTTGGGGGTCATCCGTTTTTGCGTACTTTACGCCAAGAAGAATACACCAAAGAGCACCGAGAGCACCAACTACTGCAAGCGCAATAGGAACCAACACGTTACATACGTCAATAACAGGTTTTACAACTTTTTCAAGTTGGGATTGAGAAATAGACGCTAATAAATTTGTCAACATAATTTTTTACTCCTAAATAATTTTTTGTTTTGTCTTTTATATACACATAATAATCAAGCAAGTACACCAGAAATACACCTGTTTGATATTATGATTAAACTGAACCTATCAATCATCCGTTTTGGAATGATTTCGCCAAATTAAACCTACCATTAAGCCGGTGACCATAGCCAACCCAAGCACGATAATCAAAATACTGCCCGCAACGTTGGGGATATATTTACGCTCGAAGACAAGCTCCGTTTGTATGCCCGCTTCGTTTTCAACGACTATCCTATATTTGCCGCTTTCGCTAATCGTAGGCGGATCCATATAATCCGATTCGATACGCACGGTTTTTACAAGTTCGCCGTCCCTATACACGTAAACCACGTCGCCCACTTTACAGCCTTTCAACGTGACGTTGTTGATAGTCTTTTCGTTTTGTTCACAACCGACAAGTTCCACCTGCGGCGGCGTTTTATCAATCGTAAACGTAAACGTTTTTTCATCGCCCGTCGTGAGCGATTTCATCGTCACGGTGTACGTGCCGTTTTCCGTCGCTTCTAACAAAGTGCCCGAGTTTTTAACCGTCGTTTCCTTTGCGTCGTCCACCGTATTTTCTAATTCCCATTTAACGGAAGTTATTTCGTAGTTATACGGCGTATTATACGTAAAGCCGTCTAACTTACCGTAAATAATGTAGAATCTAAAATACGACTCGTTTCCAACTTCGTCAGCAACGATGATTTCCCATTTACCACGTTCGGTAAATTCTTGGCTTTCGTATTCGATAAACTTGTTGTTATGGAATACTTTTTTGATATAAGCAGAATCCAAATTGTCCGCAACGAACTTGACGGAATTGCCGTTGGTCACCGCTCCGTTTATCAAAACGTCGTTTGCGCCCGTGCCTTCCAAATGGTACTCAACGGCGCTGTCCTTTTTGATAACGTACGTTGCAATATTGCCTGCCTTATCAATAACTTTGAAACGATAAACACCGTCTTTATACAATACGTCTCCTTTTTGATAGCTCTTTTCCGCTTCGTTGTTCAACGTGTACGTACAAAGCGCATCGTCCGTAAAGTCAATTTGCACGCTTTCTTTCGTCACGAACAAATCGAAAATTTTGGAAACGGACATATTTGCCGATGGCGTAATCACAACGTTAGCCCTATACAAGTACACTTTGAAGTTATACGTAAAGCCGTATTCGTCCACGTAGCGCACTTGATATTCGTTCTTCGACTTACTCGAATAATCTATCGAGAAGACGTTTTTCATGCCGTCAACCGTCAAATCGTATTCCGTTGCCGAAATGGAAAATCTTACCGAATCGTTCGTCCAAACGCCGATTGTTTCGGCTTCTTCAAGGGAATATTCTTCCACGCCAACGCTATTGAGTGTTCTTCTCAAAATCGTCAACGTAGGCGTTCCGCTATAATGTACCACCGTTTCCGCTTTATTCCCGTAATAATCACGGAAGACAAGCGTATAAGCGCCGTCGCCCAACGCACCCACGCACGTGGTTTCGTCAAACGCAATTTGTTCTTCGCTTACACCGTCGAATACCGTAATCGTTTTGTCGTTGTATGTCATGGAAATAAAGGCAATTTTATCTTCAAACGCAGCTTCGTTGATATAGAGTTGTTTATTTGTGTAATTTTCATCTCGACGAAGCGCAGCATCGTTAAAGTTTGTCAAGATATTTTGATCAAGCGTAAGCGTTTCCAAGTGAATGAAAACGTCCACTTCTTTCGTGTTGCCGTATTCGTCTTTAATAACCAAGTGATAATCACCCACGCCATTGACGAAAATCGTCGTATATCTCGCATCGATTTCTTGCACCGTCACGCCGTTTGGTTTATCTACCACTTGAATATTCGTCGCATATACGGTAAACTCAACGCTCTTATTGCTGTAAAACTCGGTTTCTTCGTACTTGGTAGAATAGGTCAACGTCGTTCCGTCTTCGTATCTTACCGTCGTCGTCACTGCCATATTCGGCGAAAGAATTACGTAATAGCTCGTTTCCACGCCGTATCTATTTACGACGCGTACGTGATACATACCTTCGTCCTTAAAGACAACTCTACGATATCCGCCATCGTAAATCGTTTCATACGTCGTGTAAGTATCCGTAAGCGAGAAAGCAACTTCTACGCTTTCGATTTCTTCACTTATCGTATCTTTTACAATGAACGATTCGTTTACCTTAATCGTATCCAAAGCGGAAATCATGTTCCCGTTTTCGTCCATAAATTCGATAACGGACGGAATGGTCGATATTTCCGTTTTGAAATAGTACGGACTTTCATTTTCCGAAAGAGAAACACGAGTTTCCACCGTATAAGTCTTTTCGTTTTTATCCGTCGAACGAACCTCCAACGTAATAACGCCGTTGCTCGTTCTCGTATAATAAATCGCCACGCCTATTGAAGGAATTTCCGCAACTATGCCCGTTTTAAGTTCCATCACGCCACGCGCGGTAAGGCTTTCGATTTCCAAACCGTATTCCCCATCTTCCACAAACACAACGTATTGAAGGGTGTACAATTTCTCGTCTTCTACAACGAACGCAAAATAATGCTTTCCACCTTTTGCGTCGGTGATAAGATAATGTACTTCGGCAGACGAATGAAGTTGGATTTCCGCTTGCGTATTGCCGTAATCAACTTTCATGTACGTTTGCCCAAGGAAATTATCTTCATAGGCAGTATTAGAAGTGATTGCTTCATCATCTACGAAATAGAATACTCGTTCTTCGTACTCATTGGAGAATACAAACGAACTCTTATTTCCGTAAATATCCGTTGCAACGATTTGATAACTGCCACGGCGGCTTAAATAAATATTGCTAAAATTAGATTCCTTCGTCAATATCAGTTCGCCGTCCAAGTAAACTTCCACAAGCTTTACCCCGTTTTCATCGGAAACTTGTACTTGGAAATATTTACTTTGTACTTGTTCACCATTCAAAACGTAGACCGTAGAAGCGTTGTTATTGATTGCTTCAAAACCGATCAAGCTGGGCGTAAACTCGTTTTCACCTATTTCAAAATCGCCGTTTGCAAGCTTTTGAGCAATTTCTTCCATCTCAAAAGGTTGATAATAGCTATTTTGATAAAGTACGTTAATCACAGGTGCGGTGTTATCTACCGTACAAGTGTAAAGCACATACGTTTCGGGGTCTTCTTCGTAATACACCCTCATCGTGAAGGTGGAAATACTGTTAAAGCTTACCCAACCCGTCGTGGGATTTACGCTTGGTACTTGCCCACCGCTGATAATTTCATAAACGCAACCGTCTAACGGCAAGAAACGTAAATACGTGCTTGTGGAAAGAAGATAATTTTGATCGTCAATTTCATTGATTACCAGTCTTTCGCAATCTTCTTCGTATAAAGCATAGTGCCCTTCCGCCGTTTGATATTGCCAAGTGACAACGGGCATATCTCTCACAAACACGAACGTTTCATCGTAAACGTTGCCGTAAATGTCTTCAATCAAGAAACGATATTCGCCGCCTTCGGTAAATTTGTTTTCACTAAAATCGGTTGTGAGAAGTCTGCCGTCTCTATATACTTGATAACGCACTTCCGCTTCGCTGCGGTTTACGTCCATACGGATATAGGTGTTGGCTACTTCTTTCAACGAACAAATAAGCGGTTCCGCTTTCACTTGTAAGATGAATGCGTAATCGTTGCCCGATCTATCGGAAACGTGTACGTGATATTTGCCGTCTTCCAAGCGAATCCCTTGTCCGTTGTCAAAATCAACCTTTCTATATACCTGCAACAATTCGCCTTCGCCTTGTCCCGTGTATTTATAAATTGCCACGAAGGAAAGCGTATCGTAATCCAACATACCTTCCACGAAGAAATTGTTGCCCGAAATCGTTTGACCGCTGTCATCCTTGGAGAAATCTTTGGTTTGCGTTCCCGATTGCGTTTTCCAAGAAATTGTGAGAACAGGCGCAGTTTTATCGACATAAATGCCGTATTCTCTCGCACCGTTCTCGTCTAATTCCAAAATGGTAAATCTACCCGTTGCGTTGAAATATTCCCCAAAGGTTTCACGATTATCAAGCGTCAAAAGACGGTATTCATTGCCTTCGGTCTTGTAATAAATACGTCTATATTCGCCACCTTTTACAGTCGCATTCGTCGAAAGCGGCGCTTCTTCGTTCAAGGTAATGAACATACCAGGATCACCAAAGTATTGCACTTCTTTTGCGAAAACCGTTCCGCACATACTTGCTTTCGAGCTTTCCGCGTTCAAATGCATTTGGTCTGGATGAAGATAGGGCGCACCGTTTTTGTCAAGGTATTCTTCCGTGACCATATTCACTTCTACACCCGACGAGCAAATCATAGCGGAAACGGTGTCCAAAGCGTTTTGCAAACTGCCACCGAGAATTTCCGTGTTAATCGGCAACGACGAACTATCTTCGCCATAATAATAGTACACCCAAGAATTTATCGTACTGCCAGGACGCCAGTTCACTTCTTTATAGCGAATCCAAATTTCCCCTTCGTGAGCAACTCTGTTCATATCCGCTCTACGATAAATATTGCTATTCAACGAATCGGCAAACGATTGCGTTAAGGTGACTGCGTATAAATCCAACTGTTCACGATAATAGATATACGACAATGCGCTCGACCACGACGAGAACGTTGCAGGTCTATTCGTATTGCTATAACTTTGCGTCTTTATCGCGCCCGTGTCCGTCAAATAATAAAAGGGAACACTTGTGGGGATTTGGTAGCCCTTATTCGTAAACGCCGAATTAAGCGATACGCTTTGGTAAGCGCCCGTATTTTCTTGATAATGAGAATTTTTGCTATCCTTACCTTCCGTCACGTAGAAATATATCGGCAACGATTTTTTCTTGGACTCGTCCGTCTTTTCTTTCAAAATCAAACGGTAAAGCCCAGGTTCAAACTTGTTGGCAATCGTGATAATAATTTTTCCGTCACTACTGCTTTCGGTTATATACGGAATGATACTATTTTCGGTTGTGACGTTTTCAAATTTTTCCACGCTCACCGATTCCACGTTTTCGTCGCCTATCGCCATCGTGAAGTAGAAACTCTTACCGTTTTGCGCAGCAACGTCTTTCTTGGATAAGTCAATCGTGTAATAATTTTCTTCCAGCGCCAACGAGCCTGCGCCGCCCATCGCAAATTCCGTCATTTCAAAATCAGGATCGCCCGCATTTTTTACAAGCGAACACTCGAAAATCTCTCGAACGTCGAAATAATAGGGTATCGGTGTACTTGTGCCGTTGTTTTCAAGCACGTCCCCTGCCGTGAAAGATACGTAATACGTGCCAAATTCCACTTCCCCACCGAGTTGCAAACCGATGTCACTCGCACTTAGCGTAAATCCTGTAATCGTCGCTTGTTCAGCGTCTATGTAATCGCCAGGTATCGTTATAGGAATTTCTTTGATAACGTCTTTCCCGTTTGCATCGCTTGACACAATCGCTTTCATCTTCGTTTTTAGGTCTGCAAACCTTGTAAAGCCTGATATTTCGTTGTTTGTAATCGTAATATCAAACTTCTTTTCCACGTATGTATTTTTCGTACATAGCACGGATAGAATAGGCTTTTCGTTGTCGAAGTTGAAAGGCCCTGCCCACATAGGTGCGCTTTGTTTTCCGATTTCGGAAACAGCGATTGCGTACAAATATCTCACACCCGAAACGTTAGCAGGCGAAGCAATCGTTTGGAATTCTTGCGACACTACCGCCATTTCCGTCAAATTTGTAGGAACTGTGGTATCATCGTTCGTCCAAGCGTAATAAATCTTCCCCTTTTCACTAATGTTCGCCTTTCTAATGGTGACCGTGTGCGACTTTTTAACCGTTTGGGTTGCGCTTCCGTTCATGTCGATTTCAGGAGTTCTTAAATCGTACGAACAGAAATACGTTCTGTCAGCCACGTCGTCCCAAGCGTTGATTGTGTTGCCGTTCATTACGCTAAGATATTGATAATTGAATACACCACCAATATAAGACAAGGGTGCGTAATCGAAAACGTCTTGGAAACCATACGCCGATTCCAAGTTAATTCTCGTTGCGTTCATTCTATGATTCGATACGTCCGCTTCAAAGAACAACGTGTCCGTACCTTCACCTGCCACGTATTGAAAATCAACTGCATTATCGGAAATACCGTTAAGATGCCCCGTTATGTGCGGAGCAACCACCGTGCCGTCCGTATAACGCTTAAACTGCAAAGGCTCGTTAAAGCGAAGGGATACGCCGATTTTTTCTTTTCCGTTTTCGTCTTTATATAATTGCCCAAACGTTGCGCTTTCTACCGTTGCGCGATAGTTGGTAGGCAAAACGTACACCCAGCCGTTGTAATGCTTTTGTTTTGACGACAAGTATTTCCAAAATCTTATGGATATTGTCGAAGTCTCTTTCAAAGCTTCGCCCAAATTATCAATAACGATTGTTCCGTTGCTGACGTCGTCTACGAAAGCATCGTACGCACCGCCTTGCCCGTAATCTTTTCTCGCAAGGGCGTGTGGGATATACACGTTTTCGTTAAGCATCGTGCCAACCGTTACACCTTCAAACTTCCCGTTAAAGGCATTCTCCAACTCCAAATCTTCACGTTCATCCGATTGGAACTTTGCAAACCATCTTGCAAGCTCTTGCACTTGAGAATGCGTGTAAATGTTTTTCTCGGGGACGCCTTCTAATGCCGGCGCGCCTACGAGCTTGGAATTACCACCGAAAATTTGAACCCCTACGTAGGAGTTATCCGTATATGCACCGTTTGGGTTTTCGTATGCGGATACTACTAAACGCAAACCAAGTTTCACCATATCATGGTCGGACAAATACTTCATCGTATCGTACCAGCCATAGCTAATGTTCGCCATGTCAATGACAACATCGTTGAAAGAAGTATTTGTTGTGACGTCCTTGCATTCGGTTTGGGGGATAACGTATTCATATTGCCCCAAATTCAAATGGTCGAGAGAGTAAGCAGCATACGTTTTCGTGGTTTGCCCAACTCTGTACTCCGAATTCGTTTCTAACGTTTCCCTACTATATTGGGGCGTTTCAAACGGTTCAACGTACTCGTAGCCTTCTTTCAAGCCGATAAATTCCACTTTGTAGATTTCTACGTAGAAAGTACGTTGCGTATTTCCTATTTGAAGCCCACTCTTATTTACGTTGATTGAAATACTCGTAAACGGACTATTTCCGTAAACGGTATATACTTGATCCATCGCTTCATAATCGCCTGCTTCCGCAATCGCAGATACGTTTCTCGTGCGAATATAGATTTTTGCGGAATCGAAAGGATGAATATTTGCGTTGGACATCATCAAAGCGTCTTCACGCGTAATCTCTTCATCCTCCGCAACGTCAAGCGAAATACCAAAATCAACGTAGACTTTTCCCGTTGTGGACGTATTCGTTTGCTTGGATACGAAAGCGTATAACGTATTATTCGTTTCCCCTACGCTTACGTATGGCTCCGTCTTGTTCAAAAAGGGCGTAAACAAGGACGCGCAAAGCAAAACAAGCGCCATTATACAGGAAAATATCCAAGTGATTTTCTTGCTTTTCGTCATCCTTATTCCTCCTTAATTTTTTTTGCTAAATAGTTATAAAATTCTTGCAAAGTGCCGTTTGGATTGCTTTGCTTAAAGAAGTCAAACTCTTGCATAAGCTCGTTTTTATCGTCTTTCTTCGTATTAGTTTCTTGCGATTGTTCCGATTGTTGAGCTTGCTCGTTGCTTTCCGTATTGTTAGTATTTTCCGTTGTCGTAGTCGCCCCGTTTGCCGTATTGTCTTGGGTTTGCGTATCTTCACCAAACAACGTTTTATTGCGTTTGTCCGCGCTGTAAAATACTTCGTTTTCGTCGAAATAACGTTCGGCAAGTTCGGACGTATCCATCTTACCCATTTTATAGAAAGGCACTTTGAAACTGGGCGAGAAATACGTCTTTAACGGATAATTACCAAACGTCACGATAATTGAGTGACCGATGTCACCAGGCTTATTCAAGCGTTGCAAATCGCTTGGATAAATCAAAGGACGAACTTGCGTTTGCGTGGAAAGGTTGATATCGTCGCTATGTATCGAGCCGCTTTGCGAGCTTGTGACGACGGTGATATTCCCGCAAAGTTCGGAATATTCTTTACACGTGTTCATATCATTTGAACCGATGAACATTTTAATACCGCAGTTGCCCTTTACGATATCCGCAACCGTTTCGCCGTACACGTTGTTAAGCTGTGCGTACGATTGCACGATCATCGTAAACCAAATCTTTCTCGAACGGCCTACCGTGATGAATTTATCGAACTTTTCAATCTTTGGCATATTACCAAATTCGTCCATGATAAAGTACACGTTGCGTTCAAGCGTTAAATCTTCCGTTGCGCTTGCAACTTTGATAAGCGTTTTGTAAATATTCAAGATGAAAATTGCCGCCAAGTTATGTCTTGTGTCTTTTTCATCGGGAATTTTTAAGAACAACGCCGTGGGTTTATTTGCAAGCTGTTCAGACGAGAAATCGGACGAGGACGTCAATGCACAAATACCCGCATCGTTGAACATCGTCAATTTTTCGTACACGATAGACATATAGGACGCGCGCGTTTGTTCCGCAGCGTCGCATACTTGTTTGGACAAGGAATATGCTTTGGAAAGCACGCTTCTTCCTGCAAAATAGTTGCGAAGTTCCAAATAATCCTTGGAAGAGTTTTGCAAAATTTTCGCAAGGTTAAAGAAGTTGTATTTTTCTTTCGTCATGCCCAAGCGATCGTCCGCGCTATCTTCAAGCATGGCAAGAAGGGTTGCAAGCGTAATGCTTCGTGCGCCCTTTTCCCACATAGGGTCTTTTTCGTTTTCGATAGGCACGAGTACGGAAACAAGGTCGTTCAAGTCTTCGTACACTTCGTCGAACATTTTCTTTTTATAGACTTTGATGGCATCTACCAAACGGTTGTAATCGGCATAGCCTTTGCCGTCGAATTCGTACCACTTTTCCTTGCCTTGAAAGGCTTCCAACGGCTGCATCAAAGTCAAACCGCTTGACTCGGGTGCACCACGACGGGCAAACGCTTCGTTGTGGGCGTTAAGGAATTTTTGATAGTTATCCCAAATCATATCCAAGGGATTCCAACGATAGGAAGAATACGTGTCACGAAGGTCGATAACCTTTACATCGTAGCCACGTGCTTTCAAGTGCTTGGAATGAAGAGAGAAAAGTTCCCCTTTCGGGTCGGTAATAACCATGGACGAGCCAGCCGCGGACGAGCCGAGAAGCTGAATCATCGGGCTTACAAACGTCGTCGTTTTACCCGAACCAGTACTACCTATAATCAAACTGTGGCAAGGCGAATTGAAAACGACTTCCATATCCTTATCTTTATTGATAAGTTTTGCGCATACGGGAATACCGTCTTTTTTCACTTCGCCAAGTTCGCTATATTTATGTTTTTTGAAAATCTTATTACGTTCTTCATCCGTCATCCAACGGGAATTTTCAAGATTGCTTTCGATTTGTTTCAATTTGCCTTTACCTCGAAGTCCACCACGCATGAAATGCAACATTTTCGGATCGATAAACTTGCAATAAATGAACAAACACACCCCAAAAAATACGAGGGCGATTCCGTAGAAGTTGAAATCGAACGAGATAACTTGATCCAAAAAGCCCAACCAGTCTAAACGGGCAAAATTGAAATTGCATTGAATCAACGCATAGAGGATAAATCCCAAAATGTTGGAAATGCAAATAAAGGTGGAAAGGAAGAACAACACTTCTTGCACTTTGCCTTGCGCAATGCGGTGCGAGAAAATAACGTTGGAAAAAATCATTAGCATTATGTACCAGAAAATTTCCCATTGAAGCCATTTCCCAAACGATAACATACCGTTTGCGCGCAACACCAAAAAGGATAGCAAAGACGCTATCACGGCGCAAACTATTTGTATAAGTCCTATAAACCTAATCTTTTTGAACATAAAGATTCCCTCTCTTGATTATTCCGTTGCTTCCGTGCTACCTATAAACACCCACGATTGCAACGCCGTCGTAATCTCTTCGTAATTCGTATTCGTATGTACGAACGTGATAATGCACGTATATTCGCCCGTTAACTCACTCGTAAACGTGTATTTATACACTTGCTTGCCCGTCGTTTCGTCCACTTCTTTCGTCAATTGACCTACAATCGTTTCCCCGTTAGGATTTTTCAACGTAAATATCGGGGATACGCCTATCGGCAGTTCGCAATTAAAGTAAATGTCGTACGTATTATCTTCTTCCGCTTCGTAGTATTGCGGATCTAAATAGACGTTTTTCATTTCGTCGTCATATTTTGCGCAAGCAATCGTCAAATACGCCACTTTTTCCAAAGGATTCGTGGTGTAATTATCCGCACTTTTGCCCGTGACGTTAAAAATTGCACGCACCGAATATACGCCGGCTTCCGTTGCTTGGTTGCCTGCAACATATTCTTCTTCCACGTCATGACCATGCCCGTCTTTCAAACGCTTGATTTGATAGGAAACTTCTACGTCCATCGGCATTTGACTATCCGAAGCAATGCTTATCGAGTGTTTTTCGCCCGTATATACTACGTTTTCATTTGCAAAAACTACATTTGACATATCGTATGCCGAACGAGTAATCGTGAGATATGCAATCGAGTTGGGGATAACGTTATAATTGCTTGGATCCCCTCTAAATTGTGCGCAAACCTTATACGTACCCGCATCAATCGCTTGATTGCCTTCTAATTCTTGTTGTTTATTTTCAGCAATAGCTACGCCCTTGCCATCACGAATTTTCGTAATTTTATAGCTAACGCTTACGCCTTGCGGCAAAGTAGCCGTTTCGTGTAAAACCTTGTCATTTTCAGTATCGTTTTCAACCGCTTTGCCTTTTACAACGAGTTTGTGCGCGTTTTTGTTATACTCGAACGTGTCGTCGTAAAGTTGTGCGTTGGACATATCGTACGTAGCTTTTTCAATAACGATGCGTGCGGCAAGCACTTTCGTTGCAAAGCCGTCACACTCTAACACTGCCGTCATATCGTAAACGCCTGCATTTTGGAAGGTGTTGCCTTGCGGATAGAGAATATTCGTCCCGCCGGGGATATCCCCTTCCACTTCCACCGTGATAGGTTTGCCCGTGTACGTGGTTGTCAAGTCGTTCAACTTCACGTTGCTGGAAAATTCGTTTCTAAAAACTTTGATAGCTACGTTTGTGCTTGCGCCCTTATACGAAATCGTGATTTCCGCGCTGCCTTCTTGATAGAATTTGAGCTTATCCGTTTCCGAAATCATATCTTCCGTCAAAGCGAAAACTTCCGTTTCATCGTTTTCATACGTGATGGTGACGCTGTATTTTGCATAGGAAAACTTGCCCATGCCAAATTCCAAGGGGGACGACGAAGAATATCCGTTTAAGGATATGCTTTTAGCGGCTTGCTCTTCTTTACAACCAACGAAAAAGAGAAGTCCACAACATATTAAAATAATTGTAATTAATATTTTTCTTATACGCATAATACCTACTTTCCCCTATGAGAATTGTGCAAAAAGTGAAACGTTAGTCGTTGCCGTAATACAATTCCTTGGTCAATTTTCCGTTTTCCGCTTCCGCCCAGCTATACTGTTTCATAAATTCCCCACGATAGCTTGGAGAATTTTCTTCTTTATTTACTAAATATTCGTACCAGTCGCACGCAACTTTGCTTACGTCAAGCCTTATCGAGCCGTAATGGCGTTGCAAAACGGATTCCGCACCAAGCGATTTGAGCGTCGAAGTCAACGAAGAAACGAGCGTTTGATACATACGTTGTTCCACGTCGCTATCATACGCGCCCCCTTCAAATAAAATTTCGTGCAATTCTTGGTTGGTACACTTTTTCCCTTGTTTGTACAACAAAAACGCCAAAAGCTCTTTTGCCTTTTTTCTTTCAAAGCAAACCAAATCGCCGTTGTGGTTGTACACTTCAAATGCGCCAAAGCAGTTGAAATACAAAAGATAGTTTTTCTTTTCAAAGATAGGATAGCGCAAATCTTTCAATTCCGCCATAATGTCTTCCGCCGTCACGGGCTTCATCAAATACCCGCTTGCGTGCATTTTCATCGCTTCGTTTGCATATTCGTCGTAGCCCGTCACGAAAATAACGTTGAGTTTAGGGATAAATTCCTTTAACTTTTTCGCAAGTTCCACGCCCGTCATGCTACCCATACGCACGTCTAAAAACGCCACGTCACAGGGGTTGTCTTTTGCAAACGCCAACAAATCGTTGGGCTCGGAAAAGGCGAAAACTTCCGCTTCGGGCGCGGCAATCTTTAATTCCCGCACCATTCTATCAAGCGCAATTTTTTCATCGTCAACAACAAAGCACTTCATTTTATTTCTCCTTGGGAATACGAATCGTCACAATCGTGCCGTGGTCAATTTCACTCTTAATATCAATACTGCCACCGCACAAAACTTCCAAACGATATTTCACGTTGGCAATGCCCACGTGCTTATGTCCGTCGGACATATAATCGTCGGGGTTAAAGCCTACGCCGTCGTCTTCAATAGCCACGTAATAATTTTCATCGTCGGCATAGCTTGAAATTTTTACCTTGCCTTGCATTTTATGATAACGAATACCGTGGTTTACCGCATTTTCCACCAACGGTTGTACGGTCAAAGCGGGCAAAGTAAATTCCGTTTCTTTGATATCGTAAACAAACTGCAAATCGTCGCCGTAACGAAGTTTTTCAAGCTCGATATAATGGCTCAAATGGCTGAGTTCGTCTTCAAACTCAATCGTCTTTTTATCGTCCAACGCGCCCATGTTCCCACGCAAATAGCGGGAGAAATTGATGGTTGCCTTTTCCGCGCGCTTGGGGTCAACCACGCAAAGTTCGGCAATGCTATTGAGCGAGTTGTACAAGAAATGCGGTTGAATTTGCGAAATCATAACGGCAATACTCTTGTCTTTCAATTCCGTTTCCATTTCGCGCGCACGCATGGACATTTTATAATTGGCAATGATTGCATTGATACCAAACGCAATGACGATAACCAACATGCAACCAAGCACGATTTTGGACATAAAGAGCGCGCCCCAAAGCCCAAACGCTACGCCAAAGAAATCCACAAGCACGCAAAGCATACTTGCCAAGCTTCCTACCAACACCACGCGCACGCCCGTGTTCACGCAAGCGAAATTGCGAACGAACAGCACGCAAAGGGCTATCACTTGAAGAGCGTAAATCACGTACCAGTAGAAACGCAAATCATAAATTCGAGCCACGCCACACGTAGCAAGGATAACAAACGTCGTCGTAATCACCCCTACTGCCGCTTGGATAATATAACCTATTCTCTTGTTTTTGCCCGTAAGGCAGTTGGTTGCAAACAAGCTTAAGAAGAAGCTGGAAAGCATTTGACACAAGCAAAGTGCCGTCGTGTTAAAGCCAACTTTTTGACACCAGAAAAATACGTCGGCAACGTCCAAAATATAAATGCCGCCCGTGAACAAAATCCAAAACGCAATCATCCAAAGGGATTTTGCAATTTTCAATTTCGCCACACAGGAAACGACAGCCAAGACGAAAACCATCAACGAAATTGCCGCAAAGGCAAAGCCTATATATCGTGCGCCGTCGTATTGTTTTGCAAGTTCTTCCCCGACAAGAGCAGGGTCTTCCATACGGATACTTTGTAAAAATTCGTCAACTGCCAAATGGTTGCCGTGTGCGTGCGGGTTGGAAATAACGATTTCCGTCACGCCGTCCGCCGACGTCGGGAATTCCCATTGTTGCCACATCATACCGCAACCGTTTGAACCAAAACTGGGGTCTTCCGTGTCAAAGATCATCGTTTCTTCCCCTGCCGTTATTTTAAGAGAGATATGGTTGCAATAGAAATTGAAAAAACAGCCTTTGGGGTTGTCCGTCAAAAATTCGCCGTCGGGAAAACTTACGAGAAACTTACCACGCAGCGTCACGTCGCCGTCCGTAGAGCTGATATGTTCGCCGCTTGAAATTTGTTTCCAGTCGCCATCGCCCACTTTATATTCGCCGCTAAACGTTGCCGTCAGCACGCCCGCATCTACGGGTGCGTATTTATTTTTGGAAAGAACCGCCAAAGACACCACGCAAGTGGCGATAAAAATGAGACAGCATATCAATGCGATGGGCAATTTTTTCATTGCCTTTATCCATTTCTTCCATTTATCTTTCATAAAAGTTCTCTCCTTTCTACCCCTTTTTTATGGGGATTGTTCATTTTAGCAGTTTGATTGAAAAAACGACAATATCCCCGATGTAATTTCGGGGAATTTTGTCTATGTATTTGTAGAAATTATTTATCAATCTTAGGTGCGCCGATTTCAATAGGTGCTTTATCCACACGGGGTGCAATTTCAGCGTTCGACTCGTTCAAATCTACCTTGATAGGTTCAACATCTTGCACCTTATTTTCAGGGTACAATGCGCCAAAGGTTTCTTGTGCTTCGTTGATTGCGGAATCGATAGCGTCGGGTGCTACTTCAGAGCTCAACATTTCACGAATGGCATCCGCGTTTTGCAAAGCCATGAAGCCTTTGCCGTATGCGCCGTATTCGTTTTGTTTGAACGCTACGGGCGATGCGCCGTTCAAGATAATATCGGTGAGCTTTTGCGCAACGATAACACGATCTTTCACGTCAGCAACTTTCAAGTTTTTTGTTGCATTCAACGCAACGTTGAATACGTTTTTCGCACTGTTGTTTACGAGTTTTGCCAAATCGGCTTTGCCAAGCCCGTTTTCTACCGCCAAGTCGAACTCTTTACAGAATTTTTCTACTTCATTAATCAAAGGATTATACACGTGCGAAGTCGACATAATTTTCAAAAGCGCAGGGTTGGCTTTGCCAGCAAGCGCAGCTTTCAAATCTTCCGTCACCTTCGTTTTGAAGTTCCCATCCTCGGTGCAAATCGAAAACTGATCTTTCATGGTAAGTTCGTCAGCCGATTTTTTCATGACTTCTTCCATTTCTTCTTTCTTTTGTTCTTCTTGGATTGTTTTCAAGTCTTCAATGGCTTGTTCATGGCGACGCTCTTCTTCACCTTCGATCGCAGCTGCGCTCATTCTTGCTCTTGTTTTTTCAATACGGTTCATTTCCGTAATGTTGGAAGTAGGCAAGTCTGCTTTGTACGCCTCGTATCTTTCGTTAAATCCTTCCACCGAATCGCCCGTCAAGGAAAGCATCAAGTTTTTAAGAACTTTGAGAGTATCTCTTTCCGCCGTGTATTGACGATGGTTAAAAAGCCACTCAAATACCGAACGCTTATCAAAGCTTTCCTTCAATGCACGGTACGCGGGCAAAAGCGTCGCATAAATTTGGTCTTTCACCAGCAATACATCTTCTTCGCTCGTCATGAAACTCATCCTAGGCAAAGGCGAATCCGTCTTTCCTCTCCCATTCAAAGCTACTTCCCACCAAGTCGTATGCAGCTCCTTCGAGTTTATACGCACGATTTCCCACGATTTTTCTTCTTTGGTCATATCTCCTTCGTGCAGCAAAAGGAACGCACCGTCTTCTTCACGAATGCCCAACAATCCTTGGATCCAACACTTCATATGATCGGTGAAACGATAATATTTATTCTTAGGGTTGCTATATTCATAATTTTCGTTCAAATCAATCGTTCCCATATTAGCAATGGTACTTTCCCAGTTTCTCAATTCAATTGCTTTTTCAATAAGAGTTTTACTCATACTATTTTTCCTTCCTTTTTTATGTATTATTTTTCAATTTTAGGTGCGTTGATTTCAATAGGCTTAAGTTCTACGGGAGGAACAATGTCCGTCTTGGGTTCTTCTATCTTAACGACAACGGGTTCGGGTTTATCGCTGGGCACTTCATTTTGAACAGCTTTATTGTCGTTATTTTCAACTTTGACTTTGCTATCTTCCTTCTTCGAATCCTTTTTCGCGTTTTCTTTAAGTTTCTTCTTCGCTTCTTCCTTGGCTTGTTCGTATTTCTTCTTTATTTCATCCTTATTTTGTTCGTAATAAGTAAGCGATTCGTCAACCTTTTTCCCCGTTGCTTCTGCGGCGTAGTTTTCATAAAGCCCTTTAAGCTTCGCATCTGCATCTATCCACTTCTTTTGAGTGGCTTGAGGAACGCCTTTCTTAATAATGGAGCTTTCGTGCTCTTTCGCATATTTCCATCTATTAACGTTTTCGTTGATAACTTCAATCATTGCCTTATCCGTAATGACTTTATACATTACCATCTTTTGCGCGTTGCCAAGCAATTCCTTTTCATTTTTCAAGTTTGCAGGGTCGGGACGATAGCCGATTTCAAACACGTTGGTCTTGCTGATTTCTTCACCACGATGCTTTGCAGCAAGCACGTTTTTCGCCGCCTTAATAGCCGCCTTGATTTCACTTTCGCCGTACTTATTGCCACAGGTTTGTTTGATGTAATCGTAAATCTTATCCGAGTTTTCCAAAATGTGGTAGCTTTGGATGTATTCCTTACCGCCCAAATCGGAATAGAAAGCAAGGGGCGTTCTATATTTCAACGTCATGTTCGCAATTCTTTGCGCTGCAACGATTCTATCTTTCAAGGTCGTAATACCAAACAAAGAACCGCCAACCTTTTCTCTTACTTCCTTACCTCTCACTTCCTTAACGATTTCTCTCGTGTCTTCCGCACCCAAAGATTTGAACGCATCTTCAAACAAGAGTTTCGTGACTCTAGGCAAAGCTTTCGTAAATTCCGTTTTAAGCGCTTCGCCTTGATTGTTTTCGCTGATTGTGTCGTAAAGACCACAGCAAAGTTGTGCAGCATTACGCATCGCCTTATAGGTATGGATGTGGATTGCTCTAAACGCCATTTCCTCGTTGTCTTCGTTCGTTTTCAACGTACTCATAAATTTCAAACAAAGCTTGTCGATTGCGTCCTTTTCTTCAAGGTCGTTAAGTCTATTTACCGCACGTACGTTATCCTTAATAGGCTCGTCTTCGTCAGGCAACTTATTGGCGTTTTCAATAATCTCTTTCATATCTTCTTCCGAATAGAAGAAGTCGTCGTTTCTTTCAACGTCCGCAAAGGGGTCGTCTTTAATCCCCGTCACGAGCGTTTTACCATCTTCCAATTGGAATTGCGTATCAATAGCGTCCGTTTTAAAAAGGTCTTCTTCTATCGGCTCGTTCATCTTCAATTCACGATTAGAATACTCAACTTCGACGGGTTTTGCGATTTCCACGTCTTTATATTCTTCTCTGTATGCGTAATATTTTTCATCCAACTGTTCTTTCGTATAACCCGTCAAAGACGTGATAAGACTCGTCATAACTTTGAGAGCGTCGCGTTCTGCCGTGTATTGTTTATGATTGAAAATCCATTGCCAAAACGAACGATTCGAATAACTATCTCTTAAAGCGCGATATGCGGGGAAGAACGTCGAGTACACGGCATTATTAACTTCGTCGCGCGCAAGCATCGTAGCTGATTCGTCGCCCGTTACAGCGTAATTAAGTCTTGGCAAGAAATTATCTCCCTTTTCTTTCACCCCTTTCAAGGCAAGTTGATACCAATTATTTGGCAACGCCGTTACTTTTCCGCCAACAGATTGCAACCAATCTTTACACTCCGTGCTTTCTTCATCTTCGCGAATATTCAAAAGCGCGCCTTCTTCGGTAGTATAATGGCCAAAAACACCTTCCACCCAGTCTTTCACAAACATAGTTAAACGTTCGTAAACGTTCGTTTCATCCTTGTAGGTGTGGGTGGGATTCATAGGCATATTATCCACACTATCAAGATAGTATTTCCATTCACGAATTGTTTGAATTGTTTCAGCGTAATTTTTAGGCATAATTATTTTCTCCTATTCAATAATTTTTTTTTGCTTTCGTTTTTTGTACTTCCAATATACACGAGTTTGTCCACCAAAAGTACACCAAATTTTATTTTTTTTGGTAATATTTTCGCATTATAACGTATGTATTGATTTTATTATATAATAATAACAACAACAAAAACCACAACAAAAACGCCATTATTTGAAAAAATATTTACAAAATTTTAAAAAATTTTTTACATTTTTCCCCATAAATGCCATTTCTACCGCTTTTTGGGTTTAGACGTGTTCTTAAAAAGTAAAACGCCACGAAATAAAACTCTGCCCTAAAAACCAATCGGGCTACGTTTTATTCCGTGGCTATTTTTATACCTTCCTCATTAAAATATTTAATCTTCTACGCAATATTCTTCAAGCATAAATAAATTTTTCTTTATTAAACGAAAACCCACCACCCGTTTCGGGCGGTGGGTTTGTGGTTTGTTATAGCAAAGTAAAACAAATCTTTTTTATAAAGATTTCTCAATCGAAACCCTTTATATAAGGTTCTTTCTTATAATCCGCGTTAAAACTCACTGCATATGTTTTAATGCAAATTCGGCACAACTCAAATACGCAGTTGCCCTATTTTTATCTCCCGAAGCAAAACGCGTATCATCCGAGAGCACGTCTATAACCTTCTTTACATCTTCTTTACTGCATTGTATCTTTTCAAGATAGCAAGGTTTCTCGGTAGACCTAGGAGGGTAAATATTCCCTATGGCATCAAAAACGTTAAACCCACTTGGTACACCTGTCCCAAGCACTGCACGCGTAACCCAAATTTCCGTTTCTTTGTCATATTCCTGCACGGAGCCACTCCAAAGCTTGTCCCCCGCCAAAACGATTGCCGACGGCAATGAATGGTCGTAAAAAGCAAAGGATTTTCTATTGCCGTACTCCCAAGCGCAAATTTCGCTTCCTACTATCAAGTCTCGACTTTGCTCGCTTATTTCAGGCATTTTATCCCATCTCCATTGCGAAAGGTTTTCCGCCGTCAAATACACTTCTTCATCCACGTAGGCGTTGGGATAAAAAGAATTTATCATATTGTATCCCATATCCAGTTGTCCTTGAAGCGAGCACCCTTCCCAAGGGCCTCTCCCTGCCGCGGCAATCCGCCAAAATTGCATCAATATATCTTTTGAAAGCATTGCAGGACGAGTACAATCTATTTGGTCGCTCCACATAACCATTTGACGCCCGTTTGCTTTAACGTATTCATTGATGCGGTTGGCAAAATAGTAATACAACTCGCGTTTGTCCGCAAGGTTCTCCTCTTGCATCTTCTTTTTGCATTTAACACACTCGTCCCAATGACAAACAAGCGGTGGTTGCACATCAAGAAAATCCAGCTCGTCCCCGCCGATATGGAAATATCTTCCTTTGGGGAAAAGAGCTATCATCTCGCTGATAACCTTTTCATAAAGATTGTAAACGGCTTCCGTACCCGCGCAAACTGCCCATAAGGATTTGTTATCCCCTTCGATTTGACAAGACAACTCGGGTAAAAGAGCATTGAGTTTTTCCGAGTGCGCTGGCATATCAAACTCGGGGATAAGCTCAAGACCAAGAAGTTCCGCAAAACTTACAATCTCGGATATTTGCTTTTTGGTATAACAATTTTCTATACGGTATTCCTCAGGCAAGCAATCAAGCGCTATTGCCACACCAGCCGTATCTGAAAGATGCAAATGAAGGATATTGTATTTTGATTTTGCAATCAAGACCATATCGTTAAAAAGACGCTCTAAGGGAACTATCCCTCTTGCAACGTCCAACATCATCCCTCTATGTACGCATTCCGGGAAATCCCTTATATCCGTGTCAGGCACTACAAGTGCACCGTCCTTCTCCGCTACGATAAGCGAAAACGTAGCCAAAGCGTTGCGAAGCCCAGAATAAGTATAATATTCAACAAGTGTCTTTCCGTTTTTAACTGAAAGCGTGTAGCCTTCAGGAATATTGGAAAGCACGTCGCTTTTTTTCGCCACAATATCAGCATTTGCATCACCCTTTCTAAATTTACATTTCGGAAGGAAGAGTGAAATAAGCGCTATGGCTTTATCACAAAGTGCGTCTTCCAAATAAACAGAAAGAGCGGTTGGTATCATTGTTTGATTTTCAAAGGAAATACTCCCTTGTTTTACGTTTGGAAACATAGAACTCTCCTTAAATGTTAATCCATAAATTCATTATATCATACTTTATAGAAAAAATCAACCACAATTTAAAAAACAATACGCAACTAAATTTTTTACGTAAAAACTATACAATTTTCCCCAAATATTACCCTAAAACCTATATTCAAGACTAAAAAAGAGGGGCATAAAACCCCTCTTCTTTTTAACTTTTAGACATATAAAATTATGCGTCAAGAAACCATTATTTCTCCTTGTCCTTTCTCTTCTTTCTCTCGACTATGCCACAAACCAAAGCCCCCGCCGTGATGAAAAGAGGTAAAGCGCCAACGGTAGATGAACAACCAGTAGAAGTTGAATCCGTTGTTGCCTTTTCCCACTTTGCCGTGTAAGTCTTGTTGGCAGATACCGTCACTTGGTGTTGTGCGTTAGTGGATAACAACGTTTCACCCTCGTACCAACCAAGGAAACAATACCCTGCGTTGGTCATTGCAATTAAGGTGACTGTTTCTCCTTCGTCATAAACACCACCGCCCGTCACACTTCCCGCCTCGGCAACATTCCCATCTACCGTAATCGTGTAAGTAGGAACGGAAGGAATAACAATTTCTTCCCATTTCGCCGTATATGTCTTGTCGGCACACACCGTCACTTGATATTTCGCATTAGCGGACAACAACGTTTCACCGTCGTACCAACCAAGGAAGCGATACCCTGCGTTAGTCGTTGCAATCAAGGAAATCGTTTCACCCTCGTCGAACGTTCCAGAGTCGGTGACCTCACCTGCACTTTCAATATTCCTATTTATCGTAATTGTATAAGTAGGAACGGAAGGAATAACAATTTCTTCCCATTTCGCCGTATATGTCTTGTCGGCAGAAACCGTCACTTGATATTTCGCATTAGCGGACAACAGCGTATTTCCGTCGTACCAACCAAGGAAGCGATACCCTGCGTTAGTCGTTGCAATCAAGGTAAACGTTTCGCCCTCGTCGAACGTTCCAGAGTCGGTGACCTCACCTGCACTTTCAATATTCCTATTTATCGTAATCGTGTAAGTAGGAACGGAAGGAATAACAATTTCTTCCCATTTCGCCGTATAT
>JAZQWG010000003.1:0-92783 GCA_045632265.1 Candidatus Scatosoma sp.
TAACGGAAATTACTTATTTGCTTGTTTGTCACAAATTTATTTCTCATTTCTTTCTTATTCTGTTTTTAATCTTCTTTTGCCCGAACAATTCAGTTCGGTACTGCCTCTTTTTGGCGACAGCTTGTATATCATACCACAACCGCTTTCTTATTGTCAAGCATTTTTCAACACTTTTTTAAGATTTTTTAGAAATTTTTTTCTAAATTTTTTGTGGTTTTTCGCTCGCCACTCGACAGCTTGCTTATCTTACCACTTTATTTTTCTATTGTCAACTGTTTTTTATACCTTTTTGATAAAATTTTTGAGAATTTTTCAAAATCTTTCAAAAGGGCTTATTTTTCGACTTTGACAAGCGTTAAAGTGATTTTTTCACCGTTGATATCCACTTCTTTCGTATAGCCCACCGCTTCGCCTTCGCTTACCGAAACAGCCAAAACGTCTTCCGCAAACTTACCGCTTGCCAAAACCGTTTGTACTTTTCCTTCCGCTATATAATATATGGAAATTCTATCGGTGATTTGGAAATCCGCTTCCTTTCTCATCGTTTGAACTTTGGAAACGATTTCTCTTTCAATACCTTCCAAAATCAATTCTTCCGTGAGAGCCGTATTGAGAGCAACCGTCACGCCCTTATCGCTTGCCGAGATGAAGCCTGCTTTGCTTTCGGTGAAGATTTGCAAATCGTCTTCCGTCAACACAACTTCGCTATCGTTAGGCAGCGTGAACGTACCACCACCGCGAACGGCATCTACCACTTCTTTCGCGTTGCAGTTTGCAAGGAAGCCGGAAATTGCGCCGAGCTTTTTACCATACTTAGGACCAAGCGTTTTAAGTTGGGGTTTGAGTTTATACGAAATAAATTCGCTTGCGTCTTCCGCTGACTTATACGCCTTGATATTCAATTCGTCCAAAGCAATCGCTTTCAAGCCTTCGTCGAGTTCGTCCGCACGAGCGGTGACGACGTACATTTCCGAAAGCGGTTGACGGTTTTTCACGTTGCCCGTGTTTCTTGCCGCTCTACCGAGGTTTACAATATCGAGAACGGTGTCCATGCCCTTTTCCAAATGTTCGTCAACAAAGGACGTATCGCAAACGGGGAAATCGCAAAGGTGTACCGACTTGGGCGCATCCTTGAAGAAATTGGGCACAAGGTTAAGATACATTTCTTCCGCAATGAACGGCGTATAGGGTGCGGTGAGTTTTGCAAACGTCACGAGCACGTGCCAAAGCACCGTGTATGCCGCCGCCTTATCTTCCGTCATTTCGCTGCCCCAGTATCTATCTCTACCACGGCGAACGTACCAGTTGGAAAGGATATCCGAGAAGTCTTGTAACGCGCGCGCGCTATCCGTAATATTATATACAGCCAAGTTTTTATCCACTACGTCAACGAGCGTATTGAGCTTGGACAAAATCCATTTATCCATAAGCGAAAGTTTGCACTTGCTCAAATCGTAATCAGCGGGATTGTAGTTGTCGATATCCGCATACAAGCAGAAGAACGCATAGGTGTTCCAAAGCGTACCCATGTACTTTCTTTGCGCTTCGCTTACTGCTTCGGGATAGAATCTCGAAGGAAGCCAAGGAGCGGACGAAGTGTAGAAATACCAACGAACTGCATCAGCGCCTTGTTTATCGAGTACCGACCAAGGGTCAACGACGTTGCCCTTATGCTTACTCATCTTCACGCCGTTTTTGTCGTTGACGTGGCCGAGTACGATACAGTTTCTAAACGGTGCTTTATCAAAGAGCAACGTGGAAATTACGAGCAAGGTATAGAACCAACCACGCGTTTGGTCAACGGCTTCCGAAATGAAATCCGCCGGGAAAGTTTGATGGAACAATTCCTTGTTTTCAAACGGGTAATGATATTGTGCGAAAGGCATCGAACCGGAGTCAAACCAGCAATCGATAACTTCGGGCGTACGTTTCATTGCGCCGCCGCACTTTTGGCACTTGCAAGTCAAATCGTCAAGGTAAGGACGGTGCAATTCGATATTTTTATCCGCGCCGCACTTTTCAACGAGTTCTTCTCTCGAGCCGATAACTTCGATTTCGCCGCAATCAGGACAAACCCAAACGGGCAAAGGCGTACCCCAGTATCTATCTCTCGACAAGCCCCAGTCGATTACGTTTTCAAGGAAGTTGCCCATACGGCCTTCCTTAATCGTGTCGGGCATCCAGTTTACCGAACGGTTAGCCGCAATCAATCTATCCTTAATCGCCGTAACCTTGATAAACCAGCTGGAGCGAGCGTAATAGATAAGCGGCGTATCGCAACGCCAGCAGAAAGGATAGCTGTGCGTGATTTCAAGCGGTTTCAAAAGCAAACCACGGTTTTTCAAATCCTTAATAACGAGCGGATCAGCTGCTTGCGCACCAACACCCGTGAGTTCTCCACAACCCTTCGGGAATTTACCTTCTTCGTTGATAAGTTGAACAACGGGCAAACCGTACTTTCTACCTACCTTATAGTCGTCTTCACCAAACGCAGGAGCGATGTGTACAACACCCGTACCATCGGAAAGGGTGACGTACGTATCACACGTCACGTAATACGCCTTTTCACGGAAAGCAAAAATTTCCTTACCGAAAGGATACAACGGCTCGTATGCGGTAAATTCGTAATCAATACCCTTCTTCGTGGAGAGAATATCGTAGCCTTCTTCGCCGAGCACCGATCTCAAAAGCCCTTCCGCAAGCACGTATCTTTCGCCGCTTTCTTGCATTTGAACTTCTACGTAATCGTAATCGGGGTGCATACAAAGCGCGACGTTAGAGGGAAGCGTCCAAGGCGTGGTCGTCCAAGCGAGAATATATTTATTTTCTTCGCCAACAACCTTGAATTTTACAAACGCCGTCGTTTGCTTAACGTCTTTATAGCCTTGTGCTACTTCGTGAGAAGAAAGCGCCGTTCCGCAACGGGGGCAATAGGGCACGATTTTATGTCCTTTGTACAAAAGCCCCTTCTTGTGGATTTCTTTCAAAGCCCACCATTCCGATTCGATATAGTTGTCGTGATAGGTGACGTAAGGGTTGTCCATATCGCACCAGTAGCCCACTCTATCCGACATCTTCTTCCATTCGTTAGAATATTGCCAAACGGATTGTTTGCATTCCTTAATGAAAGGTTCGATACCGTAGCTTTCAATGCCCGTTTTGCTTTCCAAACCGAGTTTTTTCTCTACTTCAAGTTCTACGGGAAGACCGTGCGTATCCCAACCCGCTTTTCTCAAAACGTGGTTGCCTTTCATCGTCTTATAACGGGGCACGATGTCCTTCATAACGCGCGTCAAAATGTGGCCGATATGCGGCTTACCATTTGCCGTGGGAGGGCCGTCGTAGAAGGAAAATTCTTCGCCGCCTTCCGTTTGCATCATGCTTTCTTCAAACACTTTGTTTTCATTCCAGTAATCGACGATAGCTTTTTCTCTTTCGACGAAATTAAGGGATGTGTCCACTTTCTTATACATAGACATAGTATTTTCTCCTTTTGCAAAGGTTTTTTATGAAATAAAATAAATAAAGCCGTAGCGTCTTGGAAAAACACTACGGCCTTTTTAACCACCAAAACAAACAATCATTTGCCACACGGGATAACGGTGTGTGAAACCGTATTAAGCTACTATCCAAAAATAGAGTTCGCCTAATCAGCTGACGGGGTGATATTTTTTGCGCGCGTCTTCTTCCTTTCACCAAAACGGAATTTCTCTGTGCGACGGGTTAGCAAAAACGGTTGTCCCCTTTTAACGCCTTCTCTAAATATTTAACTGTCTTTATTATATCGAATTATTTTCTATTTGTAAAGCGATTTTTACTCGTTTATCAGCAAAACTTGCTTATTCGTTCCGTAGAAAATATCCTCCCTACCCGAAAGCTTTTTGCAAATTCTTTCAAACGTTTCCCATGCGATATATTCCGCATCCATTTCGTACGAATGTCCCCAAATATAAAGGAGCGCATTTTCGTCCGTTTCAAGCGCCAAAAATTTATCCACAACTTCTTCAAAGTTGTCTTCGATATAGTACACGGACGGGTTAAAGCGGAGCAAGTTGTCTTGCTTCCCAAATCCATACGTAGACGTAATCGTTCTTGCATACTTAACGCCCGTGTTTTCACGGATAATTTCCGCCACTCTGTCGTCGTTGTTTTGCCCGCCGCAAGGGTACGCCATGCCCACCACTTCGTATCCGCAAAGCTTGGACAAAGCCTTTCTATCTTCTTCTACTTCGTGGATAATTTCTTCCTTGGAAAGTTGCGTTAAGTGGGGGTGCGTGAGCGTATGTACGGCAATTTCGTGCCCATTGTAAATTTCCTTTACCTTTTCGGGCGCAATCTTGTCGTGGCGGATAGGCACGCCGTTTCTTTCCAGTTCCCCCGCTTTTCCAAGCAAGGCGGAGTTGAGATTGAACGTGCCTTTCAAGCCGTATTTGTTCAAAATTTCAATCAAGCGAATATCTTGTGTGACGCCGTCGTCGAAACTGAACGTAATTGCTTTTTTCTTATTATTCCACATGTTTTATTACGGGGAAACGCGGTTGATATCACGGGGGAACATCGTCGCTTCACGAACGTTTTTCGCGCCAAGAAGGTGCATGGTAAGACGTTCCAAACCGATACCCAAACCACCGTGGGGAGGCGCACCGTATTTGTGGAGCATCAAGTAGGTTGCAAATTCTTCGGGGTTCATGCCGAGTTTTTCCATCTTTGCAACTTGTTCGTGGTAATCGTGCACACGTTGACCGCCCGACGTGATTTCCAAACCTCTAAACAACAAGTCGAAGGAAAGGGTGTATTCGGGATCTTCGGGATCGTCCATCGTATAGAAAGGACGCTTCTTGGAAGGATAGTGCGTGATGAAAATGAAATCAGAATTGAATTGCTTCTTTGCGTACTTGCCAAGAAGTTGTTCTTCTTCGGGATCGAAGTCCTTCATGTCGGTGGGTTGATACTTGAACTTCTTCATGATAATCTCTTTCGCTTCCATAAATTTAAGCGTAGGGATTTCCGTAATTTCAGGCACTTCGATGTGCAACAAGTCCACTTCGTTTTTGTATTCCGTCTTAAGCAAGTTCATGATATACTTAAGCGCACCCGTTTCCATGTTCATAATGTCTTCAAAGCTGTCGATGAAGCCCATTTCAAAGTCCATGGAAATATATTCGTTCAAGTGACGGCTCGTATCGTGGTGTTCCGCACGGAATACGGGAGCGATTTCAAATACTCGTTCATACACAGCAACGAGCGCTTGTTTGTAGAGCTGGGGCGATTGCGCAAGGTAAACTTGCTTACCAAAGTAGTCGAGTTTGAATACGTTCGTACCACCTTCAGCGCCTGCAAAGTTGATTTTCGGAGAGCGAATTTCCGTGAAGCCTTGCTTGCTCAAAAACTCTCTAAACCCACGGGCAATCCCTTCTTGCAATTTGAAAATTGCACGTTCTTTAGGGTTTCTCATCGTCACGGGACGATAATCAAGGTTGGTGGACAAATCGCAGTTTACTTGCTTTTTCGTGATAACCACGGGCGGGATTTCCGCGGGGTGGGATAAAAGTTCGATGTTGTGGATTTGCACTTCATAACGTTTGCTGCCGTCTTTTTGTACACCCGCAACGATTTTACCCGTAATTTTCGCTGCACATTCTTCCTTTACGTCTTCGCTCATGCGATAGGACGAAAATTCTTCCGCATACACGCATTGAATCGTTTCTCTTGCCGTACGCAAGATGACAAACGCAAAATCGGACATCATACGGATGTTGTGAATCGTACCCTTAATGGTGACGATTTGGTTTTCGTATTTCTCAAAATCCGCATACGATACGGTGTTGTTGATAATTTCGCCCGTAATAGCCATAAAATTTACCTCTTTAGAAAAAATTTCTTATCTATTCTATTTTAATACGATTGACAAAAAAAATCAAGAAATTTATAATAGATTATAATAGATTTCTTAAATTTTTATAAGGAAGGAGCGTGTTTTATGCGCGTACTTGCCATCAACGACATATCTTGCGTAGGGAAATGTTCTTTAACCGTATCCCTGCCCGTCATCTCCGCTTGCGGAATTACTTGCGACGTGTTGCCCACGGCGCTTTTATCCACGCACACGGGCGGCTTTGACGGATATACTTTTTTAGATTTGACGGGCGAGTTTTCGGGCATTTTAGGGCAATGGAAATCGCTTGGTTTGCGTTTTGATTGCATTTACAGCGGCTATCTTGGCAGCGTAGCGCAAATTGATTTGGTGGCGAAAATCAAGGACGAATTTTTAACGGAAAACGGGATTTTCGTCGTTGACCCCGTCATGGGCGACGGCGGAAAATTGTACAAGGGCTTCAACGAAGAATACGTAGAAAAAATGCGTGAACTTTGCAAACAAGCACACTTTATTTTGCCCAACCTTACCGAAGCTTGTTATCTCGCCGCCCTACCCTATCCCACGACGAATATCAGCCAGCTTCTTGAAAAATTGTCGCAAGTTTGCCCCCGCCCTATCGTCACGGGCGTGCTTGAAGAAAGCGAAATTTCCGTGTGCTACTTGACGGAAAATGGCGAAGAAAAACGTTATTCTTCCCAAAACGTAGAAGGATTTTTCCACGGCGCGGGCGACGTATTTTCCTCCGCTTTCGTAGGCGCAATGATGAAGGGAAAAACGGAAGAAAACGCCATTAAACTTGCCGCCGATTTCACAACGGCATCAATAAGACGAAGCGCAAAAGAAGTGGAAGATAAACGCTTTGGCTTGAATTTTGAAGAAGAAATTTTTGAATTTTTGAAAAATTTGAACGGCTAGCTTTTTGCCTTTCAACGATTGACAAAGCATAGCAAAATAAATATAATAGAAATACGGTCTGCGGTGTTCGGAGTTTGACATAAAACGGAACCCACGATGATTAAAAGGGAGCATGTTATTCGTTGCGATAGACAAGGTCTGTTTTACGGAAAGTTCGAAGCGCAAAGATGCGGCACCCACCTGCGAGAAGCGGGTTCATCTTTTTGTCAAGCTGCGGCACAGGCGGATTGTTAATTTGTTTTCACAAAACCGATCCCCCTTCGCTCTCGCGAAGGGTTTTATTTGTCTTTTTTTGATAATTTTCGCTTTTTAACGCTCCATTTGCTTGCAAACGCAAGCCGTATGTGATAGAATGGTGATGAAAAAGTGATACAGCTTTTTTGGAAAAATATTATTGCAATACCATAAGGAGATTAAAAAAATGGTCATTGAAATGTTCAACGCCTGGTATTTTTTATGGCTTGGCGCTTGTGCGGGCTTAACGGTCGGCTTGTATTTCGCCTTGCGCAAAGCAAGTCCGCGCGTACAAAAATTAGTATTTTTTTCAATTTTGGCTTTTGGGTTTTTGCTTCACTTCTTAAAAGCGTATATCCCGCCCTATTCGGTAGACGAAGCTAGAAAACTTCGCGACTCGTGGTTCGTTAACATTTGCGGCGCGAATATCGCACTTTTCCCCTTCTTCATTTGGGCAAAAAACAAGCACATTAAAGATTATATGTTCTACGTGGGCGTATTGAGTGGTTTGATTGCATTGTTCTACCCGCAAGAACCGCTTGCAAAATCCAACCAAATGGGCGAATTTTGGGATATTGTAAGATTCTATTATCACCATTGGCAACTTATTGCAGTTCCCCTTCTTATGGTGCTTTTGCGCTTACATACCTTATCGTATAGAAGAATTTTGAGCGCACCTATCGGCATTTTGCTTTTGATGTTGTTCATTATCTTAAACCAATTTTTCCAAGCGGAACTCGGCTTTATTCCCATCAGAGGCGCGCAAGGCTTCGACCACGTTATGGGTACTGATTATTGGGAAGCATTCTACGACGTTAACTGGAAAAACACGTCCTATATTTACGGACCTGACCTTCCTGACGCTATCGGTAAAGTATTCTCTATCTTCTGCCCTAAATTCTTCAAGGTAATCCCCGTAGGACCGTATGCAGGTCAAGAAAAATATTGGCCTTGGTTCTGGATGATTTTCCCCGTATTTATCCTTTTGACCCCGTTGGCGTTCGGTCTTTGCATGATTTTCGATCACAAGAATTTTGCACAAGACATGAAGAAAGTTCCTGCAAAATGGCGTAACCTTATCGCAAAAATCAAGTCTTGGAAAGGCAAGAAAAACGTGGAAACGGTTGAATGCGAAAACGTAGAAGCTTGCGAAGTTTGCGTAGCAGATGATACGAGCGAAAACACCAATAACGAAACGCAAAACTAAATAAAACGCATTTCCCCGCCCAAATTTGGGCGGGGAATTTTTCACAAACAAAAACCGTTGCAACGAACAAATCGAACGCAACGGCTTTTTTATTTCTTTAATTATATTAGTACGCGCGAGCGTAAACGATAACATGCTCGGCTTTCTTACCGCAAACGGCACACGTTTCCGCACTTTCGCCTTCCGCGTATACACGCGCGGTTGCGCCCGTTTCTTCTTTAATCTTGTCTTCGCAAGCACGGCAGCCGCACCAACCCGCTTTCACAAAGTTGCCTTCGTCAACACCCGCCAAAATACCTTGCATATCGTCTGCATAAACGATTCGGCTATCTCTACGCGCACGAGCCGCTTCCAACATATCCTTTTGAACGGTTTTCAAAATATCCTTTACGCTGTCCGCTGCGTTTTCCAAAGCGTATTCCGCTTTTTCACACGTATCACGTCTTGCGCAAATCATTTTGCCCGCTTCAATATCTCTCGGGCCAAGTTCGATACGGACGGGAACACCCTTCATTTCCCACTCGTTAAACTTCCAGCCGGGGCTGTTATCGGTGGCGTCAAGCGTCACGCGGATACCCGCTTCTTCCAATTCCTTTTTCAAGTTTTCGCACGCTTCGACAACGCCGGGTTTTCTTGCAGCGATGGGCACGATTACGCATTGAATAGGCGCAACAACGGGCGGGAATACCAAACCTCTTTCGTCGCCGTGCGTCATAATGATTGCACCGATTAAGCGGGTGGAAACGCCAAACGACGTCGTGTATGCCGTTTGCAAACCGCCTTCCGCGCCTTGATATTCGATATTGAACGCCTTTGCAAAGTTTTGTCCCAAGTAGTGAGAAGTACCCGATTGCAAGCTTTTGCCGTCTCTCATCATTGCTTCCATCGTGTAGGTTGCAACAGCGCCCGCAAAACGTTCTTTTTCCGTCTTTCTACCCGTAAGCACGGGGATAGCAAGACAGCTTTCCATAAATTCTTTATACAAGTTAAGCATTGCAAGCGTAAATTCTTCCGCTTCTTCCGCCGTCACGTGCGCCGTGTGACCTTCGTGCCACAAGAATTCGCTTGTACGAAGAAAAGGACGGGTGGTTTTTTCCCAACGCATAACGTTGCACCATTGATTTACCTTCAAGGGCAAATCACGATACGATTGCACCCATTTGGACATCATCGTGCCGATAATCGTTTCGGACGTGGGACGGATTGCCAAAGGTTCGGCAAGTTCTTCCCCGCCAGCGTGCGTGACAACTGCCACTTCGGGCGCAAAACCTTCAACGTGTTCCGCTTCTTTCGTGAAATAACTCATGGGGATAAGCAAAGGGAAATATGCGTTTTGCACGCCTTGTTTTGCAAAGCGAACGTTTAATTCCTTTTGGATATTTTCCCAAATTGCATAACCGTAAGGACGAATTACCATCGTACCTTTTACAGGACCGTAGTCAACGAGCTTCGTTTTCAATACTACGTCAGTATACCATTGCGGGAAATCAGCGTTGATGTCCGCAATTTGTTCTACAAATTGATTTTCTTTTGCCATAATAACACCTCTACCCGTACTCGGGCGTTTTACACTTTTTTCATAAACTCACCCCTCCTTTTCGAGGGGTGAAAAACTTTATTGTTTTTTATTCTTTACAAACGTTTTGAATTTGCGAAGTTCGAACACCTTATCGCATTTAGGGCAACGATGATAGGGCGACGTATCTCTTGCCGCCAACACTTTGCCGCATTGCGGGCAGTACACTTTATATACTCTGTTGGGGTTCATCTCAAAATCTTCTACCGTCGTTTCCGTTTCTTCGTCCGTATCTTCCGTGGCTTGTTCTTTCGCTTCTTCAGCAGCCGTCATAGGCGAAGGCGAAGGGAGCAAGTTTGCAGGAGCGGGAGCAGGCGCCAAGGGCACAAACGGGGTTTCCATCGTGCCGTTTTGAGGGAATGCACAGAATACGGGCACGAAAATAGGTTGATAAGGTTTGCCGTCGCCGCATTCCATCATCGTATAGGGATAAGGCATTTGCGGTTGGATAGGCAAAGCGTAAGGCGCGTTTTCCTTTTCAAGTTCTTCTTCGTCAGCAAGAACGGGATCTTCGTCCGTTTCTTCTTCCACGCGTTTTTTATCTTTTGCCTTGAAAAGGCAATCGAACAAGAAACCGCCAAGTGCAATCAACGCCGCCCAAAGCATAGGCATATTCAATGCAGCGCTTTCCCCTTCTTTAAGACCGATACCGATGAACGGGAAAATCAATTCCGCCGCAAACATAATCGTAAGCGCACAAGCGAACACGGAAAAGTTCTTAATGCCCGTCGTGTGGTTGCAATTACGGCTGTATTCGGTGGAAGCCGTCGTGTGCTTAATCATAACCGTCAAGAAGATGAACGCAAGCATTTCCACGTAAACGGGGAATGCGTTGACGTTGATGATATACATCTTGTTCTTTTCAACGATAATTTGCGTGAGCATGTTTTCAAAGCTATCCGCAAGCACGCTTGCTTTCATAAGGAAGATAAGCACGCCCGCCAAAACAGCTACTTGGACAAAGTTGCGTACGAAATAGATAAATACGCCGTGGTCACGTTTTTGTTCGATAATTTTGCCGCCCGTCGTAAACAAAGGCACGTTGCCTTCCATTGCGCCGCAAACGAAGCGAATAAGAAGGGCTACGCCAAGCACGATAGCGCCGCCAAGCGTAAGGGCGGGCGTAGAGCCAAGCGTGAGCAATGCAAACAACAAGTAGAATACTGCAACTGCCGCAAACGAGCTTGCAAAACGTCTGCCAAGCGCGTCCATTGCATACATATTGCGGTTGAAACCATTTACGTAGCTTGCCTTCTTTTTGAAAAGCCAGTTAAGCTTACCAAGCGCACGGAATACGTTGATAAGAAGGATAAGAAGCAATACGAAATACAAGATAAATTGCAAAAGAGCAATGATGGAAGCGGGCGTTTGGAAGATTGCACCCAAACCCGTGTTCAACAAACCTCTAAGCCCGTCGTACGCCGATACGACTGCTTTTTTACCGCAGCAAAAGAGCGCCGTGCCGTTCATAAGCGGCATAAGCAACGCCGCCACGAAAAGCCCTATCGTTGCAAATAAATAGATGATACCTACCGATTTTGCACGGCTATGTACTTCGCTTACTCGTCTTTTCAAAAGCCCCGCTTTCGATTGAATACGTTTCATAAACTATTCGTTCTCCTTTTCGCTTTTAGTTTTGATTGTCTTGCCCTTGCGAAGGCATAGGAAGATATATAGGGGGAAGAATTTGCGGTTGAACAACGACTTCTTGTTCTTCTTGTTCCATCGCCCCGTCCAAATACTTGGTTGCATCTACGTCGTCGGGATTCGCTTCCTTTACTTTGGGGAATTTACGAAGACAGCAGTTGATAATGAACGCCACCAACTCTACGCCCGCCATCGCCATGTAGAATGCGTCGATAGGCAATTTGTAGCATACCGAATAGAACACCGTCGTACCAAGCGAGATAAGGAAGGACAAGAAGGAAAACCATGCAAAAGCTTTTCTACCAGGCGTTTGCGTGCCCGTAGGTTCAAATTCCTTCGTGCCAAGCGCATAACAAATCATGCAAATACCAAACACCAACAAAAGCACTCTCGCCACAAGCAAGATAAGCGTTTTCATTTCAAAAAGGCTCGATTGCAATTCGCCCGACATAAGCGCCTTGATTGCGCCTGCGGATTTTACAAAGAAGAACATGAACGCAAGCGTGAACACAACTTGCAAGAAGTTGCGCACAAACGCACCGAACGTACCCACTTTGCGTTTTTCTTCGATGATTTCGCCATCCACCGTGAAAAGGCTAGTGTTGCCCGCCAAAAGTCCGCAAAGGAAATGGAAGAACAAGCCAACGCCAAGGATTCCACCGCCGATAACGACGTTAAGTTTCACGTCGCTTGCAATAGTTGCGATTATGAAAAGCACGCACACGATTGTTTTGAACGCAGACGAATACGCTTTTTCGATGTCGTCCATTGCGTACATATTGCGGTTGAAGCCGTACAACTTACTTGCTTTCTTTTTGAAAAGCCAGTTCATATTGCAAAGGGAGCCGATAAGTTTCACAAACACCACAAGCAACATTACGGCGTACAAAACGGCAATCGTCAACGAAACGAGATTGCTAAAAAGCACGTTCAAAAGACCGCCCTCTTTCGTCAACGTCGTAAACGGTTTCCAGAAAGCGAATACGCCCACTGCGCCGTTTGCAAACGTGATCGGTTGCAAGCACGCCAAGCCAAACAACACCGCCATAGCGATGACGTAAAGGGTGCCCACCCACTTTGCTCTACATTGCATTTTTTTGATGCAATGCTTGATATGTAAATACTTTTTGGGGGCTTTTTTTTGTGCGATAGAAGCCATAACCCACCTCCGTTTATTTCCTTGAAAAAATCTTTTTGGCGCCTTACTGAAAAAACAGTAAAACACCAAGCGGATACACTTAATTAACAATTAACACTATTATATCGCGCTTTGCGCGCGTTGTCAATATACCCACGCAAAAATTCTATGCGAAAAACTTTATTTTTTTCTCTTTTTCTTGCAAAATTCTTTCTCGTAAGCGTGGATACATTTTCCGATGATTTCCATTGCTTCGTCACGGTGGCAAATTTCCTTTACAGTCGTTTGTTTGTGTTCAAGCGATTTGTACACTTCAAAGAAGTGCATCATTTCCTCGAAAATGTGTTTGGGCAATTCTTGAATATCGTAATAATCTTTATACGAAGGATCGTTGCAAGGGATTGCAATTATCTTCTCGTCAAGCGAGCCCCCGTCAACCATCTTGATAACGCCGATGGGATAGCAGGTGACGAGCGTTGCGGGATAAATCGTTTCCCCACAAAGGACGAGTACGTCCAAAGGGTCGCCGTCTTCCGCCAAGGTGCGGGGGATAAAACCGTAGTTTGCGGGATACACAGTCGACGTGAACAACACCCTATCAAGTTTCAATAAACCCGTTTCTTTATCCAGTTCGTATTTCGCTTTGCAGCCTTTGGGAATTTCAATAAATGCCTCAAATTGTTTCGGCGTAATTCTCTCCGCCGAAAGATCGTGCCAAACGTTCATGTTTTTCTCTCCTAATTTCTTCAATTTTTCTCTTTGTTTTTCTATGCCATATCATTGTAGCACATTTTGATTTTTTTAGCAAGAATATGCACCTATCTTTTCCTTCTTTTTTGGCAATTTTTTTACTTTTTTCTTTTATAAGAAAAGTTTTCTAGCCCCGCTCTTACCTTAATGAAAGAGCCAAAACGCCCCCTTTTTACCCTATTTTACGCCACCATGTATGCGTTGAAACACATTTTTTGCATAAATAAATCAAGCAAAAATCATCCGAGAAATTTGCCCGATTTTTGGGTAGTTTTTGGTCAATTTTTTTGGGTAAAAATACGCAATTTTAGACAAAAAAATGATACGATTTTTGCCTTATTTTTTATACTTTTTCATCTTTTATTGCTCGCGTGAACTCGTGCCAATCCACGCTTTCAAGCAACACGTTTTACGCCAAAAAACGGCGCAAAAGACGACATTACTCGCTTCGCTCGTAGCTTCGCAATAAACCATTATTTGCGCCCTTTTCTTACTTTTTCATCTTTTATTGCTCGCGTGAACTCGTGCTAATTCACGCTTTCAAGCAACACGTTTTACGCCAAAAAACGGACGGCAACAATGCCGTCCGTTTTTGGCGCAGAAGACGAGATTTGAACTCGTGCCACCAGTTATGATGCTACTCCCTTAGCAGGGGAGCCCCTTGAGCCTCTTGGGTACTTCTGCATGGCTCAATCTCAAAAGCTATATTACTATATCATATTTTTTTCGCCTTGTCAAAGCTTTTTGCCGTGAAAAATGAAAAAACTTTTTGAAAATTACACGCATTATCTTCCCGCGCGCAACTTATATGAAAAACTGTCAATTTTATACTTTCAAATACTTGATTTTTTTGACAAAATGTTTTACAATTAAATCGCAATAAATTTATTGAGGTGCATCATGAACGTTATTATCACGGAAAATTATGAAGAAATGAGCAAAAAGGCTGCCGAAATTATTATCGACATCGTTAAAAACAACCCCAACGCTATCCTTGGGCTTGCAACCGGTTCGAGCCCTATCGGCACTTACAAAAACATGATTAAAGACCACAAGGAAAACGGCACGTCCTACAAAAACGTAAAATCCGTCAACCTTGACGAATACGTTGGCCTTACCAAAGACCACGACCAAAGCTACGCTTACTTTATGCGTACCAACCTTTTCGATTACATCGATATCGACCAAGCAAACACCAACCTTCCTTGCGGCAGCGCAGCGGATACGCAAAAGGAATGCGACCGTTATAACGCGCTTTTGGAAACGATGAAACAAGACGTGCAAGTGCTTGGCCTTGGCTCGAACGGCCACATCGGTTTCAACGAACCCAACACCCCCTTTGAATCGGTTACCCACCTTGTTGACCTTACGGAAAACACCATTAAAGACAACTCTCGTTTGTTCGCTTCTATCGACGAAGTTCCCCGTCAAGCGCTTTCCATGGGTATCAAAAACATCATGCAAGCAAAATCTATCCTTATGGTTGTTTCGGGCAAGAACAAAGCTGAAGCTGTTAAAGGCATGGTGAAAGGCGAAGTTACCCCCGCCCTTCCCGCTTCCGTTTTGCAACTTCACCCCTTCGTCACCATCGTTTGCGACAAGGACGCTGCAAGCTTGCTTTAATAGCCAACTAAAATCAAATCTTTCTACGCAACGGTTTCCCCGTTGCGTATTTTTTTAATAAAAAAATCCACAACAGCAAAAATAACCGCCTATTTTTTACGAAATTGCTTGACTTTTTTCGCGCGCGTATGATAAAATTATTGTAGTGTATTATGGCGTATTGTGGTTTTTTATGCAAAAACGGCAATATATCTCACACTTCAACAACGTTAGAAAAATATAAGATTTAGGAGAAAATATTATGAAGATTTTCAAAAGAATTGGCGCACTTCTCGCAGCGGCTGTCCTTGCACTTGGCATGGGCACACTTGCAGCTTGTAACAACGGCGATGACGGCGACGGCGCAGGCGCAGGCAACGGCGGCACGGAAGCCCGCACGGACGCATACACCATTTACGTAAAAGACGCAAGCGGCAACGCTATTGCAAACGTTCAAATCGGCATTTGCAAATACAACAAAACGACCGGTCAAAAATCCACTTGCTATGCACCCAAAACGACGGACGCAAACGGCAAAGTTGAATTTGACGCAAACGACAACATCGCTGAAGACGTTTACGCATTGAACACCGACCTTTTTGAAGATACCTACGAAGCGCAAACGCTTTACGTATTTGAAGCATACGGCGTATATACCGTAGTTCTTGCAGCAAAATAATTCTACCATATAAGGAATTTTTATGAAAAAGCTTAAAAAACTTCTATTACTCACAATCGCTTGTCTTACCCTTTTTACGGCAGGCTTAATCACCGCTTGCGACAAGGGCGGTGAACAAACAGGCGGCCCCAACACCGAACAAGGTGGCGGACAACAAGGCGGTGGCAACGGCGGCGGACAACAAGGCGGTGGCAACGAAAACCCCAGCGAACCCGATCCCGTTTCGTACGTATATAAAATTCGTACGCAATCGGAAGGCGGTTATGGCTTGAAAGACGTCAACGTAGCCCTTTACGACGGCGAAACGAAGATTGCAGCGCTTAACACCAACAACGACGGCAACGCTTTCTTCACCGAAGAACACGTTTCCACGCTTGGCAATTATCGCATCGAAGTTTCCAACGCGCCCATTGGTTGGACCCTTAAGGACGACACGATTACCTATCAAACGTCCACCATTTCCGGTTCAAACACCAACATCAACTTCGCCGCTTCTATCATCAAAGACCAAAGCACCCCCGAATCGAAGGTGTATCGTCTTGGCGACGTAATGTACGACGTTGATATCACGGCAGCATCGGGCGAAACGTACACCCTTTCGGAAGTTTTGGAAGAAAAGAAGATGGTGCTTATCAACTTCTGGGCTTCTTGGTGCGGTCCTTGTCAATCGGAATTCCCCGCCATGAAAACGGCGTACGATAACTACAAAGACTACGTGGAAGTGTTTGCCGTATCCATCGAATCGAGCGATACGCCCACAAAAATCAACAGGGATTACGATTTTAACTTCCCTGCAGTAGGTTTCCCCCACAGTGAAGTTGTCTACTCCCACTTCAATACGAGTGGCGGTATTCCCATGTCCGTAGTTGTGGACAGATACGGCGTAATTTCCTATATCCACACGGGTAGCATGGTAGCCGTAGAAGATTTTGAAAACTTGTTCGACAAGTTTATCGCTGACGATTACGTGCAAACGGTTATCTCTTCGGAAGAAGGTGGCGGCGGTGAAACGGGTACGTTGGAATGGGCAATCCCCGACGTTTCCAACCCCGACCTTGCGGACGTAAAAGCAGCCTTCTCGGGCAGCGGCGACGAATTCAAATACAGCTGGGAAGACGATTTGAGATCTTGGCCTTGGCTTATCGGTTCGGATGCAAACGGCGGATATTTGGCAGCATCGAACAAGCAAATTGATTATTCGTACGCAACCATCAACATCGACTTCACGGCGCAAGCCAACACGGCGCTCGCATTTGATTATTCGATTGCAACGGAAGCGCTTGCCGATATCCTTTACGTCATGATTGACGGAACGGTTATCCATTCCCTTTCGGGCATGCAAACGGCATGGAAAACGTGTTATAGCTACGTCTTTGAAGAAGAACACGCGGGCGATCACAGACTTACGCTTATCTTCATGAAAGACGCAACCGATTCGAGCGACGACGACGTATTTGTAAGAAACCTTCGTTTCGTTGCAAAATCGGATTTGCCTGCAAACACACTTGACTTGAACATTCTTCGTCATGCAGCAACCGAGTGGAACAACCCCGCTTCCTATCAAACGGGCAGCGAAAAAACGACGAAATTCGACAAGTACGTAAACGTTAAGTTGGGCGCAGACGGTTATTACCACGTAATCCCCGACAACGCACCTGAAAATTACGTAGTAGATCTCAACAGCGATCCCCTTCTTTTTGCTGACATCATGAACAGCACCCGTTGGAATAAGTACGACTTGTGGCAACTTGCCTATAACGGCTTACTTGTTTACTACGGCTTCAATTTGAAAGACGCAGTTGAACAATTTGCTTGGGCGGCAAACGAATCGAGCAACGGCTTCATGCCCGTCACGCCCGATTTGAAGGAACTTTTGGATATTATCGCACAAATTGACAACGTTTACGGTCAAGCAAAAGACCAAAACGACAACAATTCCCGTGTGAACTTCTTCGACGAAAAGTGCCACTTGTCCTATTATGAAAACGAGTGGTTGGAATTCTGTGTATATTACGACCACTACGGCGATACCCCTATTATGGGCGATCCCACGGTTGGTATTACCTACGAAGGCGCAATTGAAATTTTTGAAGGTGTAAACCATATCAACTGCTTCAAGTCTATGGTTCCCGTAGGTATCAAACACAAGTTCACGCCGACGAAATCGGGCGTTTACCACTTCTACTCTATGGTAGATCCCCAGTTCTCTGACACGAACGAAAAATACAACCCTCAAATGTGGCTTGTAGACAGCGATAAGCAAACCTTCCTTGCTGAAAATGAAGATTACTTAATTCACCACACGGGCAACCCCGAAAACTTTGACATTAAGTATTATTTGGAAGCAGGCAAGACGTACTACTGCTTGTTCGCATTCTTCCTTAACGCTACGGGCGAATTCGATATGAGCATCGAATACCTTGGCGAATATTACGCAAACTTGACCAACTGCGCTATCGGCCCTTACACCATGAACATGGTGACGAGCGAAACGTACGTGCCTAATGCGAAAAACATTATTTACGACGAATCGCGCGACTTGTACCGCGTAGCAAATAAAGAAGGCGTATTCCTTGGCGATATTTACGATGACTTGGACGACTCGGTTTACTGGGATTTGGCTAGCCCCACCTACTTGTTCCCCTCCAACACGTTGAAATCGTACATTGATACGTACTCCAACTACAAAGACCAAACGAAACGCTTGTTCTATCTCCCCGATGGAAAGGGCGGCATGAAAGACTATTCCGAAATCATGAGCGATTATCTCTTCGAGGCGGAATTGCAAGACGGCGCATTGCACGGCAAGGTTGCCCTCAACGCCGAATTGATGCATATCATTCTTGAATTCGCAAAGAAATACGACGGCTTCGGCGGCGTACCTAATTCTTGGCAAATGATGTGTTATTACTATCAACCTATCGGTCAAAACAGCTAATCTACACGGAGAACATTATGAAACTTTGGAAAAAACTTACCACTTTGTTGCTCGCTTTGACGATGAGCGCTTCTTGCGCTCTTGTCCTTGCTTGCGACAAGGGTGGCAACGATGGCGATGCTGGCACCGAACAAGGCGGCAACGGGGGCGAACAGCAAGGCGGCGGTCCGCAAGGCCCCACCTATCAACAATTCACCTACGACGTCGATTCCAGCGAACCGGTTGGCAGCGCATACAACCGTTATTGCGGACAAGAAGGATATTACCAAATCGAGCTTGCAGCAGGCACGACGAGATATTATTCCTTCGCCGTTTCGCAAGCGGGACAATACGCTTTGGAAACGTTGGAAGCAAAAAGCGGCATCACCATTGAACGTTGCGATGCGAGCGCACACTACATTGCGCCCAACACTTACCCTGCAACCGTGAAAGAAGACGGCACTCTTTTCTCCGACGTGCATTGTTCCGAATCCCATTACAGCACGTCTTGGCGAGCAACGTATAAAATCACCTCGAGCATCGACGGCATCCTTCCCGTGCGTTTCTACCGCTTTGGCGAACCGTTGAGAGAGCCTGCGCATTTGCCCCCCGTTGAAATGACGGCAAGCGAAATTGTCGGCAAGGCAAAAGATGCGGATTTGGAATACGTACTTACGGAAGTCCCCTTCCTTTCATCGGACAATCCTAAATATTTCTACGACGCTGATTATGAAATGACCTTCATCGATCTGGTTTCAGGTGAAGAAAAGACAGCGAAAGGTTTCTATCGCTACGGCGAAGAGGGAGATGACAGCGCTCCCGTTATTTATGCAGCAATCACTGCCCCTTCCCGCTATCTTGAAATTCCTTTCCCCCAAATCATCACCAAAGGCGGCTCGTTGAAATTGTACGATTATACGGACACCGCAGGCGATTATCATTACAAGGATTACACCAACTTCCTTCTTAACAACGGCGGCAATATCTATTACCCCGAAAACGCAACAAACCCCGTTTTATCGCCCGGCGACGCAACCAAAAACTGTTATATGAACGTGACGAATTCGGACGGCGTTTTCCCCGTAACCCAAGAATTATTTGAGTTCTTGTCCATGTACACCAAGAGCAATGCTCCTTACGTAGAAGGCGGAACAATCGCAAGCAAAAATTACTGGTTGGCACCTTGCTTTATCTACGAAAGACAAATGCTCTTAAACGTTGGCGAAAACGTTGTAACGGCAAGCAAGACGGAAACGGCGTTCACTTTGAAAGTGGAAACGGCGGGCACCTATCAAATCGTTGGTTCGCAAGACTTGTACGTGTACGTGAACGGCGTAAACTACGGCACGACGGCTAACCCCTTCCCTATCACGTTGGACGTTCCCGCGGAAGGTATCACTTTGTTGTTGAAAGCACGCAGCGAAGGCAATTACACCCTTACCGTGACGAAAATAACCGAATAACACGCAATAAAACAATAAAAAATCTGGCGAGCGTTCGCCAGATTTTTTTGCATTAAAAACAATGCTTTGTATTAAAAAACAAGCCTTTGGAAAGGCTTGTTTTTATTTATGTTATTCGATAATTATTCGCCCAAATACGGCAATACAAGCGCTTCTAATTCAGCATACGTCATACTATCCGCAACCACTTCTACCACCTTTCCCGTGCGGTCGATAACCACCGTGACGGGCAAGCTTCCCGACGTATCATAGCGTTTCAAAACGTCGTTTGTTTTGTCGTATTTTGCAAAGGTACACGTGAACTCGTTCCACGTATTGTAATATTGTTGATAATCTTTATCCTTGGCGTTATTCAACTCCGCATCCAAAAGCTGTTGCGCCGTCATGGACACGTCCGTGCTGACGATAACCACTTCCAAGCCTTGGTCTTTATATTCTTCGTAGAATTCGTTAAAGTGGGGGATTTCTTCCTTACAAGGCTGACACCAAACCGCCCAGAAGTTGAGCACGACAACGTCGCCGATTGCATCGTCAAGCGTGAACGTCTTGCCTTCGTCAATCGCAAAGCTGCCGTTTTCAATTTTGTACACCGTATCAAGACGCATAACGGAGTTCGTATCTTCTGCGCCGTCGTCCAAATCGCTTGCTTGTTCGTAGATGAAATTGTAATACACCAAGCCGCCGCAAAGAAGCGCACCCGCAAGCGTATAAGCGCCTATTTTAAGCCATTTGTTTTTGTTAAGCTTCTTCATCGGTTTGCACCTCCAAAGCCGTATTTTGCGCCGTTTCTACGCTTTCAACGTCCGTTGATTGCGTATCTACCCCCTCCGTTTTCGGTTTTACCATGCCAAGCAAGTTAATTCCTTCCGATTGAATAGGCATATCCGTATCGTTCTTTTTCACAAACAATTTTGCGCCCTTCCAGCTAATTGCTTTCGTGGGGCAAACGGAGATACATTTGCCGCATTGAATACATTCGTGGTCGCCCACCGTCTTGATATCCATCGGGCATACGCCTTGGCAAAGTCCGCAATCGGTACATTTCGTCTTATCAAGTTTTACACCCAAAAGCGCAATTTTATTGAAGAAGCCGTACAATGCGCCAAGCGGGCAAAGGAAACGGCAGAATGTTCTATAACAGAAGATAGAAAGCACCACAATGATGATAAGCATCATAAACTTCCACGTAAAGAAGGGGCCAAGCGTAGCAAGCCAGCCCTCGTTCGTAGGGAAGGATAACAAGCCCGCCATCGTGCCTGCGGGGCAAATATATTCGCAAAAACCGGGTACGGTGAACATCAAAGGCACAATCACTACAAGCGCAACCAAAATGAAATATTTCACAAAGGAAAGCGCACGAGTGATTTTGCTCTTCTTAATCTTGGGCGTTTTAATCTTATACAGCAAGTCTTGTCCAAGACCTACGGGGCAAAGCCAACCGCAAATCGTTCTGCCAAGCATCAAAGCAAAAAGTGCCAAAATACCGATGACGTACGTGGGCGTTCTTACGTTGGACGCCGACAAAGCGTTTTGCAATGAGCCAAGCGGACAAGCACCGATTGCGCCGGGGCAAGAATAGCAGTTAAGCCCGGGCATACACAATTTTTTGCTGTTGCCTTGGTACATTTTGCCCGTGATAAAGCCCTTCACGTATGCGTTATGTAATAATGCTGCGTATAACTGGATAATTCTACGCTTGCTGGGCAAATGGTTGACTATCCAAGTTTTCACTTTACTAAAAAATTTCTTCATTGGCTCAACCTATCCCTATACATTGTTTACAAATGTTTACGCCCTTTTCAAGCACGGCAAGCACACCACCGTTGTAAATGCCTACAATTACGAACACTACGCCTACAACCGCAATCGCAACTCTTATTCCAAGCACAAACCATTTATTGTGTACAAACGCAAATTTCTTTGCAAGCACGCTTTTAAGCGTGGTTTTTTCTTCTTTATTCGCTACCTTTACGCCCTTTCTCGCATTTTCAGCGATTTCCGTCTTTGCAAGCACAATTTCTTTTTTGTACGCGCCTTGCGTGAAATAGCCCGTGCCGATCATCAAGGCAACCGCCGCCAACGTCCAAAGCAGCGCACGGATAATGCGTTCCGCTTCTTCGTGTTCGTGTAAAAATCCACTCTTTGCCGCAAGTTTCACGTCCGCAATCATGTACACAAGTGAAACGACCACGCAAGCAAGCACGACGATAGCGCAAGCAAGGGAAGCCACCAAGCGTTGTTTTTGATACTTTTCACGTTCTTTCGAGTTTGCGGGCAAACGCTTGTTCAAACGTTCAAGCGTGCATTTGACGTCAACGTATGCCGTCGTTTTTGCCTTGGGCGCAGGATAAATGCAAGCAAGTACGCCTGCAGCCACAACCGCCGCCAACCAAATGTAAACGGGCACGGCGATTTGGCGGAAATGTTGGGCAATACGTTCTACCGTGTACGCCCTATCCCCGTGTGAAAAGATACGCCATGCTTGTATGATAAACACCAAGCCGACAACCACCGTCCAAACGGCGATAAATATGCCAAAGCCCTTGCGTAAATTGTTTTTCGCCTTATCCGTCATAAGCACCTCTTTGCTTTTACTGCTCAATTTTTTGCGCAGATATAATTATTATATACTATCCGCCCTTTTCTGTCAAGCAATTACGAAAAGCGGAGCAAGCTTTTTCCGTAGGAAAATATAATAAAAACGCCGATTTTTCCTAAAAATTTCTTGTGTTTTTTTTCAATATATAGTATAATAGTGTTGTATTGTTAAATGGGGTATTGCGCAGCTGTAATCAAAAAGCGCAAAATCCCGCAAAAAGAATTAACCCTTTTTATAAGGGCTTTACGGAGTATATATGAGAAAAACTATTCTTGCGTTATTACTGGCTTTTTCCGCAACGCTTGCATTTGCGGCAATCGGTTGCGATAAGGGCCCCGATAACACACCCACCGAAAACGTCGGTGGCGGCACGGACAACGGAGCAGGCAACACCGACAGCGCAAATCAATGCACTGTCACGTTCACTTCGGGCGAAGGTTATAAAGTTGTTGGCAACAATATCTCGTTTGACCAAAACGACAACTGCTATAAAGCGAGCGTAAAAGAAAACGGCACGCTTAAATTCTCGGTGGAATTAGGCGCTTTCTATTCGGGCACCCCTATCGTCACCGTGAACAACGTTGCGCTTTCCGACACCAACGGCGAATACAGCATGATTATCACGCGCGATATCGATATTTCTATTACGGGCGTGAAAAAGGCAAGATCGGCGATGGTTGGTTCGGGTACGTTTGAAGATGCGTACGTTGTGTCCGAGCCTATTGATTTGGTGCATATCGCTGAACAAGTAAATGCGGGCAACCAAAAATATGCAAAGGCGTATTACGTACTCGCAAACGACATCGATTTCAAAGGCGAAGAAATCACCCCTATCGGGACGACGGAAAACCCCTTCAGCGGTTGTTTTAGCTGTCTTACCAACTCGGAAACGGGTGCAATGGAAAGATTTGCAATTTCCAACTTCAAAATCAATGCGGACGATAAAAACTACGTAGGGCTTTTCGGCTGCGTGCAAGTAGATTTGTCCGTGACGAGCAGCGGCTTGTTCTACGGCGTGCGTATCGACAACTTTGAAATCAACGCGGCTACGGCAAAGCTTGGCAAGGGCAACCGTAATATCTACTGCGGCGGCTTAATCGGCTACGGGCTTGGTACGCGTATGTATCTTTGCGATGCAACGAACGGCACGATTAACATCACTGCCGACCCTTCCGAATTCTCCTTCGTAGGCGGTTTGGTAGGCGTTCAACAAAGCTATTACATGGCGGAATACGATCAATACTTCACAGCGGAAACGGCGTATGCAACCGTTGACGTGGACGTAAACGTCGTAAGCGGTACTACCCTTTATGCGGGCGGTATTGCCGGTTATTTGTACACCAACTCCTTTGCTTGCCCTTCCTATATCCACAACTCCTACGCAACGGGCAACGTTAGCGGTGCAATCCGTACGGGCGGCATCGTCGGCGGACTTGGTCAATACACCTCCGTTGCAACTTGCTATTCGTCGGGCAACGTGACGGCGGACGTTAAACTCACATCCAAAGTTGAAGGCTATTCCGCTGAACATTGTATCGCGTATGCGGGCGGTATTGCTGGCTACGGCGAAAACGACACGATTGTAAACGACTGTTTCGCTGTTGGTACGATTACGGCAAAAGCAGTTGACGGCGTAGATGCACAAAAGACGGGACACGCTATCGCGGGCGGCGATGAAGACGGCAAGATGTCCGCTGCGGCAAGAAAGTACGTTGTGCGCGATTGCCTTGGCAGCATAGATAAAGCCACGATGAAAGAAACGCTTGCGGAAATCGGTTGGCACGAATATAACTGGGTTTTCCCCGTAAATGGTTATCCCACCATCAATTATGAAGCAAGCGGCGACAGCGTTTCTATTAAGACGACGGTTGAATTTATTAACAAGGACGGCGAACCTGTAAGAACGGGCGGCGCAACGAGCACCAGCTATTCTTATACGGACATGTACGCACCTATTGCGAGCGCGTTTGTTGACGGTTTCTTGTCTATGTACGAAACGGCGGACGATAGAAGAAACCTTTCGTTTGGCTACTTCTTCGATGCGGCATGCACACAACCCGTTCCCTATTCTTACATCTCCACTCGCAACTCTACGTTGTACATGGGCTTCACCGACCCTGCGGAAATCCTTGGCGAATATGCTTTCGCCGTGAAGAACTCTGCAAACAAGATTTATATTACCTTGAAAGCGGACGGCACGGTAGTTTACACGGACGGCGACAACGTACAAACGACAACCTATCAATACGACGGCGAAACGTTGGTTATTGAAGCGGCAAGACTTGCAAGATATTTCACGGGCGCAGTTAAGAAAGACCAAAGCATAAACGAAGACACGAACTTCGATGCAAACCGTTATGAAAAATATTATTTCAAAGGCGTAATCACCGAAGCGGGCTTGGAACTTTACGACGGCACGTATTTCACGAAAGATGCTCCTTTGGTTGCTTACGCCCCCACCGAATTTACCAAACTCGGTTCGTACTACGTAAACGATAACGATAGAATTTACGAATACGTATTCCTTCCCGACGGAACGGGCACGAAAGACGGACGTAAGTTTACCTACACCTATGAAAACGGCGTAATCACGATTGACGGCAGAACGACGCTTAACGAAAGCGATTTGTTGGAATACTGCGCTTTGAAAGGCACGTGGAACAACTCTGCGTTCGTCAACAGCGTATTCTATTTCGACGGCATCGACACGTGGAAACAATACACCACCGTTTATAAGCGCAATATGCAAACGGGCAGCGTATCCGCAACCCCCGAAAACCTTATCGACGGCACCTTCTCCACCACCGACGGCATTACGTACGTATTGAAGACCAAGAACGGCGACGATTATGCAAGCGTACAATTCGACGAATTTGGCTTCTTGAAAGTGACCTATGCAAACGGCGACAACGAGAAATTCTCCGTTGAACACTCGCTTGTAGGCAAATGGAGTGGCAGCGGCGTTGAAATGCAACTCTTTGGTGTAAACGAAAACGGCGTTGGCGAAGCGGTTGTAAACTTCACCCGTCTTAACATTTCGTACGACTTGACGTATGCAATCAGCGAAACGGTTGCACCTTACACCTACCTTTGCTTGTATTATGAAGGCAGCCTTTTCGGCTACTTCGCATTCGACGAATTCTCGAACGCATTGCAAGCAACGATGTTCGACCCTTCGAGCATGGAAGGCGGCTACACCACCTTTGCCCTTCGTTTGGTGAGCGAACTTGACGACGCTTGGATTAGCAACGATGCAACGTTTGACGGCATTACCTTCAACGGCACGGGCTACTTTGACAACAACGGCGACTGGACGAGCACGGTTATCGTAAACGGCACGTCCACGCAATACGTACTCTATAGCGGCGGCTTGGACGGCTACTTCAACTACAACGGACAACGCTATTCGTTGCACTACGATTATATCAACAAGGTTGTCACCGTCAACGACAACACGGTGCTTGAACGCAAAGACGTGCTTGCTGATACGGCGTTTGTGTCTATCGACAGCGCAAACAAGATTTCCTCCTTCAAGTTTGACGGCAAGAGCGCACTTGACGACGGCGGCAAGATGACGGCAACGATTGCAGGTGAATCGGCTGTTGAATACGTTTACAAATATAGCAGCGACAACGAATATATTGTGTATAGCGGCAACACTCAAGTAGGCACGATTGTACGCAACGACAGCAAAGCTTGCTACGACATCACCTTGAACGGCACGCTCTACACCACGTATATCAGCAACGAATTTATCGGCAGCTGGGCAATGAGTGGTCAATTCAAAAACGATGCGTTCGTCATCGGCGCAACCGACTTGAACGGCGACATCCACGCAACCTTCCAAGGCGAAAGCGTGTTGATTAAGAAGATTGACACCGATTACTACTACTTCTCTTGCGTACTTGATTACATGCCCGTCACCTATTACGTATTTGCGTTGTACACCTACAACGATGCAGGTGAAAAGATTGCATTTGATAGCTTCGCTATCTCCGAATACGCAAACCTTGCAAACAGCGAATATATCCTTTGCTCGCGCATGGACGCAATGCAAGGCACGTGGGTACAAAACGACAATCCAAGCTTCAGTATCTCGTTCGACGGCGTACAAAGCTCTTACAGCAACGGTACGGCAACCCTTTCGTATAAGAACTACGCAACCTATTATTCCTATCGTATCTATACGGATGCAAACGGCAACGTGACGTCGGTTATGCTCTGGTCGCAAGAAACCTATTCAAATAGCACCTTGTATTACAAGCTTACCCCTTGTGAAACGACAAAAGCAGGTGCGTACGTGCTTGGCGATAAAGCGTTCTGGAGAGAAGAAGTCGATTCGTTGTACATGATGTCGGCAAAAGGTTTGAACGGTTATACGTACGTATTCGACGGCGGCAACCTTAACAACGACACGTGGGGTACGATTACCGCAACCCATCCCAACGCTTCGTCTTTTGAATTGAAATACGATATCATATCCTTCAACACCAACAGCACGGCAACCATTTCCGTAAAAGATAGCGATAACAACGTTAGATTGTATATCCTTGACTACTCCGATTCTTCCAACGTAATGCTTTACGATAGTTTGCATGGCGTAATCGCAACGCTTGAAGACGGATACACCTACACCTTCAACGGCGGCAACCTTAACGACGACACGTTGGGTATTATCACCGCAAAGAAGGCGGGTGCAACGGATAGAGTTTTGAAATACAACATCGTTTCCGTTTCCGAAACGGAAGTAAACGGCGTAGAAGTGAAAACGGCTATCGTCACCGTAACCGAAGAAGTGAACGGCACCACCGTCACCTACACGGCAACGGTTGATTATAGCGATAGCAAAGAAGTTGTGCTCACGTTTGAAATCGTTGAAAACAACTGATAATTAAGCACTAACAACCCGCCGCAAGCGCAATGCTTGCGGCGGGTTTCTTTTGCCCTATTTCCCCGTATTTTAGCCCTTTTTTGCGATGTTTATTACGGTTTCATGTTGTTTATATGGTTTGCGGTTTATCGGCTGTTTATCGTGCGTTTACACAGCAATTCTACCACACCTTTTCACTATTCACTTTTCACTTTTCCTTTTACTTATTACTTTCTCAAGCCTATGTGAAAATAAAACCGCCGAGCGATTTTATTCGCTCGGCGGAAAACTTTATTTGCGTTTATTTGGTTTTGTTTGTTCGCTTAATTAGCCACGAATTTGGGGATACAAATCGTATACTTCAACCCAACCAAGCATCATCGCTGCAGGGTCGGTTACGCCCAACGCTGCGTTGGAGAAGCCATAGTAGCCTTGCCACAAATTATATTGAGGCGCAAACATATACGTCGTGTTGAATTTAATCGTAGGTTGACCTTGAGGATCTACCGGCGTATTTTCGCCCGTCTTCCAGTCGGACGTGCTACCCGTACTCATAACAATCGCAATAAGGTTGATGTATTGAAGTCCGTTGATTTCTTTGATAACCGAGCACGTGTTTTGCGTTGCGCCTGCAATACCAGGGTTGTTAGGGTCTCTAGGGTCACCAGTTTCAAGAACCGTCTTCAACATACCAGCCGTGTCAGCCATATCGAACGCCGTGAAGAACGCATCGTCACCCGTGATATAGTTTTCAACTTTCGTGTCAGTCATGTTGATAATCGTTTCAATGTCCGTGTTAGCGTTAGGGCATTCGTCAATGTGGATAGCAGGACCGCTGTTATCGCCAAGGTACGAACCAGAAATGTTCATAACCGTCAAGTCCCAACCATAGAGGGACGAACCCCAGTTGTGCTTAATCTTAGAGTTTACCAACGTTAACGTTGCTGCGTACGTATTTGCTACTTCGTCGTGGTCACTTGCAACCAAAACGCCCGTCTTGGTGTTGGTGACGGTGGTGTTGTTCATCGTAAGTTGACCGCCACGAAGAACGATACCGCAATATGCGCCTGCTTGTTCAAGCAATTCTCTATCACCGTATTTAACCGTGTAGCCAGCTTCTTTCGTGTAGTTACCCGAAACGTGCAAGTCGTTAATCGTAACTTCGCCGTTATTTCTATAACGTTTCAAATCGCCTGCGCCATGATCAATTACGTTAAAGTACAAGAACATACCGATTTGTACGTTGGGGATATAGTATGCGGGGTTGGTTTCCGTCCAGTTCCAACCGCTATAGTCGTTGTTTACGTAAGGCAAGTTGCTGCCGTCTACCTTGAAGAAGTTGCCGTTTACCGTAATCTTATCTTCATCAGCAGCCACTACAAGACGCGTATATACGCCGTGGTCTCTATCGTTGATGGGATAGTTGGGATAGCCGGGCACCAAATCTTCGGGAGCTGCTTCCGCTTTGATGTTGCGAAGAACGTTGATTTCGTGTACGTCTTTATTTGCATAAGCCGTACGCAAGCCAGCGTTGTCGTAAACGTTTACACCTTCGTTAAGTTTTACGTTAACTTTCATCGATTGATTGGTAAGCGAATATTTAGGCGCATACGTAATTTCTACAACCGAGCCAGCCGCGATAGATTGACCAAACGTGAACGCGCCGTTTGCAAACGTATAATCGGTCGTTTCAACGCCGTCGTCTTTTACCGTGAATTGAATGTGTGCCGTATCCCAGCTCAATACTTGGTCGCTATCGTTAAGCATGTACATATCAGGAACGTAGTTGTTTCTACCAACGGACATCGTCGTGTTAGCAACCGTCTTGTTTGCGTCTTGGAAGTTTGCGCTTCTATCTGCGCCCACACCCCACGAAGCAATGTAATCAGCACCACCGTCAAACGATTCTACTTGGTCAACAACCTTTGCATCACGTTCGTAGGAAACTTCCGTGCCGTCAACTTCTTTCGTGATTTGAAGTTTGAAATCTTCCACAGCCTTGTTTGCTTTGAAAGACAAGCCGTTTTGTTCGATTGCGCTACCGCCACCTACGATACCAAGTTCGGTAAGCGTAGAGAAGTTGTACGTCATACCCGTTACGAATACGTACGTAAATTCGTCTTCAACGCTTGCACGTTCTTTGAAATAAGAGCCTTCTTTCACGAAAAGTGCCGTGCTTGCATCTTCGTCAGCATCGCCGCTGATTTTATCCCAAACTGCCGTAAGGAAGCAACCGCTCGTCAATGCGTACGTGCCGCTTGCAGGGAATTCTGCCGTCGTGCCGTCTTCGTTTTCGATTTCCCAACCAACGAAGGTGTAGTTCGTCTTGCTGGGAACGGGCAACGAGTACGTTTCGTTGTGTTTTACGAGTACGTATTTGTTTACGCCTTCTTCAAGCGAGCCGCCGTCAAGGTCCAAGGAAATACGAAGTTGTTTTGCTTCATATTTTGCATACAACGTCAAGTTTGCACTCAACACGCTCGGTTCATACTTTTGCGTGCATTCCGCATCCGTGTACCAACCAATGAAGGTATAACCTTCTTTCGTAGGCGCCGCGGGCGTGGACAATTGACTGTCCTTATTCACTTCCATCGTGCTGTAAACTTCAGCACCGATTTGCAAGGTGACGGTGTAGGAATCGCCACCCTTTTCGCAACCCACAAAGTTGATACAACTTAATGCGAGTATGCTTGCCACTACACTCTTCAGTTTTTTCATACTTTTTCTCCTTTTTTCTATAATTTCGCCGATATTCTCGACGTAATAGACTTAAATTGATTAGATATCTACGTCCCCGCCCGACGTCTTTTGCAAGACGATACGGATAGAGTCCACGATATTGCTTCCGTCCGTGGTGGAAATGATAATCGTCACGTCACCCGTCTTTTCATAAAAGGTGACTACGCCGTCTTCATCCACTTCCGCAAACTCGGGTTTGCTCGACGTGAAGCGTACTTCTTTGTTTGCCGCGTTGTCAGGACCGATCGTCCAGTACAACTGATATTCATTTTTCGAGCCTTTAAGTTCAAATTTCAACGCTTTGCCGTCTTCAATCATCGTGCCGTCTTCGTACGTGAAATACAATTCGTTTACGGAAACGTTGTGCGTTGCGCTGAAAATTGCTTGTCCAAAGAAACTGATTGCGAGCACGGCGAGGACACATTCGATTAAAATTACGATATATACGACTTTCTTATTCATATCCGCACCTCGTCACATTTGAATATCGCTGAAATATACTTTGATATTCCGTCTTAAAAGATAGAATCTTGCAACAAGGAAAGCTCCCGCAATCGCAAACAAACGAATCCAACCGCTCGTTTTCGTTGCATCTAACAACAACAAAAGTGCAAGTGCGCCCGCAAGCGTTGCTATGACGAAACTGATGACGATGGCTTTGCCGATGTTTACGTTGTCAACGACGTTGTTCCCCTTTTGCGCATAGTCCAAAATGCGGGGATTGTTGATGTCGAGTTGAAAACTCCACATGATATGCGCCGTCGTGATAATGAGAAGCAAAATCGCCATCAAAGCCAAATCGCCGCCACCCAAGTTGGTGGTGAACGTCAACATCGTGAACGTGACTGCCATAGCAACCAAGTTGACGAGCGAGGTAACCGCTATCTTTGCCCAACAAATAACCGACGTATCCGAAGGCGCTGTTTTCAAAATTGCAAACTCGTTGCCTTCCGAAGAAATCGCCGATGCTACTTGGGCGTTGTTTGCGCCAAGGACGTTGAGCGTAATCATTATATTGAAGGCGATACTCATAAAGTCGCCTATCGTGTTTTTATTGATAACGAGCAATACGAAGTTGAACACGTACGAGATGAACGGGAAAAGCAAAATGGTCGTCACCGCCGAGTTCACCGATTGCGAGTTTCTAAAGAACAATTTCAATTCCTTACGGAAGAAGGTCAAGAAAAGGTTGTTGTGCTTATGTTCAATCGCCTTATGCTTTTTCGTTCTGCCCGCTTCTACCGTGGACGACACCGCCTTGAAATAGAAAGGACGAGCAATCAAGAAACAGCCCACGCCAAACGCTGCGAAAATGCCAAGCGCTGCGGGCAAAGTCCAGTACACCTTTTCGCCGAACATTGCCGCACCGATAAACGCATACCAAAGCGAACAGCTACGCAACGAAGCGAAGAAGCCTTCGATTTTCGCCATAAACTTACCGTAAACGGCAACCAAACGCAAAGGATCGGGCAAGCGACGAAGCAAAATCGTCACGCCGAAGAAGCAGCCTGCAATGATAAGCACGACAAGCGTTGCATACACGGACACGTGTTTTTCTAAGAAACGCTTCACGTAAACGAGCGGAATGGAAATAAGTGCGCCGATAAGCACGGGGAACAAACAAAGCATTGCCCACATAGGGATTGCAAGCAACCAGTAGGCTACCCCGCCCGTCGTCAAGCCAAACGCCACTAAGATAGGCACAAGGAAGTAAGCGCTCTTTTTCAATTCGCTTATCGCAAATACGATAATTCGGCTTAAAAAGATTTCGCCGTACGTACAAGGGAACGCCAACAGCATTGTGTTATCTTTGCTTGTGTACAGTATCGAAATCATACTGCTTATACAAGAAAGCAACGTAATAATCTGCGTAATGAAGATGAAAGACACGAACATATCTTTCGACGGTTGCACGTGGAAAGTCTTTGAAAGGAAAGACAACATGAACATGATCACCACCGTCACCGCTACCGTAATGCAACATTTCAAAAACGTGATAAACGCCTTTGCTTTCGGCGTACGCGTTTTCTTCGCACGGAGCTGTTCGCCCATCTGCATTAGCGACAGATATTTAACCCGCCTAAAGGGGGTATTTTTTATCTCTTTCGCTTGTTTCATATCTTATACTCTCTCGCCTTCCGCATCTTCCTTCGTCGATTTTTGCGCATATTGCAAATATACTTCTTCCAACGAACGGCCTTCGCTTTGGATTTCTTCCACTTTTGCTACTCGGCAAAGTTTACCACCGCTGATGATGGCGATTCTATCGCACACCTTTTCCACAACTTCGATAACGTGGCTGGAGAAGAATACGATATTGCCCGCGTCTGCGTGTTGGCGCATACATTCTTTAATTTGCCAAGCACTCGTAGGGTCCAAACCGGTAAGAGGTTCGTCCAAAACCCAAACTTTGGGGTTGTGGATAAGCGCACCGATAACCATTGTCTTTTGTTTCATACCGTGCGAATAGCACTTGATTTCGCTGTCAAGCGCCTTTTCCAAGTGGAACATCTTTGCATATTTTTCAATGCGTTCCTTCTTGTCTTCTTCGCTTACCATATACAAATCGGCAACGTAGCTGATATATTCTCTACCCGTAAGGTTTTCGTAAACCGCGTGGTTATCCGATACGTAGCCCATATTCAATTTCGCTTCCAAGGGTTGACGAGCAACGTCGTAACCTTGCACTTCAATCTTGCCTTCCGTAATCGATTGAATGCCTACAAGGCTCTTAATCGTCGTACTCTTACCCGCGCCGTTGTGGCCGATGAAACCAAACACTTCCCCTTCAAGAATTTCAAGGTTCAAATTGTCCACCGCTTTTCTATCCGTACCAGCGTAGGTCTTTGTGAAGTTCGTAAATTTAATCATGTGTGCTCCTTCGGGCGACAACGGTTCTTTTACCGACCTACCGTCCAATTCTTTGAGTAGCTGTGCGTGGTCTACCCGCATCAATTTCGCTTTTCTTGCAAGTTCTTTATGCGCATCCGACGTGCGATACAAGGTGGCGTATACGCCCCAAATAACAAACATAAACGCAACGTACACAAGCCAAATCGCCAAATCGTACATCCAGTAAATTTTGAGATGCATGCTTCCGATATAGAAATCCCAAACATGGTCTTTCATCGGCAAGGTGAACGTGAACAAATCGACGAACTTATTGCCGTACAAGAAGAAGTAGTCAACCAAATTCCCTTCGGGATTGAGCGTAGGAGAGTTGTTCAGCCAGCCGTTGAGGAAAATAACGACGAACACGTACGCCGAAAACGCACCTATCGCCTTGTACATCATCTTGATATTGGGACGAGGGAAAATGCCAAGTGCTACGCCGAAGATGGGAAGCACGAACGCATACGTGTGGTTGTACCAGAACATTACTACCAAGCTCTTCGTCAATTCGCCCAAGTCGCCGGGCAAAATGATAGCAATAAGCGCACCCAACACGTTTACAAGATAGGTAAAGTAGAATACGCTGTTCCAGCGGAAGGCGTATGCAAACAACATCAATACAACTGCCGTGTTGCAAAGGTGGAAGGGCAACGTGGTTACCCCTACACGATGGCTGGTGTAGCTGAAATATTGCAAAAATGCGCTAAGGGCAAGGAAGATAAGGAAGAAAAGTTTTTCTTCTCTCGTCTTCTTGCGATACAATATGTATCCGCCGAACATGAACGCAATGCAAATATAGAACAAAATTCTGTGCGACAAGGTGAAACCGTCGGGGTTGCCACCTGCGTACCCAAAATAGAGTTGAGGCACGTAGTAAGGCATAAAGCCCATAAGCCAAATGAGCATAAACAACAAGGCTTGTCCAAGACGTTTTGCTATCTTTTCAAAATCTTTGGCAAAAAGCGTATCGCAAAGCGCATTACCCGCAACGCACGAAGCCAAGCCAAGGCTGACTGCGTACACCACCATTCTATAATCGTAATAGTTTACCCCACCCGTAATGAAAATAGCATAGGGCTTTAAGAAAACTGCGTTAAGAATCAAAATCACGGGCACGAAGAACGCCGTGAAATCACGCACGTTTTTCTTCGTAAAGAAGGGCTGTACCATACAAACTGCGATGGAGAAATAGGCAAGCCATTTCAAAATGCTCATGCCCACCAACTTCGCCGCGGGGAAGATACCACCCGCAAGCCCGATTTGATCCCCTATCACTTCCAAACAAATCAAATAGGGAAGATATGCAACGAAAAGCACGATGGAAAGCGCACGAATAAGAAAATCTTTCCACGGCATCGTTTTCCTGAAAATACGCACGTCACCGCGCAGCTTTCGAGCAAATATCCCCGTCGCAGCGCCACCAACGCACATACCTAATATCAATAAAGCAACGTTCATTTTATCCTCACCGTCCTTCCGTTTATATAAACGGAAAGCCCGTTTTTCTCTTGCATTAAAATAGGACGTATTTTCCTATTTTTATCATTATACCACTTTGAAAATAGCGATGTCAACGATTTGACGTCCTTTTTTGATTTTTTATCGCAAAATTATCATAATTCGACAAAAAAATCGTTGTCAAAAATGGAAAATTTTGCATATTTATACACTCTTTGCGTGTATAATTTTATGTTTATACGTAATATCCTATACAAAACGGCGTTTTATGTATATTTTCACATTTTTCACATATTTTACACAATTTTTGTTTTTGGCGTGAAAAATAGGCGAAAATCGTCCAATTTTGCCCCGTTTTTGTCATTTTGTTTAGCCCCAAAACAAAGATTTTGGGCAATTTTTATTTAGGAAAAGTTCGTCCCCTATTTTTCACGAGAAAAAGGGCAAAAAGCAAAAAAAATACGCCCCGTTTCAAGCGTTTTTGAAACGGGGCGTAATGTTTAGTTTTGTGTTTGCAAAATTATCTTAACACGCTTTCCCTTTTGCCGACAAGCGGCTTTTAGGGGCGCATTATTTCATTTTGCGTTTCTTTACAACAAAGCCCAAAGCTGCCGCAAAGCCGATGACGCCAAGAGCGGAAAGGCTGTTCTTGCAACCCTTTTCTTCGGGTTGTTCAACCACTTCGTTATCCGTCGTAGGCACGTCAACGGTAGGTTCTTCCACTTCCACTTCTTTTACTTCGATGGATACACGGAAGGTGTAGGTGTTGTCAGCGTCTTGATAACGGATTCTTACGTAGCTGTCCGTTCTTTCGAGTTCTTTATTGTATTCCGAAAGCAACGTAAGGTTTTCCGTGCTTACCACTCTCGTGGTGTTATCGTCGTATTTAAGGGTAATCTTCATGCCCGTGATATCGAATTTTTCGCCAACCAAGTAGCTCTTCTTAAACGTGCTGGTGTCGATGGTGTGTCCCTTAATTTTTGCGATAATGCCAAAGTTGGATTTCGCGCCACGGATTGCTTCTTCAGCCGCCTTCAATTGCGTTTCTTTATCCGCAACGAAGTCTTTTTGACCTGCGTCTTTGATGAGCAAATCGTACGTTGTACGCAACGATTTAATCATTTCAGCGCAATCGATAACTTCCGTCTTCTTCGCTTCGTCCGTCTTATCCCACGTTGCCCAAGCACGGATATCGTCCATAGGCAAGCCGTTCAAATCGGTGATGAAGTCACGAGTGGTATCCGACATAACGATCTCCGTTTGTGCACGCGTACCAAAGTAGGTTGCGTAAACGTAGCTGTCGTAGCCCACACCGTTGACGGGGTATTTCATTTCCAACGTGCTTTCCTTGCCACCAAATTGCGTGAAATCGTAGAAATACGTTTCAAAGTTGGTGTAATAGTAGCCCTTGTAGTAAGCAACCGCTTGTTCGTCGGCAACTTCTTCCACCCAAAGGGTGACTTCTTCACGATAACTCGTTTCCAAAATAGGCGCTTGTACACTTTCAAAGGTGTACGTCTTAATGCCGCTTCTAAAGAACGCGCTGTCGCCGATTGCGTTTACACTGTAAGGCAATACCACGCCAACCAAAGCGCCGCTGTTCAATTCCAAGAACGCAGCCGATTGAACGTAGAGCGTGCCGTCCGCAATCTTATACGTCTTCGTTGCTTCTACGCGTGCTGCGGGATAGCATACGATTTCGTACGTTTGCGCCGTCTTATCAATGTAGCGATACAATACGCCGTAGCCGTTTGCATCAACGTCCATCGTCAAGAACGTTGCGTTGTCTTGCGACACTTTGAAGCCCTTCAAGTTCTTGGACGAAGCAAATGCGCCGTAGCCGATTTCTTTTACGCTTGCGGGCAATTCAACGTACGTTTCGCCGCCGTTCAAGAAGGCGTACGCACCGATTTTTTCCACTTTCGGCATATTGATTGCCGTATAAGCAGCTTCTTTCGTGCCGTATTCGTTTTCTACCGCAAACGCACCGTAACCAACTTCTTTTGCTTCCAAAAGTTCAAGATTCGTCAAGCCAGCATTGTAGAATGCTTTTGCGCCTACGTAAACCACTTTATCAAGGTTGTTTACGACGGTAAGTCTTCTGCAATCGCTAAACGCTTGTTCTTTTACAGTATTATATATAATCGTTTCAACGCCGCCGACCATAATCGTCTTTTGCGTGAGCGGCGACAAGGTGACTTCTCTCAAGTTGCTGCATTCGCCAAACATTGCCGTGCCAGCTTCCATTTGACCTTCGGCAAACGTGAACGATTGAAGCGCCGTATAGATGAACGTGAAGTTGCCTACCGCCGTGGAATCAGCACCAAACGTTGCCGATTGCAACTTGCTTGCATACGCAAATACGTAATCGCCCATTTCCGTAATGTTAGGCAACTCTACGCTTTCAAGCGATACGCAGTAGAAGAACGCACTGTCGCCAATTGCCGTAAGTTTGGACGAAACGACGATAGCCCCTTCCACTTTGCTGTTGCCCGTAAGCACTTTTTCAATCATGGAACAAAGTTCAAACGCATCGTTGCCGATGTATTCTACGTTAGGCAAGAACGCTTCACGGATACCCGAGTATGCAAAGGCAAAATCTTCCACCTTCGTTGCCGACGTAGGAAGAACGATCGACGAAAGGTTGGTTGCCAAATAGAAGGCATACGCAGGAAGGGACGTAATAGACGTGCCCGACAAATCGATATCCAAAATCTTCGCGCCGTAGAACGCGCCTTCTCCCATCTTCGTCAACGAACCTGCATCTTCAAAGGAAACTTTCGTCAATTTGCTGTTTGCAAACGCATACGAACCGATTTCCGTCACGCTTGCGGGAACAACGAATTCGCCCGTGAGCGAAGTGTTGACAAACAAGAGTTTGCTCATATCTTGCGAGTAAATTGCGCCGTTTACTTCCGCGTACTTATCGCCCGCGTAGTTATCCGACAATTTAATCGTAATATTGTTGAAAGACATACCGCCCAAGCGCAACGCTTCAAACGCAAACGAATCGTTGATGGCAATTTCCGTGATACCGCTACCGATGAACGCATCTACGCCTATCGTACGGATAATTTCGTTGCCGAAATCTACCGAGAAGCCGTATCTCGTGTTCAAACCGCAGTTTTCAAACGCTCTTGCGCCGATGTCAAATTCGAGCGAGTAGCCATTAGGCGATTCAAATACCACGCCGCCCAAGTTTACGCAACCAGCAAACGCGCCTTCGCCGATGTTGGGCGTATTCAAAACGAGTTCGCCACGAAGACCCGTACAGTTTTTGAACGCTTCTCTACCTATCGAAGTGAATCGATCCGTCTTGATATCTTCAAGCCCGATACAGCCTTCAAAGACGTTGTTACCCATAACGAACGTACCCGAAAGGTCGATTTCCGACAAGGACGTACAGCCCTTAAACGCTCTGTGGTACAAAGTACCAAGGTTGCTCATCTTGACAATTTCGTCCAAAGACGTACAGCCCGAGAAACAATCTTGCGCAATCGTAATCGTCTTTGCGTTGGTCAAGTCAATCTTCTTCAAGTTGGTACAGTTTTTGAACGCACCCGCATTGATAAGAGAGCAATCCGCAAAGTCGATAGATTGATCCACTTGCTTCACGCCGTTTACGTACGTTTCACGGTGTTTCGTGGATACAAAGTAAACCGCTTCAAGTGCGGAACAGTTTTCAAACGCACCTTCTTGGATTTGTACGACGGATGCGGGAATAACCACGATACGTACGTTGTCGTTATCCTTGAACGCATCTTCACCGATATACATAATGTTCATATCGGTAGGAATCCACAAAATTCCGTCGTCCTTATCCGTGCTGTACCCTACGCCGTTGTACTTATTAAGCGTATAGTTGCTTACGTTAAATTCGTTTACGACGTTCAACGTGACGGTTGCCAAGTTCATCGTAGGCACGTTGCCACGATAAAGCTTCGCTTCCACCGCCGCCGTACCCTTCTTCAACGTCTTGACGTTGCCGTTTTGGTCCACCGTTGCAACGCTTTCGTCGTAGCTCTTCCAAACGACGGTGTAGCCCGTCATCGGATGATACCAAGGATCGGTGATAAGTTGCAACTGGAAGTTTTGTCCGGGGTTTACGTCCACTCTGCCTTCCGCTTTGGAAAGAGCTTCGCCCGACGTCTTAATTACGCCAAGGGAAATGGACGGCTCGGAAAGGGTTTTCTTCTTATTAGAAACGTTGACGGTAATCTTTTGCACGCCGCCCTTTCTATTACTTACCGAAATGGTTGCCGTACCTTCGGAAAGACCTACGATTTCGCCGTCTTTAACAGCCGCAACCGTCGGAGTATCCGACGTCCAAGAGAAGTTTGCAATGGATGCGTTGCCGTCGTACACAAGTTTTACCTTGTGCGTGCCATAAATGTCAAGCGAGATGTTGTCTTCGCCGCTTGCCAAAGCAAAATCACCATTTTCAGGAAGTTGGCTGGAGTGCATCGTATCCAAATCGAGTTGATACAAACAGCTGTTTACTGCGTAGTCGTCGATTTGTACGTACAATTGATTGCCGTATTGTTCGTAAATGTCCGTAATGTCAATGGAAACGGTGGTCGTGCCGTTTTTCGTTTGGCTTCTTACGGGCGTTGCGTAATCGGTTGCAAGTTGCAACACGAGTTCGCCTTGAGAGTTCGTCTTGGGATAGCAAAGCATGATTGCTTGTGCATAGTGGTTATCATATACGTCCAAGTCAAGATAAATGCTTTGTTTTTCCTTACCGCTGCTGTCCTTAATCGTCTTATAACGAACGCGCGCATCTTGCAATACGGGAGCGTCGTAGTCAACGGTGAAGGTGAAGGAATATTCCCCTCTCATGTTGTTGGGGTTAGCCCCTTCGGGAAGGTTGGGGTCGTCCGCAAAAATCGTGTATTCGTCGGGGTCGTTCATGTAGAAGGTGAAGTCCATACGATATACGCCGTTTGCAAGCAAGCCGTATTCTTCGGGGTAAAGTTCCAACTCAACGTTGCCAGGCACTGCTTGACCGCCGCCTGCATACGCTTTACCAACACGGTTGATTTCCTTATTCACGAACACAGCTTCGCCCGTTTCTTCGTTGATGAGCGAATAGGTGACCAAACGAGCGTTGCGCAACAAGCCTGCGTACACCGCTTTGATACCCGTCGTCGTGAGATAGTTTTCCGTATTGTCTTCGCCGTAGTAGTTGTTATAACGGGAAATAGAGTTATACTTTTCGTCCGTATAAACGGGGTCGTCATTTTCGTCTACAAGGTAAACGTAGCCGCCCATAGGCAAAATGTATTTTTCGTTGTAGTAGATGGAATAAGGTTGCGTTGCCCATACGCTTGCTTGTTTCTTTTCAGAATCTTCCAAGCTGGGGTCAGCTTCGTCTTTCGCTACTTCGTACGCATCGTAATCGAGCATTGCCGAGCCTTCCCAGTCACCATGGAAACCAAGGAAAGGAATGCTCAAATCGCATTGCGAAGCAGACGTAGATTTAAGTTGCAAGAAACCTTCGAGATACATACCGTTGGGGAAGTTTTGCTCAAAGTATTTCAATTCGTCGTTAGAAAGATTCAACTCTACGCTAATCGTCAAGGTTGCGCCTGCTTCCACCGTGATTTCATCGCCGCTCAATTTCGAGCCGTTTACGTACCATTCGGAAGCTACGTCGTCAAGCATGTACGCTTGTTCAGCCACGGCAAGGCCGCCCGATTCCACCGTTTCCGTGAAGAAGAGATGGCTGGTGGTAAAGCTCAATTCGTTCGTGCCGAAGTTGCTGAGTTTGAACGTAAGTCTATCTTTGGAAATAACGCCCGTCTTTTGAGGATCGTCGCCGATTTCAAGCTTGGGACGATAATCACTGCCAGCGTTGTCCACCCAAAGGTATGCCGACGTGTTGTTTACTACGTTGTCAAGGCTACCCAAGCCCGCGCCTTGTTTTCTAGGCGAGTAAGGTCTGCCACCCTTGTCGCGTACCGTCGTTGCCGTACTCATGATAAGTTGGTTTGCAAGGCGGTTGATAAGGACGGGGTTCACTTCCGTTCCTTCCGTTGCCAACGCGCGAAGCGCAGGGTTTGCTTTGATGTAGTTGCGGATAATCGCCATAACGCCTGCCATGTTGGGCGATGCCATGGACGTACCGCTTTGTTCGCCGTAGCCGCCAGGTACGGTGGACGTAATTTCGCCGCCGTGCGCCGTGATTTCAGGCTTCAATTTCAAATCGTGCGTAGGACCCCACGAAGAGAATTCGCTCATGAAAGGACCTGCGGACGTGTCGCGACAAATTTTGATTTTACCTACGGGAAGGTTGGGCAAGTTGCCGTTTTGGTCACGAAGAGCATCGATAAGCGTTTTGCCCGATTCCTTATCAATGGATACGGCGGGAATACGCATACTATCTTCAATTTCGCCAAGGTTCATGCGGATAAGACCTGCAACGTTGTTGTAAACGATGATTGCATCTGCGCCCATACGTTTTGCCATTTGCACTTTTTCTTGGAAGGTGGATTCACCACGTTCTACAAGCGCAATGGACATGATGCCTTCCGCTCTATTTTTCTTAAATTCGTCGGTGATTGCTTTAGAGTAATGCCCCATCGCGCCCGTGCCGGGGATAACTACGTATTCGGCAATCATTTCCGTTTTGCTTTCGTCGCCAAGCATTTGGTTTACGAAATCGTAAGGGTTGCCGTTTTCGTCACGGGATTCTTCAAAGAATACGAAGCTGTCGTCTTCGCCGTTTTGATTAAGACCGATCATGTACGGGGATTCTTGACCGCTGATACTTGCAACGGAAAGCGCCGATGCAAACGTCGAGGGCGAACCTACCGTGCTGGAATCGGGGTTTTGTTTCAAGTTCGTACCAAACACACCGCCGTAGCCCGAGCTGTAATCGTTGCTCGCTGCGCAAACAAGGCTGATGCCCTCGTCCGCAATCGCTTCGTAAACGGCGTTGAGCATTTCCCCTTCATCGTCGCCGTCGTCCGTCGTCGAGAAACCGCACGACGTACCAAGCGACATGTTGATAACGTCAACGCCAAGCATTACGCAGTCTTCCAAAGCTGCGATGATATTTTCCGCTTCCGCACCGCCAAGTTCGGTCGATTCCAAATCGTCGGTGAATACTTTACAGATAACGAGCTGCGCATCGGGAACTACCCCTCTAAACACTTCGTGAACGTCGTTGCCATCCTTGTCGGTGTAGCCGTTTTCATTATAACCGCCGATGATACCCGCTACGTGCGTGCCGTGGTTGGAATAGGAAGGATATACGTCGGGGTCGTTATCAGCATAGTCGTATGCGAAAGGAATTTTCGAGCTTACGTAAACGTCTTTCGTTTCCAAGCCGTTAGAACGCTTTTCAGACGTAAGGTTGTTGGCGTTCAACTTTTGCGTGACGGTGTCCGTATTCCATGCGGGATTTTCCGGTTGACGTTGGTACGCTTCGTGCGTGTAGTCCAAGCCCGTGTCAAGGATTGCAACAACCGTGCCTTCGCCGTAATCGTTTTCCGAGCCCGTCACGTCCGTAAACGACGTGGAATCGTAAATACCCGTCTTGTACACGCTCGTCATGTTAAATACTTCTTGCGTGGACGAAGTGGTAAACGTCTTAGGTTCAGAATACGCCGTCGTGATAACAACCGATTCTACGCCTTGCATTTTCTTGATTTGCGAAACGTATTTGGTGTTCACTTCAATCGCAACTGCGTTGAGAAGGGTTTCGTATCTGCCCTCTTCTTTGAAGGAAATGCCTTCTTGCGCCAAAGCACGAAGGAAAGCGTTTTGTTCGCTGCGGATAGACGAAAGGGTGTTTTGTCCCGTGAACGTATTAAGATAATCTTGAACGGTCGTCTTCGATGCTTCCGCTACGCTATCCCCTTCAAGCGTGACCATAACGGTACGCGTTTCGTACGTGGGTTTCTTATCCGTGTTTTTCAATACGGAATCGTTCAACTGACTTTCACGCAAGCTGGACGTATCTATCGTACCCGTCACGTCTTTGAACCCAACGCTTGCGCTGGTAGCGCTCGTCAAATTGAGTAGTTCGTTAGACGCACTCGAACGAATTGCTTGTTCCACAACAAGCGTCGAAGCAAGACCAAGCGAAAGCGCTCCGCAAAGTATCCTTCTCCATTTTTTCTTCATAAAGCCTCCCGACCGCAAAATGCGGCCTAATCAATCGTTTCTTTAGAGTAAAATCTGCCTTTTTCGTGCCTTTTTTGTCGTTTGCACAATTAGAGCATTATAACACATTATACCATATTATTTTATAACAAATCCAGCCGCCTTGTCAAGTATTTTCTCGTGCGTATGCGCATAATGTGAGTTTTATAATAAAAATTTTATTATAGCGTTTTTGCCAAATTATCCCCTTTCCCTAAAAACGAACGCTTGACTTTCCCTTGGGAAAGGGGTATAATAGGGGTAATATGGAAAACGTACAAACGGAAGAAACCGTACAAAACACACAAGAAAAACCCATATCCGGCGTTGAAACGAAATCGTTTATCGTTATCGTGGTGCTTCTTTCCCTTATCATTGCGCTAAGCGGAATCCTTTCGTATATTATTCCACAAGGGTATTACGCGCGCACCGAGCAGGGGTACATTCTCCCCGATTCGTTTATTCTCGGCGAAGTGGAAGGCATTGCTATTTGGCGTATCATCACCGCCCCCTTCCGCGTTTACGCATCCGAGGATTCGCTGACGATTATTTTGATAAGCGTGTTCTTGCTTATCATGAGCGGCGTTTTCAACCTTATGGACAAGACGGGCGGCATACGAATTTTTATCGGCAAAACGATGAAAAAGTTTGCTTCAAAAAGCAAACTCGTCGTATGTATCACAACCCTTATCTTTATGCTCTTTGGCAGCTTCTTTGGGTTGTTTGAAGAACTTGTCACCTTGCTTCCTATCGTTATCTTGTTCATGCTCTCGCTTGGGTACGATAGCATGACGGGGCTTGGCGTATGTATGATGGCGGCGTGCTTTGGTTTCTCGGCGGCAATCACCAACCCCTTCTCGGTGGGACTTATCCCCGAAATGGCGGCGGACAGCGGACTTTCCTTTAGCGTTATCGACGGGTTGTGGCTGCGTATCGTCTTCTTCTTTTGCGTATTCGCCGTCGTTTGCGGTTTCTTACTTTTACATATCCGTAAAATCAAGAAAAACCCGAAAAAATCACTCAGCTACGAAATCGACTTAAAGAAACGCGAATCGTTGCAAGCGCAACTTTCCGCAACCGACATCGACCCTGCAAAAGAACAACGTCTTTTCAAGGTTTTCGCCGTATTCTTCGCCGTGCAATTCACCCTTTTGGTGTTGATTGCAAGCGTGCGTGCGATTAGCGGCTACGCTATCCCTATCCTTGCCGTAAGCTTCCTTATCGGCGGCATTATTTGCGGGCTTCTCGTTTGCGAGAAAAAGAGCGAAGCCTTCCGTTATCTTGGCAAAGGCGCACTTTCTATGTTGCCCGCAGTCCTTTTGATTGCCCTTGCTTCTTCCGTAAAACTCGTTATGGTAGAAGGCGGCATTATGGACACGGTTATGTACTACGTCACCGAGTACTTGAAGGGGCGCAACCCCTATACGTGCGTGATTTTGTTGTATTTCCTTATCTTGGTTTTGCAACTTTTCATCGGCTCGGCAAGCGCAAAAATCTTCTTGATTATGCCCATCGTTTTGCCTATCGCCGCAAACCTTGGCATTTCCCCCACCGTCGTTGCACTCACCTATTGTATCGCCGACGGCTTCACCGATATGATTTTGCCTACCAACCCCGTCCTTATCATCGGTCTTTCGATTGCGGGCGTTTCCTACGGCAAGTGGGTGAAATGGACGTGGCTTATGCAACTGTTCTTGTTCCTTTTCACCATTTTGGTCCTGCTCTTCGCCGTTGCAATCGGCTACTAAAAACGACGAAAAATACAATATAAAAAACGCGGAAGTGAATTCCGCGTTTTTGTTTTTATGTAAGAAAACCGCCCCCGACACGTATCGGGGTCGGTTTGATTTTTTCTCTTAAAAATTACAACAAATAATAAGGCATGTCGTCGCCAAAGCTTACTCTTTCAAAAGCGTTTTTCGTCGTTTTCTTGCAAGCGGGTTTCTTTGCGGGCGCCTTCTTTGCCGCAGGCTTTTTCGCCACTTTTGCTTCCGTTGCTGCTTCTACGGGCGCAACCATTTTTTCCATTACTTGCTCGTCAAGATTTGCAATCACGTTGCTGTTCTCCATGTCGGGTGCGCTCGTCTTTACGTTAGAATACCCGTTGTTTTCCACTCTTTTAATTGCATTTTTACCGATTGGCATACTCCATAATCTCCTTTGTTAAATTGATATATTCCACGGCGCTACGGCTCGTCTTTTTATACGCTACAACGGGCTTGCTGTTGTCTTGTGCCCATTCCACCGCGCTATCTACGCGGACGTAGTTGTCAAACAAGCGAGTGCCGTCCATTTCTTTGAGAATATCCATCGTTTGCTTGAAGTATTTTTTGCGTTCATCCGCTTTCGTAATCGCAATACCAAGCACTTCTAATCTGGGTGCAATGGTCTTTGCTTGATTGCAAAACTCGAACATGTTCGCCAAGCCAAACAAACCCCAAGGGCTTGCTTCTACGGGGATAACCACGTAATCGGATGCACACATAACGTTCATTACCCAGCCGCCAAGCGTGGGGGGCGAATCAATGAGAATATAATCGTAATAGCCCGTTGCTTTTACCCTTTCCAAGCACTTTCTCAAAACGAATTCTCTTTGCCATTTTGCGAACAAATCAAATTCGATACCACTCATAAGGGAAGAGGAAGGGATAATATCCAAGCCTTCAATGCCCGTATTTACGATGAAATCGGTTAAATCCTTTTCCATCTTAATTGCGGTGTGGATATTTTTGCCGCCTTGCGCAAACTCAAGCGCTTGTTCTTCATCGAAATAGGAAATGGTGAGATTGAGCTGCATATCGCCGTCAATCATAAGCACCTTTTTCCCTTCTAACGCCATTGCGCAACCAACGTTGGAACAAGTGGTGGTTTTGCCGCTGCCGCCTTTGTTATTTGCAAAGGCAATTACTTTTGTTTTGCTCATATTTATTCTTCCTTGTCTATTACAACAGCCACGTATCCAAAGTTTTATTGACCGTCGTTGTTTCCTTTTCTTCCGTCTTTTTCTCTATTTTACGAACCTTTTTCTTGCCCGTTTCGTCGTTGAGAAAATCGACAAGTTCCTTTATCCCCTCACCCGTAATCGAACTGACGGGAAACACCTTTTTACAGCCCGCCAACTTCAGCCATCTTACAACCCTTTCCACGTTGCCGTCCGGCTTATCAATGCCCGTGACAATGCCTATCGCTTCACGGTTGACCATGCTCGTTAAACAAGGTGGGAAGATGGAATAGGGCTCGTTTGAAGAAAGCACCAAGCCCACCACGTCCGCTTCGTATGCGTATAAAGCGAGCGCACCACTCGTTTCTCGTCTTTCGGTGTATTCCCCTGGGGTGTCGATAACGGTGTCCAAATAATTGACGTACTGCGTTTTGAAATATTTAATTTCTTCACCGCGCAAGGCTTGCGTGAGCGTCGTTTTGCCCGCACCTACCCTGCCAAATAACATAATTTTACGCATTTGTCTTTATCGTTTTCCGTGCTTGATATTAGGTTTTCGTGAGTTCGCAACAAGTATAACCAAGCTTGTTGATGCAGTATTCTCTAATCGCCACGAACGCCGCTTCTACGGACGAAACGCTGCCCGTGATAATAAGCGTACCCGTGAATCTATCTACGAAGCCGATTTCCGCACCCGATGCCTTCATAGCAATATCCGCCGCGATAACGGCGCTTTCGTAAGGAATAACCGTCAATACGCCGATAGCGCTTCTCGTGTAATCGGTTTGCGGATCCAAACCAAGCTTCGTGTACAGCGTTTCGCCAGGGTTGGCGATGATGTGGCAAAGCGTGATTTGCTTACCAGGCACGAATTCTTGTATAATTGTCATTTTATCTTTGAGTTCCATATATCACTCCTACGGATGATTTCCGTTTTTGTTTTTTTCATAACGCCTAGCGGCGTTGCATGCAAATACCTTAACACCGTAAACGGCGTAGATGCGAGCAAGACGAGAAGGGCGCGGATTTGCCCATCTACGATAAAGCTACACAAAAGCGATAACGAAAGATAGAAATACTCGCCCGCGGTGGCTCACCGCTTGCGAAGTAAATACGTCGTTTAACCGCCGATTTGGCATTTAAGACCGCTTTCTTCCGCCACCGACAAAAGATATTCCATCTTTTCTTTGCTGGGCGGTTGGATGTCCTTTAACGAGTAGTTGCGATCTAATCCCGTGTACTTGTCTTGACCTAATCTATGATAGGGCAACAAGTGGTGTTCCTTTACACCAGGGAGCGAAGCCGCAAATTTTGCAATCGCGCGGATTTCTTCCGCCGTATCGTTGAACGTAGGCACGACGGGGGTGCGGATAATCAATTCTACACCGCTTTCCGCTATCTTTTTGGCGTTTGCCAAAATCAATTCGTTGCCCGCCTTCGTGTATTGCTTGTGCTTTTCGGAATCCATGTGCTTAATATCCATTAAGTACAAGTCCAAATAGGGCAAAATTTCTTGGATTTTTTCAAATTCGGCATAGCCCGTGGATTCCACCGCCGTATGCAAACCGTTTTGCTTGCACGCACGGAGCAAGTCACGCGCGAAGTCCACTTGACCAAGAATTTCCCCGCCCGACAACGTCACGCCACCACCACTTCTACGATAGTATTGTGCGTCCGCAAGAATTTCGGGCATAATTTCTTCCACCGTCACGTCCTTGCCGACGATTTTTTCTTTGCCGTTTTCCACCATCGTTTGGATGGCGTATTCTTGCGATTCGGGGTTGCAACACCATGCGCAACGCATATAACAGCCTTTGAAGAATACGATGGTGCGGATTCCCCTTCCGTCATGGATGGAGAACCGCTGAATATTAAATATTCTTCCTTTCGTATCGTAAATGCTCATAGTGTTTTCCTTTTTAATTTATTTCTCTCTTCGACAACGCTTTGTTTATGCGTTAGCGAAAGATAGAAAAGTTTGCCCGCGGTGGCTCACCGCTTAAAAGCCTTGTTCCGTTCTATTGATAATGTCGTCTTGCAACGAACGGGAAAGCGTTGTGAAGAGTGCGCTATAACCCGCAACGCGTACAACGAGCGTCTTATATTTTTCGGGGTTCTTTTGCGCATCCAAAAGTGTTTCACGGGTGACAACGTTGAATTGCATGTGCATACCCTTTTGGTCGAAATACGAACGGATAAGCGCAACGAATTTCGTCAAGCCCGACATACCCGCAAGTGCGGAAGGATGGAATTTTTGGTTCAAAAGCGTACCGTTGCTTGCTACGCCTTGTTCGAGTTTTGCAACCGAGTTTGCCGTAGCCGTAGGACCTTTCACGTCTCTACCCGATGCAGGACCGATACCGTCCGCAATAGGCGTAAACGCAAGTCTGCCGTCGGGCGTTGCGCCCGTTTGTCCGCCAAGGGGTACGTTTGCCGAAACGGGATACAAACCTGCTTGGAAGATACCGCCACGGTAGTTTTTATATTTTTCCACTTCTTTGGTGTAGCTGTTTGCAACGTCACGTGCGAACATATCCGCATCGTAGATGTCGTTGCCGTATTTAGGACACGTTTCGTCAATCAAACGCTTGATTTCACGATAGCGAGCCTTCTTTTCAGGGTCAATCGAGTTGCCCGTCGTCACTTCTTCGTATACCGTACGGATAACCGATTCCGTAATTTCTACACCGCTGTTTGCAAGCTGTTGTACGATGTCGTTCGTCACACGTTCTGCAGCTGCGCCTTGCAAGCCGTAGCCGAAGTTTGCGTTCATCGCTTCACGGTATTCCGCCATCGTCAATTTCTTTTCTTCAAACACGAGTTGCTTAATAGCAAGCAAGCCGTCCGTATTGTTGGCAATACCGAAGCCTTGGGGGCCCGTGAAGTTGTAAATTGCGCCGCCTTCTTGCAACGATTTACCACGAGCGATACAATCGTCAACCATACAAGACTGGAAGGGAAGCGGACAACGGGTTGCGTGCGCCGCATCAATAGCGTTGTTAGCGTTTACAAGCAATTTAATGAAATAGCTTTGTTGCGTTTTGTACGCTTCGTACACTTCTTCAAACGTCTTCATGTCCGCTACGTCGCCCGTATCAGGACCGATTTTTACGCCCTTATCCATGCCGTTGGAGAATACGAGTTCCATAGGACGGCACATATTGAAGAACGCCGCGTCGTGCCAACCGTCCGTTTTACCGCCCTTTTGCGGTTCTACGCAACCGATGATACAATAATCTCTTGCATCTTCCAAAGTAAGTCCCCTTGCCATAATGGAAGGAATCATAACTTCGTCGTTATAATATGCGGGCAAGCCCGTGCCAAGTCTTGTCAACGCCGCCGCTTTTACCAGCAACGATTCGGGCGAGCCGTTCCATACACGAATGGAGATGGAAGGTTGGGGAAGGGGCACGTGCATAGATGCTTCCAAACACATGTACGACAAATCGTTCGTTGCGTCCATGCCGTGGATGTCTTGACCACCGACAATCAAGTTTTGGAACATACCATAACCTGCAAAGCCGTCCGCCGACACTGCATCGCGCACCTTGTTAATATCGTTGAGTTTTACCCAAATACAATCGATGAGTTCTTGCGCTTGTTCTTTCGTAAGCTTGCCTTCGTCGATGTCTTTTTTATAGTAGGGATACATGTATTGATCGAAACGACCGGGAGAGATAGAGTGGCCGCTCGATTCCACTTGCAAAAGCATTTGTACAAACCAGAAGGATTGACAAGCTTCGTGGAAAGAAGTTGCAGGGAATTCGGGAACTCTTGCGCAGTTTGCGGAAATTTTTTCAAGTTCCGCTTTTCTATCTGCGTTCTTTTCCTTTTTCGCCATTTCACGAGCGAGCGCAGCGTATCTTCTTGCGTAGTGGATAACCGCTTCACAGCTTTCGATGACTGCGTACAAGAAGTTGCTTCTCGTCACGTAATCGCCGTCCGATACGTCCAACTTATCAAGCGCAGCTTGCGCTTCCGCCATAATCCCACGATACCCTTTTTTAAGTACCTTATCGTATTGCACGTTTACGTGGCCGATACCATTGTAGAAATAGTTGCCGGGCGTGAAAATGCCGTGTACGGTAAACGCTTCGTACGCTTCGGGCGCCATGTTCGCCTTTGCCAAATCGCTGCACGTTTTGCCCTTCCAGTAAGGGTACGCCCCACGCAAATCTTCCTTCGTTTTTTCGCTGATATAGAAGGGGTCTGCCGCACGGGTAGCCACCGTTTCAAATTCCGCTTCCAACCATTCGTAGGAATATTCGGGGAAAACTTGGCAACCACGAGGGCTAACCGTAGGCGCACCTACGATAAGTTCGTTATCACGGATAACGATAGGCAAGTTTTCCAAAATATGCGCAAAGCACGCACTACGACGACGGATAATAGGAAGGGATTCCGTCTGTTTATAACTCTCGGTAACGAGCAAGCCGCGCGCCGATTCGATTTCGGGCATCTTTGCGTACAACGCATCGATAAGCTTGTCGATTCTCGCACTCTTTTCCATTACGAATTTAATGTTTTCCATACTGTTTCCACCTTGTTATAGCATAGCTATAAAAAATAGCGATTAAATGATTATAATTGATTCCAAAGTTCTTCGTGGGGCGCTGCAATGATTGCGTTGGAAGAAAGTTGCCCCGATTGTTTTGCGTAGTTAGAACCTGCTTCTACTGCCGCCGTCACGTCGCCGACTTCGCCCGTCAAAAGCACTACGCCCTTGCCGCCCATACCACGGGAAACACGCAAATCGAAAATGTCAACGCGCGCCGTCTTCACCGCAATATCCGCAGCCTTAATCGTCGTTGCCGCCGAAAACGTTTCAATCAAGCCAAGCGAGCCTTTTTTCACGCCTTGTTGCGTGCCGAAAAGAGCCGTAATAACTTGTTCGTCAATTCTACCCATGATGGACGAATCGATGACGTAGCTGCCAAACTTTTCCACAACGTGGTCAACCGAAGCCGTCACGTTGGAAATCGAGCCCGTCAAAATGATTTCGTACTTGCCAGGGCAAGCAGGGTGCGCTGCAACCATTTCTACGCCTGCGCTCTTAAGCGCTGCGTCCGTTGCTTCAACCCCCTTGGGTACGCTCTTTAATTCAATAACACCAATCGACTTAAACATTATTCGCTATCCTTTTCAATGATTATTTTTACACCTTCTTCTATCATCACTCTACCCGAGATAGAAGCATATTGCGGAAGGGAAAGTCCGTCGCCGCTTTCAGCGATTTTATCACCTTTTTGCACCTTGTCCCCGTCCTTTACAATCGCCACGCTAGGCGCGCCGATGTGTTGACGAAGATAGATTTCCGCTTTGTCAAAATCCGTTTGTTTGCCAACGAATTTTGCAACTTTATCGTATTTTGCCACGCCGAGAATATGTTCCCAACGTTCGGAAGGCACCATGCGGTAATCTCTTTCAGGGGCAACTACGCTTTCTTCCTTCCCTACGTAGCGGAGCTTGTTTTTCGCAAGCAACGCTTTATATTCGTTGATAACTGCTTTGGGGGAAATGCCTTGGCAGCACGCAAGCGATTCGCATACGCCGCAACCACAACAAAGGGTTGCCGAAAGCACCATTTGCGGCAAAATCGTTGCCGCACCCTTTGCCGTACGCACCATTTTATGCGGTTCTAAAGGATACCCAAGCAAGTGGCGAGGACACATGTCCGTACAACGGGTGCATTGACAGCAAGCCGTTTCCGCACGGGCAATGGACATCGCGCCGTTGATAAATTTGGAAGTGATAGCTTCGCAACTATTCGGCAAAATCAACAAGCCTTTCGTTGTCTTGGTGACAACCGCCGTTTCTACGTCAATCACTTTACCCATGGAAGGTCCACCGTCCAAAACGGTGTGCCCTTCGGGCACGATAATATTATTCTTTTCAAAAAGTTGCCAAACGGGCGTACCTACGGGCACTTTTACCACGATAGGTTCGTTTACGTTCCCCGAAATCGTCAACCATTTTTCCGTAAGCGGCTCGCCTAATTTCACCGCTCTTGCGACGTTGTACATCGTTTCTACGTTGTACACGATTACGCCCGCCGTAATAGGCAAGTTGCCCGCCTTTACGACACGCCCCGTCGCTTGATAAATCATCGCGATTTCGTCGCCCATCGGATAGACGTCAGGCAACGTACGCAACGTTATTTTATCCGCCAACTTAGTGCCGTCCGTCAAGCGTAAACGCTTTGCCGTGTGATCTTTCACGCAAAGCAAGGCGCTTGGAATATTTGCAAATTCCAGCACCGCTTTTATGCCTGCCAACACCGTTGACATTTCTTTATGTAAAAGCACGTAATCGGTGTAGAGCAACGGCTCGCATTCCGCACCGTTGATGACAAGCGTATCCGCCCCGTCCGCGAGTTTTGCGTACGAGGGGAAGCCTGCGCCACCAGCGCCGACAATACCTGCTTCTTTCATAATTTCTTTCAAATTCATATTTCAGCCTATTTTTCGCGTTTTTCACGCGTATTCTCTATACTTTCACCCCAAACGAACTTGGCGAAAAGAGAAATTTTGCCTTTTGGGGCTTGATTAGTCTACGATACCTACGATAACTGCATCGCAAGGTGCGTTCGTGTTATGCAACGCAAGTCTTGCCGAGCTGCCAGTCGTCACGAGCACCGTTTCGCCGATACCTGCGCCAACGCTGTCCACTGCAATGAGATATTTTTCGGTGAGTGCGTTGTTTTCGATAACTTGCACTTCCATAAATTTAGAACCAACGAGCGCTTCTTGTTTTCTTGTGGAAACTACGTTCCCTCTGATAATACCTTTTAACACTTTATTACTCCTTAACGACCTTTACTTTGAAGCCGTTGCCAATCCCTGCGGCGTTGGCATCGTCCGTATCCACGTGCATTTCCAAACGGAAATCGGGATGTACGCGCACTTGTACGTCATACCATCTCGTACGACGTCTGCCTTCTACGTCTACCGTCACCGTTTCGCCGTCTTTAACGTTGAATTTTTCACCATCGGCAGGCGACATGTGAATATGTCGGTTTGCAATGATGCAACCTTCCTTCAATTCCACTACGCCCTTCGGCCCGATAATCGTCACTCCCGCAGAACCTGCAATATTGCCCGATTCTCTTACGGGCGGTTTTACTTTCAACACGTAAGAATCAGTCATGGAAATTTCCACTTGCGAACTTTTACGAAGCGGTCCTAACACGCGTACGCCTTCAATAGGACGCATTGCAGGACCTATCAACGTCAACGTTTCTTTGCATGCGTATTGTCCCGGTTGCGACAAATCTTTAAGCGGCGTGAGCTCGTATCCTGCCCCAAAAAGCGTTTCCATATCCGCCTTGTTTAAGTGGATGTGTCTATTCGATACGCCTACGGGCACTTCGTTCGATGCGCTTGCGCTTGCCGTTGCACCGCCCATTTCGCCAAGAACTTTTCTTACCATTTCCGCAATTTTTGCACTTGAAATTTCCATAACAAACCTTCCGTCTTTTTGTTGTTTTTTTCTCTCTTATCTTTGCGGCTTTTTGCCGCATTTTAGGGTAGAATACCCCTATTTTAGGGTGCAATACCCCTTATTTTTGCGTAAAACACCCCTATAACGGGCTTTTTTACGACTTTTTTGCCGCTTTATGCGATTGAAAAACCCCCACAGCATCCGCGAAATTTTGCGCGGATACTGTGGAAACCGTTGCTAAATAATAACTTATTTAATAGCGGGAAGAAGTTTTTCAACGTCTGCGTGGGGTCTGGGGATTACGTGCGTAGCGATAACTTCGCCAAGCGACGTAGCTGCTGCCGAGCCAGCTTCTACAGCTGCTTTAACTGCGCCAACGTCACCACGAACCATAACGCTTACCAAACCGCTACCGATCTTTTCGCTACCGATAAGAACAACGTTAGCTGCCTTTACCATAGCATCTGCTGCTTCGATTGCTGCTACGAGACCTCTCGTTTCAACCATACCTAATGCTTCCATTTTTAAAATCCTCCTAAAGATTTTTAATTTTTTTTGTTTTTTTATTTGTTAAAACCTTGTGGTTTTAATTGCCTTTTTTAACCCGTCGTTAAGAAACGCATAACGTCGGGGTGCGGACGTGCAATCACTTCACACACTTTAACGTTGCCTACCTCCGCCGCTGCGGCTGCGCCTGCTTGAAGCGCCGCCGTGCAAGCCGATACTTCGCCTTCAACGACAACCGTCACCAGTCTGCCGCCAAGACGCTTTTCTACGTGAATAAGCTTTACGTCCGCCGCCTTTACCATCGCGTCAAGACCGGTGATTGCTGCAACCATCGCTTGCACTTCGAGTAACGCTATTGCTTTCATAAAAACCTTCTCCTTAATTTACAAATCGTGTTTTAAGATTATTTGATAGCGGGAAGAAGTTTTTCAACGTCTGCGTGAGGTCTGGGGATTACGTGCGTAGCGATAACTTCGCCAAGCGACGTAGCTGCTGCACAGCCAGCTTCAACAGCTGCCTTAACTGCGCCAACGTCACCACGAACCATAACGCTTACCAAACCGCTACCGATTTTTTCGCTGCCGATAAGTACAACGTTTGCTGCCTTTACCATTGCATCCGCTGCTTCAATTGCTGCTACCAAACCTCTCGTTTCTACCATGCCCAATGCTTCCATCATTTTTGTAATTCTCCTTGAATTTTATTTTATTTTTTTATTTTTTTATCTTAATTTGTCTTTGCCGAGTGCACTCAAACGAGCAAACCACTCGATTTCTTCGCTTTGTCTTGCAATTACTTTATGCGTAATGTACAAGCCACGTTTTTCGGCTTCCTCTTTACCCGCTTGCACCGAAGCTTCTACTGCCGCCGCGCTGCCTTCAACTTTGATTGCCATAACCAAAGGCACACGCGCGGAATCGCCCGCTGCGGGTTTATTCTTATCAATAGCCACCACTTCAACTTCGGCAGCTTTTGCCATCTTGTCGGCAACTACGATAGCGGTAGCGAAGCCGAAGACTTCTATCATACCAAGTGCCATACGATTATCTCCTTAGCGCTTATTTTGCAACGTAGCAGATTTTGATACCCTTTTGCGCCACGTTCGTTTCCATCGCTTCGTTCAACTGATCGAGCGAGTATTCGTGCGTGATCAAATCGCATACGGGAATCTTCATTTCTCTTGCTTGACGAAGGAATGCCATCGTCGTAGGATAATCGTCTGCGCTATAGTCCCAAGAACCAACGAGGTTGATTTCCTTATTGCACATTGCAAAGTGGGGATTTACGTTGTATTCGCCGTTATTTACGAAGAAGCCCATTTCGCAAAGGCCACCACCACGACGGATGTATTCGTAAATATCTTTTGCTGCTGCGGGTGCGCCCGTGCATTGGAAAGCAAAGTCAGCACCTACGCCGTTTGCAACGCTCTTAACGTAATTCACTCTCGTAGCAAGGTCGGGCATTTCACGGAAGTTGATAACCGTTTTTGCGCCGAGTTTCTTAGCCATTTCCAAACGCATCGGCGTGCCGTCGATTGCGATGATGTGGTTGATACCTGCCGCGCGAAGTACGCTGATCATAACCAAACCTACGGGACCAAGACCTTGGATAAGGACTTTGGAATTGAAGTTGATAAGACCGGTCGTTTGCGCTCTCTTCAATGCGTGTACGCATACGCAAGCGAGTTCGAGAATCATTCTTTCTTTCAAATCCAAATCGTTTACTACGAAATAGGTAGAACCTTTGCCACGGATAAGCAAGTATTCAGCAAACCAACCAGTAAAGGGGTTTGCATCGCTGTGAGGAATCAAACCGAACACGCCTTGCTTATCGCAAAGGTTGGTGTTTGCGGGTTGATTGCGACAAATGTAGCATTCGCCACAGCTGATAACGCTCGTTACGAGCTTGTCGCCCACTTTGATAGGCTTGCCCGACGTATCCGCTTTAATGTTTTTACCAAGGTAAACGATTTCACCCGTACCTTCGTGGCCAAGCGTGACGGGGATAATCCCGAACGGGTCAGCTTTCCATTCGTGTACGTCCGTACCGCAAACGCCGCAACCTTCTACTTTAACAAGGATGTCGTCGTCCGTCAATGCGGGGATAGCGAATTCTTTTACTTCGATTTTCTTTTGAGCCGTAAGCATTGCAACCTTTGCCGTCTTGGGAATTTTACCGCCGCAACCGCAAGAAGCTTTTGCGCCGCCCATTTCGCCAAGGATTTTACGTACGATGCTCTCTACTTGAGAAGATGTAATATCCATGATTTTTCTCTCCTTTATTTCCTTAAATAATGCGGAAGCTTTCGCTTAAAACGCAACGACGGAATCTCGTAAAGCTACGTGCGCTGGTCAAGCCTTCGCCCGTAGGACCTGCGATCGTGAACGTCGTGTGTCCTTCTCCGCCGAAACCGATACCTGCATACGAAGGTGCATTCTTAACGAAAATCGTCGTTTCCACCGCGCGAGCAAATCTCGTCAAGTGGTCGATGTTCTTCGAGTGCATGTGCGCCGTATGTCTATTACCGTGTTCCGCTTTAACCGCCAAGTCGATTGCTTGATCGATGTCGTTTACACGCACGATAGGCAAAATCGGCATCATGAGTTCTTCTTGAACGAAGGGATGATCGAAACCCGTTTCGCAAATGATACAACGGATGTTTCCGCCTACCTTTACGCCGATTTTATCGAGCAACACCGCCGCGTCGCGACCAACACAATCACGGCTGATCGTCTTCTTCACGATACCCGTCTTAGGGTTTTTGCTGTCAACGAGTACGATATTAGCAAGTTTGCTTGCTTGTTCAGCCGTAATCAAATACGCGCCGTTCTTTTGCATTTCGGCAATAAGTTGATCTGCAATGTTCTTAAATGCAAACACTTCTTTTTCCGCAATACAAGGCAAGTTGTTGTCAAACGTACAACCGTCGATGATGTCTTTTGCTGCTTTGGGAATATTCGCCGTGTCGTCTACGATTACGGGAGGGTTACCCGCACCTGCGCCGATGGCTTTCTTTCCGCTGGAAAGCACGCTTCTAACAACCCCAGGGCCGCCCGTACATACGAGCAAACGGATGTTGGGGTGTTTATACATGATTTGAGCCGTGTCCAACGTGGGTTTAACCACGGATGCAACGAGGACGTTAGGGCCGCCTGCCATTGCACTTGCGCGGTTGATTAAGTCTACCGCGTAGTTGGACGTCGAGATTGCGTTGGGGTGGGGGTTGAATACCACGCCGTTGCCTGCCGCAATCATACCGATACTATTACAAATTACCGTTTCCGAAGGATTGGTGCTGGGGGTGATGCTGCCCACAACGCCGAAAGGCGCCATTTCCGTGAGCGTAAGACCGTAGTCCCCCGTCTTTACTTGTGCGACGATGTCAGCCGTGCCAGGCGTTTTGTCCGCAACGAGCATGTGTTTTGCCGTTTTGTGTTCGACACGACCCATCTTCGTTTCCGCTACGCCGAGTGCCGCCATGATCGGAGCTTCTTTACGGCACAAATCACGGATATTTGCGATAACTTTTTCTCTTTCTTCCAACGACATAGCGCGGATTGCTTTATAACCAGCAGTCGCTGCATCGATGGCGTCGTTCATATCCGCGTAAATACCGATGAGCTTACGACCATTGTACTGCGTCGAATCCCAATCGTTTCTTACGGTGGAAGCTGCGCCGCCGAGATTTTTAATCACTTGCGCGATTACTTTCTCGATTTGGGCTTCCGTCCAATTGATTGCCATAGCTGTTTCTCCTTTTTAGACTATATGGATGAGTTTACGCTCTCGCGTAAAATATCAATTATTTGCCAAGTGCTGCAAGAACTTTCTTCGTGATAGCTTCAACGAGGTCAGCATTTGCACCGCAACCGCAGGATTCTTCTTCGCATTCGATACCAGGGTGACGGCCGGGCAAGTTCATCTTCTTTCTCAAATCCATAAGCTTCTTGAGTTGGTCGCAGGAAATTTCGTGAACTGCGCCAAGGTCCATAGCGTGCTTGCAAATAACTGCGTTGAATTCTACTTCTTCCATAACGAAGAACGCTTTGGTAAGGTTGCAACCAACCGTCAAAGCACCGTGGTTACGAAGCAAGAACGCGTCGTGGTTTTGAAGGTACGGATCGAGCGAATCGGGAATTTCCATCGTGGAGGGAGTACCGTAGTCGCAGGTGGGAACAGCGCCGATCGTCAAAACCGCTTCGGGAAGCACGTATTGATCAAGGTCGATGTCTGCAACGGTGAACGCCGTAGCAACGGGAGGGTGTGCGTGCACAACTGCCGTAACGTCGGGACGTTCGCGATATACTCTCATGTGCATTTTGATTTCGGAAGAAGGATTGAGTTTACCTTCCAACTTCTTACCGTTCTTGTCAACCTTGATAATCATATCAGGCGTCAAGGATGCTTTGGATACGCCCGTAGGGGTGCAGTAGAATTCGTTATCGCTAATCTTAACGGAAATATTACCGTCGTTTGCAGCAACGAAACCTTTTTGCCAAAGTTTAAGACCTACTTCGCAAATTTCTTTCTTAATCTCGAATGGGGATTTCATATTAGTTCTCCTTTTCTATATATATTTTTTTATTTTGTCAAATTTTGAGTGTCGAGAGCAATCATATACTCTTCGTTGGTGGGGATAACGTAGGTTTTTACCTTCGCACCCTTTGCGCTGATGTCTGCATCTTCGCCGCGAGGACAGGTGTTGTTGATTTCTTTATCAATTTCAACGCCAAGCCAGTCAAGCCCGTCGCAAACCTTTTCTCTAAGTTCTCTATCGTTTTCGCCGATACCCGCCGTGAATACCAAAGCATCCACACCGTTCATTTCAGCGATGTACGAGCCGATAATCTTTTTGATGTTATGTACCAAAATCTTAAGGGCAAGTTGTGCACGAGCGTTGCCTTCCGCCGCCGCGTTGCTTACGTCACGGCAGTCACTGGAAATACCCGATACACCGAGCAAGCCCGATTTATTGTTGAGCACTTTTTCCACTTCTTCCGCCGAGATGCCCTTCTTTTTCATAATGTACATAGGCACCGTGGGATCGAGCGCGCCGCTACGCGTGCCCATGGGTACGCCGTCTTGGGGCGTGAAGCCCATCGACGTATCAATTGCCTTGCCGTTTACCGTCGCCGTAATGGACGAGCCGTTGCCAAGGTGGCAAGTGATAATTTTCGCATCTTTGTTTCCAAGCATTTCCGCAGCTTTTGCCGCAACGTATCTATGCGACGTGCCGTGGAAGCCGTAACGACGAATCTTGTATTCTTCATACAATTCGTAAGGGATAGGATATACGTACGCTTCTTCTTTCATGTTGGAATAGTACGACGTATCGAATACACCTACGTGTTTGATGTCGGGCATAACTTCCTTACAAGCCTTGAAACCGCTGATTGCGGGAGGACCGTGCAAGGGGTTAAGTTCGCAAATGCTTTCCAAATACTTGATTTCGTCTTCGCCGAGCACTGCCGATGCGCGGAGTTTTTCGCCGCCATGCGCAAATCTGTGCCCTACTGCCGCAATTTCCTTTACGCTGCCGATTACGCCAAGCTTTTCATCGGTGAGCAAGCCGAGCACGCATTCGATTGCGGCACGGTGGTTGGGGAAATCTGCCGAAGTTTTGTAATCCGCTTTGCCAGGGCATTTATGCGTGACCACGCCGTCAATGCCGATTCTTTCGCAGTTGCCCTTTGCTATCGCCGTATTCGTTTCCATATCAAAAAGTTGATATTTAAGCGAAGAGCTACCTGCATTTACAACCAAAATCTTCACGTCTTAACCTCTCTTTGCAATTACTTCTTTTTCAAATTTTTCTACTTCTTCCCACCAGTCTTCGGAAAGTCCTTGGCGAGCAAGATATTCGTTCCAAACGTCTACAAACGGGAGATATTTAACTCTTTCGTGCATGTAGAACACTTTGGTATAATTGCCTTCGTCTTGCAATTTCTTCATTTCCGCATACGGTTGCAAAATTGCGGAAAGGAGCGCTTTTTGCATCGAGCGTACACCCGTAACCCAAGCGCACAAACGGTTGATAGAAGCATCGAAATAGTCGAGCGCTACAACCACTTTATCGTCCGCGTCGTTGCGGATAATTTCTTTGGAAAGTTCTTTAAGTTCGTCGTCCACTACGATTACGTGGTCGCTATCCCATCTAACGGGACGGGAAACGTGGAGTTGCACTTTATCATAGAAAGCAAGCATCGAAGGAATCTTATCGGAAACGACTTCCGTGGGATGATAGTGACCCGTATCGAGCAAGCAGCAGATGCCGCGCGTAGCTGCGTAGTTTTGATAGAATTCGTTGCTGCCCACCGTGTAGCTTTCTACGCCGATACCAAATACTTTGCTTTCAACTGCGGGGATAACCCATTCCTTATCGTAACCTTCAAGCACTTCGTCCAACGATTTCTTCAAACGAAGACGGGGGCCAAGTCTATCAGCGGGGATATCTTTCGTGCCGTCGGGTACCCAAAGGTTTACGCAGCAAGGGCTGCCCATTGCTTTACCGATTTCAGCGGCAATCTTCATACAAGCTTTACCGTGGTTTACCCAGAATTTTCTTACGTTTTCATCGGGGGAAGAAAGGGACAAGCCGTCTTTCATCATCGGGTGAGAGAACCACGTGGGGTTGAAGTCAACGCCTTCCAAGCCCGTTTCTTTCGCCCATTTAACCCAAGGTTCAAAATGCTTATATTCGTACGCATCTCTATCAACCTTGCCTTTATCTTCGCCAAGGAGCGCATAGCAAGCGTGCACGTTTACTCTCTTCTTACCGGGCATCAATTTGAAAGCCGTCGTAAGGTCTGCAAAGAGTTCTTCGGGCGTTCTTGCTCTACCGGGGTAATTACCCGTCGTTTGGATACCACCGGAAAGGGAATCGCTACCGTCGAAACCGATAACGTCGTCACCTTGCCAGCAATGTACGCTTACGGAAAGTTTTGCAAGTCTTTCCATTGCTGCTTCGGTGTCAATACCAAATTGCGCATAAATCTTTTTTGCTTCTTCGTATCTGGACATATATAACTCCTTAAAAATAATTTTCTTTTATGTTTTTTCGCCCACACTTACACTTCGTAAATGTCAAACGAATTTTTAATGATTTCTCTACCCGCTTTTACGTCGGCAACATCGCCCGCACCAACCATTTGCATCATCAAGTTGCCAAGCGCCGTGCCTTCCGCAGGACCTGCGATAACTTTCTTGCCCGTGTGTTCTTTCGTCAAGGCGTTCAAAAGTTTGTTTTGACTGCCGCCGCCGATGATGTTAAGCGTTTCGTACTTTTCGCCCGTCACTTCTTCCAAAGCCTTCAACGATTCGTCGTAGCAAATCGCCAAGTTCTTGTAAACCACGTACGCCATTTCGCCAACCGAAAGTTCTCTGCCCGCCGCCGCGTTGATCGCCGCAATCATGCTCTTGGGAGCGAAGAAGGATTGATCGTTTACGTTGATTTTGATATCTACGGGGTTTGCTTTTGCCATTTCAGCAAGTTGTACGAAGCTGTACTTATCGTCCAACTCGTGACGAACTTGTTGAATCATCCAAAGCCCCATGATGTTGATTTGGAAGCGGAAGCTCTTGTTTACGCTGCCTTCGTTGGAATAGCCAACTTCCATTGCAGACTTGTCGTTGTGCGCTACGTTTTGTTCTACGCCGAGAAGCGACCAAGTACCACTCGAAATATACGGGGTTTGTCCCGAAAGCGGAGCTGCCAAAACGGCGCTTGCCGTGTCGTGCGTTGCGGGCAACATTACGATTGCCTTATAACCTACGAACGCCGCTACTTCGTCGGAAAGTTCGCCAACCACGCTGCCGGGTTGCGTAAGTTCGCCGAAGAGTTCTTTCTTATAGCCAAGCTTTTCGATGATTTCTTCATCCCATTCGTGGGTAATCGTGTTGACCATACCCGTCGTCGTTGCGTTGGTGTATTCTTGCTTCTTCACGCCCGTCAAACGGAAGTTGAAATAATCGGGAAGCATCAACATCGATTTCGCCTTGTCCATACGTCCCGTTTCCAAATCGTGATAGAATTGATAAACGCTGTTGAACGTGGAAATTTGAATGCCCGTCTTTGCATACAATTCTTCAAAAGGAATGATTGCGTGAACCTTGTCCATCGTATCTTCCGTTCTCGAATCACGGTAGCAGTACACCCCGCCGATTGCCTTGTCGTTTTCGTCGAGAAGTGCGTAGTCAACGCCCCACGTGTCGATGCCGATTGCATAGGGAACTTTGCCAAGCTCGCCTGCTTTTTTCAAACCGTTAAGAATTTCCGTAAACAAGCGTTCGGGTTCCCAAACGAGATGTTCTTTGCCGTCGTAGGCAATTTGGTTTACGGGGCCGTTTTGGAAACGATACACTTCTTCAGTAATCATTTTGCCATTTTCAAGGTGCGCAACAATGTGTCTACCAGAAGATGCGCCGATGTCGATTGCAAGATAGTATTTCATGCTTACTCCTTTGCTGTTCGGCTGTGAAAGTGCGAATTTTTATGTTCGTTTGTGTTCACTTTCAAACCGACATTTTTTGCTTCGGATATATTATATCATACTTTTTTATTTTTGTCTATATATGTGCGAAAGATTGACAAAAAAATTTTTTTATGCTACAATATGAACATAAACGAACAAAAATGAACAAAAATCACACATTTTTCGAGTATTTTTTCGTGAAAGGAGGCAAATATGGCATTAAACGAACGCCAAAACGAGATTTTGCGCATTTTGAAAGAGAAAAAAAAGGCAAACGTAAACGACCTTGCCCAGCTTTTTTACGTGAGTGAAGCGACCATTCGTCGCGACCTTACGGAGATGCACGGCATGGGGCTTGTAGAGCGCAGCCACGGGGGCGCGTTGCTACCCGAAAACAGCGAAGAAATTTCCATCTTTTTCCGTATGGAAAAAAACGCGCAAGAAAAGGAACGTGCAGCCACCAAAGCGTTGCCCTATATCCCCCCTTTCAAGTCCGTTTTCATCGACAGTTCTTCCACCGTTTTGGCGCTTGCCGAACGCATGGATTTTAGCCATAAAACGGTTGTCACCAACAACTTGCAAACGGCAATTCAGCTGTCTAAAAAGCCCAACGTCACGCTTGTTATGCTTGGGGGTATGGTGCAGTATAACACCATTTCCACAACGGGAAGCTGGACGGCAAGACTGCTTGACGATTTCAAGTTTGATTTGATGATTTCTTCGTGCGCAGCCGTCGTTGACGGGTACGCATACGAACGCTCGCTCGACCAAAAAGAGATTAAACTCGCAGCGTTTGAACGCTCGCAAAAGCGCATACTTCTCATTGACAGCACCAAGTTTGGCGCACACGGTTCCTACCGCCTTACGTCGCTCGATTCGTACGATTTCGTCGTCACCGATGCACAACCGCCCAAAGATTTGGAAGAAAAAAATATTAAATTCATCTATTAAATTTGTCAAAAATTTTTCTATAAACCCTTGCATTATTCGTTGGGTTATACTATAATAGAGCCAAGGAGAATTGAAACTATGATACAAGATTTACACGCGCACACCTATTATTCGTTTTGCAGCAACGATAAACCTGAAAAGGTTATTGAAGCGGCAATCAACAGCGGCGTGCAACAACTTGGGATATGCGACCACAACTACGGAATCGGCTGCGCAAGAAGAGATTTTTGCTTTGGCAAAGGGGCAAGACGAGATGCCGATTATGGGAGAACGTTAGAACGTTATTTCGACCATATCGACACGCTTCGTAAACTTTATAAAAACAAAATTACCATACTTCGCGGCATTGAAATTTGCACGATTATGTCGGGGGATAGCTATGCTATGCCTGAAAAAGCGGACGTGTCTTTCTTTGATTATTGCTTGATTGAACACTTGACCGAGCCCACCTCCTTTATGAAAGGCGACCTTTTCCCCTATGCTGAAAAAATGGGCTGCACGACGGGCGTTGCGCACACCGATTTGTTCGCGCATATTAAGTCGCTCGGCGAAGACCCCTATCGCTATTTCAAGAAGATGGCGGAACGTGGAATTTTTTGGGAAATGAACGTCAATTTGGACAGCCTTCACGGGTATAGAACACACGACTACGTGACCGAATTTTTGAAGAACAAAGAACAACAAGAAATCGTCAAAAAATCGGGCGTAAAATTGTCGGTTGGCTTTGACGGACACATCGTCAAGGAATACAAACCCGATCGTGTTAAAATGGCATGCAAGCGTATTCAAGACATGGGTATTCGCCTTGTGTTTGAAGGCAGACTGTAAAAAAGATTGCCACGCCTAAGGGCTCGCAATGACAACAAAAAAATGAAGCGGAGCGTTGAAAAACGCTCCGCTTTTTATTTATTCTTTCGCTAAAATCCTAGAAATTCTAAGCATAGTTACCCTATCGCGCAGTATTGGATTTTCTAAAACGTTTTGCCAATTCCCCGCGCTTTTTATCAAGATTTCGTTCTTTCCCTTTCGCTCGTTTTCTTCTCTTCCCTTTTGCAATTTCTCGCGATAATTCCCGCTTAAGCTTTGCTCAAAAGAGCGAAATTCCAACGTATTTTCCATTAAAAAATCGTATAGAATAGGATTCATCATCACGTTGCTTAGGAAGTTCCCTAACGCCCTTTCAAAACCCGCCTTTTCATTGGCGCAAAAAAGAACCCCTAAAAATAAACGGATGTAAAAATCGTCCAATTCTTTCCGTATCTCGCCTTCCCCTTTCTCGATTAAAAACCGCTCGTTTCTCTCTAAAAAATCTTGCTCCGCCACCGCAACTAGACTCTTGACTTTCCCAAAGGTATAAGGAATTTCACGCGCGTATTTTTCCCTTATTTCCGCCGTTATCCCTTGTAAATCTACCATTTTAACCCCGCATTTTTTATTTCTTAACAATATTTTACAAGAAGATTTCTTCTATGTCAAGCATTTTAAGAAGTTTTCTTCTATAATAAAGATATGAAAATCGGCGAAAGAATTAAAGAATTAAGAACTGAAAAAGGGTTTTCTCAAATGCAACTTGCGAAACTGATTGGCGTGAGCCAAAAGGCGATTGATTATTGGGAAAGAAGCATTAACGAGCCAAAGGCAAGTTATATTATCGAACTCGTAAAGACGTTTGATATTACTTTCGACGAGTTTTTTGCGGACGTAAAATAAAGCCACGATTATACAATCGTGGCTTTTTTCGTAGAGTTTTATAAAAGCGGAGCGTTTCAAAAACGCTCCGCTTTTTGTTTTATTTATTTGCGTGATTTGGTTTTTTTGTATTTTCTCACCAACTCAATAATCGCAAAAATTAAGCCGTGGGAAGCAAAGTAGATAGGCGCCATTACCCATGCAGTCAAATTCGTATCCGACAACAACGGCTCGACAATATGGTACGCATCGCTCATGCCAAACACCGACATTAAAAACGCACCCACCGTCATATAACAAGTGAGCCCAAGGACTACGCAATACCATTTTTTATAGGTGATATGGATTTGATTAAAGAGCAATAAAGCGATCACCGTCGTTGCGCAAAAACTGTGGTGCAAAAATCCCGAAAAGGTGGGCAAATAGAAAAAGGACAAATCCTGAGAAATGAACGCGGGATAAATCACCGTGGAAATACCACCAAACAAGCCCAACAACCACGAAAAATGAAGGGCTACGTTGTCCTTTTTTCCAAGCAACACCGCCAAACCTAAAACAAGGCTCGTCATGCCGCAAAAGCTGTCGGGAATAATGCAATACCAACGCACTTGCCCATAGCGGAATACTTGCGATAAGCGATTTGCCATAATGCTAATAAATAACATTGCCCCTAAACTTTTCAAAATAATCGTTTGGGATTTTTCCGACTTTGCATATTTTTTTGCCAACAGTAACCCTACCGTCGCCATAACGGAAGTGATTACCATATATAGGATGTGTTCTTTCCCATAAAGTTGCGGTGCCATAATAAAACCTCCATAGTATCGCTCGCACTTATTATAATGCACTAAAAAATTAGAAAAGTCAACAAAACGAACGCAAAAACTTGCAAAAAAATTACCCATATTCGTAGGGCAATTTTTATAAAACAATACTTTTGAGGGTTGACAAGGCGGCGTTTTTTTGATACAATCAATCTATCTTATTTTTATTGAGGGAGAATGGTATGGCAAAACGCAAAAAATGGATTATTTCTATCCTTTCCGTAATCGGCGCAGGCATCATTGCTTTCTTCTCGTTTTTTGGGCTTCGAGTAATCAAAAACAGACCACGCTTTAGCGTGAAAGATACGCTTGCCGACGGGCAAGGCAAAAAAGCTACCGTCATTTTGCTGGGCGGACAATCAAACGCCTCCGGTTGCAGCAGCGTGGAATACTTGGAAAAGAACGTTTCCCCCGAAAGATACGCTCAATTTGAAAACGGGTTCGACAACGTGTATATCAATTACTACGTGTCCGATGAAAATATCTCTAACGAGTTCGTGAAATGCTCCGTAAATCAAGGCGAATTTGGCACGTGTTTCGGCCCCGAACTTGGCATGGCGGAAAAGTTAAGCGAAATGTATCCCGATCAAACGTTTTTCATTATCAAATGCGCTTGGGGCGGCACCGAACTTTTCGATAAATGGCTTTCCCCTTCCAGCTACACCGCAAAACACAAAGCCAATAAATTTTTCTATTTCAATAAGACCAAAACGGGCAAGCTTTACGAACATTTCGTTTCGTTTGTCAAGACGAGCTTGAAATATCTCAAATCGAAAAATTACGATATCAGCGTAGAAGGTATGTGTTGGATGCAAGGCGAATCGGACTCGTTTGAAACGACGCACGCAACCAATTATGAAACCCATTTAACCAACTTTATCAAGGACATACGCAAACAATTTAAGCGCTTCTCGGCAGACGACGGTTTGGCGTTTATCGATGCGTATATCGCCCATCTCCCCGCTTACTGGGTGTATGGTGATTTGGTAAACGCTTCCAAAAAAGCCGTAGCCGAATCTTCCCCCTTGAATGCGCTTGTGGACACGATAGCGCACGGGCTTACCACCGATTACGAACCCACCGACGCACCCGATAGAGCGCATTACGATTCGTTAAGCGAAATCAAACTTGGGCATCTTTTCATCGAAACGTTGGCGCAATATCTTTAATATTGTCAATAACAAATAAAAATATTTAATACCTCGCAAACAAAAAAGAACCGTACTTGAATCGTCAAGTACGGTTCTTTTGGGTTAGTAGTTTGTGCTTATCTTGAACCTTATTCATCAATATCGTAATTTGTATAAGGCATTTCTTTGTATCCGTTTGCTTTTAAGGATTGTATTGCCTTATCAATATCGTCTTCGCTCCAAGGTTCTTGATTTTCTACGCTATAATCCCCACGCCACTCATGAAGAAGTTTGAGCAACAAGCGTTCTTTGATATTGATAAACAACACCCAAATATCGCCGTTTTCATCGCAAAATTCGTTTGTGGGTGCGTATTCAAATTCCCAATCATTTATGCTGTTATAAATCTTATCAAGCGTTGAAAATACATTGATGTATATTTCAATATCGCATACTTCTTCATCCTCATCAAAAAAAGAAAGACTATCTAACCAATCAGAAATTTCAAAGGCGATAATTTCTTTTATTTTATGATTCGTTTTCGATTGAAAATCTAATCCTGCGCTAATAATCCAGTTATACGCACACGCCCAATGTGCAATAAATCTATCGCTAATTTGTTTTGCTTTGTATTTTTGGATTGCCAATAAAATACAATCAAGAGAATAATACTTTTGAAAAGCATTATCTAAATCCAATTCCCTTTTATCTATGCCTATTACAAAGTTTTTCAATTCTTCAAAAGTACACGATACCGTAAAAATTTTTTCATACATTTCTTTATCAAACATTTCCAATTCCTCCTTATTTGTAAAATAAAAAACAAGTCTTTCTTGATGGTTCAAGAAAGACTTGTCTTGGTTGAGGCAACGGGAATCTATCCTTCGGATAGAGCATCGTCGCTCGCCAACCTTCGTACTTATTTCAAGCCTCCCCCTTCTCGCTCCTCGCGTGAACCCACGCTAATCCGTGGTTTACGCGAGCCGTTGCCGAAAGTAAAAATACGGCGCACCCAAAGGGTATGCCGTATTTTTGGTTGAGGCAACGGGACTTGAACCCACGACCTCTTGGTCCCTAACCAAGCGCGCTACCAAACTGCGCTATGCCTCAATATGTTTACGCCGCAAGCTTTTCCGCCTGACAGCATAGTCTATTATACTTATCATAAATCATTTAGTCAAGCATTTTTCCACCCCTTTTTGCAACTTTTTCAAAAAAATTCTTTTTATGTAAACATTCCTTTCAAACGTGAAAAAAGTAGCCACGAAGGCTACTTTTCTCTTATTCTATTTATTTCGTTATTTTACGTTGACTTTATTATCTTTTACACTCAAATAACGATAATCGCCCTTGCCGTTGAGCGGCAATGCAATTTCGCAATCGATACCGATACCATTTTCCGCAGCTTCGCCGCCTTTAAGTGCGTCATAGCCCGTAAGTGCGTAAATCAACCATTTCGTTGCGTACGATGCAAAGCCGTGATTGCAACTTGCGTAAATAGCGTTATGTTCCCAAAGCGTGCCCGTACGTTCCGCCATCGGCTCGAACAAGCGAATACACTCGTCGAAAACCTTTTCCCGTTCGCCATCACGCATCAACAAATCTACGCGCATATACAGCCCGTACATAACGTTAGGTTTGCCAACGTTAGGCAAATACCCTTCTTTACGATTCGTACCCATATTATCCATGAGTTCTTTGTACAAATCCGCATATTCGTGCTTATCCGCGCAACCAAACCAGAATGCGTAATATTGACAAACTTCCGTCAAAAGCCCGCTTTGTACAAGCTTCCCTTCTTCGTTTCTAATAAGGTTATCCACGAAGAATTTACCGTCGTACGCAAGCGTTTTAATCTTTTGATTGATGTCGTCCGCCTTCGTCATAAACGAAGGAACGTCATACAATTTGCCCGCAACTTTCAAGCACGCTGCATATTCCATATTGGACGGAATATTCACCCCGCAAATATGGTCGGCATCGTTTGCTTCACTCCATTCAATAAACACCCAGCTTTCCAAATTTTCAAGCAAGCCAAGTTCGTTTTCATAGCCGGCAAAGAATTGCAAAATGCCAAGCACCGTATCTTTTGCGCCAAGCACCGCTTCGTCCACGCCGTAAATTTGCGCGTATTTATCAATTTCCATGATAAACCAAAACGCCCAGTTGGGAATATACACGCTTTCAAGGAAATCGGAAGGGTAGCACATAGGAATCATGCCCTTGGGAAGCTGTTCTTCTTCCGCCTTGGCATAGTTATCCAAAAACGACTTTTCTACTTGGTTTTCGCCCGTAAAAATACGTTCGGCAACCGACGAGAAATAGCTATCCGAAAGCCAACCCGCACGTTCTCTCGACGGACAGTCGGTAAGAAGGTCAACTGCGTTTTGCGCAAGAGTTGCTCTTGCTGCTTCCAAAATCTTTTCCACACGCTTATCCGCGCACGTAAGCTGCAAACGATCCGCATTGGGGTTTTCGTAGTCACGGATAGAAAATTCCACGTCAAGCCCTTCATCGTAAACGATGCAAGCATAACGGCAAGTGTACGGTTCGAACGTCGTCACGCTGTACTCGCCCGCCTTTTCAAATTGCCATTTGCAAACGTTGGACGTCGTGTTTCTATCAAACGCAACGTAATTTTCCCCTTTGCCACGTTCGTGCCACAAAAGTTCGTCGTAGATAATATACACGCTGCCCGCATTTTTTGCTTTCACTTTCACTTCAAAAAAGCCCGTGATTGCACGCAAAAAGTCCACCGTTTTATAGCGGTGTTTCACGTTCGTTGCGGACATACCATTGGCAAAATATACAAACTTGGACGCTTCGTCCGTGAGTTTGTCTTCCCATTCTTCTTCATAAAAACCGTCAAGCGCCGTACCGACAAGCCAGTGCGCTCTATCACGCCAAACAGGCAAACTATCGTCAATGCCGACAAGCCCTTCTTCAATCAATTCTTGCTTGGTGTGCAAGTTGTATTTCGGTTTATCCACGTAAGAAGGAAGCAACGTAGGAAGCGTAGCTTCTTCCGTTTCCAAAACTTGCGCATCATAATCGCCACCCACGTACAAATCCGTTCTATCTACGCCAAGTTTGAACGTTTCCGCAAAACCACGTTGATAGCTGTATCTTTGCACCTTTTGCAATCTATCCGTCAATAATTGACAGCAAAAATCGCTTGCATCGTACGTCTTTCCGCTTTCCGTTTGCACGTCGCACGCAAAGAAGGGCAACTGTTTGATAACCCAAAATGTAGGCACGTAAATGCTTTCCACTTCAATCACCAAGCGTTTGCCTTGTGCACAAATATCTTCCACCCTTGCATACCCTTTCGCCGCGCGTTGCGGGCCGAACGAGATAAATTCCCCGTCCACGTACACGCGATACAAAGACGTCGCCGCAAGCTTCGCCGTAAAGCGTTCTTTCGCCCCTAAATCAAGCGAAAACGCAAGCGTAATGTTCTTCTCTGTTTTTAAGCCTTTAGCCCAAATAGCCTTCATTTTTATCGTCCTCTCTTTATTTCTTGGAAAATAGCTCCGCACCGAAGCGCGGAGCCTTTCCTTTTCGGCTTACTATAAGCTGTTTATTAAGTTAATTAAGCTTCCGTCGTCGTCACAAGAACGTAGCTCATGCTACCCAAGTAAACGTTGCCGCTCGTGCCCGTAGACGTATAAATACATACGTAGTCAGCAGGCAACTCGGTCGTGTACGTAGCCGTATGGTAGCCAGGCGTTGCGGCGATAGCATGGAAATCACCGTCAACCTTGATATACAAGCCCGAACCCGTGAAATCTTCAGCAACGTAGTAGGTGAACGTCAACGTGATAGACTTGTAATCGTGACCTGCGGGGATAAGGCCGCCAACTTGGAACAATTCAGCAACCATTTCGCCACCCGTACCAACGATTTGCAAGCAGTAGTCGTCAGCAAAACCTTCTTGACCAACTGCGCCTGCGGGGGTTGCAACTTGCGTACCCTTACCGAAGTTGTTCAATTGCGCCCAAGTCTTCGTGCCCGTCGTCGTATGTTCTACCGTTGCGCCAGGTACTTTACCGCTAATCGTGAAGTTAGCAAGATATACTTCGATATCCGTTTGGCTGTTGATGTAGAAGTTGAGGTCGGTGATGCCTTCGGGAGCCGTGAAGGTAAGCGAGAAGTTGTACATACCCGTGTATTGACTTACTGCGATGTTAAACGTATAAGCACCGTTTTGCGTATCGCCAACGAAGGGAAGAATCATCAAGTTGCCAGCACCAGTCACGTCGTAAATATCGAAGGAAATCGTGTACTTGTTGCCGCCAACCAACTTGTTGGAAAGACCCGTAATTACGTTTGCACCAGAACCCTTAATTTGCAATGCGTAGCCGTTCGTAAATGCGTTCGTAGCAGCCAAGTTTGCAGCAAGCGTGGTGTTCTTCATGGTTGCAAGTTCTACGTACGTCGCCTTCGGCGTAGCGAATTGAAGGATGTTGTTTGCGCTCCAGTCAAACGTGTAGCCGCCTTCTGCCATAATTTCACTAGAGGTTACGTTGTGGTAGTCTTCACGCACTTCGCCTGCTTCTTCCACCGTAATCTTAACGTTACCAAGATAGATGTCCATATCACCGTAGAACGTCAACGCTTTATCGTTTGCGCCTACCGTGTATTCGATCGTTGCTTTACCCAAGCCCGTCGTGAAAGGATTTACCTTGAACGTGTTGTTGCCCGACGTTCCGTCGTAAGCGATCATGTAGTGTTGACCAAGCGATACTGCATAGTAGTCGATTTCAAAGGTGTATTTCAAGCCTGCTTGGAAGAGCGAAGCATCTTTTTCCTTCATAAGACCGCTCAAGTCGTGTGCGCCGTTGCCCGTCAAGTGCATTACGGAGTTACCGAAGCCGCTTGCTGCGTTTTCGATAGCCGATTTAGCGCTTGCGTTTTCAATCTTGCTTACAAGTTCGGGCATACCAGCCGTAATCGTCATGTAGTTGTTATCCCAATCGTACGTGAAGCCTGCTTGCAATTGACTAAGCGTAGGTGCTACTTCGTTGTAGTTAGGAGCTTCTTCAAATTGTACTTCGAAGTTGTCGAAAGCAAGGATAGCTTGCATATCTCTCATGTGTTCGAAGAAGTGGAAATAATACGTGCCGCTTTCGTCAAGGTTGAGAAGTTGCTTGTATTCGATACGTCTTACTTCGCCAACTTGCATACCAGCCAAAGAGAATTGTTGGTCTTTCGAGTCAACTTCCCCTTCTTTTACGTAACCTACGTAGAAGTCGCTATCAGCAACGCCTTCGATAAGTTTAACGTCGAAGCTAAGCGTCCAAATACCGTCACGGATAGGAAGCGTGTTCATGAATACACGGTTTTCAAGAGCCGTCAATTCGTAGTAGTTGATAACGAGCGAGTTGCCGTTGATAGCTTGTGCGCCCGCTTTAACCGTTACGGAAGGAAGCGATGCTCTCTTAATAAGGGGGGATTGCCAGCCCTTTTCGAAGTTTTCTTTGAACGTACCTTCGCTGCCATCAAGGTTAGCAAGGTTGTTATAACCCGTCACGTCTGCCGTTTCAGCGTACGTATCGGACGTAACGTTGATAACTACGTCGTGGAACGTTTCGTTGTCTTCGTTATCGCAAGCGTAGTAGGTGAGAATATGTTCACCAAGAATATCCGTCTTAAATACGCCCGTCTTATTGTCGTATGCGCCACGCGTCGTTTCGCAGAATACGTCTACGTCAAGTACGCCGTCGATAGCGTCCAAAGCGGTAGCCGTAGGAACGGTGAGCGATTCGCCCAAGCCAAGTTCAATAACCGTAGGGTTGCCTGCAACCGTGATTACGGGGCCTTCTTCGTCAACGCCAATATAGTCTCCGCAAATATCGCAATAATCGTCTGCGTCGCCGTCTTCACATTCGCTCAATTCGTCGTCGCAAATATCGCAGTAGTGATCGTCGTCTTCGTCTTCACATTCGCTCAATTTGTCGTCGCAAATATCGCAATAGTGGTCGTCGTCTTCATCTTCGCATACGCTTACCGTTTCTTGGCAAGAATCGCACTTGTGGTCGTCATTATCATCTTTGTGCGAGCAAGGTTGACCGTCGCCTTGTTGGCCACCGCCTTGTTGACCGCCGCCTTGTTGACCGCCGCCTTGTTGGCCGCCACCTTGTTGACCGCCTCCTTGTTCGGTACCCGTACCAGCACCTGTGCCATCATCGGGCGTAGGACCGCAAGCCGCCAAACCAGCAGTTGCCGTTGCCATTAACCCAGCCATGAGCAAAGTCAATAAAAGTTTGGATTTTTTCATAACTATCTCCTTTTTTATTTTTTTCTTTTATATTTGGGCTTGGATAGTGCTTATAAAAGCACTACCCTTGCCTATGTTTTATATTATTCAGCGCTTTCGCTCAATTCTTCAACGAACTTGAAGAGAGGCATCTTCGCCGTCTTGGTCTTCCATGCTTCTACGAAGTGAGGAACGTTGGAAACTTGCAATCTAGGCAAGCCCTTGTCGTCTCTATCGTTGTCAGCAAATACGAACGCCATTGCGATTTCTTCGCCGTTTGCAATCGCTTCTTGCGATGCCGTGAACAACGTGAAGGGCAAGAACATTTCGCCTGCATAACCCTTGCTCGTCTTCACACATACCACGCGAATCGAAGATTTATTTTCCAAAATCTTGTTGCTCGTTCTTTCCTTCGCTGCCGTCCACATGTCGCCCCACGTAGGTACGCACGCAAATTGCGCTACGTCGCCGCCGTCGTTCTTATAAAGCATCATGTCTGCGTTAGCCATCGTCAACGTCGTGGAGAAGAACATTTCAAAGCAGTCGCCATTCCAGAAGTTGTTGGGTGTTACGAAGTCGTACTTATCGTCCTTAATATCGAACGCAACGTAGATACCTTCGTCCGTCCAAGCCACTTTACACATATCTACGTTGAAGTAGTCTTGATATTGTACGGGGTCCATAGCAACGCCGTCTGCAAGGGAGTGACCGTTCATGGCAACGGACGTACCTTGGTTAGCCCAGTCGGAAACGTCGCCGTCAATCGTCACGCTGGAAAGAAGTTTCAAAACTTCCGTCGTCGTCGTTTCAACTTCGATTACTTGGTAAGCAAGGTTTACGTTGTTTTTAAGATCAATCGTCGTAGGATCGGTCAAACCGCCGGGGATAATGCCTGCGTACGTTGCGGAATCCAACGTGTTGTAAACGTAGTTGCCCTTAATGCTCAAATCGCTCGAGTTGGTCAATTCCAAAGCGCAATCCAAAAGTTCGCCACGTTTAACGCGTGCGTTGTCGTAGAACAAGTTGTTTTCTACCGAAGAATCGGCGCATGCTTGCAAGCTGACACCTGCGTTGCCGTTCTTTGCGATGAAGTTGTTCTTAATCGAAACGTCGGTGATCGTGCCTACGGGACCAAGCGAGGACGCACGTGCGAATACGTAAATGTCGCCCGACAAGGACATCAAATAGTTGTTGTTTACAAGTTTGTTGTTTTCAATCTTAATGTTCTTAGGCATCGTAGCTTCGTTGAACACGTCGAGAACGCTGTGTACGGAGATTGCACCGTGACCAACGTTGAAGAATGCGTTGTTGCTGATAACTGCGTCACGTACTTGAACGAGAATACCACGGTTACGCTTATTTCTTACGATGTTGTTCGTGAAAGTGAATTTCGCCGTCTTGCTGATGTTGGTTGCAACTACGTTGGAAATATCCCACGAAGCAGCGTTTTTCAACGCTTCTTTTACCTTGAAGGTGTAAGAACTTTCGGCCGTATTGCTTATCATTTCGGTAATCGTGTATGCGCCGAGCTTTTCAAGCGTGTTCTTGTCGTAGAATTCGATTACGTTGCCAGCTTCGGGTTTGGAAATGCCTTCCGTCTTCTTCGTAATGGAAATCGTCTTGTCACGTGGTGCGATATCGGAAACGGAGTAGTAATAACCCGACTTAATATTCAATGCGTCGTCGTGCGTGTATTCCACGATAGAGCCGGTGATTTTAACTTCGCCGTAGCATTCTGCAAAGTGGAAACCGTCTGCCGTCGTCGTCATCAATCTTTCGCTGTTTTCAGGAAGAACAATGTTCATTCTGTTTATGAAAATATCGGTGGTTCTTCTACCAACGACACCCATACCAGGACAGGTGTGCAACGTTACGTTTTCCATGTAAACGTCTTCGCAATGATCGTAAACGAAGCCGTTATATACGTACATGGAGAATGCAAGCGCTGCATAGTGGCCAAGCGCTTCGTCGGAGAAGTTTGCTTTATACGCTTCGCCAAATTGAACTACGATTTCGTAGCCGTCCGTTTCGTTACCATTAATGGTGCGACCGGTGACAAAGCCTTCGCTTGCCGTACAGAAGTTGCCCCCTTCAACGGGTGCACGAGTGATTTCGTTGAATTCCAAGTACGATTTAAGCGATTCGTTAGCTTCTTTTACGCGTTTAACCGTTTCGTTGAATTCTTCGGGAATTTCTACGGTAACCGTAAGGTTGGTCGTATCGATTGCGCTGATAATACCGCTGATTGCCGTAGGTACTTCGTAGTCCACGATAATATCGTTTACGTGTACGTCTTTCGAGTTGTAAACGTTAAGGAAACCACGGAACGCAAAATTGTTAAAGGAAACCCAAATTTTACAGCCGTTGCCATTGATATACAAGCCGTCGTAGCCTTCAAGGTTGAATGCAAACGTCGAATCACCCGACAAAGATGCGTTTACGTGCAATTCGCCCGCTTCGGGCAAGTTGATGATTGCCTTTTTGTTTTGAGAGTTTGCTGCTTTTGCCGCCGCGAACGCTGCGGTAAATTTCGCATAATCGTTTGCGCCCGCCATTTCGGAAAATTCGATGATTTCATAATCGCCCGAAAGTTCGATAGGATACAATTCTTTGCTTGCTTCGCTTTGAACAACGCCGACGTTGGAAATATCGCTCAAGCCATATTTATTATCGTCCGTCATTGCGCCGTCAGCATAATAAGAAGCGGAAAGTTTTTGAACGGTTTCGTTCAAGCTATATTGCGCCAAATCGGAGCCACCACCGCCTTGTTGACCGCCACCTTGTTGGCCGCCGCCTTGGCTTCCACCGCCTTGTTCCGTGCCCGTGCCTTCGCCAGCACCGTCACCGTCCTTGTCACCACCGTCGCCACACGCAAAGGTGAAGCTCATCAATGCCGCAAGGAGCAAACAAGAAATCGATTTGAAAAATTTCTTCATTATATACCTCCTAAAATTTGTAATAAGTTATTCGAGTCATTTATCGTAGCGTTTACGTGCTTATAAATGGAGAACTCTCCGTTTGCAGTACGTACTACGCAATTTTCTTTAATCGTTATATTTTCGCTGATACCAACGTACATCGAGTACTTTTCGCCCGATACTCTACCCGTCGAGCAAAGCAAGTTGTTTGCAATCGTAGAGCTGCCGCTCGCCGTGAAAAAGATGCCCGCACGCGCGCTACTATAGAAGAAGTTGTTGGTCACCGTGATGCCTTGGATAGCGTTTGCCACGCCCGAGCTACCAGAGCCCGCAAACACCGCAACGTCACCGCTTAAACCATAGCCGTCGTTGTTGTTGATAAACTTGTTATTGCTTATCGTCACGTTTTTGGGCAAAAGCGCTTCCGCGAAAATGTCCATTATACTGTGAATAGAGATAGGTCCGTGTACGATATTTTGGAAAGTGTTGCCCGAAATCTCGCTGTTGCGCGTTTGCAACAAGATACCACGGTTACGCTTATTGCGGAAGATATTATCGTTTACTTTTACTTTCGCGCTACGCGTCACGTTGCCGATGATTTTACCAACGAGATCGTCCGAAACCTTCTTGTCCACCGTGACAACCGTCGTCAATGCCGATGCGTCCACAGCCATAACTTTGTACGTGCCGCAAAGCGCAAACGTACTGGGATCGTACACTTCAAGCACGTTGCCCACTTCAAAGGGATAATTCGATTGCGTGCTCGCAGCTTCGCAAGTGAGCGTTCTATCCTTTCTACCTACCGCCGTCACTTCTTTATAGAAACTTGCGACGTTGATACTATCGTCGTGCGAGTTTTCAAAAATGCTACCCGTAAGTTGCAAATCGCCAAAGCAGTCTTTTGCGTGCAAGCCGTCCGCCGTCACCGTCATCAAACGGGAAGAACCGTTTTTAAGCATTATGTTGGTGCGGTTCAAATACGCGTTTTCAACCGAATCAAGCTTAATGCCCATGCCTGCCGCCGAGTACAAATTACAGCCTTCCATATAGAAGTTTTTGCTGTCTTCTACGTTGTAAGCGGGGAATTCGTACATCGTGAACGCAACCGATACACGCGTACCTGCTGCCGCCGCTTTTATAGATTTGAACGTCAAGGTGAGTTCGTTCATGCTTGCGTTGTACGCGCCTGCCGTGATGTTTTGCACTTGGTCGCCCGTGCTGTTGTAAAGCAAGTTGCCCGATGCGTTGGGATAAAGCGTGCCGTAATCGTCTTCATGGAATTCCATGTACGAGCCGTAGCGGATTTTACCGCCGTTATAGCGAGCATCGCTAAGCGAGAATTCGCTGTCAAGTTGAATGGTGATCTTCTTCGCGCTCGTGTCACAGCTCTTAATCGAGCCTGCCACTACGGGAGAGGGATCGAAGTCAACGGAAATGCCGTTCACGTGGATATTTTCGCTGTCTTTCACGTGGACTGCGTTGCACCACGTCGAATAAACGAAGTTCGTTTCGTCGCCAACGAGATACACGTTTTTCAAGTTTTTCAACTCTATCGTCGTTTTGAAGGTATACGTGCCCTTTCCAAACTTAACCACTTTCGTGCCCGCTTCGTCTTTGAGCGATGCGAGCAATGCGTTCAAATCACGAGTGTTGTTTTCGCCCGTGGGAGAAACGCCGTAATCCTCTACCTCGTACGTCTTTACCCCTGCAATGGGAGCGGGATACAAAACGCGAGAGAAGGCTCTTTGGTCAGCGCCCACTTTGCTGGCATCCGTCAAGCCCAACGTACTATTCGACACCGCCGAGCGGTATTGTGAATTCTTTAATGCGCTAATCATATTTTTTTGTCCTACCGCCGTTGGCGTTGCTTCGGGGGTTTCGGGTTCGGGCTCGGGGAATACGGGCGTTTGCGGTTGACTGTCACCGCTGTTTCCTTCATCGCCGCCGCTTCCTTCATCGCCGCCGTTGTCGTCGCTGCTTCCACCGCTGTTTCCACCGTTGTCGTCGCTGCTTCCACCGCTTCCTTCATCGCCGCCGTTATTGCCACCGTTGGTGCCGCCATTGTCGCCGCCGTTTCCACCGCCACTACTGCCGCCGCCTTGTTCGGTGCCTGCACCACTGCCGCCACCGTCCAAATCGCCGTTGTTTATTTTACACGCGGAAAACCCAAACACAACCAACGACAACAGAAGCGCCAAGGCGCTTTTGATTATCTTTTTCACTGTGTACTCCTTAAAACACTTTTACTCTCCGCGTACAAAATCGTACGCGGAGAAGTCGAGTTTTTATTGTTGCTTCTTTGCTTTATATCTTGCAAGAGCAGCATTGTATCTTGCAATTACGTCTTCATAACCGTAGTTCTTCAACTTGTTGATATAGTTGGTCCAATCGGTGCTGCTCGTAACGTCATAGCCTCTTTCGCCCGTAATGAAGTTATATTCCGCCATTTCAACGTATTTGCCAAGGTCAGCAAGTTTCAAAGATACGGGGCTGTAGTCTTCTTTCGCAAGAATTACTTCTTCAGGCACGGGAACTTTCAAGTAAGGAAGATAACGTTCGCTTTCTTGGTTCAACGTTCTAATAACTTCGTCGTTCATCTTACCAACGAAATCGTTAGACCAATACAAAGATGCACCAGTACCTACGTTAGGCGTGATGGTTGCACGGTATTCTTCTTGCGAGCCTTCCCAGCTGTCGGGAACGTGGAACGTCCAAGACGTCTTTTCTTCGTTATCCCACGTCCAATCTACGCCTTCTTCACCGTAAGCGATAAGTTGCGTACCAAGATCGGAATAAAGAATATCGATAAATCTTGCAAGTTCACGTACGTAAGGCGTGCCTCTAGGAATCATCGTTGCGCTTGCCTTGAAGGGCGAGAAGCCGTAATGCAAAGGCGTGCCTTGATAATAATCACTCGTCAAAGGACCAAACGTCTTGTAGTTTTGGTCGTAATCATAACCAGTTACAAGGTAAGGCGCAGCCGCACAGAATACGCCCAATCTATTATTAAATCCTTTCGCTGCCATAGATGCGTCTTGGTTTTGGAAGGTGTTCTCGTCCATCAAGCCTTCGTCCAACATAAGTTTTGCGATCTCCAAATACTTCTTGAAGGATTCCATTGCGGGCGTGTAGGTGAACGAGTTGCCATCGTTTGCAATTTCAACGCTTTCAAATACGGAGCCGTACGCTGCCATAATGAAGTTTCTCAAATATTGCATCTTGTTGGAGCTTACGGGAATTTCGTCGTTCGGGTCACCGTTCTTGTTTGCGTCAAGTTTCTTGAACGCACGAAGAACCAAAAGGAATTCTTCAATCGTGTTGATGTCGTCTCCCGCAGGCAATTGTTCAACGCCGAATTCCGACTTCAATTTCATTTTCAACGATGACGTCGTGTTGATGTTGTTGATCCATTCTTCGTTAATCCACATCTTGTAGGAAAGGTCACGAGGAACGTCCATAGCCGTTACGGTTGCGTACATCTTGCCATCGTCAAGCGTCACAACGTCTTTTGCACTGATGGTGGTGTTGATGTTGAAGTTTTCGTCAAGCAACTTCTTGTACGTAGGCATGTAGTTGTCGATAAGACTGCCCACTTCAACGCCTTCTACTTCCAAGCTAGGATCGTTGAACGCAACGATTGCGCGAAGAGCCGAGTAGTTTACTTGTTCGGCCATCGTGTTAGCGAACAAGAACAAGTCGGGCAAATCGCCGTTCCAAGCTGCCGTACGAAGGTTGGTGTAGCTGGACGTATCCGCTTCAACGAAGTCAAATTTAAGGTTGGTTACTTCACTCAACTTCTTAAACATTTTCATCGTCGAATATTCGGGGTTCATCGAGCCCTTCGGAACGAAGATTTTCAACGTAACTTGTTCTTTTACGATACGATATTCGTTGCCGTATTCTGCAATAGCTTCTTCTCTCGTCAAGAAGTTAGAGGGATCGTAATCGTCCTTACCACAACCGCAAGCGGGTGCAAATGCCATAGCGCCACATGCCATCAAGCCGGCAAGAGCTAAAGTTAAACTTTTTTTCATGTTTTTCCTCCTAAATATTAACCTTTTAATCCGCCTACCATCAAGCCCTTTTCAAAGAACTTTTGGAAGAAAGGATAAATCAACAAAATGGGTACGGTAGAAACAATAATAACTACGTATTTAAGCGATTCGGAAAGCAATGCTTGTTCCGCTTGACCAAGCGTACCGCCGCCTTGACCGATACTCGACGTGTTTGAACTGATAAGGATACGTTGCAACGTTCTTTGCAAGGGCCACAATTTTTCCTTCGTTACGTACAAGAGGGAGTTGAAATACGAGTTCCAATAACCTACGATTGCGTACAAGAGCATAACCGCAATAATCGGTTTACACAAGGGAATTACGATTTGAACGAACGAACGGAGCGGATCGCAACCGTCGATCATTGCCGCTTCTTGATATTCCCAAGAAATGGACGATTGAATGTACGTTCTAATAATAATGATATTATACACGCCTACGCAACCAGGGATGATGTTTGCCCAAATGGTGTTAATCAAGCCCAAGTTCTTTACAACGAAGTACGTAGGAATCATACCGCCGTTGATGAACATCGTGATTACCATGAAAAGGTTTACAAACGATTTACCTTTCAAGTCCCTTCTCGACAAGGGATATGCCGCCGTGAATTGCAATACGAGTTGGATAACCGTACCGATTGCCGTGTACATCAACGTATTAAGATAGCCGCGCGTGATAGCGTCGTCTTTGAAAACTCTTTTAAAGCCGCTCAAGTCAAATTCCTTCGGGAAAAGGGTAACTTGACCGGTGTACACCATTTCCGCCGACGAGAAGGAGTTTGCCAACACGAAAAGAAGGGGCAACAACGTGACGAAGGAATACAAGCCCATAACCACGTAGATAATCCAGTTAAATACTTTATCTTTACCTTTATTCTCAACCATGATCGTTCCTCCTTACCACAAAGACGTTTCGCCCACTCTGCGGGAGATGAAGTTTGCTATCCAAAGCAAGAAGATGTTGATAACCGAGTTAAACAAACCAATTGCCGTAGCGTAGCTGTATTGAGGGAATTGCGCCGTGAAGGTTACTTCGTACACGTACGTAGAAATGATACGTGACGAGGAAAGGTTGCCTGGTGTTTGCAACAGGTACACCTTTTCAAAGCCTACCGAAAGCATGCTGCCGATACTCATGATCAACATGATAACAGCCATGGGGATAATGGTGGGGAAATTGATGTGCCACATACGTTTCATACGGCCAGCACCGTCGATGATTGCAGCTTCGTGCAAGCACATGTCAACGTTTGCAAGCGTACCTACGTAGATGATTGCCCACCAACCAAGACCTTGCCAAAGCCCCGAAATAACGTAAATATGCGGGAAGAGTTTTGCATTTTCCATTGCACGGATAGGTTCACCGCCAAGCCCCGTCACGATACGGTTGATGATACCCGATTCGTATTCGGCAAACGAGAACAACATACCGCACACAACCATTACCGATACGAAGTAAGGTGCATACGAAATCGTTTGAACGACTTTCTTGTATCCCTTATTGCGGATTTCGTTTAAGAACAACGCCAATACGATGGGCAAGATTGTATTTACCACGATGGAATACAAACTCAAAACCAAGGTATTCTTCAAGATATCCCAAAAGTCGGGCATGTTTATGAAATACCAGAAATGATAGAAACCATTTTTGTCAGCCCAAGGGCTTTCCCACAAGCCGTCAAATGCGTTGAAGTCTTGGAACGCCATCAACAAACCCGACAACGGTACGTAGTTGAAAATCAACAAATACACGAGCGTGGGGATGAGAAGCATCCACAAAAGCAAGTTGTCTTTACGGAAGAAGTCACGCAAGTTCTTTTTGAACTTACTCATCTTCTTCTTTGCAGGCACTTCTTGCGCCAACGGTTGTTCTTGCACAATCACTTCTTCCGTCGTTGCTTCTTGAACAACTACGTCTTCAGTTGCTTGTACGTTTTCATTAGCTAACTGCATATAAATTTCTCCTTTTTATATTTTCGTTATTTAGTTATTATTTCAAATCCTCTCTCGTCGGTGTACACGCCGATTTCATCACTAACGTCCGCGTACGCGCTTGGATTGAGTTTTTCTACGTTGCCGATAACCGCTTTGCCGTCAACGATGGGTGCTATCGTAAACACTTCCGCATGAAGCTGCATCAACTTGCAAGACACGCTATCCTTTTCGTTCATCACGCCGATAAATCCTTGTTTGGAAGAATATACGGCGTATCTACCGCTTGGCAAGTTATCCACTTCCGCCAAGGGGATTTGCACTTCTTCGCCCGTTTCTACGTTGCCAAATGCACCGAGCACGTATGCGCTTTCCGTTTGGTTATACACACGGAAGGGTTCGCCTTTGGGAGTGCCGAAAAGGCAAGCTCTCGTAGGAGCGGCGTTTCTTACGCAACGCTTCACCGTCCCGTCCGCCATCGTCAATTTTTTAAGCAAATCGAAGTTGGCTTTATCAAGTTCGTCCGTGCAATATACGGGGCCACCGCTCACCGCTCTTGCCGTCGCGTGGAATTCACCCCCATCGCCCGAGCTTTGGAACATATCCCAATCGGCGATTACGATCGGATCTACCCAGAAACCAACGAACGCGTTGTCAACGATGTGTGCGTTATGCGTTAAGGGTTTGTCGGGCATGTAGTCGCAAGACGTTCTCGTGAGCGAGCCTTCACCGATGTTCATAAAGAAATCGTTAGAACAGCTGGAACAGTTGATAAGGTTGCCGTCCATCACCGACCACGATGCGTTTTCAACCGCTCGAAGCAAATCGTGCATAGCGCTTACTCGTCCACCCTTGTTTTCCGCAAACGCTTCCACCCAAGTCATAGCGTCTATCTTCGTTCCGTCAACGCCTTGTTCTTTCAAAGCCTTGTAGAAATCGAGATATGCGCCCGCCGCATCTTTCACGCAAATGCCACTGTCTTGATCGGCAATGTTCATCGGATAGAAATCTTCGCCAACCGTTGCCGCAAAGGAATCTTCGTGCATGGGAGTTCTCAATCTATCGGGGATATTGAACGGTTCGTTTACTACGCTATATTGAGGGAAGCTTTCCGCATCGATGCCCTTCCAATAGCCGTTGTAGGTATGCCAGCAAAGGAAATACTTCAAATCGTATTTTTCCTTACAAGCATCAATCGTTGCTTTCAAGCCTTGCGGGAATTTCTTTTCGTCCGCCTTGAAGGAAACGAGCTTGCAATCTTTGGAAGTGAACCAGCCTTCATCCGCAATCAAGAACCCAAGTTTTTGTCCCTTGCTTTCAAACAAATCTTCCACCATCAAAATTTTATCGTGGGAGATATCGCTGTAAAAAGCGTTGTAGGTGCAAAAACCAAAGTAATCGATGAACGGGGGCGTCTTCTTGTCTTTCTTCAAGATAAACGAGCCGATTTCTTTTTGCAAACGTTCGTACGCATATTTCATGCCTTCGTACGGGTTATCGCATTCAACCGCGTACACGTAGCGGAATTTGCCAAGGGGCAAGTTTTTGTCACCCGTTTCTACTCGGCAATACACCGCGCCGCCTTTAGCGAAAAGGGAAGCACGGGAAGTGCCGTCGCACAAAGCAAAGTACAACGCGTACCCCTTTTCCGTTTCCGCAAGCAAATATTGCGTTTCCGCGGGAATTTCAGCCGCCGTTTTCACGAACGCCGTTTTCATCCAACACGAGCCGGAGCGATAACATGCGCTAAATCTTTTGCCTTGGATAAAATCGCATTTGATAATATCTTCCGCTTTTACGCTCTCCGCCTCGTAGAAAATTTCATTGTAAATAAAAGTGTTCTCGGACATACACACACCATTATAAAAATAATATTTTTATCTATTATACCAAAGCGACTTTTTCGTGTAAATATATAATATTTACCTAATTATGGATTTTTTTTACTTATTTCTATATATACGCGTAAAAATCAATTTTCTCCAACTTTTTATAGAATTTTTTTACTTTTTAATTGACAAAGCGTTTCAAGTATTCTATAATAAAGACATGAAACAACAAACGAAGAAAAAACAAAAAAACGTCTTCTACAAGTACATCGAAAACGATTTATTTGAAGAATTCCAAGTGGTTGCCGTAGGCAAGGAAAAATGCGCCGCAAATAAGAAGCAAGAAGGCCCGTTTTTGAAAAATCGGTTCGTTATGCACTTTGTAATAAGCGGCAAAGGTTATTACAATCTCGACGGAAAATTGTACAGCGTAAAGGCGGGCGATTTGTTCTATATCCCCGCAAACCATATCATTTTTTACTACCCAGATAAGAGCGAGCCTTGGGAATATTTTTGGATGGAATACAGCGGACAAAAGGCGTTGCATTTGAACGAACGAGCTGGGCTTACTATTTCTTCCCCTATCTACTCCGTGCAAAAGACGGAAGATTTTGCTTTCATTTGCAATGAAATGGTGGGCGCACTCAACGACAAAACGGACGATTTAACAACCGTTTCCGCTGCGTATAAAATCTTTTCCAGCATTATCAACGAGCGTTTCCCGCAAAAGGCTGCCACCCCCAATTCCCGAGGGGATCTTATCAGCCAAGTGATTGCGTACATCGGTGCAAACTACACCAACCCTTCCCTTTCGTTGGCAGTGATTGCGGCGAATTTCAATATGAACGCAAGTTATCTTTCCCGTTTCTTCCGCCAAACGACGGGCGTGCCTATCTCGAAATACATCATCGACTTCCGCATGAACAAGGCGGTGAGCTTGCTTAAGCGCCGTGATTTGTCCATCAAATACGTAGCCATCAGCGTAGGCTATTCCGATCCCTTGTATTTTAGTAGAGAGTTCAATCGATTGTACCGCATTTCCCCTTCCGCCTATCGAAAGGAAGTGGAAAAAGGCGACAAAAAATCGCACACGAAGAAAAAAATAAAGGATGCTTAGAAGCATCCTTTTTTTATTGATTTTTTATTATTTTAGCGTTCTACTGCGTTGCGCAAATTGCCCCTAATAGGATACGCCGTCGTCAATTCCACCTTGTTGTTTTCAAAGGTGAAATCTTCACAGTTTTTCACGTACGCACAGCAACCCGTAAACGTTTTGAAGTGGTTATTTTTTACCGTAATACCGCTGTGGAAATCGCCAATCGACGGGTTTGCTTTAATATCCGCAAACACCACGATCGTGCAATCGGCGCAATGATAACCGCAGTTGTCAAAGACGTTGTTTTTAATCGTCAAATCTTTTACGGCAGTCGATTCAAACCAATAGGAATTGTCACCGCAAACGGCAATCGCCACGTCGGAATTATAGAAAGTGCAACCCTTAACAACCGTCTTTTTATTGCTGTTGAGAAGGAAGCCGCGAGGGCGGTTGTTGCCCGTGCGACAGTTTTTGATATAGATTTCGGGGTGCGCGGTTATATTGTCGATAACGTAGCCGTCCTTGATAAAATCCATATCCCCGTCAAGTTCCAACTTAACTTGCGTAGGCGAAATAAGATCAGACGAAAGCACGGTGAAAGTCGCGCGTTCTTTCATATCGGGCGAGGTAATTTCAATCTCGTCCCCAGCCTTATACACGTTTACGCCGTATTGTTGGAAGTGAGAAAGTTCCGCAATAACGGTGTTTCCTTCCCTATTTTTTGCAAGCGTATAAATGCCGTGGAAGTTGCCGCCGTCGTCCATCATGTTTTCAAAAACGCAATCTTTCAAAACGATTTTTCCACGACAGTTGACGTAGTGCGTAGCATCGGTGTTGGTGCTGACAAGATAGTTTTCATCATCTCTTGCTTTGGCGCAAAGACGCTTGAGCGTAATATTTTCGCAGTTTTGGAAAAGCGCGCCCATCGTGCCGCTTTCGTGCATCATCACGTCTTGCAAACGAAGATTTTTGCTGTCAATCGCCGCCCAAACGGGATTCCAACGTTCTTCATGCGTAATCATGAAACGATTGTTGCCCGTCAAGAAAGCAAAATTGCCGTGCAAAATTACGTCGCCGTTTTCATCTTCCGTTGCCGTCCACGCTTCTTGATAGATAGGCGGGGTGGGGTGTCTTTTTACTTCGTTGCCGATGAGGGGCAAAACGATAGCCGTATTGTAGGCGGGGCGTTTGCGCTCGTTATCCATTTCGATAAACAAGTTGATCCCCTCTTCCATCGATTTTTCCCAAGTTGCGCTTTCAAAGATAATCGTGCCCCTTTCCACTCGATACGGGAATACCGATTTGTTGATAACAAGGCGAGCAAAATCGTCGCCGTGTTCTACAATTTTTCCGCACGTAAAGAACGGTCTATCGTACTGCACCGTCAAGTTTTTAAGCGTGACGTTTTCGCAGTTACGTACGATAAAGGGCGCAATTCTGCCTTGGAAAGTGATGGTACTGCCCGAAAAATCTAACACGACGTTCTTCAAACCGTCCAAAAGGAAAGCGATGTTTTTTACGCCCCCGTCGTTGTTGCTCAAATACAAAAATTCTTGCTTTGTATCTTCCAAACCAAGCGTATAATCGCCCTTTGGGATTACGTATTTATAATTGCTTTGAACGTTCGTTAATTCACGGACGTTCTTCAAATAAATCTTCTTCATTTTTTTCAAATCTTTTCCACACGCAAAGCCACGGAGAAGCAAACTTTTTCGCCTGCTTTCACCCTTTTATAAGCAAACTTATCGTCCAATTCCGTCGTGCAAGGCTCTAAACCAAGCGCATAATCGCTGCTTGCCATGCTCTTCCATTCTACAAAGCAAGGCAACGTGTCTTTGGAATAAATTACGCTGAACTTTTTGCCGATTTTTTCGTTGACAAGCGATGCCTTGCCCGTCTTGAGTTTCAAGAAATAGCAAGTTTCTTCTTGCCCTACTTTCGGCTCGCTCATTTCGTACATGGTAGCTTTGTTTTCTTCCGCCCAAGGGCTGCGAGAAACAAAACTTTCCACGTCCGCAACCACTTTTGCGCCGTCGTCAAGCATGGGATAGCCTACGTTTACGTGATACAACACACAGTAATTTTCGTCTACGTACCCTTCGTTGCAAAGTTCGTCGTCCACGTGCACCGTGTCGTCACCGATTTTCGTCCAAACCTTACGTTTCAAAACGAGATTTTTCCCAAAAAGCGCCGTATCACGGATAACCGCTTCTACGACAATCCCATCTTCGTTGCACTCCGCACGCAATACGGTTGCGGGGGTGTTATGGATAGTGCCGTGAAGTTCATAGCCCTCTCTGCCGCCAACGCTATCCAAACCGCAAGTGTAGAGCATGCCACCCTCAAAACGTCTCAAAAAGCCGATTTCACGCGCAGTAAAGCCGTTTTTAGAGATGAAGGACATATTTTGACCTTCGTGATAGAGTTGCATAACGTCAAGCGCTTTGGAAACGTTCAAAAGGAAACGAATTTTGCCGTTATCGCAATCGATAACGTCCAAGCCCTTTTCAACGCCGTCAGTAAACGCATAGCGGCGAATACTCGCCGCTTGCATATAATTTGAAATCTTACCGTTCATAGATTATTTACCCGAGAAAACTTTCAACGTGCCAAGCGCATTTTCTTTCATTGCGTTTTGCGCGTTCAATGCCAAGTTGTGGAAGAAATCCGCATCCTTGCTTTCTACCGTAGCTTTTGCCGCAGCGTAGCCAGCGTACGACATGTACGAATAGTAGTTGATTTTGCCGATACCGCGAGCGATAACTTCACGATATTCTTCGTGGGAAATACCGCTGCCGCCGTGCATTACAAGGGGAATATCGGTATATTCTCTAACTTTCGTAATAATGTCCATATTCAATACGGGTTTCGTCTTGTAAATGCCGTGTGCCGTACCGAAAGCGATTGCCAAAGCATCGATACCCGTCTTTGCAAGGAAATCGGGAACGAGTTCGGGTTTCGTGTACAAATCGGAAGGATCAGCAACGATGCTTTCGCCGCCACCTTCTCTTTGGGGAAGCGCACCAAGTTCCGCTTCAACTTCCGCACCGTTTGCGTGTGCGTAATCAACAACTTCTTTCGTGCCCTTTGCGTTTTCTTCGTAAGGGAGCGTGGAATAGTCGATCATAACGGACGTGAAGCCGAGTTCGATTGCACGTTTGCAATATTCAAAATCTTCACCGTGGTCAAGGTGAACGCATACTTTAACCTTGCTTCTCTTTGCAAGTTCCACCATAACGGGGCCGATTTTGTCAAGGGGAGCAACGTCTTCGTGGCATTGTGCGTGTGCGATGATAACGGGAACGTCCAATTCTTCCGCCGCACCCAAAACCGCAAGCAAGCATTCCAAGTTGGGGGTGTTAAAACTACCGATAGCGATGTTTCTCGCTTTGCCTTCTGCAATAACTTCTTTTAATCCTGCTAACATGTTTGTTTACCCCTTAGTCGATGTTGATTACTTCATAGCCAAGATACGTCTTGAAAGCTTCTTCCAAAACGTACTTCATGTGACCCATACCAACCGTCGTGTGGTGCTTGAAACCACCCTTTGCCAAACGGATAAGTTTGTCTTGCAAGTTGGGAATTTCCGCAACGCCGCCACAACCGAAGTATCCTTTTTCAATAGGATCAGCCGTGAATTTCGCTTCGCTTGCATATACTTTAAGCTTGCCGTCTTCGGTGAAACCGTTGGAGAAGGTCATATCGAACGCTGCGATTCTGCCTTCGTTGGTACCCCAACCGCTGCCAGGATCGTTCTTTGCGAACATCTTGTGTTCGGTTACGTCGCCCTTTTCGGTCATCAAGGATTGAGCAACGGGACCGCAGTGGAAAAGGATAACCTTGTTTTCGTCGTCGCCGTAGTTGTTGTTCCAGTCCAAGCAAGCCGTAGGCTTTTCACTTGCAAGTTGCATTGCACGCATGGTGATAGCACTCGTCAAGTCGATTTCGCAAGAGCATACGATACCTCTATCGTTAAGTTCGGAAATAAGTACGCAAGGGCATACGCGAAGAATCGTTTCCATTTCGTTCCAGCAACGAAGGGTGATTGCATCAAGGCGATATTCTTCGATATATTCGTCGATTACAACGGAAATTTTAGCAAGCGTCAATTTGTTTGCGATAGGCACTTTGGAGAAGTTTGCATAGTTTTCCAAACGTGCAATTTTTGCAACGACTGCTGCATCGTCGTCGCTTTTTGCTTTTACCTTGAAGATAAGTTCGGACAAGTCGAAGCTTTCAACGTTGATGCCGTATCTTTGCAACGTCACTTCGTCGAAACGAACGGTTTTGAACGCCGTCGTTCTTGCACCGATACAGCCAAGGTTGAATCTCTTCATGCCCTTAACAACGCGGCAAATAGCTGCAAAGTCAGCCAAGTTTTGCTTGAACGCATCGCTCAAGGGGTGAACAACGTGGGGTTTCATAACGGTGAAAGGAATTTGGTATTGATAGAATACGTCCGTCACCGAGAATTTACCGCAGTATGCGTCACGGCGGTGTGCAAAGTCCATTTTGCCGATTTCATCGGGATATGCTTGCATTAAGATAGGCACGCCAGCGTCTTGCAATGCGTTTACTGCGCCGTTTTCGTCGATGAAAATGGGCATGCAAAGGATAACGCCGTCGTATTCGCCTTCGTGGCTCTTCAACCAGTCGTGATAAATTCTGCCTTCTTCACGCGTTTCAACCGCACCGTATCTGGTTGCGGTTTCGTCCATAACAAGATATTCGTGGCCAGCATCGGTGACAGCTTTCATCATGTCCGCACGTGCGCCAGCGATAAGTTCTGCGGGCATAAACCCACGGTTACCGAAATACAAAGCAAATTTCATAATTAAAAGATCTCCTTTAATGTTTTATATAATTTTTTATATTTTTCATATTGATTTTCGTATGCGGCGTGCATAGCAGGATTGCACGTAAATTCTTTTACGTAGCGAACGAAAATTCCCTTCGCTTCTTCCAAATCCTTCGCACCGCCAAGCGCGACCGCTTGAAGCGTAGCGCAGCCACAAAGCCCACCTTCGGACGAACGCAAGATTTTTACGTTTACGTCTTGGATATCCGCTTTAATTTGCATCCACGTTGCCGAGTTTGCGCCACCGCCCGTTGCAATGGTGTTCTTTACGGTAATGCCGTACTTGCCCGCTACGTCGGCGTTCAAGCGCATTTCCATCGCCGTGCCTTCCATAATCGATTTATACACGTCGGCATCAGGCGTTTCCGTCGTAAGATTGATGATTGCGCCCTTTGCGTTCAAGTCTTGATAAGGCGTGCTCGCCCCGCCAAAGTAGGGCAACGTCAACACGCCCGTAGGGCCGTCTTTCATGTTCTTTTCAAGGTAGGTAAAGAAATCCTTTTCTTCGCCGCTGTACCCGTGCATAATCTTTTTGCGAAGCCAATTTACCGTCGAGCCGCAAGAATAATTGAGAATGTACGTACAATACAAACCTTCTACCGCATACGGAACGCAAGGATAACCCTCTCTGCCCATTTGCGCATCGGTGGGTTTGTCTTTGAAAAGGGTGGTGATACACTCTACCGTGCCCATGCCGTCAACCGCATCGCCCGCATTTAATACGCCCGCGCCAAGCGACGTACAAATTTGGTCGTGCGAACCAAGGACTAATACGGGATTGCCCTTAATGCCAAGTTCGTCAATCAAACTTTGCTTTACGTCCCCTACAATCGTGCCCGCACGTTGCGTTTGAGAGAAAAGGGAACGGGATACGTCGAGTTTATCCAAAATTTCGGTAGAGAAATCGAGTTTTTCAATATCCAAAACACCCGTACGCGCACCCAAGCCATAGTCTATCACACGCTTGCCCGTCAATAAATAGCCGATGTATTCGCCGACAAGAAGGACTTTGTCCGCCTTTGCGTATTTTTCGGGATAGTGCTTTTTAATCCAAAGCAATTTGGAAATCGAGTACATACTGTGAGGCATAGCACCCGTCGTCAAAAAGGCTTTTTCTTCGCCAATCAGCGCCGACATTTCTTTTGCTTCTTCTTCCCCGCGGGAATCGGTGTACAACATAGGATAGAAAAGCACGTTGTCGTCTTTATCTAATAAAACGAACGCCTCGCCAAGCGAAGAAATACAAAAGGACGAAATTTCGTGTTTCTTTGCGACGGTGGCAATCATTTCTTTACAGTTTTGCCAAATCACGTCCGCATCTACGTAATTGTGTCCATCTTCCTTTCTAAAATCGTATTCTTTGGAAAGGTATTCTAAAATCTCGCCGCTTTCAGAAAAAAGCTGGCACTTACAACAGGTTGTCCCAATATCCAAGCTGAAATAGTTCATAATACATTCAACTTCTTTGTTGGCACAAAGAGTTATCCCTCCTTTTAATCTCGTAAAAAACACGCTTTTTCCATTGCCATCGGCAAAGCATATTTTTTCATATTATTATTATAATATGGCAAATGTCGCTTGTCAATAGGTTTGTAAAAAAAATCCATATAAAAGTAAACTTTTTTAATATAATAAGTAGCAATTTTCTATGTTTTGAGAGTAAAATGTCTGCAATACCCAAAACAAAAAAGAACGCCTTTTATAAGACGTTCTTTTCTATATAAATTTTATTCAATCATACCTAACTCACGCATTTTATCTTCTCTTAATTCCGCCAAGGTTTTCGTATCCCCAACTCGCTTAATCATCGCGTAAGTTTGCACCGCTTGCCAACCCGTCACTTCTCTTGCCCATTTTTGAATTGACAATGTTTGTCCATGATAGCAAACGTGATTTTCGTCGATTAAAGGAACCATTATTTCAGGATGATTGATTAAATGTATCTTATCGCCTATATTGACCACTCCTTGTTCAACCAGCCAGTCCATTTTAGGCAGCGAAGTATGTGCTCTTTTTGTACGCATTTCTTCCGCTTCTTCTTCCGCTTTAATATCTTGCACCGACGGCTCAACCAAAACAAGGTTATCCGTTAAATTATTTATTTCCGCAATCGTTTCTAAAATAGAATACGCTTGCGACGCACTCATTTGATAAAACTCTCTTTTTCTCGTCTTGCCGTTAAATTCTTCTACGCTTCGCAAAGTCGGATTTAATTTATCAATCATGGCATGCAATTTTATATCCGTCAAGCGTGCGTTTACCTTATAGTACGCATACAAACGAAAAGCGTAAGGAATACACTCGCTTCTATTAAGCTCGGATAAACGCTTTTCCACGTTATCCGCATAACCGATTTTTACAAAATGCGGGAAAGACGGATTTGTTAAAATATAAATATATCCGCAACTTTCAGCCATTATAATTCACCCCAAATACTGTATTTTCTTTATTATATCACAACTTATAAATAAAATCAACCCCTAATCTAAAAAAGCGGTTAACATAATGTAAATTTTAGTGCGGACGAAGGGATTTTGGCTATGCCAAAGCTTCCTCGCTCACCTACCGCCGCACCTTGCACTTTTTTGTCGTTGCTCGCTCGTCGCGCGAACCCACACTAAATTGCGCTTTCTTTATAACCCTTCGTCCGCACCATGCAAAAAACGCACCCAAAAGGGTGCGCTTGCTTGGTGCAGACGACGGGATTTGCGCCTTTAGCGGCGCGCCCCGCTCCGCCATTATCAATGGCGTCCTTTGCCGTTATGTTTTTTGTAAAAGAATGCCGCGTTGGCAAAGCGTTTTGCTCCCGCAAAACGGCTCCCACCCTCAAATCCCGTCGTGTATTCAAAGCAAAAAAAGGCACACCCCAATAAGGGTATGCCTTTTTTGGTGCGGACGACGGGATTTGAACCCACACGGTTGCCCACAGGAACCTGAAACCTGCGCGTCTGCCAATTTCGCCACATCCGCATTCTATAATGAGCAGTAATGCCCATTATATTTTTTCTTTTGTAAGTTGTCCGCTTTCGCTGACAGTCAATCGATATGCACTCCCGCCCGAAGTAATGCTTCCCACCACTTCGCCATCCTCAATCACGAGCGCAGCATTGTCTTCTATCGCCAAAGCACACCGATAATTATAGCACACAATTTTATCGAAGTCAAGCATTCT
>JAZQWG010000004.1:0-5138 GCA_045632265.1 Candidatus Scatosoma sp.
TTCGTCCCCGGGCTTGGATAGACCTTTGAAAACGGCAAGAGATTTTCAAAAGTGCATGGGACAAAAGGTAGAAATCAAACTTTTTGCGCCCCTTAAAGGCAAAAAGTTCTTCGAAGCAAAACTTGTTTCGTACGACGGAAATTGCATCGAAGTGGAAGAAGCAAAAGAAACGTTGAAGTTGGAAATTTCCAAGATTGCAAAAATTTGTAGAGCAATCGACTTTGACGGACTTTTATAAATTTAGAAAAAAATATATCTTGAAATATTAACAGGAGAAATTACATTATGGAAAACAAGGAGTTTTTTGCGGCACTTACCGACTTGGTAAGAGAAAAGGGGATTAGCGAAGAAGCATTTATTGAAACGTTGCAAAACGCGCTTGCATCGGCTTACAAAAAGCAATACGACGGCGGTGCGGACGTTTGCGTTACCCTTGATGCAGAAAAAGGCACGATCGATTTCAAGGCTACGCGTTATATCGTAGAAGAAGTGGTTGACAAGGACAAGGAAATTTCCTTGGAAGACGCACAAGCGTTGAACCCTAACTACCAAATCGGCGACACGATCGAACGTCATTTTATTCCCAAGGATTTTGGACGTATCGCAGCGCAAACGGCAAGACAAGTTATCTTGCAAAAGTTGCACGAAGCTGAACGTGACAACACCCTTTCGGCGTTCTCTGATAAAGAAGGCGAACTTATGGAAGGCGTTATCCGTAAGATTGACGATCGCAACGTTTACGTTGAACTTGGCGAAAAGAAAATTGAAGGCGTTATGCCTCCCCAAGATAGAGTGGCTTCCGAAAAGTACAACATCGGCGATAGAATTAAGGTGTTTGTAAAACGCGTTAAGAATAGCGGCAAAACGTCGCAAATCGTGGTTTCCCGTACGGCTCCTGGCTTGGTTAAGAAACTCTTTGAAGAACAAGTTCCCGAAATTGCGCAAGGCTTGGTAGAAATCAAAGAAGTTGCACGTGAAGCAGGTCATCGTACGAAGATGGCTATTGTGTCCAACGATTCGCACGTAGATGCAGTAGGCGCATGCGTAGGTAATCGTGGTGCGCGTGTAAACGCTGTCGTTGAAGAACTTGGCGGCGAAAAAATCGACATCATCGTTTGGAACGAAGACCCCTTGGCATTTATCTACAAGGCACTTTCGCCCGCAACGGTTATTTCGGTTACGGCAAGAGGTGAACGCAGCGCAATCGCTGTCGTTCCCGACGACAAGCTTTCCCTTGCAATCGGTAGAGATGGTCAAAACGCACGTTTGGCAGCTCGCCTTACCGGTTGGAAGATTGACGTGAAGAGCGCATCCTCGCCCGAAGCACAAGAACTTTTGGCGCAAATGGAAAGCGAAGAAACGCAAGAATAATTTTAACGGAGCTTAAATTATGGCAAAGACGAAGTCCGTACCTATGAGAATGTGTATTGCTTGCCGTCAAATGAAGCCGAAGAAGGAAATGACTCGCGTAGTGAAAACTGCGGACGGGGAAATCTCGGCAGACCCTACGGGCAAAGCGGCGGGCAGAGGCGCGTATATTTGTGGTGACGAAGCGTGCCTTAAAAAATTAAATGATAAAAAGCTTTTACACAAGGCATTTTCTACGGACGTATCGCAAACGGTATATCAAGGCGTGGAGGAAACGATAGCCAATGAAAAGTAAGATAGAAACGTATCTTGGCTTTTGTATTCGCTCGCGTGCAATAGCGTTTGGCGTAGATGAAACCGCAAAGCTGAAAACGGGTTATTTATTGCTTGTGGACGAAGCTTTGGGGGAAAGTTCATTCAAGGAAATGAACAAGGCAAGAGAACGCTTGAAATGCCCTATGTACATCATAGAAAAGGATATTTTAGGCGAGCTTTTACACCGTTTTGGCGTTAAAGCGGTGACGATTAAAGACAAAAACCTCGCTTCGGCAATACTTTCCGTTGTTGAAAGCGAGCCTCAATTCAAATTATATTCGGGAGGAAGCATCTGAACTTATGGCAAAAAAATACGAAAACGTGGAAAACGTATTGAAATTATTGGAAGACGACGGCCTTGGCGGCGTATTGAAACGTCTTTCGTCCACGGAAAAAAGTCTTTCGGAAATATTGAAAAACCTTACGACGTTAGAAGCGGCGAAAGCGGAACGTGACGCAGCGGAAGCGGCGGCTAAAGCGGAAGCTGAAGCACGTGCGGCAGCGGAAGAAGCGGCTCGCATTGCGGCGGAAGAAGCGGCGAAAAAGGTTGCTGAAAAACCCGAAGTGGTTGAAGAACAACCGAAAAAGCAAGCAAAAAAGGAAAAGCCCGTTGAAGAAGTGAAGACGGAAGAAATCGTGGAAGCTGCTCCCGTAGTAGAAGAAACGAAAGCGGAAGAAAAGGTGGAAGTGAAAGCGGAAATCAAGACGGAAACGAAGATGTTTGCGCCCAAAGCTCCCGCAGCTCCCGCTGGCCCTCGTGCACCCCGTTATTTTAGAAACGGACAAGTACAAGGCGAATACGTGGCAAAACCCGGTGCGGAAAATTCCTCTATCGGCTCTACCTATCGTCCTAATGCGGCTCGTCCCCAAGGCGATAGAGGGGAAAGACCTATGCGTCCCACGAGCGGTGGCGCGCCCACGCGTGCACCTCAAAGCGCGAAACCTGCAATGAAACTCGGCGCAGGCGCAGCACCTATGCCCGCTCCCGTAATGCCCGCAAGAGATAACAAATCCGCTGCGGCAAAGAAGAAGACGTTTGAAAAGACGTATACGGAAAAGAAGGCGCTTTCCAAGCGTGCGCTTGTAAAACAACAAGGTATGACGGTGGAAGATTTCGACGAAGATAAGTCGGGTTATAGAAAAGTACGCTCGCCCAAAAAGCAAAAGAGCCAAGAAATTCAAACGATTAAAATTGACCACGCAGTTGTCACGACGAAAGATATTCCTTTGAAAGTCTTGTCTGAAAAGTTGGGTGTTTCGGCTGTTGAAATCACGAAACGCTTGTTCAAAGCGGGTATCATGAAAGGAATTAACGACTCTATCGATTACGAAAACGCGGCGCTTTTGGCGGCTGATATGGAAATCGATTTGGAATACAAGCCCGAAAAGACGGCGGAAGAAGTGCTTATGGATACGACGGCTGTGGAAGACGAAAGCAAGCTCATCACCCGTGCGCCCGTTGTCACGGTTATGGGTCACGTTGACCATGGTAAAACGTCCTTGCTCGACAAAATCCGTGCTACGTCCGTCACGAGTGGCGAAGCAGGCGGTATTACGCAAAGCATCGGTGCGTACACCGTTATGGCAAAAGGCAAACAAATCACGTTTATTGACACCCCCGGTCACGCAGCGTTCACGGCAATGCGTGCTCGTGGTGCGCAAGTCACCGACGTCGTTATTCTCGTTGTAGCGGCGGACGACGGTATCATGCCTCAAACGGTGGAAGCTATTAACCACGCAAAGGCGGCAAACGTGCCTATCATCGTTGCAATGAACAAGATGGATAAGTACGAAATCAACCCCGATAGAGTTAGACAAGAACTCATCGAACACGAACTCGTTCCCGAAGAATGGGGTGGCGACACGATGGTTATTCCCGTATCTGCAAAGACGGGCATGGGCATTGACGAGTTGTTGGAATCGGTAAACCTCGTTGCAGAAATGCAAGAATTGAAAGCGAACCCCGATCGTCCTGCAAAGGGTACGATTATCGAAGCGAAGCTCGATAAAGGTAAAGGTCCCGTTGCAAGCATTATCGTACAAACGGGTACGCTCAAGACGGGCGACAATATCCTTTCGGGTACGACGATGGGTAGAGTCCGTGCAATGTTTGACGACAAGGGCAGAGCGGTTAAATCGGCAGGTCCTTCCATGGCAGTTTCCATTTTAGGTATGGAAGACGTACCCAACGCCGGCGACAGCATTATGGTAGTTGACCAAGCGCTCATGAAGCAAGTACAAGAAGAAAGAAAGAACAAGCAACGCGAAAGCATGATTAAAGAACAAAGCCGCGTAACGCTTGACGACGTATTTGCACAAGTAGAAGAAGGCAAGATGAAGAACCTTAACCTTATCGTTAAGGGTGACGTTCAAGGTAGCGTAGAAGCGGTTAAACAATCGCTTGAAAAGATTAGCAATGAAGAAGTACGTGTAAAGGTTATCCACGCGGCGGCTGGTGCTATCAACGAAGGGGACGTTATGCTTGCGGACAGCGCAAACGCTATCATCATCGGCTTCAACGTTCGTCCCGACACGAAGGCAAAGAAACTTGCGGAAACGAGCAAGGTAGACGTAAGAAGCTATCGTATCATCTACGAACTTTTGGACGATATGGAAGCAGCGCTTAAAGGTATGCTTGCACCCAAGCTTAAAGAAACGCTTACGGGTAAATGCGAAGTTCGTCAAACGTTCAACATCACGGGCGTTGGTACGATTGCAGGTTGCTACGTTATCGACGGTAAGATTGTACGTGGCGGTAAGCTTCGTATCTACCGTGAAGATATCATGATTTGCGAAGGTGGCGTTAAACAACTTAAACGCTTCAAGGACGACGTTAAGGAAGTTAACTACGGCTACGAATGCGGTTGCGCTATCGACGGGTTCAACGAAATCCGCGTAGGCGACATTATCGAATGTTACGTGACGGAGGAAATCAAAGCGTAATGAAAGTATCGAGAACGTCGAGATTAAACGGCGAATATCAAAAGGAAATCAGCGGCATTTTGCGTAAAGTAAAAGACCGCAAGGCAGACCTTAAAGGCTTAATTTCGGTGACGGAAGTGGATGTTGCGCCCGATTTGAAGACGGCGTACGTTTACGTAAGTATTTACGGCACGAACGAAGTGGAAACCAAGCGTTCTTTTGCAATCTTGCAAGAAAGCGCTGGGTTTATCCGCAAAGAACTTGCCGCAGTTATGCGTATGCGCACCGTGCCTGCGCTCACTTTCCGCATGGACGGCAGTATGACGTACGGCGCAAAGATGGACGAAATATTTAAGAAAATCACCTATTCCACCCCCGAAACGGAAGAAACCACAGACGGCGAAACGGAAGAGGACGAAGACTAAAGAAAAATACGCACCGTGCCCGTTCACGTTGCGTTTTTCGTTATGAAAAGGAAGAATACATGGAAAGCTTACAACAAATAGCAAATAGAATAAAACAAGCCAAACAAG
>JAZQWG010000005.1:0-8195 GCA_045632265.1 Candidatus Scatosoma sp.
TTTATTTCCCTTGCGCAAAAATGGGGCTTGAGGGCCGAACAGCTTGGCATGAAAGCGGGCTTGCTCGTGGGTGCGCTGTTCCCCTTGTGCGCGATTGTGGCGTTTGCGTTAATTCGTCGTATGCGCTTAAAAAAGAGCGAGTGGACGGCGCAAAACAATTTGAAAACGTTGGAGGTAAATGATGATTAAAGTGGGTTTGCTCGGCGATTCTATTCGCCTTTGGGGGTATGGAGCGAAGGTGGAAAACTACCTTGGCGAGGGCTACGAAATTTTTCAACCGGAAGATAATTGCCGCTTCGCCAAATACATGCTCCGCTTGTTGTTCGATTTGAAAGCGGAACTTGAAACGTGCGACGTAATCCATTTCAACTGTGGGCACTGGGACGTTTGCGAACTTTTTGACGACGGAATGTTCTCGGCGGTGGAAGAATACGAAAGGGATATGCTCCGTATCGCTCGCATTTTGAAAAGCTATACGGATAAAGTTATTTTTGCAACCACTACGCCCGTGAGAGAGGGTTATACGTATAATAAAAACGAAAATATCCGTTTGCTTAACGAAAGTATCGTGCCTAAATTGCAAGCGATGGGGGTTGTGATCAACGACTTAAACGCGCTCGTTTGCACGGACGTTGATAAATATATCAGCGGGGAAGATTTGTTGCATTTGACGGAAGAGGGCGCTGATGTTTGCGCAAAACAAGTGGCGAAGAAGATTCAAGAACTTTGTCAATAATAAAAGGGGATTTATGCCCTTTTTTCAAAAAGAAATTTTGCCTATTCGTTTGACAGAATGGGTGGATATATGATATAATCAAAATACAATAAAAACTTTAAGAGGAAATTACTATGATTGATATGTCCTTGATTCAAAAAGCTGATCCCGAAGTATATGCAGCAATGAACGACGAACTTTGCCGTCAACGCGATAATATCGAATTGATTGCAAGTGAAAATATGGTTTCGCCCGCAGTTATGGCGGCGATGGGTTCCCACCTTACCAACAAATATGCGGAAGGTTTGCCCGGCAAGCGTTATTACGGTGGTTGTCAATACGTTGACGTCGTAGAAAATCTTGCAAGAGATAGATTGAAAGAATTGTTTGGTTGCGATCATTGCAACGTGCAACCGCACAGCGGCGCGCAAGCAAACTTGGCTGTTTATTTTGCTATGTTGAAACCCGGTGATACGGTTATGGGTATGAACCTTTCCCACGGTGGTCACTTGACACACGGCTCGCCCGTAAATATGTCGGGTAGCTATTTCAACTTCGTTGCATACGGCGTATCCCCCGAAACGGAAACGATCGATTATGACGAAATGGAAAGAATTGCTTTGGAATGCCAACCCAAGATGATCGTATCGGGTGCAAGTGCATATCCCCGCGTACTTGACTTTGCGCGCATTAGAGAAATTTGCGACAAAGTTGGCGCATACATGATGGTTGACATCGCGCACATTGCAGGCTTGGTTGTTGCAGGTCAACACCCCTCGCCCGTGCCTTATGCTGATTTCGTTACGACGACGACGCACAAAACCCTTCGTGGACCTCGTGGCGGCGTTATCATGTGCAAAGAAGCGTATGCAAAACAAATCGACAAATCGGTATTCCCTGGCAACCAAGGCGGCCCTTTGATGCACGTTATCGCGGCAAAAGCAGTTGCTTTCAAAGAAGCTTTGTCGGAAGAATTTAAGGCATATCAAGCACAAATCGTTAAAAACGCAGCGGCTATGGCGGACGAATTCCAAAAGAACGGTATTCGTTTGGTGTCGGGTGGCACGGATAACCACTTGATGCTTTTGGATCTTCGTGAAACGGGCATTACGGGTAAAGAACTTGAAAAGATGCTTGACGAAGTGCACATCACGGCAAACAAAAACACCATTCCTTTTGAAACGACGTCCCCGTTCGTGACGAGTGGCGTTCGTATCGGTACGCCTGCTGTGACGTCCCGTGGCTTCAAGGAAGAAGAATGCCGCAAGGTAGCACAACTCGTTACACGCGTTATCAAGGAAAAGGAAGCATGCTTTGCTGACGTTATGGCGGAAGTAAAAGCACTTTGCGAAAAATTCCCCGTTTACGCAAACGATATTCAATAATTGAAAACCATTTTCCGCGGTTGCTTTGCAATCGCGGATTTTTTTTGTGGAAAATGTCAAAGAAATAGAGAAAGGGTATTGCAAAAAATTGAAAATTTGCTATAATGTTTTTGTACGAAAAAACCGCTTTGGCAAAAAGGAGCCGTTTATGGAAATTTTGCGTTTTGAGAAATTAGACTACGTTCAAAGATTGCCCGTAGATTTTAAGGCTACGGAAAAATACCCGCTCGTCATCTACTTGCACGGCGCGGGTGGCAGGGGAAGAGATACCAACCTTATCTACACCCACCCTTTCTTTAGTGATACGGCAAACTCTTTGTCGGGGGCGGTATGTCTTGCGCCGCAATGCTATGCAGACAGCTGGTTTAATATTTTTGAGCAGTTGCAAGCGTTTATCGAGTATGCGGCAAAGCTTCCTTATATAGACAACACGCGCGTGTATCTCACGGGCGCGAGTATGGGCGGGTACGCAACGTGGCAAATGGCGATGTCCCGTCCCGAACTTTTTGCGGCTATCGTGCCCATTTGCGGGGGCGGTATGTACTGGAACGGCGATCGATTAAAGGATATGGGCGTATGGGCTTTCCACGGCGAAAACGACCCCGTAGTGTACGTGGAAGAAAGCAAGAAAATGGTGCAATGGATAAACAACGCAGGCGGCAAGGCAAAACTCACCGTGTATGCTGGGGTGGAACATAACGCATGGACACCCACCTTTTGCGATGGCGAAGTGTGGAAATGGCTGCTTGCGCAACGCTTGCATTACGAAGAAGGGGTTTCTTCGTTTGATAACGTAAAGGAATTTGGTTGATAATGCACACGGATAAAACGATTTATGCGTACGTGGGAAGTATCCCAAAAAACGTACAAATAACGCCGTTTGCGTGCGAAAAACGAAACGAAGAAATCGAAATTTGCGCAAGCGAAAAGCGGAAAATAGAGCGTTTTTGCGTGTGGAAATTGCTTGAATACGCCTTGAAAGAACGCTTGGGGGAAAGCGTGGATTTGCGTGCTTTTGAAAGGCTTTCAAGCGGAAAATGGACGAGAAAAGACGTCTATTTTTCCCTTTCCCACTCGGGGGAAATGGTGGCGGTTGCCTTGGCGTTTGACGAAGTGGGGATTGACGTGGAAAGTGGCAAAGACAAACTTTTGCGCTTAAATGAAAAACTGCTAAACGGGCAAGAAAAGGCTGTTTTTTGCGCTTTGGGCGACGAGGCGAAGACAAACTATTTAGTGGAAAAATGGACGCAAAAAGAGGCGATTTTTAAGGCGTTTGGAAGTGGCGTGTTCGTGCCGAAAGATATTGACACGGAAAGCATGCAAACGCATACGAAATGGGAAAACGACTACTGTATTTCGCTTGCTAAAAGGGAAGCGGATAGGGTAGTTTGGCAAAAGGTGGAAAGGTATTTATGATGCGATACGACGTGGCGATTATCGGCGACGGGGCGGCGGGTGTTTCCGCGGCAATTACGCTGAAATCGCTTAACAAAAATTTTATATGGTTTGGGAAGAAATCCTTTTCGGAAAAGACGAGAAAAGCCGAACTTATCCGCAACTATCCCGCACTTCCGTCGGTGACGGGGGAAGGGCTTGCAAGGGCGTTTTTGTCGCACGTGGAAGAGATGGGGATTGAGATGTGCGAAAAGGTGGTGACGGGCGTGTATATGCTCGGCACACACTATGCTATCGCTTGCGATAAAGAGCTGTTTGAAGCGCAAACGGTGATTCTTGCAACGGGCGTAGAAACGGTGAAGCCGATTAAAGGCGAGCTTGAATTTTTAGGACGTGGGGTGAGTTATTGCGCTACGTGTGACGGCTTTTTGTATAAAGATAAGACGATTGCGGTGGTTTGTTCGTCTAAAGAATACTTGCACGAAGTAGAATATTTGGCGCAAATTGCGGGCAAAACGTACTTTGTGCCCATGTATAAAACGGACGGAAACGGGGTGGAAAACACCGAACTTTTGCGTGGCATACCCACCGAAATTACGGGCGAGAAAAAGGCAAACGGTTTGTCCTTCAAGGACAAAACCGTGCCCGTTGACGGGGTATTTTTCTTAAAGAGCGCCATTTCGCCGTCCGCTTTGGTGCCTGGGCTCGCAATGGAAAATGGGCACGTCAAGGTGGATAGAGATTGTAAAACCAACCTTGTCGGCTGTTTTGCGGCGGGCGATTGCACGGGCAGACCCTATCAATACGTAAAGGCGGCGGGGGAAGGCAACGTAGCGGCGCACTCGGCGGTGGCGTATTTAGCAAAAAACAAGTAGGTATGTACGGGTTGAAAGGAAAAATGAAAAAAGTGGAAACTCAACCGTTTTTCACCCGCAAAAAGAATTGACAAGAAAAAATATATTTGCTATAATGTATGCGTTTCTCGAAAGGGAAGCGCAAATCGAGGCGTAGCGCAGTTGGTAGCGAGTAAGTCGTGGGTTCGCGCGAGGGCGTAGTCCGAAGCTTTGCCGATAGGCAATATGCCGTCGCCTCGACCAAAAAATACAATAGCAAAATATCGAGGCGTAGCGCAGTTGGTAGCGCGTTGCGTTCGGGACGCAAAGGTCGTGGGTTCGAATCCCGTCGCCTCGACCAAAAAAGCCATCACCCAAAGCGGGGGGTGGCTTTTTTGATTGCGATGAGTAAAAAGAACGCACGTGTTAGCGTGGGTTCGCGCGAGTGAGCGAAGATGATAAAGCGTGGTAAAGCGAATTGCTTGTCGCGAGCGAAGCTTTGCCAATAGGCAAAATGCCAAGCCTCGACCAAAAAGCCATCACCTTCACGGTGGTGGCTTTTTTTGCTCTCGGCGACGGGGTGATACGTCGTCGCATCTACAACTTTTACGACAATGACGAAAATTATAATAAAATTATAACAGAATAAAATTTTTACGAGAAAAATTAAAAAGGGTATTGTTTTTCCGTTTGGTATGTGTTATAATACAAAAGATAAGTACGCAACGGCAATTTGTTGCGGCTAAATTTAATATTTTACAAAAGGAGAGTTTTTTCTAATGAGCAATGTTAATCTTGTTTATGGTGTAAAAGACAAGCCCGGTCTTTGGAAGACGCTTGTGTTTGCCTTCCAACAAGTGTTGGCGATTCTCGCAGCGACTATCGTCGTTCCCGTTATTATCAACGGCAGCACCGGTTCGCAAATGTCCCAATCGGCTGCCCTTATCGGCGCAGGTGTTGGTACGCTTGTGTACTTGCTTTTCACCAAGTTTAAGAGCCCCGTATTCTTGGGTTCGTCGTTTGCGTTTATCGGTTCGATGTGCGCTGCGTTCGGTGGTGCAGGTGCGTATATGTCGCTTGGCTACTTGGGCTTGATTCTCGGTGCTGTATTTGCTGGTCTTGTGTACGTAGTTATCGCGCTTGTCGTTAAGTTCGTTGGTACGGCTTGGATTGATAAAGTAATGCCCATGTCCGTTATCGGTCCTACGGTTGCCGTTATCGGTTTGTCCCTTTCGGGCAATGCTATCGGCGATTTGTTCAAAGGTAGCGTTTTGAACGCAGCTGGCGATCCCGTTGCTTCGCCTTTCATCGCGCTTCTTTGCGGTCTTATCACCTTCTTCAGTATCGTAGCGTTCTCCGTTTACGGCAAGAAGATGATGAAGATGATTCCCTTCATTTTGGGTATCTTGGTGGGCTACGTAGTGGCTACAATCTTCACCGTTATCGGTCTTTTGACGAGCGCACCCGCTCTTCAACTTATCGACTTTGGCAAGTTTGCGAATATGGCATGGTTGCCCGAGCTTACGTTTGTTGAAGCATTCAAGGGTATCGGCGGCGTTGAAAACTTCGCATGGGGCGCATTTATCGTCACCATCTTGGTTGCGTACGTACCCGTTGCTTTCGTAGTATTTGCTGAACACCTTGCTGACCACAAGAACATCTCTTCCATCATCGGTCAAGACTTGACGAAAGACCCTGGCTTGCACAGAACGTTGCTTGGCGACGGTATCGGTTCGATGGTTGGTGCGTTCTTCGGTGGTTGCCCTAACACGACGTATGGCGAATCGGTTGGTTGCGTAGCAATCTCCGGCAACGCTTCCGTTGTCACCATTTTTACGGCTGCTATCATCTGTATCGTATCCGCGTTCGTTGCGCCTTTCGTAACCTTCTTGGCGACCATTCCTTCTTGCGTAATGGGTGGCGTTTGCGTATCCTTGTACGGCTTCATCGCAGTTTCCGGTTTGAAGATGATTCAAAAGGTTGATTTGAGCGACAACGCAAACCTTTTCACCGTTTCCGTAGTATTGATTGCAGGTGTAGGCGGCATGGTATTGAACATCGGTAAAGTGACGATCACCGCTGTTGCTTGCGCATTGATTTTGGGTATCTTGGTAAACCTTGCTACGTCCAAAAGCAAAAAAGCAGTAGAAGCAAAAGAAGAAGTTTCCGCTCACGAAGAAACGGAAGAATAATCCTTAAAAAAAGGAGCTTACAATGGAAAAGTACGAAAACATAATCGTTTTAGACCACCCCTTAATCCGTCATAAGCTTGCCATTATCCGAGATAAAAACACGGATACGAAGCAATTTAGAGAAATTATCAAAGAAGTTGCTATGCTTATGGCATACGAAAGTTTCAAAGACGTTCCCACGCAAGAAATTGAAGTGGAAACGCCTCTTGAAAAGACGAAACAAACGGTGGTAAAGGAAAACTCGGTTGCTATCGTGCCTATTTTGCGCGCGGGCCTTGGTATGGTGGACGGCATTTTGTCCTTGTTCCCTGCTGCGAAGGTGGGACATATCGGGCTTTGCCGCAACGAAGAAACTTTGGAACCTGAAGTGTATTATTGCAAGTTGCCCCCTCAAATCGAAGAAAAAGTCGTTATGGTAGTCGATCCTATGTTGGCTACGGGCGGCAGCGCGTGTGACGCTATCCAAATGCTTAAAAACCGTGGTTGCAAGAAGATTCGATTGATGTCGATTATTGCTGCTCCCGAAGGGGTGGAAAAGGTTGCAAAAGCGCACCCTGACGTTGCAATTTATATCTCTACGCTCGACCGTTGTTTGAACGATAAAGGGTATATTTTGCCTGGTTTAGGCGATGCCGGCGATAGAATTTTCGGCACGAAATAACCTATTTTAACTGCATAAAACGTCGCCACCACGTTTGCTTTTTAGTAAACGTGGTGGTTTTTTGTTGGTAAAAAATAGCCCCTTAAGGGGCTGTTTTTTTTCATATTGCTATTGACAAAGCAAAAATGCTATGTTATAATGTATTGTGTGCGCATACATGCACGCGCATTACGCACGCAATAAAGCCTAAAAGGTGTTTTATGTACAAGCATTTTTTGAAAAGAGTACTTGATATCATTTGTTCGTTTATCGGCATTTGTCTTTTGGCGTTGCCGATGTTGATTTTGATTATCGCAATCAAATGCGACAGCAAAGGCCCTGCGTTTTTCAAACAAAAACGTATTGGTATTCACAAGAAGCATTTTACAATTTTGAAATTCCGCACGATGAGGGTGGATACGCCCCCCGATGCGCCCACGCACGAACTTGCCGACCCCAAGAAATGGATTACCAAGGTTGGCGGTTTTTTGCGTAAGACTTCTTTGGACGAGTTGCCTCAAATCTTCAACATCTTCGTTGGACACATGTCGATTATAGGCCCTCGCCCCGCGCTTTGGAATCAAGACGATTTGATTGCGGAACGTGATAAATACGGCGCAAACGACGTTCGCCCTGGTCTTACGGGCTGGGCGCAAATCAATGGTCGTGACGAGCTTGAAATTCCCGTCAAGGCAAAACTCGACGGCGAATACGTTGAAAAGATGGGTTTCCTTTTCGATTGCAAGTGCTTGTTCGGTACGGTATTCTCGGTGCTTAAAAGCGACGGTGTTGTAGAAGGCGGCACGGGGGAAATACATAAACAAGAAGCGGCAAAGCAAGCGGAAGAAGAGGCGGCTGTGGCGAAAGCAAGCGAAGAAGCGGAGAACGAATAATATGAAAAAGGTTTTGATTACGGGCGCAAACAGTTATATCGGCGTGTCCTTTGAAAATTACATGAAAGCGTTTGCGGACGAAGTGAGCGTGGACACGATTGATATGATTGACGGCACGTGGCGAGAAAAGGATTTTTCTTCG
>JAZQWG010000006.1:0-35391 GCA_045632265.1 Candidatus Scatosoma sp.
ACCTGCATTTCTACCAAATACGATAATGTCAAGCAAGGAGTTACCCATCAAACGGTTTGTGCCGTGGATACCACCAACAGCTTCGCCTGCAACGTACAAGTTTTCGATACAAGTCATACCATTTGCACCAATGTCGATACCACCGTTTTGATAATGCAACGTAGGATAAATCAAAATGGGTTCCTTTCTAATGTCGATACCATATTTGCCGAACATACGAAGCATTGCAGGAATACGTTTTTCGATTGTACCTTCACCATTGAGGATATCGATAAGCGGCGTATCCAACCAAACACCTTCACCATCCGTCGTCTTGATGCCATTGCCATTTGCTTTACATTCACGGATAATCGAAGATGCCGTAACGTCGCGCGTTTCCAAAGAGTAAACGAACGCTTCACCGTCTTTGTTTACAAGTTGTGCGCCCAAGGAACGTACCTTTTCCGTAACGAGTGCGCCGTAGATTTGCGTAGGTTCAGCAGCGCCCGTGGGGTGATATTGCAACGTTTCGGGATACAACAATTTAGCGCCCGCACGATAGCCAAGGACAAGACCGTCAGCCGTTGCGCCGTAGTGGTTGGACGTGGGGAAGCCTTGATAGTGCAATCTACCTGCACCACCCGTAGCAATAACAACCGTCTTTGCTCTTGCTACCATGATTTCCTTCGTTTCCATGTTCATAAGCACCGCACCAGCAACTTTGCCGTCGGTATCTTTGATAAGTTCGATTGCGGACGTGAAATCTACAACCGTAATGCCACGGTTGAACACTTCGTCACGGAGCGTACGCATGATTTCCGAACCGGAATAGTCACGGCAAGCGTGCATACGTTTTCTCGACGTACCACCGCCGTGCGTCGTCACCATCGTGCCGTCTTCTTCTTTATCGAACATTACGCCAAGGTTGTTAAGCCACAAAATAGCTTCGGGAGCTTCGTTTACAAGCTTATACAAAAGTTCGGGCTTATTCTTGAAGTGACCGCCGCCAAGAGCGTCCAAATAGTGCGTTGCGGGGCTGTCGTTGGGTTTATCCGCTGCTTGGATACCACCTTCTGCCATTGCCGTGTTCGCATCGCCCAAACGAAGCTTCGTGACAATCATAACGTTTGCGCCACGTTGGTTAGCTTCAATCGCTGCGGAAGAACCCGCACCGCCGCCACCGATAACGAGTACGTCAACGTCGTAATCAATCTTGGTAAGGTCGATTTTCATGTCCTTTACACGAGAGTGACCTTGCAACAAGTTAGCAAGTTCGTGCAAAACTTTGCCACCCTTATTTTTCCCAACTTTCAATTCTTCATACGCCGTCGTGATATAGTCGGGGTGGAATTGCGCCAAAACTGCGTCCTTTTCGTCCGCCGTCATGCGCGCGTGCAATTTTTCAATACGGGAAGCGCGGCTTGCTTCCACTTTCTTCATCGATTCTAATTGTTCATCGGTATAGTGATACATAGCGCTTCTCCTTATTTTTCAATTTCTCTATGGTTATAGAGATTCTTTTGTTCTTCAAGCGGGGTGTTCATGATTGCTTCCAAAGCTGCCTTGCAATCGCCAGCGTCGATTTCCGCTACGCGGTTGATAAGGTGTTCGCTCTTGGGTGCAAGGTATTTACCCGTAAGTCTGCGCGTAAGCAATGCAACTTGGGGATGCGAAATACCTGCGGGGCAACGGGAAGAACATACGCCGCACATTACGCAGTCGAAGCTTTCTTCCGCAGCTTTTTCATATTCGCCACGTTGCGCGTATGCAATGTATTGCATAACGTTGAGTTCTTGCGTACAGCTCTTGGTGCATGCGTTGCAACCGATACACGAATAGATTTCGGGATAGAGTTGCATCATAATTTGTTGCGTGGGTTTAATCTTTTCGATGTCATAAACCTGCTTTACAAGGGGGAAGAAAGGAAGCGTTGCTACGTACATGCCTTCTTCTACTTGTTGTTGGCATGCCAAGCACGTCTTCAATTCTTGTTGACCTTTGATACGATAGATGGTAGCGCAAGCGCCGCAGAAACCGTTTCTGCAACCACAACCACGTACGAGTTGATATCCTGCGTATTCCATTGCCTTCATAATCGTCAAGCTTTCCGGAACTTCATAGCGTTTACCGAAAAGAAATACGTTTACCATTTTTTCCATTGTCGTTTTCTCCTTAATACTCATTGGGAAGCTCGTCAAGCTCCGTCATACGGAATACGGGACCGTCTTTACATACAAATTTGTCCCCTACGTTACATCTGCCACATTTACCGATACCACACTTCATACGAAGTTCTAACGTCGTGAATACGTTGGACTTGTCAAAGCCAAGTTCCAAAAGTCCGCCAAGCGTGAATTTAATCATGATAGGAGGACCGCAAAGCACAGCCGTCATGTTGGGGTTCAAGCCCAACTCTTTTACGTATGCGGGTACGAAGCCCACGTGCCCGTCCCAACCTTCTTGAGGACGGTCGATGGTGAGATAAACTTCCGTATTCGGTTCGTTCATCCATTCCGTTTTAATTTCGTTGATATCTACAAGGTCGTCCATGCTTCTTGCGCCGTACACGATAACTACTTTGCCGTAGTTTTCACGATAATGGCGTACGTAGTTGATAACGCTACGAAGAGGTGCAAGACCGATACCACCCGCGATGAAGAGCAAATCTTTGCCCTTGAAATCTTCTTCTACGGGGAAGTTTTTGCCGTAAGGACCACGCACGGTGATTTGTTGGCCAACTTCCATTGCGTGCAACACTTCCGTCACGCAGCCGCACTTTTTGATGGAAAATTCCATAAATTCTTTATTCGTGGGCGAGGACGTAATCGAGAACATACATTCGCCAACGCCAGGTACGGATACCATAGCGCATTGACCGGGCATGTGTTCAAACAATTTCTTGCCGTCCGTACCTACCACGCGGAAGGTTTTTACGTCGGGCGTATCCTTTCTAATGTCGGTAATCACGCCGACTTTAGGAATCAAGTTTTCATTAGTCATTGTTTTTACCTCCAAGCGTTTTAATAACCTTTACGATATTGAGATGTTGAGGGCATTTGTTTACGCATCTGCCGCAACCTACGCACGAATACAAGCCGCCGTTTTGGGAAGGATAGTACACGAGTTTGTGCATAAATCTTTGACGGAAACGTTGCATTTGCGTGGTACGGGAATTGCCGTGCGCCATCAACGTGAAATCGGAGTACATACACGAGTCCCAGCAACGATAGCGGATAATGCCTTCGTTCGTCTTGAAATCGCGCACGTCGAAGCATTGACACGTAGGGCATACGAACGTACAAGTGCCGCAGCCAAGGCATGCTTCGCTCATTTCTTCCCAAGCCTTGTCGTTGAACAATTCGTTCAAGTTTTCGTGCTTGAACTTGCTCAAATCAAGGTTGGAGAAAGGAAGCTGGTCAATCATCGCTTTTACAGCGGTTTGTTGTGCTTCCACTTCCTTTTCACCACCGTCTTGTGCAAATTCCTTAACGATAGCCGTCAAGTTTTCGCCCTTTTCGGTGTTTGCTTGCCAGTACAAATATTCGTTGTCCATCCACGTCGTCACGTCGCCCTTGGGTGCGGTTGCGTCGATGTCGAATACCTTACAAAAACAGCTTTCTTCTACTTTCGAGCAAGCCATCGTCACGATAACGCTTGCTTCTCTCTTCGTTTGATAATAGGTATCTACGGGGTCAGCCAAGAACACTTTATCAAGCACGTCAATAGCCTTATAGTCACACGCACGTACGCCAAAGAGCACGAACGCTTCCTTTTCCGAACGGATATCGATGATTTCGATGTTCTTGCCTTCCGTTTTGAACTTCATCATGTTTTCGCTTTGAGGGAAGAACAAATCCTTGGGGGATTTTACCGTTTTCAACGTTTCAACGGATGCTTCAGCGCCCGTTTCCCACAAACCGTAGTTTACTTGTCCCGCCTTTTTAATGGGCATGAACAAGGGCATACTTTCGGAGATTTTGCCGTAAAGTTCGTTCAATCTTTCTTTTTTAATCTTCAACATTATTTTGCCTCCCCGTTCATTACGTCGTTAGGTTCAGCGTCTTCCTCGGTGTACGAGGTAAGAGGCGTTTTGCCTTCAGCCGTTTCCCCTGCTTGATATTCGCCGTACAAGCCGTCGATATCTTTGATGAATTTACGGTTGAGAAGGTGCAAAGGAATGTGTTGAGGACATACTCTCGAACATTCGCCACAGTCCGTACATCTGCCAGCTACGTGGAAAGCACGGATAACGTGGAAGAGTTGTTCTTCAAAGTCGGAATCGTTTGCCTTTGCCGAAATACCCGATTGAGGGTTGTCGAATACGCATTTCAAGCACGAACATGCAGGACATACGTTGCGGCAAGCGTTGCAACGGATACACTTGGAAAGTTGGTCTTTCCAGAACGCAAAGCGTTCGTCCGCCGTCATTGCTTCCAACTTTTCTACTTCTTCAAAGCGATTTACGTTGCGAACGGGACGTTCGTGAAGAATAATTTCTTCGTCCTTTACTTGGTGCGTTTTGTTGCATACAGCGCACTTGGAAAGCACGACTTCGGGTTTGTACAACGTGTATTCGCCACTCGTCGTGACAACTTTTACGTCTTTACCCGCTACTTCAACGCTCTTCAAAAGACCTTCGGTCTTTTCCTTGATAGCGTCAACGCTCAATTTCGCCATACATTCTACGGCGATTACGTAGATATTTTCACGCTTGATACGGTGTTCTTTAAGAAGTTGGTTAAAGCTGTACGTATCGCAAGGTTTCAAAAATACTGCCGATTTGCCTTCTTTCTTGCTGATTTGGATAAGGTATTTGGAAAGGTTTGCGCCGCAGAACCAGTCGTAAACGAAATCTTTTTCAAGTTCCGCCACCGTTTCAAAGGATGCGGGCGTGGGATCAAAGAAAAATTCGCCCTTCTTCCAACCGATTACGCGTGCAACTTCGCCGCTTTCCAAAAGCGCTTTCGCGCGTTCAAGCATTTTAAGTTCAACGTCTTTCATATTATTCACCCTCCTTTACGCGAAGGTCGGTAAGACGTTTGTTTTCGCCCAAATCGGTTACCGTTTTCACAAAATCGTTCATTACAGCGGAGAAACGTGCGCCTTCTGCTGCGGAAACCCATTCCACGCGCGTACGTTCCTTTTCAATACCCATATAGTTCAAGAAACTGAACAAAAGGGACATTCTTCTTCTCGTGTAGTAGTTGCCCGTTACGTAATGGCAGTCGCCAGGGTGACAACCGCAAAGGATTACGCCGTCCGCGCCTTGTTGGAAGGCTTTCAATACGAACGTGGGGTTTACACGACAAGAACAAGGTACACGGATAATTTTTACGTTTGCAGGGTAGCTCAAACGGCTGGAGCCTGCAAGGTCTGCGCCCGCATACGAACACCAGTTGCAACAAAAAGCAACGATGTTGGGCACAAATTCTTTCTTTTCGGTGCTTACTTCTTGCATATTGCTTCCACCTCCGACATAATTTGTTTCGAGCTAAAGCCCTTCAAATCCATCGCGCCCGAAGGACACGTAACCGTACATGCACCGCAACCTTGACATACAGCAGGGTTGACGGAAGCAATGCGACGAACTTCCACTTTACCGCCACCAAGACGGAATTCCTTATCCACGTACGTAATTGCGCCGTATGCACAAACGTTGGCACATTGCGCACAACCGTTACACATATTTTCATCAGGCGTAGCAACGCAAGGGTTGGTCTTAAGCTTATCTTTTACAAGCAAGCCGATAACTTTTGCCGCACATGCCGATGCTTGGGATACCGTTTCGGGAATATCTTTCGGGCCTTGGCAAACGCCTGCAAGGTAAACGCCTGCCGTAGGGCTTTCTACGGGACGAAGCTTTGCGTGCGATTCGGTGAGGAAGTTGTTGGTGTCGATACTTGCCGTCAAAAGCGTTGCAATCTTTCTTACGGAAGGTTCCGGTTCAATTGCCGTTGCCAAAACTACGAGATCCGATTCAATCGTCACTTGTTCGTTGTCGATAAGGTTAGAACCTTGTACCATCAACTTGCCGTTTTCGTTATATACTTTACCAACCATACCCTTGATGTAGTTTACGCCGTATTGTTCAACCGCGCGGCGGAAGAATTCGTCGTAGTTTTTACCAGGGGTACGTACGTCGATATAGAATACGTTTACTTGCGTATCGGGATATTTTTCACGGATAAGCATTGCGTGTTTTGCCGTGTACATACAGCAAATCTTCGAGCAATAAGGCTTACCACAACCACTCGTATCACGAGAGCCTACGCATTGGATAAACGTGATCGTGTGCGGGTGTTCTTTATCGGAAGGACGAAGCAATACGCCGCCCGTAGGGCCTGCTGCGTTCATCAATCTTTCAAGTTCAAGCGACGTGATAACGTCCTTGTTATCCGCATAACCGTATTCGTTAAACGCTGCAAGGTCGATAGGTTTGAAGCCCGTTGCTACGACGATTGCGCCGTATTGACGTTCGATAAAGCTATCCTTTTGTTCGTAGTCAATTGCGCCTACGCCACAGAATTTTTGACAAATACCGCATTTGCCCGTCTTCATCTTAATACATTGTTCGGGGTCGATAACCGCTACGTTGGGGATTGCTTGCGCGAACGGAATATAAATTGCCGGACGAGTATTCAAGCCCATATTGAACGTGTTAAGACCTTTCTTGGAAGGACATTTTTCCATACAAAGCTTACAGCCCGTACATTTCGTTTCGTCAACGAATCTCGCCTTGCGACGAATTTTTACGTTGAAATTACCAACGAAGCCCTTTACTTCTTCTACTTCCGAATACGAAAGTATATCAATCTTTTCGTGTTGCGCACAGTCAACCATCTTCGGCGTTAAGATACATGCTGAGCAGTCGAGCGTGGGGAACGTCTTATCGAGTTGCGCCATACGGCCACCGATGGTTGCGTTCTTTTCAACGATGTCTACTTCAAAACCAGCATCCGCAATGTCAAGCGCAGCTTGGATACCAGCGATACCGCCGCCGATTACGAGCGCGCGTTTTACAACGGGGCTTTCACCCGCCATCAAGGGCGCGTTGAGTTTCACTTTCGCAATCGCCGTACGTACGAGGATAACTGCCTTTTCCGTAGCTTCGTCGATATCTTTGTGAATCCACGAGCAATGTTCGCGGATGTTTGCAACTTCTACCATGTACGGGTTGAGGCCAGCCGCTTCAGCCGCTTTACGGAAGGTTGCTTCGTGCATTCTGGGCGAGCAAGAACCGATTACGATACCCGTAAGGTTGTGTTCTTTGATCGCTTGTCTAATAAGTTGTTGTCCGTTTTCGGAGCACATGTATTGATAGTTTGCGGAATATACGACGCCAGGTTCGCTTTTCATAAGTTCCGCAACTTTTACAACGTCAACCGACGCCGAAATGTTGCTGCCGCACCAACAAATAAAAACACCTATTCTTTGCATTATATTTACTCTCTTTCTTTAGATTTTTTATCGTTATTTGTTATACTTTCTGTAAGCGCTTACCAAAAGTTGTTGAGGGATAAATTCGTCTACGATAGGCGGAATGTCTTCTGCCTTGATTCCGTTGTTGCCTTGCATACGTACCACCGTTTCACGTACCGCTTCCACTACTTGTGCGGGAGCTACGCCACGGGGACAACGTTCTACGCAAGCCATACACGAAAGGCAATTCCAAATAGCGTCGCAAGCAAGCAATTCGTCAATTTTTCCCCTTTCAAGCATGGATACGAATTGATGGGGCTTGATGTCCATATCGTTAAATGCGGGGCATCTACCCGAGCATTTACCGCACTTCATACACTTTCTTACGTCCGTGCCGCTCAATCTTTGCATATTTTCAATGCGTTCTTGTTTCGTCATTGTTCCACCCCCAACGCTTCAGCAAGAAGCTCGGTAAAGTATTTCACGGGCAAAATCCCGTCGCCGTTTTGTTGCAAGTTATACAAGCAAAGCGGGCAAGCGGTGATCACTTCTTCAGCACCCTTTTCTTTTGCGCTTGCAAGCACCTTGCGGCTCTTTGCCTTGGGCAATTCGCTATTCTTCAAGGATACGTACGCGCCGCAGCATTCGTTGCGGAAAGGATACACGACAGGCGTGCCGCCGATAGCTTTGATAAAGTCTTCGATAATCGTGGGATTTTCGGGATTATCAAACGCCATAACGCCGCTCGGACGGAGCAACAAGCAGCCGTAGTATGCACCGATTTTTCTATTCAAGGGCTTAACCACCGCTTTCTTGATTGCATCGAATCCAACGACGTTTTTCAACATTTCAAGGTAATGCAAAACTTCCGTTTCCCCTTTATACGGTTCGTCCAACTTCAAATAGTTGTTTGCACGGAATTGAATATCTGCATTGGATTTCATATCTTCGTTGGCACGCTTGATTACGTTGTGGCAAGCGGAGCAAAGCGTAAGCAACTTGCCGCCGTTTTTCTTTGCGTAATCGAGTGCGCGTACCGCCGAAAGTTTGGTTGCGATTTCGTCCGTACCCATTTTATATACGGCGCCGCAACATTGCCAGTTTTCAATTTCTTCCATCTCTACGCCCAAAGCTTCCGCGCAACGACGTGCCGTCACGTCGAGGTCTTTCGCTTTCGTTTTGAGCGTACAGCCGGGATAGTAGCTAATCTTCATTGTATTACCACCTTTACAAGTGCATTATTTTTGAGGGTATGCCATTTCTTCGGGACGGAATACTTCGTCGAATTTTTCCGCCGTCAAGAAACCAAGCGCTACGCATGCTTCTTTCAAGGAAATGTTTTCCTTATACGCTTTCTTTGCCGTCTTTGCTGCGTTTTCATAACCGATATAAGGGTTGAGCGCCGTAACGAGCATCAACGAGTTATAAAGGTTGTGGTGCATTTTTTCTTTGTTTGCTTTGATACCCGTCACGCAGTTCTTTTCAAACGAAACGATGCCGTCTGCAAGCAAGCGTACCGATTGCAAGAAGTTGTAAATGATTACGGGCATGAATACGTTGAGTTCAAAGTTGCCTTGGGAAGCTCCTACGCCAACCGCTACGTCGTTTGCCATAACTTGTACGGCAACCATCGTCATCGATTCGCATTGCGTAGGATTTACTTTACCGGGCATAATCGAAGAACCGGGTTCGTTTTCGGGGATAAAGATTTCGCCCAAGCCGTCGCGAGGACCACTTGCAAGCCATCTTACGTCGTTTGCAATCTTCATAAGGTTGCAAGCAAGCGCTTTGAGTGCGCCGTGCGCAAACACGAGTTCGTCTTTCGACGTCAAAGCATGGTATTTGTTTTCCGCCGTGATAAATTTCTTGCCCGTGAGTTCGCTTACTTGTACCGCAACTTCTTCCGCAAAGCCTTTGGGTGCGTTCAAGCCCGTACCAACTGCCGTGCCGCCAAGAGCAAGTTCTTTCAAGCCGCCAAGCGTCAACGTCAATTGCGCTTTCGTCTTTTCAATCATGTTCGTCCAACCGCTGATTTCTTGAGAGAATGCGATGGGAACTGCATCTTGCAAGTGCGTTCTACCACTCTTAACGATGCCTTCGTTTTCCGCTTCCAAACGTTTAAGCGTTGCGATAAGCGTGTCCATTGCGGGGAAGAGATTGTCTTCGATTGCAACGACTGCCGCAATGTGCATTGCCGTGGGGAAGGTGTCGTTGGAGCTTTGGCTCTTGTTAATATCATCGTTGGGGTGCAACAATTTTTTGCCTGCAATTTCGTTGCCGCGATTTGCGATAACTTCGTTTGCATTCATGTTCGATTGCGTACCGCTACCCGTTTGCCATACAACAAGCGGGAAGTGTCCGTTCAATTCACCCGAAATAACTTCGTCGCAAGCCGCGCAAATAGCGTCTTTCTTTTCTTCGGGGAGTTTACCAAGTTTCCAGTTTGCAAGCGCTGCCGCTTTTTTCAAAATACCGAAAGCCTTGGTGATTTCACGGGGCATAACTTCGTCGCCGATACGGAAGTTTTGGAAACTTCTTTGCGTTTGTGCCGCCCAGTATCTATCCGCGGGGACTTGCATTTCCCCCATCGTGTCTTTCTCAATACGATATTCCATAGTTCTTTTCTCCGTTTAGATTTCGATTTGTGCGATAACGTCTTTCAACACTTGTGCGCTGTGTTGGAATTTAGCAACTTCTTCTTCCGAAAGTTTGGGCGTGAGCGTCGTGATAACGCCTTGCGAACCGATTGCGCAAAGGGTGGAAAGCGCTACGTCCGATACGCCGTATTCGCCGTCAAGTACCGTAGAAACGGGCAAAATCGTATATGCGCTAGAATAGATGCTGTCTACGATTTGTTTTACGGAAGCTGCGATACCGTAGAAGGTTGCGCCCTTGCCAGCGATAATCTTGCCGCCCGATTTTTTAACGTATTCTTCCACTTCTTCGTGCGTATAAGGCGTCACTTTCAAAACGTCCTTATCGCCAAGCGTTTCTTCGTATTCAGCCAAAGGAATACCGGAAATGTCCGCCGTCGACCAAGCAACGAAAGAGCTGTCGCCGTGTTCACCCAAAACGTATGCGTGTACTTGTTTTTGGTTTACCGAGTACAATTCGGAAAGGCGCGTTCTCAAACGAATGCTGTCAAGCGTACAGCCCGTACCGATAACACGGTTCTTGGGAACGCCCGTGATTTTGCAGAATACATACGTGAGTACGTCTACAGGGTTTGCAACGAACAAGTAAAGCGCGTCGGGAGCGTGTTTTACGATTTGAGGCGCGATTGCCTTCAAAATGTTTACGTTCGTTTGCGTAAGGTCGATACGAGATTGACCGGGTTTTCTACCAACGCCCGACGTAATGATAACGATGTCAGAACCTGCCGCATCTTCGTACGTGCCGTTGTAGATTTTTACGGGGTGCAAATAGGGCGTAGCTTGTACAATGTCCATTGCTTCCCCTTTTGCTTTTTCCACGTTGACGTCGATGAGCACGATTTCAGCAACCGAACCCGTCGCAACGAGCGTGTAGGCAACAGTAGCACCTACGGAACCTGCACCAATGATAGTAACTTTGTTGTTCATGTTTTTATCTCCGTATTTTAATTTTTTTCCTATTTTTCTCTCGTGCGCCCCTTTACATATACACGTATGCGTGCGCGTATTTGGGCATTTTATTTCACGATACAACATTATTATAACATATTATTTCATAAAGCACAATAACTTGAAGGCTTTTTTTGCGTTTTTTAATCGCTAAATCGATAAATTTTTATCTTTTAAGCATGAAAAAAGCTCTGCTTTGCGCAGAGCAATATTTCTTATATTTTTTCAATCGCTTATAAAGACGTCTGCAAGCAAAATTCCACCTTCGACGATAATCAAAACGCCGCTGACGATAAACACCCATTCCGCCGTTTTATCCCCGCCAAAAAGAAGCAAAATCCCCGTCGAAACGCAAATGGCGGGCAGCAAATAAGCAATTATTTTTTGCCATAGCGAAGCGCAATAAACTCTTGCTCTAAAGCGCTCGTACAAAAGGAGCAAACCAAAGACAAGCAGCAAGCCCGCAAGGATATACACCACCGCTTTGACGGCAAAAACGCCAAACAAAATTACGACGACACCCGCCACTAATTTGACGATTGCAAGCGGATAGGATTTGTGGAAAAAATCTAAAAGCGCCAGCGCAATCAGCAAAAATCCAACGAGCGCAACGGCGATTTTTAGCACCGTTTCTTGAAAGGCAATCAGCAATACGCCAAGCAGTATCGTCAAAATCGCCACAATAATTTTTTCCGTTTTCGTCATTGCCAACCCACCCTTTTTTAACGATTTTTCCATTTCGAAGCGAGAGACGATTCGTCTTTGATGGCGGCGCTTTTTCCAGCTTCCGTCACGGGTTTTTGGGCGTGATAAAACGCCGAATAACCGTCTCTCTACTTGCAACGAAACATAATACAGTATATGCAAAAAACCCCGAAAAAGTACACGACTTTTTCGAGGTTTTATTTTCTTTGTTTTTTACAATTCTACAACACGCAAATTGCTTAATACTTCGTTATATTTTTCCATGGTAAAGGACACCGTACCCGTCGTCATGACCGTCGCCGTACCCGCCGCCACGCCCGAGCGTAAAATTTCAGACAAGGGCGCACCTTCCGCCAAGCGGACTGCCGCTGCCGCAACCATGCCGTCGCCCGCGCCTACCGTGGAATTCATCGCCACGTTCAAGCTCCTGCAATGGAAGGCTTGCTTGCCGTTGGTGATAACTGCGCCACGCTTGCCAAGGGACAAAAGCACGCACTTCGTACCCCTATCAATCAGCTCGTAGCACGCATCGAGCATATCTTGTTGATCTTGGATACGTCTGCCCATGGTGTTTTCAAGTTCTTCCAAGTTGGGCTTAATCAAATCCACACCGCAATCGAGCGCATGGAATAATCTATCCCCCTTCGCATCGACGATTTTCAAGGAATTAGGCGCAACCGCTTTTACCATGTCCGCATAAAAACTTGCGTCAATGCCTTTGGGCAAACTGCCCGAAAGTACGGTGACGTTGCTTTTTGCCGATTGTGTTTTGATAATAGAAAGCACTTCTTGCGCCTTTTCAAGGGTAATTTCTTCCCCTACACCGTTGATTTCCGTGAGCATCGCACGGCTGTCGATAAATTTATAATTCTCGCGCACACGGCCTTTATTCCACGCAAAGCAAAACGGCACGTTTTCTTTCACGAGCGCATTTTCAAATCTATATCCGTTTTCTTCGTACATAAGCCCCGTCACAAACGAATCGAAACCCATTCTCGATACGCCGATTGCGACGTTTACGCCCTTGCCGCCCAAGGAAAACGATTTATTTTTAACGACGTTGGTCATGCCAACGTTTAACGAATCCAACTCCATCGTCACGTCGATAGAAGGACTCATACAAACGGATAAAATCATTATGCCCACTCCCAAAGTATGCTTACCATATACTATAATTATTATAACATAGAAAAATGCAAATTTCAAGATGAAAAGAGAAAAAAAGTTGTACTTTTTCGCTTTTTATTTGCTTTCCCCCCAAAAAAAACGGGTTTGGTTTGAACCAAGCCCGTAAATTTCTTTACATCGAAATCATTTGCAACGTTTCGTAAAGTTCGTAGTTGAACACCTTCTTCATCGAAACCGCTTCGATAATGTCCATATCAATAATCTTGTTATCCTTGATACCAACCGCACGGTTGCCGATGCCGTCGTTGAGAAGGCGAACCGCTTTATTACCGAATTGCGCCGCAAGCATTCTGTCCGCCATCATGGGCGAGCCGCCGCGTTGTACGTGGCCGATACACGTAGGACGTACCGAATAAGCCGTGTGCGGTTGCAAACGTTTTGCAAATTCGTCCGCACTCATAACACCTTCCGCCACAACGATGATGTTGGAATGTTTACCGTTTGCACGGGAACGATTGACACTTGCAACGATTTTGTCCATTTCCAAAGGAACTTCGGGAACGACGATGATTTCCGCGCCCGATGCGATACCGCTGTACAAAGCGATGTCGCCGCAATGTCTACCCATAACTTCTACAACGGAAACACGTTCGTGCGAAGTCATCGTATCACGAAGCTTGTTGATCATATCCAAGCAAGTGTTTACAGCCGTATCAAAACCAAGCGTGTAATCGGTGTATTCAAGGTCGTTGTCAATCGTGCCGGGGATACCGATGGTAGGCACGCCGTACTTTTCGCTGAGCACTCTTGCACCACGGAAAGAGCCGTCGCCGCCGATTACTACAAGACCGTCAATGCCGTGTTTTTCAAGGGTAGCAACCGCTTTCTTTTGACCTTCTTCCGTCAACATTTCCATACATCTTGCCGTACGAAGTTTCGTGCCGCCAAATTGTACGATGTTGGAAACGCTACGCATTTCCATAGGGATAAGCTTATCTTCAATAAGACCTGCATAACCACGTTCGATACCGAATACTTCCATACCGAAATAGATACCCGAGCGCACTACCGCACGGATTGCAGCGTTCATACCGGGGGCGTCGCCACCACTCGTAAGCAAACCGATTCTTTTCATTTTACTACCTCAAACCATTTTTCTTTCAAGTATTTTTCCCATGGTTATTTTTTGCAAATACCGTCCAAACCATACGGGCGAGCAAAAACTTGACGATACTCTATATGTCCACGTTATATTATACCGATTTTTCGACAAAATACAACTATTTTAACACCCTTTTCGCAATTTTATAAATCTTTTATAAAAGTTTAATGCAATTTTCAGGCAAGAATGCGGAAAGCTCTGCCATCAGCCCCCTACCCGCCGTAACCTTTTGCGAACAGAGCATTTTTTTGCCGTCTTTTACGAAATATACGGGCGTTTTTCCCTCGTAGAAAGTGAGCGTTTCCATCAATTCTTCCATGTCGTCATCGTCCATACCCGATACGTTGAGCCACAGTTTTTTATCTTCGTCACGCTTTTCTTCCCTTATAGGTTGCACGGGCTTTGCCACCGTATTTTGCACCACGGGACTCTTCTCTTCTTCGGGGATAAATTCCACCATTTTATCTACGATAATAGCGGGGGTTTTGTCCGCGTCGATACTCATTTTACCCGTCACGGAAACTACCCTATCGTTTTCAAGGAAACCACGGATTTTGTCGTACACTTTGGGGAAGCAAACGCACTCTACCGAGCCGTACATATCTTCTACCGTAATGAACGCCATAAGTTGTCCCGACTTGGTTTTCAACTTCTTGCTTGCGGCAATCATACCGCCCATGGAAACAGCCATACCGTCCGAAAGTTCGGTGTACGTTTTAATGCCCGTTTCTTCGTCTTCCGTGTACGCATTGAGCATCAAGCAGTTGAAATTTCTATCCTTGAAATAGGGCAAAAACTTTTCAAACGGGTGCCCGCTTACGTAAACGCCAAGCACCGATTTTTCTTTGGAAAGTTTTTCCATCGTATCATATTCTTCGATGTTCGGGAAGGTGACTTCAATTTTTTGTTCTTCGATAATGCTGCCAAAAAGGGAAAGTTGATCTCCCGCCTTTTGCTTATCGAGCGCGTTCACACGGGCGTACACTTCTTCGTACACGGAAGCCACTTGTTGACGGTTGCAACCAAACGAATCGAACGCACCCGCATAGATTAAGCTTTCGATAATACGCTTATTGATAAACTTCGCACAACGGGAAACGAAATCGCCAAAGTCCTTAAACTCGCCGTTTTCTTCACGTTCTTTGATAACGAGCGCAATTGCGTCTTGCCCAACGCCACGAAGCGCGCCAAGACCGATACGAATACCGTCCCCTTCTACCCAGAAGATTGCTTTCGACTTGTTGATGTCGGGGGGCAATACTTGGATATTTTTTTCCTTCATATAAACGATGTATTTGGAGATTTCTTCAATCTTATCAATTCTATCGTTTAAGATACCCGCCAAGAATTCTCTTGGATAGAACGCCTTCAAATACGCCGTACGATAGGCGATAACCGCATAAGCCGCCGCGTGCGATTTGTTGAACGCATACGAAGCAAAGCTTTCCATATCGGCAAAGATTTTGCCCGCAACGTCGGCGGGGATACCCAAACTTGCGCAACCCGTAATCCCTTCGTCGGGCGCACCGTAGATAAATTTATCCTTTTGTTCCATCAGCTCTTTCTTCTTCTTTTTAGACATGGCACGGCGTACCAAGTCTGCTTGTCCAAGCGAATAGCCTGCAAGCTGTTGGAAGATTTGCATAACTTGTTCTTGATAAATAATTACCCCGTACGAGTTTTTCAAAATCGGCTCTAAGAAAGGCGTATCGTACGTAATCTTTTCGGGGTGGTGTTTATTTTCAATATACTTGGGGATAAAGTCCATAGGACCGGGACGATAAAGGGAAATACCTGCAATCAAGTCTTCCAAACAGTTGGGTTGCAACTCTTTCATAAAGCGTTTCATGCCGCCTTGTTCGAGTTGGAACACCGCGTCCGTATCGCCCGAGGAAATAAGTTCGTACGCTTCGGGTACGTCCACGCCGATTTTGTTGAAATCGATGTCAATCCCCTTGCCTTCTTTGATATATTCAAGTGTGTTTTGGATATCGGTGAGTGTGGTAAGAGCCAAGAAGTCCATCTTCAAAAGCCCTATCGATTCCGATTCCTTCATATCGAATTGCGTGACGATATCGTCCCCGTTTCTTGCCAAAGGTACGTTGTCCGCAAGCACTTTGCTACAAATGATAACCCCTGCCGCGTGTTCGGAAGTATTCTTGGGCATACCTTCAAGTTTCAAGCCCATGTCGATAACTTTCTTGATTTCAGGGTTGCTTTCGTAAACTTCGATAAATTCGGGGTTGCGCTTTTGTTTTTGTTCGGCAAGCTTCTTTTCAATATCCTTGCGCTTATCTTCGTCAAGCGACGTATCTTCAAGCTGTTTTTCAATCTTGGGAATCTTTCGCCCAAGCAATTCGCCTATCGTCGATTTGCCGTCCATGAGTTTTGCCACTTTATCCGTTTCCGAATACGGCACGCCCATAACACGCCCTACGTCTTTGATAACAGCACGCGAAGCAAGCGTACCGAACGTGACGATTTGCGCTACGTTTTCGGGGTGGTATTTTTCACGAACGTATTCGATTGTTTCCGCACGGCGGCGGGTGCAAAAGTCGACGTCGAAGTCGGGCATGGATACACGGTCGGGGTTCAAGAAACGCTCGAAAATCAAATCGTATTTCAAAGGGTCAACGTCCGTAATACCGATTGCGTACGCTACGATACTACCTACCCCCGAACCACGCCCAGGTCCTACGGGAATACCGTTCAAGCGCGACCAGTTGATATAGTCCCAAACGATTAAGAAATAGTCGGCATAGCCCATTTTGATGATGACGCTAAGCTCGTATTCCACACGCTTTTTGATGACGTCCGTAATCTCGCTATAACGCTGTGCAATGCCCTCCCACGCAAGCCTTGTGATATAGTCCGCCGACGTCGAGCCGTCATCCGGTTTATACAAGGGGATAAGCGATTCGTCACGCACGGGGTCACCCCAAGGTTTCAAATCGAATACGGGTTCTTCAATCTTATCCGCAATCACACGGGTGTTGGAAATTGCATCGGGTACGTAGTGGAAAAGTTCCGCCATTTCGTCACCCGATTTCATGTAAAATTCGTGTTCGTCAAAGCGCATTTTCGGTTGCGCAAGCGTGGATTTCGTTTGGATACAAAGCAAAACTTCGTGCATTTCCCAGTCTTCTTTTTCGATATAATGCACGTCGTTGGTAGCAACCAAACCGATGTCAAGTTCTCTTGCAATCTTGATAAGGTCGGGCATGATTTGCTTTTGTTCGGCAATGCCATGGTCTTGCAATTCGATATAGAAATCGTCACCAAAGACGTCTTTCATTTCCTTTGCCCATTTCTTTGCCCCTTCATAATCCCCTTTCAAAAGAAGTTGGGGCATTCTGCCTGCCAAGCACGCCGAAAGGCAAATAACCCCTTCGTGGTGCTGTTTAATCAAATCATAACTAATTCTCGGTTTGCCGCCCGCATACCCTTCGATATAGGAAAGGGAATCGAGTTTTACAATGTTTTTATAACCCGTCTTATTTTTTGCAAGCAAAACCAAGTGCTCGTTTCTTCCTTGCGCAGGACGAACGAGATGGTTATCCACGGCGTACAATTCGCAGCCGATAATGTATTTAATGCCTTTCTTTACGCACTCTTCCGCAAAATAAAGGGAAGCGTACATATTGCCGTGGTCGGTGATGGCGCAAGCGTTGATATTGTTTTTGACAAGGTGTTCAACCAAATCGTCAACCTTTGCCGCACCGTCCAAAAGGCTGTATTCCGTATGTAAATGTAAATGCACAAAATCCGTCATAATTTTCCCTTTTCCTTTACAGTTCCTCCGCAATTTCTATCAACCGACGCATACGGTGATTAAGACAACTCTTGCTTACCCCAAGCATATTTGCAAGTTCTTGCAACGTCTTTTCGGGGTGCTTTAAGCGGAGCTTTGCAAGCGTAGTAAGTTCTTCGCTCAAATCTTTATAATGCGTTTTTTCTTCTATCTTTTTGATGGCAACCACTTGTTTCACCGCCGCAATCGCCGTCTTATCAGCGTTGCCCGCCATGCAGTTTCTCGCGCGGTTGTCGTTGTTTGCTTCGTCACGCTTTTCCGCAATCCCCGCAAACTTTTTAAGCGTGTTTCTCGCGCCGATAACGGCAAGGAAATCGGAAATTGCTTCCTTGCTTTTGATGTACACGACGTACGTTTCTTTGCGCTCTATCCACTTTGCAAACAAATCGAATTCATCAAGCATCAAACAAAAATCTTTCGCCGTTTTCTTTTCGTTGAAAACGATTTCCAAGTGATAGCCCGTGCCTCCGTCAGTGGGAAGCGTGCAACTGCCGCCGCCCAAAAACGCACCACGGATATAGGCAATTTTCCTCTCGTCACCACGGGTGAGAATTTTACAAATCCCCTCACGAAAATCATTGCCTTCACGCTTTAATAAACGCAAAGCGGAAAGCGTTTCTCTACCAAGATTTTTAGGGCAAAGCAAAACGAGCTTGTCCCTACCGCTCATTCTATCCATGACGGCGTGCGTCACCGAAAGTTCCGCACCGAACGTTTCCGCAAACGTACGCATGAAAAATTCCGCCACGTATTCCGTTTCACTCACAAGGAAAAAAGTGGGCTCGTTTTCTTGCACTCCCAAAGTACCGCTTGTACGAAGGAAGGCGGAAAAAGCGGCTTTCTTCTCGCCGTCCGTCTTGCTTTCCGATACAAAGCGGTTAATTATTTCTTTTTTCAAATCGCTTGTGAAACTCATTTTATCCCCTTAAAGGTGTTTTTTATACTCCGCAAAGCGGAAGTTGGGTAATCGCCCATCGATGTTATCAATTCTATCCATAGGAAAGCCGATACGCAAAAGTTGCTCTTCGACAATCTTCGTATCCCCTACCCTATCTGCCGAATGCGCATCCGAATTGATGATAAAACGCGCGGACGTCGTTTGCACGATTTGCATAAGCTGTTCGTCCGTCAAGTGCGTTTTTTTCGAGTTTAGTTCTAAATACGTGCCGTAATCGGCGGCGCACTTTGCCACTTCCAAAACGTCTGCGGGACATACGTAAGAAAGGTGCGTAAGCGTGTCAATCGGGTTGTTTTTTATCGCTTCAATATACGCTTTCGTGTTGCGCTTTATCAAAGCTTGCGAGTTATGGTGAAAAAGCTTTCTTGCAAGTAAGTTCGCCCAAAAATAACCAAAGCTGTGGGAAAGGGGTTTGCAAGCGATGAACACGTGGAAGCCGCAGTTGAAAATATCAAAATTTTCATAATCGCGCGCCGCCATATCCGTCAAGCCCGAATAGCCAAGGATATTCGCTTCCATGCCCAAAAGCACTTTCACGCCATATTCTTCTTCCGCTTTTATACACTCTTGTCTGCACGCAGGGATTTCCTTTCTTTTCACGCCAAACGCTTGGTGGGCAAAGCCGTGGTCGGTGATTGCAATTTGCTTCAATCCCTTCTCTTTTGCCGCCGCCACGTTTTGAGCAACCGTATTCTTCCCGTGCGAATAGGGTGTATGCGTATGATAATCTCCCGTTAACAGCACCGCTTTTCTCCTTTTTTAGTGTAGATATCGAATTTCTTCTTCCAGCCGTATATTGTGTTTTGAATACACGGCGTTTTTGATAATTTTAATAAGCGTAGCCACGTCCTTTGCCGTAGCGTGGTTGTCGTTGATAATAAAATTTGCGTGCTCGCTTGACACAACCGCCCCGCCTACGCGCAAGCCTTTCAAGCCCGCTTCTTCAATCAGCTTGCCCGCCGATACGTCGCAAACGTTTTTGAACACGCAACCCATGCTTTTGCCTTTAGGCAAGTGTTTGCGCCTATCTTTATACGCTTGTCGCAAAGAAATAATTTCTTCCGTTGTAGCATTTTTCAAAGCAAGTTTTGCGCCTAAAATAACGCTTTGCCCGTCCATAAACACGCTTTGTTTATAGGCAAATTTACAATCGGCATTGCAAAGCGTTTGCACTTTACCGTCCTTGTAAATATCCACGCTTTCCACCACGTCCGACATATACTTGCCGTTGACACCCGCATTCATAAACAGCGCACCGCCAAGCGTGCAAGGAATTCCGTCTAAAAATTCTACGCCGCTTTTTTTATCACGCTGACAAATGAACAAAAGTTTCGCCGCCGAAATGCCCGCTGGGAAAAAGTTTTCGTCCGCCCTTTCGCCTATCATTTTTTTCGTGCATACGACTATTTTTTCTATCGGCTCGTCACACGGCAAAACGTTGGTCAAATTGCCAAGCACAAGAAAAGGGATTTTATCTTCTTGCAAGGCGTTTACAAGCGTTTGTAATTCTTTGATAGTTTTGGGGTAAAAACAGCCCAAAGCGTTGCCCCCAACGCCCATACTGCCGTGCAAAGCAAAGCTGAAAGGTACTTCTACGTCAAACCGTTGATATTTTTCTTTGAAAAATACTTGCACACGCTCTCTCCATTATAACACATTTTTTGTCTTTTTGAAAGTGTTTTTTTGAAAATTTTATCCTTTCCACAAAAAATTATCCCCTTTATCCTATGCTTTGTAAAAGTTTTTAGTGCTTATGCGGGCATTATCCGTTGTCGTCAAGCAAACGATAGCCCTTATCGTATCGGATATATCCCCTTTTTTCAAGTTCTAAAAACGCTTCTCGCACCTTTCCCCAGCCCGTTTGCGTTTTTCGTTCTATAAACGAATCGTTTACCTTGCCAAGTTGCATACTCCAAAGCAACGCTTCCCACAAAAGCGAATCATCCTTGCTCGTATGGACGAAATTCACTTCTTGCGGATTCGTACGAATAATCACTTTTTTCACCGCTTCTATATCCGCATGCCCCGAAACGTGTAAGTCCACCACGTTTATCCCTAAATCTCGCACGCCACCTAAAAAATCTTGCATTTCTTCTTTATAGCCTTGCCACATGGAATATATCAGCACGCTTCCCTTTAAGTCCACCTTTTCCTTTAAGGATTGTAGATAGTGCAACATATACGCATTTATCAGCATGACGAACTGCCCTTTCTTGGCAATTTCACTTCGTCCCAACAATTTATCCTTGTATTTTTCCTTAATTGCCTTGTGCGTTCCTTCCATCACGGACGTGGATAAATAGGTGTAGCAATCGGCGTATCGAAGGGGATTGGGGATATTTGGCAGCCCAGCACAAACGTCCGCCGCCGTCATACCCATAATAAACGGTTTTCCCGCTTGCTTACTTGCCCGATAAAAACTGACGAGCCTATCCACGTTTAAGCTGCTTTGCAACACAAATACCCTATCGTATTTCTTGAAAAGTTGCGCCGCTTTTTCTTCCAACAATCGCTCCGTTTGGCGTTGATAGGTGGGCGTTGTACCTTCGATGATGAGGCGGGTTGTCTTCGTAGGCAGCTTGCAAAGCAAACCTTCAAAACTCTTGCGCCCGTTGGCACGAAAATCCCCCGTGTACAATACGTTTTGATCGCCAAGCGAAAGTTCTATCATATAACTATCGTATGCCGAGTGATCGCACAAATAGGGCTTGCATACGATAGCTCCTATGCTAAAAGGCTGACAATCTTGCAAAAAACGCACCTTTGCTTTATTTTCATCGCAAATACCCTTGCGATATTCTAAAATTTGATAAGCGCCCCGCCCCATATAGATATGCTTCGCTTTCAGCGGATATTTTAGCAAGGCGGCGTGGTCATCGTGGTAATGGGAAACGATAATGCCATCGTACGCGCTTTCCACCACCCTTTTCTCTTTTTCGTCCGTTTTAGGCGTGGGATACAACGCTGTGCCACACTCTAACAAAATCGTGCTTTCCCCGTCCGTCACTTCTATTAAATTTTCCCCGATCTTTTCTTCGCCCCTTAAAATGTTTGTTGTTAATCTTCCCACAACTTCTTCCTTTTTACGCACTTGTCGCACGAATAATGTTCGTCCTTTTCCACTCGATATTTTTCTATCCCAAACGCTTTAACGATTTCCCCTATCTTCTTGATAGAGATACAATCGTCCGCGTAGATAATATGCTCGTTCTTTTTCAAATCAAACACAACTCTACCTCGGGGATATTTAGCAAAATCCGCCAACGGAAAGCGTTTGGAATATACTATGTTCCACACCTTGAAATGCCCCAAACCACTGTCCATTATCCCCGTCAACTTCGTCCGTTTATCCTTGCTTGCGCTCTCTTTTTCCTTCCCTTCTTTTTGGCAATACACCTTGCCTTTTATTACCCAAAATATCCCTACGTTTACTTGCATAATTCCCTTTTCTAAATTAGTATTCCATATTGCAAAGATATAAAAATTAAGCCGTGTGGCTTAATTTAATTTTTCTACTACGTATTCTCCGTTTTCCAACTTCAAGCAAAAGACGGAAATGCCTTCCATTTCAATAATTCTACGCAAGCGTGGGCGGACAGCGTAAGCATATTTCTTGTCCGTCCATTGTCTCCATTGTTCGCTACCATGCGTGAACATAATTGCTTTTTCATATTCACCATAGCGTTGCACAAACGCTTCTTTTTCTTTATCCAAAATGTGCGTATAGGTGATGATTTCAGTAGCCATACGCAAAATGGATTCCTTATTCCAAGCGGGTTTGAACTCGGTACAATACAACTTTCCATCGTGTTCCATCAACAAATCCACCCCACCGATACCGTCGCCCTTTGTATTAGAAGCGGCAATTTCGTATTCCAACATCGTTGCGTTTTTAATTTTTTTCGCAAAGAAAGGGTTGTCTTTTAAAGGACACGTTTTGCATTCGGCATTTTCATCGCCATAAAGCACCAAACAATGGCAAAGACGTTTTTCCGTGCGAGAATCAGACGTAAAGTCACACTTTTTATGTTCGGGAAATTGCACGCGGGCGTTTTGCATCACCCCGTCCAAAATCTTTTGCAAATAATCATCACCCGCAAGTTCGCTTTCCGCGATGTTATTGTATTCCGATTTATTGTTAATATTCTTTTCTTGATAAAACATATTTTTACATCACAAAATAACTTGCATTTTTAATATTCGTCGTTTTTTCGCCTACCCACGTGAGCGTTGCCTTACTATACCCCCACATGTTTTGAAATAAGTACCCAAAGCACGAACCAAGCCCACGCTTTTCGCTGATTGTCATTTCACGGTTAAATACGTCTTTATAATATTTTACAAACACGTACACGGGCGGAATTTGCAAAACGTCGTTGCAAAAACGGATATGTTCACACAATTTTTCGTCTTGCAACATTTCTAAAAACAGCGTAAAATACTCCGATTCTTCTACAAATGCACGCTTGCCTTTATACACGCTTAAAAAATCATTTACGTCGAACATACCCTTTCTCCAAAAAAATACTTATATATATTAAATACCATATTTTTGAGAAAAAGTCAAGCAAAATGGAATAACAATGTTGCAAAATGTTGAAATTTTTATTTTTTAGTGCGTTCGACGGGTTTTGACAGCTTTTGGGCGTTTGACTTATCAACTTGGATATGTTATACTGCTTATATGATACGATGTATATTATTTGACCGTGACGGCACGCTTGGGGAGCTTTCCGATAAGCGTTTCCCCCAAACTTTTGCGCCGTTTGCGGATATTAAAAAAACGTTTGACGAAATCAAAGCGAAAGGTTTTCTCGTGGGGATAATTTCCAACCAAGCAAGCATTGCGCGGGGCACGGGAAAGGGATATGATTTTGGCAAGGAATTTTCCTATTACGGCGTAGATGCTTGGGCGATTTGTCCGCACGACAACGACGATAACTGCGATTGTCGTAAACCCAAAAGCGGACTGCTTCTTACAATCGCAAAAAAATTGCATATTCTTCCACAAGAGTGTCTTGTCGTGGGCGATAGAATCAGCGATATTGCATGCGCCATAAACGTGGGTGCGCAAGCGGCGCTTGTGTTGACGGGCTACGGCGAAACGGAAAAGGAAGAAGCCTTAAAGCTGTATCCGCAAATTGATATTCTCCCCCGTTTTGACAGCGTAATTGATATTTTGTAAAAATAAAAAAAACTCGAACAAAGCGTTCGAGTTTTTTATTATGATTTGATTTATGCTTGATAGATAATTTCGCCGCCACGTACGGTGAGAACAACGTCGTATTTATCGTTAAGCACTACGAAATCGGCACGTTTGCCCACTTTAATGCTGCCTGCTTCTTTGTCGATGCCAAGCAATCTTGCGGGGTTAATCGTAGCGAAATCGACCGCCTTTTCAAAGGGAACGCCCACTTTCGTCACTACGTTTTCAATCGCTCTATTCATGCGCAAAACGCTGCCAGCAAGCGTACCGTCCGCCAAACGAGCTTCGCCGTTTTTAACGAATACTTTTTGTCCACCAAGTTCGCTTTCGCCGTCGGGAATACCCTTTGCACGCATAGCATCCGTGATAAGGGAAATTTTATCCGCTTTCTTATTTTTGACAAGCAATTTCATTGCGGGAACGGACACGTGGATGGTGTCGGCAATCAATTCGCAATTCAATTCGTCAACAAGCATTGCGCTGCCCACTACGCCGATTTCCCTATGGTGCAAAGCCGATTGAGCGTTGTAGGTGTGCGTGACGTTTTTCGCGCCCGCTTCAACTGCGCTTACCACGTTGTTATATTTTGCGCCCGTATGTCCGATAGATGCAACTACGCCATTTTCGTCAAGGTGTTTAATCAACGCTTCCGCGCCTTCGATTTCGGGAGCAAGGGAAACGATTTTGATAGCGTTGCCACTTGCTGCATTATATTCGTCAAACACCGCAATATCGGGGGTTGCAACGTATTCAAGCGGTTGTGCGCCCTTATGCGCCGCCGCAATAAACGGACCTTCGAGATGGATACCAACCACTCTTGCGCCGTCCTTTTTATCCGCTTCGCAGTAGTCCTTAACAGCCGTCATTGCTTTAAGGATATTTTCCTTGCTTTGCGTCATCGTCGTCACAAGGAAGGACGTCGTACCTTCTTTCGCGAGCGTGTTGGCAATGATAGAAATATCTTCTATCGTGCCGTCCATGCCGTCCGAACCACCCGCACCGTGTACGTGTTGATCGATAAACCCGGGCAAAACGATGGCGTTTTCGGGAAGAGCGATTTCTTCGCCCTTGCCCTTTTTGCCGATACTCTTAATCGTTTCATCGAAAGCTACCGTGCATTTTTTCAAGCCCTTACCGTCCACGTAGACGGTGGCGTTTCTAAATACTTTCATTTGTATAATTCTCCATTAAAGGTTTGCAGGCAAGGAAGCCGCTGCGATACTTTGACCTACACGACGGCTGTTTTCATCGGGCAAACCGATGTCGATATGTGCGTATTCGGGATATTCTTCCGCAAGCACTTTCTTGCACGTTGCAAGGATAATGTCGCCGCCTTTACCGCCCATTACACGACCAAGCAAAAGCATGTGTTTGATTTCGTAGAATCTTGCGTAGAAAGGAATGGTGTTTGCCAAATATACGCCGATATCTTCGTAGATTTGCGCCGCAAGAGCATCGCCCTTTTCCATAAGCGCTTGGATTTCCTTAAGTTTTTGCGCGGGCGTCAAGCCGTCTGCAAACTTATGTCCACCCGCTTCAGCAAGTTTGATAACTGCATCTTGCGAGAAATATTTACAGCCAACGCCTACGTCGCCACTCCATTCGTCTACCATTGCGCCTTCGTTGAAGTCAACGGGTGCAAAAGCAAGTTCGGAAAGCCAACCGTTTACGCCGCCTTGCGTGTTGATGTAGCCAACTGCTTCGCTCGTACCCATTGCGATACCGAGAATACCGTTGTCTTCCAAATCAATTGCACCTGCAAGTGCCGTTACGTCGCCGTCGTTTGCAACTTCCAAAGGAATTTCTTTGCCGAGTTCTTTGCTCATTTCCTTTGCAACGTTGATGTACATGTACTTGATATAATCGCCGTACTTTTCTTTGTCAACCTTAACGAACAAAGAAGCAACCATGATTTTGTTGTCAACGTAAACGCCTGCGGACGATACGCCGATTGCATCAACGGTGGGCATTTTGGAAGCCGCCGTCTTCATAGCCGTCAAAATTTCGTTGTAGTGATAGGTGGGATCGGTGGTGATTTTCGGGTTCCATACAACTTCTTCGCTGTACACAACTTCGCCGTCGATAACCGCACTAACCTTTCTATCCGAGCCACCCGCGTCGAAGCCGATACGGCAACCTTTCAAGTGACCGCCAACGCGCATAGAGTTGTTCTTTTGCGCGGGGATTTCGTCTTGTTCAAGCCAAACAACTTCAAAAGGCTTTTCGTAAACGCCGCTCATGAATTCTACGTCGAACGCACGAAGACCTTCCATCGTGTATGCTTTTTTCAAATATTCGTAAATGGATTTGCTACCTGCTACGTAAATTTTGAAACCGCCAACTACCCACAAAATCGTCTTTGCAAGTCTTTCAGCGATTCTAAAATTAAATGCGTCGTTTACCCCGTCTGCAAGCGCATTGTACTTGTAAACGTAGTTGTAACCACCGCTTCTTTCCGCAATAAGAGTCACTTCAACGGGGTTTGCACTTTTTGCAACTTCCGCTTCAAAATCGCGGAGCGCTTTGATCATGGGATAAAAGTTCTTGTCCAAAACAGGCATTTTCATAATACGTTTTCCTCTCTAACGTGATTTTATACCTATATTATACTCCCGCTGCATATATTTTCAATAGAAAATATTACTGTAAATTTACAAAATATTTCGCAAAATTGCGGGCGAAATATTTTACAAATAAAACGGAACGTGATATACTTGATATATGGAACAAGCTACGCAAGAGAAAAAATTTTATAAACACAAGATTTCCAACTTTCTAAACGTGCAAAAAATTGTCACAATCCATTATCAAGAGTTGGAAAAAGGATACGTTTCCAAGACGGAAAAACACGACTTTTGGGAAATCAACTATGCCGACAAAAACGATTTTCTTCTTATAAAAGAAGAAGAGAGCGTACTCGTCAAACAAGGCGAGATGATTTTCCTCAAACCCAACCAGCCCCACCATATCGAGTGTTTAGGGGAAGATGCAAACGTGTTCATTTGTTCATTTGAGTGCCGAAGCGAGAGCATGCGCTTTTTCAACGACAAAAAATATCTTGTGCCAAACGAATATCGTTATCTTCTACAAAGCATTATGTCGGAAGCGAGAGAAACGTTTGTTTTGCCCGATTTCGACCCCGATTTGGACAAGCTTGTACTTCGTGAAAACCCCAACCTTGGCGGCGAGCAAGTTTTGAAAAACCAAATCGAATTATTGCTTATCTACATGCTCCGAAATGCCAACCACAAAAACGCCCAACAAGAGTTTTTCGTGTCGAAAATTTCTTCTTCAAGCGATTTGCAAGACGAAATCGTCTTATTTCTTTCTTCCAAGATTTACGACACCCTTTCTTTGGACGAACTTTGCGAAAAGCTGCACTACGGAAAAACGCACCTTTGCTCCTTTTTCAAGCAAAAAACGGGCACTAGCATTTATCGCACCTACTTAAAATTAAAAATCGACGAAGCGAAGAAATTGATTCGTAGAAAGCACTCTTTCACCGATATTGCGGAAAAACTGTGTTTTGATACGGTAGCGCATTTTTCTTACGTCTTCAAGCAATACACGGGTATGACCCCCAAAGAATACAAAGCAAGTATTAAATAAAACCGCCCAACCGTTTCAACGTCCCCATATCACCTTTGAAGATAACAAGACGAAAATAAACCAAAAAAAAAGAGAGCCGAAGCTCTCTTTTTTGTTTACCATTTAGTAGGCTCGCCGTTTACGTAATGCCAATAATTACCTGCCGTCGTAGGCTCATTTTTACTGTACCAATATACGGGGCGATTCGACTCGTTCCATTGAGAATCCCAACCGTTAGGTTGCGCTTCCGCTTCGCAATAAATCGTCACGTTATTGCACTTAGAGAATACGTCTTTAGCGATACTCGTCACGTCCTTGGGAATTACTACGCTCGTTAAACTGCTACAATTATAAAACGCATACATACCGATACTCTTTACGCTATTCGAAATCTCTATGCTCGTCAAATTTTTGCAAGAACGGAACGCATACATATCGATACTTTCTACGTTATCGCCCAAAACGACTCTCGTTAAATTACTGCAATCGTCAAACGCGACTTCGCCAATGCTCGTCACACCGTCACCGATTATCACACTCTTTAACGTATCGTTAAATTGAAACGCTCCATACCCAATACTCGTCACACAGTTCGGGATAACGAGTTCTTCTATCGTTTTATCTCTCAACGCCGTAATCGTGCAAGTGGTTTCGTCAGAGCTATAAACAACGAATAATTCCATCCCTGCTATCACTTCCCACTTCGCCGTGTACGTCACTTTTTTCGCTGGCATTTGGAAAGTATAGGAAAGTTCTTTTGTCAATTCTTCTTCCCCGTCATACCAACCCTTAAATTCATATACGCAATCGAGCGTAGTTGCCGTTATCGTCGCTTCTTGACCTACCACGTATTGTCCGTTCAACACCGATACGCTACCCGCCTTAGAATTGTTGCTTTCAACGACGGGCACGGCAATCCACCTTGCAGTATAAAATACTTCTTCCGCAGGCATTTTGAACTCGTAAGTTAATTCGTTGGTTAAAAGCTCTTCGCCGTTATACCAACCAAGCCATACGTAGCCGCCCGCCGTGCTTGCCGTAATACTTACGTCGCCATTATAATCGTAAGTGTCCGCACCCGACACTTCACCGCCGATTTCGTATCTATCCAACAAAACGGGATATCCGTTGACTTTCCACTCCGCCTTAACCGTAATGTCTTCCGCAATAGCCCAAGGCAAAATACTCTTTCCACTTTCGTCCGTCAAAAGCGTGCCTTTATACGACCAACCAAGGAAAGTATATCCCGTGCGCGTAGGCGTTGCAAGCGTATATTCCCTATCATAGACGAGTTGTTCTCCCAACGACGATAACTCGTCGCCTTCGTTTACGTCATAAGACACCGTATAGTCGTTTGGAGTTTTATTTGCCGTCAGAGAAATCCCCGTCCACAGCTTTTGCGTTTGATAACGCGCGCCATCCGACGTTTCCCAGTAATTAAACGTATAACCCGTAATTTGGGGCATATACTCCGCTACGTATTCGCAACCTGCGTAGCCGAATTCTTCTTTTAATAAACTTTCACCGTTCATATAAGACACGACAACGGGAAAACTTCTAAACACGTTCAACTCGTAAACGACTACTTTTGTGCCGTCTATCGAACCGACTATCAAGTAAAATTCGTTATCGCCGTCTTGCAAAACACCGTCCTGTCCCACCGCTATTTTGTCGGAAATTTCCATTTCACCGAGCATATCATAGCACAATTTCCAAGTAGTATCTTCGGAACAAACGACCTTATCCGCAAGCGATACGCTATCCGTGTCTTTGTCCACGAACATAGATATTACGTCTTCTTCTATTGTTGCACCGTCCACGCTTACGATAACGACGGGTTTTTGCTCCCACATAGCGTATAACGTAATATTCCCCGTTATCGTATCGGTGGTGAAATCCCACGTATCTTCTCCGTTTTCACTGTCCCAACCGATAAACGAATACCCCGCTCTGATAGGGGCTTCGGGAGCGGAAAGTTTACCGTTTTCAACTACGGTGACACTCATACGCGTTGTCCCGTCGGAAAACGACCCACCGTTTGTTTCATACACAACCGTATAGCTTATGGGCGTTTCCACACCACCGCCACCTTGTTCGATATTCCCCCCGTCGTTTTCGCCGTCCTTTTCACCGCAACCGACAAGGGCAAGCGTTGATACGCTCATACACAACGCAAGCAATCCTAAAAGCCATTTCTTTTTCATACACGTACACTCCTTACTACAATTTCATTTGGAGCGTTGAGCAATGCCCGTCCCTTTAAGGACGGGTAAAAAACTTCCCCACTCAAACGTTCGCTACGGATAATAAACGTTCATTACAATTTTATTTTATAACTTATCCATAGTTTGCAAAAATTTGAACAAACAGCGGTTTATCGCAACCGCTGTTCTTTTGTTATTGTTAGTTTTTCGCCTTCTCTAAAAGCGCGTTTACCGCCGTGGAAATTTCTTGCATTTTCGCATCCGCCGAAGCTTCGTCTTTCGCCTTTAACGAATAGTAAATTTTGAGTTTCGGTTCAGTCCCCGACGGACGAACACATACGAACGAACCACCTTCAAGTTCGTAATATACGCAGTTGCATTTAGGAATATCAAGTGCTTCTACGTTGCCGTTGCAATCGGTGCGTTTTGCCGCACTATAATCGCGTACCGCTTCCACTTTCACGCCTGCAAAATCGTCCACTTTCATCGTTTTAAGGGCGTTGACTACGGCGTTCATTTCCTTCATAGCATTCAAGCCCGAGTATTGAATAGAAACGTTTTTATCGAGCACGTAGCCGTATTTTGCATAGATTTCTTGCAATCTATCGAACACCGATTTGCCGATGTAAGCGTAATAGCAAACCATTTCCGCACAAATCATGGATGCAACGACTGCGTCTTTATCTCTTGCGTGCGTGCCACGAAGATAACCGCAAGATTCTTCAAAACCGAAGATATACGTGTGCTTGTTATCCTTTTCCCATTGTTTAATCTTTTCGCCGATAAACTTGAAGCCTACGGGCGTTTCGTACAAAGCCACGCCGTAATCGTCGCAAAGCGCTTTTGCCATACCCGTCGTAACGAACGATTTTACAACCGCTGCGTTTTTGGGCATAGTGTTGTCTTCGGCAAGTCTGGTCAAGATATAATCAAGCAACAAAATACCTACTTGGTTGCCCGAAAGCGCCACAAATTCGCCCGCTTCGTTTTTAAGGGCTACGCCAAGACGGTCGGAATCGGGGTCGGTCCCAAACACTACGTCGGCGTTGATTTTGTTTGCAAGCGCAATACCCATCGAAAGGGTTTCCTTATATTCAGGGTTGGGCACTTTAACGGTGGAAAATTCGGTGTCTTTCGTCGTTTGTTCTTCTACGATCGTAGCGTTGATGCCAAGCTTTTTCAAAATGCGCGTGACGGGAACGTATCCGCTGCCGTGTACGGGCGTATAAACAAGTTTTAAGTTTGCCCCGCATTTTTCAACCGCTTCTTTGGAAAGGGTAAGACGGGACAATTCTTCGATGTAATCATCGTCGAGTTTGGAAGGCACGGGGAAAATCAAATCGCTGTTTGCTTCGCCCGATACGGAAAGATAATCTTCGATTTGGTTGATATAATCAACCACTTTTGCGGTGTCCTCGGGAGACATTTGCGCGCCGTCTTCCCCGTAAACTTTATAACCGTTGTATTCTTTAGGGTTGTGGCTTGCCGTCACCATTACGCCCGCAATCGTCTTCAAATAACGCACTGCGTACGAAAGCATAGGAACGGGGTGCACGTCGTCAAAAAGATACGCCTTAATGCCGTTCTTTGCCAAAACTTCCGCCGTTGCTTTTGCAAATTCCGCCGATTTTCTACGGGTGTCGTAGGAAACGACAACCCCCCTTTCCATCGCTTCTTTGCCAAGGCTTTTAATCCACGTAGCAAGACCTTGCGTAGCACGCATTACCGTATAAACGTTCATCATATTCATACCATAGCCGATAACGCCACGCATGCCCGCCGTGCCGAATTCAAGTTCGCCACCGAAGCGATATTCAAGTTCCTTTTCGTCGTTTGCCACCGCCAAGAGTTCCGCTTTGCCTTCGTCGTTAAGTGCAGGGTGGTTTAACCAGCTTTGGTAATTTTTACGATAATCCATATTTCAATCCGTCCTTATATAAATTAGTAATCAATTAGTGATAATATTTCTTCAAATCAGCGCGTTCAATGTTATCTTTATCGAAATACGCAACCATCATACGCACACAGAAAAGCACGATGATGAAAAGATAGAACACCGTCGTAAGAAGGGTGAACAGCCACGTGTAGGGCGAAAGCGCGCAAAGACAAATGAGCGCTTGCACCGAAAGCAACACGAAAAGTTGCGAGAAAAGCAACTTCCAGCGCATAGACGAGATAAGGTATTGCGAATAGCTGAGCGCTTCAAACGCCTTAAAGCCCGTGATTTGCATGCAAGGCAACCAGAAATAGATTTTCCCTACAAGCCAAATCAAAAGCACGTGCATGCCCAAATACGCAATAATCGACAACACGTACGCAAGCCATACTACGGGGATAATCGCCATAAGATAGACAAGCGCCGAAACGATAAGCGTCCAAAGCTCGTAAATCACCAAAAGAAGAATAACGAAGCCCGCCGTCGATACAAGGTTGTCGTTCAATTTAGAAAGAATACCCGTGAGCGTGCGTTTACCGATACGCATGTGTTTATCCAAAAACGCCATCAAAAGCGCACCGCAAACAATCAGCATAAAGATTGCGGCGATACCAAACACTACCGAATACCACGAGGCAAAGTTCAGCATGGAAATCGCTTGGAAAATGTGCGTAAAATGGAAATTGTTAATCGTTCCGCTGAAAATCGTTTGCAAAGCACACTTCACCGCTTCTTGGTCAGTCGAAAGTGAGAAAAACCAAGCGGGAATAATCGCAAACGGAATTAAGTAAATAAAATTCTTCAACGCATATTTAGTTGATTGTACAGTATATTTCATAATAATCCCTCTAAATAGCATTATAACACAAAAAAAATATTATGTAAAGCACTTTCCCAAAAAAAAGCTCCTTTACGACAAAAATCCCCTTCGCCAAACGTTCGTCTTGCAAAGGGGTATTTTTTCTTTAATGATTACATAATTTTTTGAAGCGTTTCCATGACGTAGTTGCCAAATTCTTCGCACGTTGCGCCCGTATCACGACCGGTGATAACAAGCTTCTTTTCTTCAAACGAGCAAATATCAAGCGCCTTTTCAAGTTTATCCGCTCTGTCTTGCAAACCGATGTGGGAAAGCAACATTACGCACGCACGGAGCATGGAGCAAGGATCGGCATATTGACCTCTACCCTCCGTCACCATACGGGGTGCGCTGCCGTGGATAGCTTCAAACATGGCGTATTTTTTACCGATGTTTGCGCAACCTGCCGTGCCTACGCCACCTTGGAATTCTGCCGCTTCGTCCGAAATGATATCGCCGTACAAGTTGGGCAACAACAACACTTTGAAATCGCGACGACGCTTTTTATCCACAAGCTTTGCCGTCATGATGTCCGCATACCATTCGTCCGTGATAATGTCGGGGTACATATCCCCAACCTTATGACAATCTTCCAAGAAGTTGCCGTCCGTCGTCTTGATAACGTTTGCTTTCGTGACAAGGGAAACTCTACCCAAGCCGTTCTTGTGCGCATAATCATAAGCAAGGCGGGCAATTCTATCCGAGCCTTGTTTGGTGGTGATAGTGAAATCGACAGCCAAATCGTCCGTCACGTTGAAACCGCTAGAGCCTACTGCGTAGCCACCTTCGGTGTTTTCACGGAAAATCGTCCAGTTAATCCCTTCTTCGGGTACTTTTACGGGGCGGATATTTGCGAACAAATCAAGCGCCTTTCTCATCGCCACGTTTGCCGATTCGATGTTGGGCATACCGCTGCCCTTTTGAGGCGTGGTCGTCGGGCCTTTCAAGATGATATGGCAAGATTTGAGTTCCGCCATAACGTCGTCGGGAATCGCCTTGCCCTTTGCGATACGATTTTCAATCGTAAGACCTTCGATGTCCTTAAATTCTACCTTGCCCGCTTTTACCAAGTCGTCCAAAATAAATTCAAGCACTCGTCTTGCTTGCGCGGAAATAATAGGGCCGATGCCGTCCCCACCGCAAACGCCGATTTTGATGCAATCAAGATTGCTATAATCCACGAAATCGCCTTGTGCCTTCATATCTTCTACGCGAACGAGTTGCTTTTCAAGAATTTTTCTAAACTTCTCGCACGCAAGATCCAACTGCGATTTGTATTCTTCCATTTCCATATTTACTGCTCCTTAATTGTTTTTGGTGTAGTTAAGGCAACCGCCCGCCATCAACATTTCTCTTTGACGAGAAGAAAGCGTCAAGACAAGCGTAGCCGTTGCGCCGTTCGTCTTATTGACGAGCGTAGCTTCGTTTTCGCCCTTTACAGCCGCCGCAAAGCCGACGATTTCAAGCTCGTCGCCCTCGTTAAATTTATCGTAATCGTCCGCATTTTTAAGCGTCATAGGCACGATGCCAAAGTTGATCAAGTTGGCAACGTGGATACGAGCAAAGCTCTTTGCCACAACCGCTTTAATACCCAAGTACAAAGGCACGAGCGCAGCGTGTTCTCTCGACGAGCCTTGACCGTAGTTTGCGCCACCCAAAATAACGCCGCCGCCCTTTTTCTTTGCTCTTTCAGGGAATTCCTTATCGCATACCGTAAAACAGAATTCCGAAAGTTTAGGAACGTTGGAGCGATAAGGCAATACTTTCGTACCCGCGGGCATAATATGGTCGGTCGTAATATCGTCGCCCACTTTCAAAATAAGCTCGCAAGACAAATCTTTATCGGGTGCTTTACCAACGGGGATAGGCTTAATATTAGGGCCACGTTCCACCGTCACTTCGTCCATCTTATCCGCCGCAACGGGCATTTCGATAAGGTTATCGTTAATCTTAAATGCCGTAGGCATTTCCACCTTAGGCGCTACACCGAGCACCGTAGGGTCGGTAAATACGCCCGCAACTGCGGAAGCCGCCGCCGTTTCGGGGGAAACAAGGTAAACTTGCGCATCCGCCGTCCCGCTTCTTGCAAGGAAGTTTCTATTGAACGTACGAAGGCTGACACCCGCCGATTGAGGCGAGAAGCCCATGCCGATACAAGGCCCGCAAGCGCATTCCAAAATACGTGCGCCCGCATTGATTAAATCGGCAAGCGCACCGCATTCCGCAAGCATCGTATATACTTGTTTAGAACCGGGCGAAATAGACAAACTTACGTCGGGGTGTACCGTTTTACCCTTCAACATTGCTGCCACCGTAAGCATATCTTGCATGGAAGAGTTGGTGCACGAACCGATACATACTTGGTTGATTTTCATGCCCGAAAGTTCGGCAACTGCCTTTACGTTATCGGGGCTATGCGGACAAGCCGCCAAAGGTTTCAATGCGCTCAAATCCACCGTGTAAACGGCATCGAAAACTGCATCTTCGTCGGAAGAAAGTTCCACGAAATCTTCCCCTCTGCCTTCCGCTTTTAAGAAAGCTTCCGTCACTTCGTCGGAAGGGAAAATGGAACTGGTTGCGCCAAGTTCAGCACCCATGTTCGTAATCGTTGCACGTTGGGGAACGGAAAGCGTTTTTACCCCTTCGCCACCGTATTCTACGATAGCGCCCACGCCGCCTTTTACGCCAAGGATGCGAAGCACTTCCAAAATTACGTCTTTTGCGCCGACGTAATCGGAAAGTTTGCCAACAAGGTTTACCCTAATCATTTTGGGCATCGTTATGTAATACGTACCGCCGCCCATAGCCACGGCTACGTCCAAGCCACCCGCACC
>JAZQWG010000007.1:0-27262 GCA_045632265.1 Candidatus Scatosoma sp.
CCGTTTCCGACGGCCACACCGCGGCAGTATTTGTAAAATTCACCAACAAACCCACCAAAGAAGAAATTTTGTCGGCATGGGATACGTTTAAAGGCGCACCTCAGGAGCTCAATCTCCCCTCTGCCCCTCAGCAATTCTTGAAATATTTCGAAGAAGACAACCGTCCTCAAGCAAAGCTTGACCGCATGGAAGGAAACGGTATGTCCGTAACAGCAGGACGTCTTCGCGAAGACAGCGTTTACGATTATAAATTTGTAGGGCTTTCCCACAACACCCTTCGCGGTGCGGCAGGCGGCGCCGTATTACTTGCAGAATTATTGGCGGCAAAAGGTTATTTCGACTAAAAAGGAGCATAGGATAAAGATATGAAAGGATTTTTCTACGGAAGTGCAACCGCGCTCATCACCCCCTTTACTGAAACGGGCGTAAATTTTGACGTCCTCGGCGAACTCATCGAACATCAAATCGCAGGTGGCACGGATGCCTTGGTTATCCTTGGCACCACGGGCGAACCTTCTACCATGACGGAAGAGGAAAAACTCGCCGTGATGGAATATTCCGTAAAAGCGGTAAACGGCCGCGCAAAGGTTATTTTCGGCTGCGGAAGCAATGATACCGCTAAAGCGGTAAAAGCGGCAAAAACAGCCGAGGCTTTGGGCGCAGACGGCTTGCTTGCCGTTACCCCCTACTACAACAAATGCACGCAAAACGGTTTGATTGCTTATTATAAGGCGATTTGCGAAGCCGTTTCCATCCCCGTTATCGCATACAACGTACCTGGTAGAACGGGCGTGGAAATTCAGCCCGCAACCATGGCGAAAATTGCCGAAATCCCCAACATCGCAGGTATTAAAGATGCTGGCGGCAACATGAGCAAGACGATGGAAACGCTCCGTTTGGTTCGTGAAAAGTGCGACGTATATTCGGGCGAAGATGCGCTCAACTTCCCCATCCTTGCCGTTGGCGGTGTGGGCGTTATTTCCGTACTTTCCAACATTTTGCCCAAAGAAGTGAAAGAACTTTGCACGCTTGTAAAAGCGGGTAAGTTGGACGAAGCAGCTGCGCTTAACGACAAACTATTGCCCGTAGCTAACGCTTGCTTTGTAGAAGTGAACCCTATCCCCGTAAAAGAAGCGGTGAACCTTATCGGCTTCAATGCAGGTACGCCTCGCGCACCCTTGACGAAGATTGAAGATTGCAACCGTGAAAAATTGATTGCGGCGATGAAAAATTACGGTATGGAGATTAAAGCGTAATGAAAACGAGAATTATCCTTTGCGGCGCATGCGGTAAAATGGGCGGGAACGTGCTTTCCCTTTTGCAAGGCGATTGCGAAGCGGTTGCCGTTTGCGGAGTAGATTTGTTCCCCAAAGAAATCGGCGTGCCCGTGTATAAGAGCTTTGCGGACGTAAAAGAAGAAGCGGACGTCATCATCGACTTTTCGTCGGCGGAAAACTTGCAAGAACGTTTGGAATACGCAAAAGCGAATAAGCTTGGCATCGTACTCGCTTCGACCGGTTTTTCCCCTGCCGACTTGGCTATGGTGGACGAATACGCAAAAGAAATTGCCATTTTCAAGACGGCAAACCTTTCGCTCGGCGTAAACTTGATGCAAGCGCTTGTAAAGGCGGCTGCGGAAGTTTTGGGCGAAGCGTTTGACGTGGAAATCATCGAACGCCACCACAACCTTAAAAAGGATGCCCCTTCGGGCACGGCGTTGATGCTTGCTGATAGCGTAAACGAAGCGTTTGACGGCAAGAAGAAATACGTGGACGGCAGAACGGGCATTTGCGGTGCAAGAGAAAAAGCGGAAATCGGCATGCACGCTGTACGTGGCGGCACTATCGTAGGCGAACACGAAGTTATGTTTGCAGGCGAAGACGAAATTATCACCATCACCCACAGCGCAAGAAGCAAGCGTGTATTTGCGGCGGGCGCAATCCGTGCAGCGAAGTTCTTAAGCGGAAAAGGCGCAGGCAAGTACGAGATGAAAGACCTTTTAGCCGAAGAAAACAAATAAGAAAACCTTTTAAGGCATAATAAAAGAGTAGCAAAAATTTGCTACTCTTTTTATTTTTTGTTTTGCCAAAGCGCACTATATTTTGTTTTAGTTTTCAGTTTTGTTTTTCTTGATGTCGTGTCTTATCATGCCGATAAGTGTGGACAAGAAATTGACAACTTCGCCTATCGTGCCACCGATGGATGCGTGCGTAAAGTGGTAAACACCCCAAGGTACGCTGGCAATCATGGAAAGCACCCTGATTCTCTTGGCATTTTGACCCTTATAACCTACCGTAGTCATAATATTTGCCAAAACGGGCAAGGATTCTAATATCAAATTCGTTGCGTTTGCTTCCACTTTGAAACAAGTGAACAGCAAAACGTAGCAAATTAAAAATGACGATATGAAAAATATCAACCAAAAAATATGATCGGCGTGGAAAAATTCTTTCTTGTAATAAACCCATGCTCTAAATATACTCAGGATGTTTATAAACAAACCTATGTAAATGGTATGGTTTATCGCCGACAAAAAGGCGTATTGCAAAGAATAAAAGACGGTGCCTATAAGCTGAGAAAATATGATAAGCGTTCCTTTCTTGAATTGAAAAGAAAGTATAAAGCACGCCATAGCTATTATCCCAAATATTTGAGCTGTTATTTCCATAAAACGTCCTTTTATTATTTGCCAAGCATAGCAAGCTATTTTATCTTACAATACTTTGGACAAGAATTCTTTTAAGCGAGGGTGTTGGGGGTTGGAGAAAAATTCTTCGGGCGTATTTTCTTCTTTGATAACGCCTTCGTCAATAAAGATAACTCTATTTGCAATTTCTCTCGCAAAGCCCATTTCGTGCGTGACAATAATCATCGTCAAGCCTTCGTTTGCAAGGCTCTTCATCAAATCCAAAACTTCCCCTACCATTTCGGGGTCGAGCGCAGACGTGGGTTCGTCAAAGAGAATAACCTTCGGTTCCATGGCAAGCGCACGCACGATTGCGATACGTTGTTTTTGACCGCCCGAAAGCGTAGAAGGATAAGCGTCTGCCTTATCTTCCAAGCCGATACGGCGAAGAAGGGCGCGCGCCTTTTCTTCCGCTTGCGCTTTGATTTCTTTCACCGACAAACCAAGTTCTTCCATATCGCGTTTTTCCTTACGGAAAACGTTGAAAATCTTGTTAAAGAAATTCTTTCTCTTCTTCTTTGCAAGGTTCTTTTTTGCGATTACCACGGGGGCAAGCATGATGTTTTGCAATACGGTGAGATTGTTGAAAAGGTTGAATTGTTGGAAAACCATGCCCATTTTTTGGCGGTGCAAGTTGATGTCGACTTTCATATCCGCAAGGTCTTCCCCCTCGAAGATAATCGAGCCACTCGTCGGGTCTGCCATACAGTTGATACAACGAAGGAAGGTGGATTTACCGCAACCCGAAGGGCCGACAATGGCAATTTTTTCACCTTGTTTTACTTCCAAATCAATTCCGTTTAATACGCTGCCGTCGTCAAAGCTTTTGGTAAGTCCGCTGATTTTAATTAAAGTGTCGCCAAGTTTTTCGTTATTTTCTATCACTTCTCTTAAACCTCCTTTCCATAGCTTTAATACCTATCGTGATAAGGATTACCAAGAAAAGATAAACGATTGCGAGCATTAAGTAAGGAATAATATATTCGTAATTCGCATCGCCAATCGCTCTAAACGCTTTCGTAATATCGACGACTGCAATGAAACTTACAACCGACGTTTCCTTAACCAAGACGATAAATTCGTTGCCAAGCGTAGGCAAAATGTTTTTAATCGACTGCGGAATAACGATTTTGAACATAGCCGTCCAATAGGAAAGACCAACCGCTCTACCCGCTTCCAACTGCCCCACGTCAACCGATTGAATACCCGCACGCATGATTTCGCTGACGTATGCGCTGCTATTCAAACCGAAGATTATGACAGCAACCACGATGCCGTCCGCGCTGATACCAAGCGCGGGCATAAGCACGTAATAGCCGATAAGCAGTTGCACTACCATAGGCGTGCCACGGAAAAAGCCGACGTAGATATCGCAAATCTTTTCCAAAATCTTGGGAAAAAGTTTGTATTTGGGCATAATTTTTACCAATGCGATAAGCGTACCAAGCACGATACCGATTACCAAGCCCAAAACAGCGATTTCTATCGTAGCCAGCAAGCCCCTAAGGACTTCACGATAGCCGCCCTTCGTTATAAATTGTTCGTAAAAGACTTCCCACATATTGATTATTTCGCAATTTCCTTAAGCTTTGCAAGTACGTCGTCAGCCGTTTGGCAATTATCGAACGTCGTGTCGCTTTCAAGCGTGATAAGCACTTGCGCGCTCGTGTAGTAGGACGTCGTGAAGTTGATAGACTTTTTACGTTCTTCCGTAATCGTCAAACCAGCCATTGCAACGTCAACGCCGTTTTTACCAACGGACGTGACAACTGCGTTGAAGTCCATATCTCTGATAACGAGTTGCATGCCGAGTTCTTGCGCCAAATATGCAGCAACTTCCATGTCGATACCTGCAAACTTGTCGCCGTCCTTATATTCGAAGGGCGGGAAAGCAGCGTTGGTTGCAACAACCAATTGACCGTCCATGTTGTTTTCGTCGAATTGTGCGCTCGTCACGGGGTTGATGCCTTCGCCCGTGGAATATGCCGCCATAATAGAAGCGAGTTTCGTTTCAAAAGCTTCGCTTTCCAAAATTGCGTTGATATCGCTGAGCAATTGAGGGTTATTCTTATCTACGCCGTATGCGTAATCTTCTTCCGTAAGGGGAATATTGACAACCTTAATGCCACCCATAGCCTTTTTAAGTTCGTTAGCGGGACCTTGGTCGATAATAACGTAATCAACGTAGCCGTTTTTAAGTGCGCTTACAGCAAGACCGCCGTTGTCGAAGCCCTTTGCTTTGTAGCCATCAATGCCGTCAAAGCCCCAGTCAGCATCGCCCTTAACGAAAAATTCGCCCGTCGTACCCGTTTGTACACCGATTTTCTTTTTGCCGCAACCAGCAAACGAGAAAAGCGTACCAACTGCGAGAATACCCGCAACAAGAATTTTCAAAAATTTCTTCATGATTTTCTTCTCCTTTTTATTTCCAATATTATCATTTGTATAATACAATTATACACACACAAAATTTTTAGTCAATCATTTTTGCTTATCGGTAGATTTAATTTACCACGTTCGTGCATTGATTGAGCTGTTTTTCGAGCGCATCACGGGCGCGTGCGTGCTGTAAATAGATTTCGTAGCAACCCGTCATGTACTCTTTTTTCGCCACGTCTTGCGCAATGCGTTTTTCCACTTCCGCAATCGTTTCTTCAATCCCCCAACCAAGCGTTTTGCGTTGTTGCCACAACACTACCCGCTCGATAAAGTCAAGCATTTTCACTTTCGTTTCTATCTCAAAGCGTTGTTTATTCCACCCTTCAAAAGTAAACGGCGTATCAAAATTCGCCTTCTCAATTTCCCCTATCTCTTGCAAATAGATTTGCGCCATATAATGACAACCTTTATCCGTGGGGTGTATTCTATCCGCAGCGATCAAGGCGTTGTTTTTGACAAGGGGCAGCAAGTGTTTTCTAAAATCTACCACCTTACAAGCATACTTTTTCGCAAGCGCTTTGACGATTTTAGCGCATTTTTCCAAAGCGTAATCACAACGCAAATTTTCTTCTTCGCTATCGCTATACTCATCATACGGGATAGGCGTGCATAAGATAGGTTTTGCGCCCTTTTCCAAACACTTGCAAACGATTTTTTCCATGTACAGCGCGTAGTTTTCTATCGCCCTTTCCACCACTTGTTCGCTATCGTCCCGCGTAGCTTTATACTCGCTTGTGCAAGCGTATCTATCAATGTCGTTCACGCCGAAAGCGATAGAAATGAAAGTGGGATTTTTCGACAAGCAAAACTCGTCCAAATAATCAACGACGATATCCGCACGACTGCCGCTTGCGCCACAGTTGAAGCATTTTATATCCCCACGCTTTGCAAGCGTTTGGAAAATTTCCGCTTCCCACAGCCCGTTTGCCGTGATACTATCGCCAAGGAAGCAAATTACATCGCCCGATTGAAAGGTGTGCATTTTCTCAAAGCGCCGCAATGGCAGCGTTCAATCTTGCAAGCGTACGATCTTTGCCAAGAATTTGCATTATCGTCCACAAATCGGGGGTGTTGGAAAGCCCCGTCGTTGCAATACGAAGCATTTCCGCCACGTCGGAAACGTTGCCGGGGAACGCTTCGGGGTTTGCTTTATACGCTTTCATATCCGTCGCAAAGCCGTTTGCACCCGCAACCGTCTTTACCTTTTCAAACCATGCGCTGTTGTCGTCCTTTTCGTCGTAAATTTCCGCAAAGCCTTGCAATACCTTCTTCACCGTTTCGCTGTCGAAGCGATATTCGTAAATAGGTGCAAAGCTGTTGTCAAAGAAATACGCAATCATTTCCACAGCTTGTTTTGCGCAAACGAAGTCCTTTCTTCTCTTCTTGCTACCAACGCCCATGCAAAGCACAAGCACCTTGCAAAGGTAGTCCTTATCCGCAAAGTAGCCTTTTTGCGTGTCGTCTCCAAATTCTTCTACCCAGCCTTTTAAGAAATCGTACATTTCCACTTCGTCAAGTTTTGCCATATACGTTTTGGAAATGTCGTTGAGTTTCACGATATCGAAAAGTGCGCCGCTCTTGCCCATTTTACCGATGGAATACTTAAATTCGTCCAACGCCGTATCGGGATTTTTCAAAAGCCATTCTTCAAAGTTAGAATTAAGAAGCGTCATCATATACGTACGCACCGCTTCGGGGTGATAGCCTTGTTCTCTATAATAGTTGAGCGAAGCTTCGGGGTCTTTACGCTTGGAAAGTTTTCTTCTCGTGTCCCCGTCGATTTTTTGGATGGAACAGTTGTGACCGTACTTGGGAAGCTTAAAGCCAAGCACTTTGAAAAGTTCGATATGGATAGGCAAGGACGAAAGCCATTCTTCCCCACGGATAACAAGCGTAGTGCGCATAAAATGGTCGTCAATGGCGTGCGCGAAGTGATAAGTAGGAATTCCGTCCGATTTCAAAATGACTACGTCTTGGTTGTTTTCCGTCACCGTGATTTCGCCCTTTACTTCGTCACGGAAGGTGTGTTTTACGTTTACGTCACCTTGCGAACGCAAGCGGATAACGTATTTTTTGCCCGCCGCCAAGTTTGCGTAAATTTCTTCTTCCGTCAACGTACGGCATTTTGCAAATTCGCCGTAGTAGCCGGGAAGAAGTTTGTTTTCCGTTTGATATTCACGAGTTGCTTCCAAGTCTTCTTCCGTACAAAAACAAGGGTATGCCAAGCCTTGACGGATAAGTTCTTTTGCGTATGCGTGGTAAATTTCCGCACGTTGGCGTTGATAATAAGGGCCGTATTCCCCGCACAAATCCGCACCTTCGTCAAATTTTACGCCAAAGTATTTAAGCGATTTATGGATAACTTCCACCGCACCTTCCACTTTACGCTTTTCGTCCGTATCTTCGATACGAAGATAGAATACGCCGCCGCTTTGATGCGCGATACGTTCGTTTGCGAGTGCCACGTACAAGTTGCCGATGTGCATAAAGCCCGTGGGGCTGGGTGCAAGACGAGTGACTTGCGCACCCTTTTCAAGCGTACGTTCGGGGTATTGTTTTTCGTATTCGTCAAGTGCTTTTACGTTTTCATCTTTGATAAGCGCTTCCGCTAATTTATTCCAATCCATTTTATATTTCCTCTCTTAAATTTCAAAAAAATCTACGTTTTGGTACGTCGTTTCGTACAATCCGTTTTCAATGCCGTGGACAATCTCCACCACCATATCGCAAAGGGGCGTTTCTACGCCAACCGTTTGCCCCGCTTTACAAACTGCGCCGTCGATAAAATCAATTTCGCACTTTCTTCCGTTTTCCACGTCCTTATACATGCCCGAAATGAGATTTTTATGTTTCTTCATCGCTATCGGCAATAAGAACAGCGCAAGCTGCGTTTTGAAAAATCCACGTCCACCAAGCATTTTTTGCATATCGTGGCCTTGCATACTTTCAAGCCGTACGCCAAGCGCGTTTGCCACGTCCATGCACTCTCGTAAAATGCCAAGCGCAATCTTTCTCGATTTGCGTTTTTTCGCAATCGTGCCAAACGTGCAACCCGTCACAACCGACAATCCCGAAAAAGCGGCGTTGATGGCAAGTTTGCTCCATCTCGCCCCTTGCAAATTGTCCGTCTTTTGCGCAAAGACTTCGTTGTCAATCGCTCTGCCTGCGTACGCCAAAATTTTGACGAGCAAATCGGCTTTGTCGTTATCGTTTTGATAACCCGCCACTTGCATACGCATACCTTCAAATTTGGACGTGAGTTGCACTTTGCCTCCACCCACGAAAGTTGCGCCGTACGAAGCCACACCGCCGTACGTGCGATGCGCCCCCACAACACTTGCCACCGATGCTTCGGGCAAACCGTTTTGCGTAGTGCAAACAACGCTGTTTTCATGCAAATAGGGCAATAAAAATTCTAAAATGTCCTTATTGCTCTTTTGCTTTGTCATCAAAAATACAACGTCGTATTGCCCCGACATTTGCGAAGGGGTTTTGGCGCAAACTTTTGCCGTGAGTTCTTTATTCTCCGCCGTGCAATCTATTCTTGCTCCCCGTTCGTTCAAGCCGTTGACGTGCGCTTCGTTGCGCGTAATCAATTCGACGTTGTTCAAGCCGCCAAGTGTCAAAAGCGAGCCGAGCACCGTGCCCATCGCTCCCGAACCGTAAATGGCGATTCTTGCCTTTGTTGCAGTCATCTTTTCACCGCCTTATGATATTTAATCGTGTCTATCTTCGCTTTCAAAAACTTCGCAAAATCTTGCCGAGAAGGAAGGCGCTTCCCCGCCTGCGTACAAGTGCCCGATATCGCCAAAGCCCGCACAACGGAAGGTTGCAATCCCCTTTCTTCTTTCTTCGCTGTAAAGCGTTGTCACCGACGAGGTGAGCGCCGTAAAATGGTGCCAAAGCGGAATAGGCGAAATGTTGCAAAGGTGGGACATGAGTACCATTTCCAAACCGAAGTGGCAAAAGAGCACAATCGTCTTGGTGTTGGAATTTTCCACTCTATATCGATTCCCCTCTCGCACGTAGCCATACTCGGCAAGCAAGTTATCTAAACCTTTCGCAACGGTGTCGTACGCTTTTTTCATCTTCGACTTGCGATAGCATTTTTGCTTATACCAACGCTTTCTATCGTACATTTTTTCCACGTCCGTCCACTCGGTTGGCAGCATATCCCAAGGGATATTTCTTTCTCTACCGCTTGCAAGCGTCAAGGGATGATTAAATTCGTGAAGCCAGTCTTTGACAATGATATCTTCTTCCCTACCAAGCGCCATCGCCGTATAAAGACAGGTGTGTTTCGCTCTACCCAAGGGTGAAGTGTACAAACCGTCTATTTGTTCTTTTTCCATGCGTTTGGCAAGTAGGCACGCTTCTTTATGCCCCTTTTCCGTCAGCATATCGTTTACGTAATCGGGATCGCCGTGACGAACAATTAAAATTCTCATCTTTCTTCTTCCATGAAATAAACCAAAATACTGTTTTGAACGAACAAGTGTTCCGCCTTAATACGCAAGTTGTCCCCGTCAAGTTCCAAATACTTAACCGTCTTTTTCAAGGCGTTAGGGAAATCTTCCGCAAGCGACGTGCCAAACTTTTCTTTATACGCTTGCATGTTCACCCCGTACTTGGTACGCATAGCGAGCATAACGTATTCAAATTTCGCATCGTTGATATCCACTTCTTCGCTTGTGACAGCAGGATAGAAACCAGAGATTATGCACTTCATATATTCGTCCAAATCGAACGTGTTGGTGAAGCGTTTGCCACGCATAAACGAGCTTGCGGAAACGCCTACGCCGATATATTCGCCACGCTTCCAGTAGTTGAGATTGTGCTTGCTTTCGCACCCTTCTTTTGCAAAGTTGGACACTTCATAGCGTACATACCCCTTTTCTTCCAAGAGTTTTCTACCAAACTCGTAAAGTTCCGCCACTTCGTCGCTGTCGGGCAATTCGCCGTTGAGATAATCGGTGTAAATAGGCGTGCCATCTTCCACCGTGAGCGCATACATAGAAATGTGGCTTGAGCCGCAAGAAGATGCAAGTTCGATCGTCTTTTGCACGTCTTCTTTCGTTTGGTTTTTAAGCCCAAGCATAACGTCCGTGCTAAAATTTTGCCCTTTCAAAAGCTTGGTTGCGTACACGTAGTCGCGTGCGGTGTGGATACGTCCCAAATCGGCAAGCTGTTCGTCAATCGCCGTTTGCAAACCGATAGAGAAGCGGTTGATGCCCGCTTGTTTATACGTTTCCACCTTGTTTTCCCCTATCGTGCCGGGATTGAGCTCCAACGTGATTTCCGCATCGTCTTTCAAATTAAAGCATTTTCTAATTTGATTCATTGCGCCCAAAATGAGTTTGGGGGGAATATACGAAGGCGTACCGCCGCCAAAGTAAACGGTGTCAAATTCGTAATCTTTCAATTCTTCCCCACGCATTTTAAGTTCTTTGTACAAGCACGCCATATACGCTTCCGCATACTCGATTTTATCGGGGAAGGACGTGAAATCGCAATAACTGCATTTATGTCTACAAAAGGGAACGTGTACGTAAATTCCTGCCATAATATTTCCTTTGCCCGTGTGGGCGGTTTATCAATCTTTATTCGTTTTAAGGATTTCCATAAACACTTCGCTGGGCACGTCAACCGAGCCAACTTTGCGCATGCGTTTTTTACCTTCTTTTTGCTTTTCCAAAAGCTTTCTCTTACGCGTAATGTCGCCACCGTAGCACTTGGCAAGAACGTCCTTTCTCACAGCCTTAACCGTTTCGCGCGCAATAATTTTGCCGCCTACCGCCGCTTGTACGGGGATTTCAAAAAGCTGACGGGGAATCGCATCTTTCAAGTTTTCGCAAAGCGTTCTACCACGCTCGTACGCACGCCCCTCAAAGACAATCGTCGAAAGGGCGTCGCAAATTTCGCCGTTGAGCAAAATGTCGAGCTTTACAAGCTTGGAACGTTGATAGCCTGCAAGTTCGTAATCGAAACTTGCATACCCTTTCGTGCGCGATTTCAAGCCGTCGAAAAAGTCGTAAACGATTTCGTTAAGCGGCAACGTGTACTCAAGTTTTACACGCTTTTCATCCACGTACGTCATGTTTTTGAAAATGCCGCGTTTTTCTTTACACAAATCCATGATTGCGCCCATATAATCGGGGGGCGTATAGATTTCCGCTTTCACGATAGGCTCTTCCATGTATTCGATATCGGAAGGCTCGGGCAAGTGCGTGGGGTTGTCGACAAAAAATTCTTCCCCATTCGTCTTATGCACGAGATAGCTTACCGACGGCGCGGTTGTGATAATATCCAAATTGAACTCTCTTTCAATACGTTCTTGGATGATTTCCATGTGCAAAAGCCCCAAGAAACCGCATCTAAAACCAAAGCCGAGCGCAACCGAGTTATCCGGCTCGAAAATAAGTGAAGCATCGTTGAGTTGCAATTTCAAAATCGCTTCTTTCAAGTCGTTAAACTTACTGCCGTCAAGCGGGTAAATACCACAGAAAACCACGGGTTGTACTTTCTTATACCCAGGAAGCGGTTCTTTCGCGGGACGAAGCGCATTTGTCACCGTGTCGCCTACGGCTACGTCTTGGATAGATTTAATGGAAGCGGCGATATACCCTACTTCCCCCGCTTTCAAGCAAGTCTTGGGGAAAAGGTTGGGCGCAAACGCACCAACTTCGGTGACGTCGTAAACGGTGGACGATAAAAACGTTTTAATTTTATCCCCCACTTTCACTTCGCCGTCCATGATACGAACGAACAAAATTACCCCTTTATAGTTGTCGTAATAACTGTCGAAAATAAGCGCTTTCAACGGTTCTTCCGTGTCCCCTTGGGGGGCGGGGAAATAATCTTTAATCGCTTCAAGCAAATCGCCGATGTTCGTGCCTTCCTTTGCGGAAACGCAAGGGATTCCTTCCGCATCCAAGCCGATAATTTCTTCAATTTCCTTTTTCGCTTCGTCAACGCGCGCGCTTGGCAAGTCGATTTTATTGATTACGGGCAAGATTTCAAGGTTGTTTTCAATTGCCAAATATACGTTTGCAAGCGTTTGCGCTTCCACCCCTTGCGTGGCGTCAACAACCAAAATTGCACCTTCACAAGCGGCAAGCGAACGGCTTACTTCGTACGTGAAGTCGACGTGACCCGGGGTGTCGATAAGGTTATATTCGTATTCTTGTCCGTCCTTTGCCGTATAGTACATACGCACGGGCGTGAGCTTAATCGTAATGCCGCGTTCCCTCTCGATATCCATGCTGTCGAGAAGTTGTTCTTCCATATCTCTATCGGAAACTTGACCTGTGCGTTCGATAAGTCTATCTGCAAGCGTACTTTTACCGTGGTCGATATGCGCGATAATACAAAAATTTCTTAAACGAGAATTGGGTTTTGCCATAAAACTCTCTTTTCCTTTTTCTTAATTTTCCTTGCGGAAGTCTTCGATAAATGCGTGGAGCGCATACGATGCGGGTTTGTGTTTGGGAAGCAACATACCCACCGATCGCACGGGCAAAGCCACGTCCGTCTTCACTTCAAACAGCGTTTCATCTTCCAGCATTTGCGCCACGTATTGACGGGGAATAACCCCAACACCCATGCCACGGGAAACCAAACGTTTCATCAAATCCCAGCTGCCCACTTCAATCGAAGGTGTCATTTCCACCCCTACCGAGTGGAAGAAATTGTCAAGCGATTTTCTTGAAACGGTGTTTTCTTCCATCAAGATAAGCGGGTATTTTTGAAGCGCTTCAAGCGACGTTTCCGTATCTTTCAATTCCGCAAATTTATCCGTTGCAACAAAGATGTCGTTAAGGCGCATACAGTTGCCGTGAAGTTCCAACTCTGCATCGGCAGAGATAGGCAAGTTGACAAACGCCACGTCGCATTTTTCCGCCTTTAATTTTTCAATCGTGTCGGGGGTGACGTCGGCAAGAAGCTCGAACTTCACTGCGGGAAAACGTTCGTGAAATTCTACGATTTTATCCGCCAAGAAATACTCGAAAATCGTGTCGCTTGCGCCGATACGAATGGTGCCTGTTGCGCTCGTCGTCACTTCCGCAATACGGTTTTCCGCATCGCCGAGCAAGTTGAGTGCCTTTTCCACTTCCGCATAAATCAATTCCCCACCGTTGGCGGAAAGTTGCATACCCCTATGCGTACGCGTGAACAGCGTGACACCGAGCTGTGTTTCAAGTTGTTTAATCGAACGGGAAACTGCGGGTTGCGAAATGTATAATTCTTCCGCGGCTTTGGTCAGCGAGCCGCTTTTTGCAACCGTATAGAATACCCTGTATAAATCCAAATTTACCATAATTCCCTTATCCTTTGTCTTATCTTATTTCCCCACGCAGAACTTTTCAAAAATTTCCGTAATAATCGCTTCCGTAGCCGTTTCGCCCGTAATTTCGCCAAGGCAATCCCATGCTTCTTTCACGTCAATCCCTATCAAATCAAGCGGTTGACCTTCGCACGCAAACACCGCCCTTTCAAGCGCTTCGTCCGCACGCTTTAACGCATCGTAATGCCGTCTTTCAATCAAGAACGCCGCATCTTCGCTTCGTTCGCCAAAGCTTCTTTCGTAAAGCAATTCTTTTAATCTTTCAATCCCTTCGCCCGTCACCGCCGACGTATGTACATCCGCATCCGTGTCCGTGTCGTCTTTTACAATGTCCGTTTTATTGAAAACTTTGATAAGCGGTTTGTCTTTCAACATTTGCAAAACTCGTCCGTCTTCTTCGTCCATTTCTCTCGACAAATCGGCAACGAACACCGCCACGTCCGCCGAACGGATAATGCTTTCCGCACGCTCTATACCGATGCTTTCAATTCTATCCCCGCTTTCTCTTACGCCCGCCGTGTCGTAAAGGTTGAACTTTCTTCCCTTGATTTCAAGCGAGCCTTCCACCGCATCACGGGTTGTACCCGCCACTTCGGAAACAATGGCTTTTTCATAACCGAGCAATTTATTAAGGAGCGAGCTTTTGCCCGTATTCGGTTTTCCGCAAATAGCAACCGTCACGCCCGATTTAATCTTCTTGCCCGTTGCGTAGCTATCCAAAAGCGGTTTCAAGGTGACACGCAAAGCGACAAGGTCGGCTTTGAGTTCAAAAATATGTTGTTCTTCAATGTCTTCTTCGGGGTAATCGACGGACACGTCAATGCCTGCAAGCAAGTTTTTCATGCGGGATTGCGCTTCCACTACTTTATCCGTCAATTTTTCGCTGTACAACAAGTACCCCGCTTTTACTTCCGCATCCGATTCGCCGTTAATCATATCGGCAACCCCTTCCGCCGACGAGAGCGAAAGCTTGCCGTTCAAAAAGGCGCGCTTGGTAAATTCCCCACGAGTGGCGCTTCTTGCGCCGTGCAAAAACGTTTGTTTCAAAATGCCACGGGCTACGTTTTCCCCGCCGTGACAATGGAATTCTACAATGTCTTCCCCCGTATAACTTGCGGGCGCTTTGAAATATACGCAAAGCCCAAAATCGGAAAAATTGCCCCCGTCGATTTGCCCCGCATACATACGATAGGGTTGGAAGTTAGATACGGGCGTTTTGCCAACAGGCGTAAACATTTTTTCCGCAATGGAAAGCGGAGAAGAACCGCTGATACGAATAATGGCAACGCCCCCTCGTCCTGCGGGCGTAGCTATTGCAGAAATATTCGCTTCCGTCATACGTAAAACCTCCTATCTTGGCGCAATTTATAACCTAAACTTATATCTATGCTATATTATAGCATACTTGATTTCAAGCTGTAAAGGGTTTATGAGCATATTCGCATAAAAAAAGACGGAGAATATAACTTTTTCTTATTCTCCGTCCTATTCAGTTTATCTTTTTATGCGAAAAATTGATCGTCGCCACCGCTCGGTTTTTCCGTAGTATTTCCTGAAAATTCACCAAACGGGTCTTCTCCACTCTTGCTATCGCCAAATTCGCCAAACGGATCTTCGGGCTTGGGTTGCGTGGGCGGCGTATTCGGCTGATTGTAGCCGTTTCCATAAGGGCTGCCATAAGGGTTGCCACCATAACCGTAAGGCGTACCGTAGCCATTGCCGTAGCGTTGTTGATATTCTCTTGCCATCGCTTCACGGCGTGCACGAATATACGCATCGTAATCAATCGCTTGTTTGTTGCGCAAGCAGAAGATAATCACGAATCTCGACATGGGAATAAACACGCTGATAAGCGACAACACCAACTGATTTCTCGGCGCGTATCTTCTAAACAAGCCCATCACCAAAATCAACAACATGATTTCGTAAATGAGTTGTACAATATACAAGACGGAACTGCCGATGCTGTAATATTCTTCAACGGTTTTAGAAAAGCCCGTCGTAATCCAGTACAAAGAGAAAAACTCGTCGATGTACGGTTCCCCTTCCACGATGAACAAATAGGATTTTGCAACCAACAAAGAAAGAGCAAAAAGGGTTGCGATGATTTGCACACTCATCACGAACAAGCCCATTCTTTTAATCTTTTGGCTGAAGAATTGACATTCGCCCGCAAGCTTGCTGATATACAAATAATTCACAAAAGGCACGAAGACAAGACCTTTCTTATCCCAGCCCCTATTTTTTGCCATCGTCCAAAGCCCAAAGCCTTGCAACAAAAAGAGCAAAAGCCACACACCGCCGCCGATAGCAAGCGACCAAATATGCATCGCGCTGATAGGCATTTCAAACATTAAGCATGCCGTAAAACACGATTCGTATAACAAAAACAGTTCCATTACACCTATTCCTTTCCCTTTATTCTTTTCCGTACTCCACTTGCATAAGAGTCAAGCCTTTTGCGGGCATCGTTTTGCCCAAAAGCGCTCTATCCCCCGTCTCATACGCCTTTAACAAGCTTTCTTTCGTACGTTTTTCATTTGCTAAATCCAAAATTTCGCCCACCATGGTACGCACCATGTTGTACAAAAAGCCGTTGCCCGTGACGAAAATTTCTATCGTGGGACAGCCGTATTCTTCCCCGCTTTCCACACGCACTTCATACACCGTCCTAACCGTCGTTTTGACAGCCGAACCCGAAGCACAGAAGGCTTTATAATCGTGCTCGCCTTCCATAAGTTTTGCTATTTCACGCAATTTTTCCACGCTTTGCGCGTTTTCAATACGCACGAAGAAACGCTCTAAAAGGGGCATTTCTCTTTCCGAAACGTACAAGCGATAGCGATAGGTTTTTCTCTTTGCGCTGCGGTTGCAATCAAAGTTTTCTTCCGCCGCCCAGCCTTCCACTACTTTGATAGCAGGTGGCAACAAGCGGTTTAAGCAATCGGGCAATTTATGGGGCGGGATTGTCAAATCGGCATCGAAATGGCAAGTTTGCCCCGCTGCGTGTACGCCCGCATCCGTGCGCCCGCTGCCCGTAATTTTTATCGGCTGATGAAAGGCTTCTTGCAAAGCGTTTTCAAGCGTTTCTTGCACAGTGATTGCATTTTTTTGGCATTGCCAGCCCGCATATTCCGTTCCGTCGTAAGCTACTTTCAATACGTATCGCATAGCCACCTCAAATGACGGCGGGAAGGTATATCTTCATCACGATAACCCCCGCAAGCAAGCCGCACATAAGCACGAACGCAATCAAGTCACGCCAAGAGAATTTCAAGTGTTTATATTTCGTACGCTTTTTACTGCCCGAATAGCAACGCGCGTCCATGGCGTCCCCCAACTCGTCCGCGCGACGAATAGCGCTGATGAGCAAAGGAATTAAGATAGGCGCAATCGCCTTAATGCGCTTGAACAAACCGCCCGATTCAAAGTCTGCCCCACGAGCTTTTTGCGCGTTCATGATACGCCCCGTTTCGTCCGTCAAAATAGGAATAAAACGCAAGGCGATGGACATAATCAAAGCCAACTCATGCACGGGGAAACGAATCCATTTCAAAGGCAAAAGCAAGCCTTCCAAGCCGTCCGTCAAAGCCACGGGTGTGGTGGTGAGCGTAAGCAAGGACGAGCCGAGCACCAACAAGAACAATCTTGCCGCCAAGAACAACGTGAAGAACAACGCTTCCCACGTCAAGAAGAAGTTATCCCAAATTTTCGTTTCGCCCTTATAGAAGAACAAGTTGAGTATCGCTGTAAACGACACCAAGAAGATGACCGCGCGCACCGAGCGAATAAGGCTCTTGAATGGTACGCCCGAGAAAATTGCCATAAGCACGAACACCGCCGCGCATGCGCCAAGCGCATAAAAACTCTTGCAAAGGAACACCGCAACGATGTACACAATCAAGAACACGAGCTTGATACGGGGATCGCATTTATGCACGAAAGAGTTGGAAGGATAATATTGACCAAACGCTACGTCACGCATTGTCGCCACCCCCTTGTACGGGCAACGACGTGCGAGCAGCCAACGTCTTTCTTACGAAATCCGCCACGCTTAAATCGCAATCGATTTCCACGCCTTTTTCTTTCAACGCTTGAATAAGTTTCGCCGTAAACGGCACGTCCAAACCCGCTTCGTCCGTATATCTTCCGTCCGCAAAAAGTTGCTTGGGCGCGCCCGCCGCCAACACTTTGCCCTCGTAGAAAATAACCGCCGAAGTGCAGTTTTCCGCTATTTCGTCCATGTCGTGCGAAACGATAATAACCGTCTTGCACCATTCGCTGTGAATTTTATGAAGAAGGGACATAATCTCTTCTTTGCCAAGCGGGTCTAACCCCGCAGCCGGTTCGTCCAAAACCAAAATTTCCGGTTTCGTCACGATAACGCCCGCAATGGCTACACGGCGGCGTTGACCGCCCGAAAGTTCAAACGGGGAACGGTTTTTCACTTCTTCATAGCAAAGCCCCACCGTTTCCAACGCTTCTTTCACCGCTTCCGCTACTTGCGTTTCCGTCATATCTTTGCGGAAGTTTTTCAAGCCGAAAGCTACGTCCTCAAACACCGTTTCCGCAAACAACTGATATTCGGGGTATTGGAAAACCATACCCACGTCTTTGCGAAGCGCAAGGAAATCCGTCGTCTTATCCGCCAAATCGTATCCGTCCACGTTCAACACCATTTTCGGCGTTTGGGGCGAATTCTTTTTGCGTTTCTTTTCTTTATATTTCTTTTCCGCAGTAGGCAATTTAATGAGTGCGTTCAAGTGCTGAACGAACGTCGATTTACCACTGCCCGTATGCCCGATAATCCCAAAAAACGAGCCGCAAGGCACTTGCAAATCCACACCGCAAAGAGCGGGCGTAGAGAATACCGATTTTGCATCGTACGTATAAGAAAGGTCTTTGGCAACGATTTCCCCTTTGCCGCCAAGCGTGGGCTTTTCGTCCATTGTCTTTTCTTCGTTGATTTGCGTTTGGGTTGCCATCGTCTTGGCTACGATTTCGTTTGCTATTTCTTCCGCCGAGAAGCTGTCTGCAATATCCAAGCCGCCTTGTTGCAATGCACGGCACACCTTCAATGCGTGCGGCAAGGAAAGAGAACATTTTTTCAAGTCTTCTTCCCTTGACAAAATTTCGTGCGGTTTGCCTTCCATGACGATTTTGCCGTGATCCATAACGAGCGCTCTATCGGCAAGCATCGCTTCTTCAGGGAAGTGCGTAATCAAAAGCACGGTGATATTTTCTTCTTTATTCAACTTACAAACGACGTCCAAAACTTCCTTTCTACCACGAGGGTCGAGCATTGCCGTCGATTCGTCCAAAATCATAATGCGCGGTTTCAACGCCAACACGCCTGCAATGGCTATGCGTTGTTTTTGCCCGCCTGAAAGTTTCGTCGTCATCATGTTGCGATACGCTTGCATGCCTACCGCATTCAAAGCAAAATCAATACGTTCCCCTATTTCCTTTCTGGGAATACCCACGTTTTCAGGGCCGAACGCCACGTCGTCTTCCACCACCGAAGCTACCGTTTGATTGTCGGGGTTTTGGAATACGATACCCACGTTTTTACGCACTTCAAACACGTTTTTATCGTTGCAAGCGTCCATGCCAAGCACGGTGATGTTGCCCGATTGCGGGGACAAAAGCCCGTTCGTCAATCGTGCAAGCGTGGATTTACCGCTTCCGTTGTGGCCAAGCACAGCCACAAATTCCCCTTCTTCGACGGTAAGGTCGATTCCGTCCAACGAAAAAGTAGGACGTTCCGTAAATAAACCGTCGTCCGCCGTTTCCTCATCGTCGTAGGAAAAATATACTTTTTCAAACTTAATCGCTTCCATACTCACCTAAAAAGCATTTTTCTGCATTATTATTATAACAAACTTTTTCACCGATTACAATGAAAATGCGGTGAAATTATTCTTCACGAAGCAAGCGTATCTTGTGCGTGCTTGCGTTTTTCTCTATGCTTACGATAACCGCCCCGTCATAATCGGTGCGATACACCCTTGCACCCGCATCGTTTAAGCGAGCAAGCGTTTCCGCATGGGGATGACCGTAATCGTTTTGCCCGCACGAAATAACCGCCGTTTGAAGATTGAGCACGTCTAAAAGTTCTTTCGTCGTTGCCCCGCCCGAGCCGTGGTGCCCCACTTTCAAAATTTTCGTCTTTGATAAATCGACGTCCAAAATGCCGATTTGTTGGGACGAAGCGAGCACCTTTTCTTTATCGCTCGTCAAATCGCCCGTGAGCAACGTGCCCACGCCGCCGTATTCCAAATACACGACAGCCGAATACGCATTTGCATTTTCGTCAAACGTTTCGCCCCGTTCTATCATGCTTTCCATTTCACTTGCGAAAGGATACAAGAACGTAAACGTGTAATTATCCCCGCCTAATTTCGTGCCGCTTTGCACGTAATTTTTCGTACAATCCTTTTCCTTGGACAACGCTTGATAAAGCTGTGCGTACTGCGTATTCACCGTTTCACTTGCAAGAGGCAGATACACGTTTTTCACGTCAAAGCAATTTACAACGACGTCCATCGAGCCGCAATGGTCTTCATCAGAATGCGTGAGAATAAGATAATCTATGTTCTTTACTCCCAAAGCATACAAGTAGCGCATTAAGGCGTACTCGTTTTCCTTAGACGAATCCGCACCGTCGATAAGAGCTATTTTGCCGTCGGGAAGTTCGATTATCGTAGCATCGCTTTGCCCTACGTCAAGGAAATGGATACGCATTTCCCCGTCCGCGCGTTTTTCTATCTTGGGCAGCGAAACACGGTATTTCCACGTACGGCAAGGAATAACGATGGAAAGGACGGATAAAATAAGCACCATCGCAACAACGATGAGAAGCGTGACAAGTTTCACTTTTCCCCACTTCTTTTCCGCTATCTTTTTCTCCGCCGCATAGCCCATGTCTTAACCCTTTTGCTTTCGTATTATTTTCTTTGCGCCGCCTTTTCAATGCACGCAAACACGTCTTTCAACGCATCCGTTTCATAGTTTTCAATTTTTCCTTCGTCCGCAAGCGAAGAAATGTTTGCATCAAGCGGCATGCGAGCAATGGAAGGAATACCGTACTCGTTTGCAATTTCTTGCGCGTGGCTCTTGCCGAACACTTCTATCTTTTTGCCGCAATCGGGGCAAGCGAGATAGCTCATGTTTTCCACAAGCCCAAGCACGGGTACGTTCATCATCTTCGCCATATTTACCGCTTTTTCCACGACCATTTTAACAAGGTCTTGCGGGGTAGTGACGATGACGATGCCCGAGATAGGAATACTTTGGAAAACCGTCAAAGGCACGTCGCCCGTTCCAGGGGGCATGTCGATGAAAAGCAAATCCAAATCCTTCCAAATAACGTCCGTCCAAAATTGAAGCACCGTGCCCGAAATGACCATACCACGCCAAACGACGGGTGTCGTTGCTTCGTCCAAAAGCAAGTTCATCGACATCATTTGAATGCCCGAGGGCGAAACAACCGTGTCAATCCCCTTTTCGCTGCCCGTAGCGTGTTCGTGCACGCCGAACATGTGCGGAATGGACGGGCCCGTGATGTCGGCATCCATAATGCCAACCTTTTTGCCTTGCTTGTTTGCAAACGAAGCCAAAAGGGAAGTGGTGAGCGATTTACCAACGCCGCCTTTGCCGCTGACAATGCCAATTACTTTTTTAATCGACGAGCTTTTATGCGGTTCTTTCAAAAAACTTTCCTTCTTACGAGAGTTGCAAGAAGAAGAGGAACAACTTGAACAGTTGTGCGTACAATTTTCAGACATATACTACTCCTTTTGATTAAGAATTTATTAAAATTCTTATCAAGTATTTTCATTATACCCCTTTTGATTTTTTTTGTCAATGTTTTCCAAAGGAAAACAACACTTAAAAAGCGTTTTTCGATAAAAAGCGGCATGCAAAACGCATAATCGAAGAAAAAAGCGTAAAAAACGGTTGCTTTTCCGCCGAAAATACGATATAATATAAAAGCTGCGCATAGGTGGGGAGCTAGCGGCACCCTTTATCCGAAATCCGCTATACGGAGCCGAATGCCTTTCTCGACGGAGTTTATGGAAGGTCCGCGCGCCGTAAGGAATGTTGATAGCAAGGTCTTATGCAACGCAATGCTGTGAACCGTGTCAGGACGGGAACGTAGCAGCACTAAGCGGATGTTTGCGTGTGCCATAAGGTAGCTTTGCAGGAGTCACCTGCGACGTTAACGCTTCGGTAAGCTACGGCAAAAAAGGATTGCGCAGTTTTTTTATTATCTAAAACGGAAGGGCTATATAAACCATCGCGGTTTGTATAGCCCTTCTTTTATCTGCAAGCGAATTTCTTTCCGTCCTTCGCTGACAAATACAGTATTCGCAAAAGACGGATTTTTATTCTATTATTTTTTCGTTGGCTCAATTTCTTCCTTTTCCGCACGAATATCAAGCCCTTTCGTGCCTTCCCCCGTCATCACAACCCCACGTTGCAAGGTAGCATAGCCGTACTTTTCACGAATCTTCGCCACGGCATTTTCCATGCGTTCTTTCTTTTCATACGAGCGTTCGCCAAGCGCTTCGTCGATTACGCTGTCAAGAGTAAGCTGCGATATATTGTGGTCAAACCCCGATATGGTTATCCCTAGCAAACGCACGCGCATACCCCTTTCGCAATGCTTGCAAAACAAATCGTACGCCGCTTTTGCTATATCCCCGCAAAGGGTGGTTGGCGACGTTTTGGCTTGCCAACCAAAGAATTCTAAATTGCTATTGCGCACAAGCAAATGCACGGTGGAAGCTCGTCCAACGCCTGCCGTTCGCTGACGGGAAGAAACGCTTTCCGCCAAGGCGTACAGCCAGCCTTTTATCTCTTCTCTATCCACGACGTCTTTGGGAAGAGTGATAGAATTGCCTATCGATTTCACGTCTTCCTTCGTCTTTTGCCAATGCACTTCTTCATCGTCTTCACCACGGGCGTAAACGCATACTTGCCTGCCCCGTTTACCCATTTTTGCAATCAGCATTTGCTCGTCCGCGTTTGCCAAATCGCCTATCGTGCGGATACCAAATTTCAAAAGTGCATCTTGCGTTTTTCCGCCTACAAGCCAAAGCGAAGACACGGGCAAAGGAAACACCACGTCTTTATAATTCTCTTTTGAAATCACGGTGACGGCATCGGGCTTTTTGAGTTCGGAAGCAAGCTTAGCGTACACCCTATTAAAGCTTACGCCAATAGATACGGTTAAGCCTAATTCTTCCTTTACCAAACAACGAATTTTGTTGGCGATTTCTTCGCCACTGCCAAAAAGCGCTACGCTTTCCGTCACGTCCAAAGCGCACTCGTCAATGCTGCACTCTTCTATTTTTTCAGTAAAACGCTCGTATATCTCCCGTACCATGCCCGAATAACGCACGTATTCGTGATAATGCGAGCCTACAATTTGCAAATCGGGACACTTGATAAGCGCCGAATATACCGTTTCGCCCGTCTTTATCCCAAACTTTTTCGCCTCTTCATTTTTCGCAAGTACGACACCATGGCGTTTTTTCGGATCACCGCACACCGCCACGGGCTTGCCTTTTAAGGAAGGATTGCGCGCAATTTCCACGGATGCGAAAAAGTTATTCAAGTCGGAATGTAAAATTACTCTCGCCCGTTTTTCCATGCTATCCCCCCTTTATCTTTTTTTAAGAAAAACGCCCTTTCCTTTTAGAAAAGGCGTATTTTTTATTATACGTAGCCGTTGTCGCCACCGCCGCCTGCGGAATACGTCAATTTGAACCACTCGCTATCGAGATAATTTACCCCGTCGCCAACAGCCTTGAAATAGATGCTTTGTCCATCAACAAGGTAGATTTTGCCCGACCGTCCGCCGTTTACCACTGCGCCGTTGTCAATGCGATAATCGTAGCGAATCGCATAGCCTTTCACTTCCCAGTTCACTTCCCCCGTATTGCCGTTTAAGTGAACCGTACCTTGCTCAATTTTTAATTGTACGGGTGCTTTCACTTGATACCAGTTGCTCGTCGAATAGAACTCGCCGTCGCCCACCGCGCGCACGCAAAGATACCCGTCGGTAAGAGGCAAGGAAAAGCCGTTTGACGACATAATTTCCGTGTTGTTATCCGTCCACATTTCATACTTATATTCGTAATAAAGCGCATTTTCCACCGCCGTCCAAGTGACTACGCCGTTTTCAAGCGTGCAAACGGGGCGTTCAAGTTGCACGGCGTTGATGGTGTACGTCAAGCCTTCCGACCAATCGCTATCTTCGTAAATATCTCGATTGCCCACCGCTTTTACGTAAATCGTTTGGTTGTCATACAAGCGAATAGACAAATCCATCGTGACGTTTTCTTCCCCGTCTTCACCGATTTTATATCGATAACTGCTTGCGTTTTTTACCTTTTTCCACTCAGCTCTATTCCCAACGAGCATGACGGACGGCGTTTCCAACTTATTGCTAACCCCTTCCGTTTGTTCGCCCGAGCCAGAGCCCGCACCCGTGCCCGTACCCACGCTGCATGCGGATACGCCAAACATCAAGCTTGCGCACGTCAATATCGATAAAAGGAAAACTATGATTTTTTTCATTTGATATACTCCATTATAGTCTTTCTTAACTGCCCCAATCTTCCTTATCAAGCTGCGATATGGGCGTTTTTTGCACCTTTGCATACAGCACGACGTCGCCCGTTTTATCCTTGCCGATAACCCCGTTTTCACAAGCTTGTAAACAGCTTGCATCATAATACCAACCAAGAAAAGTGTAAAGGTATTCGCTGTCCAAAACGTCGCTACGCAAGTTGTCCACAATCACCCCAACGCCTTCGACGTACGTGCTTGGATAATTGCCAAGCTTCATTTTAATCAGCTCCAACACCCCTTCGTCAAGTTCCGAAGCGGGCGCGGCTTGATAACTTATCGTCCAACTGACAAGCCCATCGCCGTTATTTCCGTTGTCCCCGCTTCCGTTTCCCGTATCGCCGTTTTGCTCGGTATTTTGCCCCGAAGAATTGTTATCTTCGTCCGTTGTACAACTACAACCAACCGTAAAAATCGCCACGACGACCATGAGAAAGGCAAGCAGCCACTTTCCTTTCATGCCTTTTACCCCATTATTGATTATATCAATATTGTAGCACGAAATTTTATTACTGTCAACCCCCTTTTTGCAAATGAAAGGGCGATAAAAGGCAAATATTCCGCCCAATTTTACCCAAGCGCCACGTCCAACGTCATCATCAAGATAAAGCCTATCAGCACACCCCACGCACCCACGTGCGTTTGCGTTTTCGTATCGGGAATTAAATCTTCCGCCGACACGAAAATCATCGTCCCCGCCGCAAACGCCAACAACCACGGCTGTAAAACTTGCAACCACGCCACCAAAAAATAGCCTAAAACCGCAAAAAATGGTTCGGGCAGTCCACTCGCCACACCCCACAAAAACGCTCGTTTTCGGCTGTTTAACGCCCTTTTCATCGGCAACGCCACCGCAAGCCCTTCGGGAAAGTTTTGCACCGCTATCCCAAGAGCCAAACCAAGCGCCGTGACATACGCAATCGTGTGCCCCGCCGTGCTCGCCACGCCAAAAGCGAATCCCACCGCCAACCCTTCGGGGATATTGTGTAAACTAACCGCCAAAAACAAGCGATTGTGCTTGCTATTTTTCCCCAACCTTTGTCTTTGCAAGCCTTCTATCAAAACGAGAAAAAGCCCGCCGAAAAACAGCCCCACGACAGCGGGAAGGAACGCCCAAGTCCCAAAACAAAGACGAGCCTCTTCAATCGACGGCAATAAAAGCGACCAAACGGAAGCGGCAATCATAATCCCCGACGCAAGCCCAAGAATAAAGGCGTTTGCCTTGACGGACAACTCCCCCTTAAAGAAAAACACGACGGACGCACCCAGCGCCGTCGCTAAAAATATAGATGCAAAACCAACAATCGTTATCCACAAAGCACTCACGCTCTTTCTCTCCCGTGTTCCTTTCGTGCGTTTTTCAAAACGCTTTATCCACAATATAGTATATGAAAAGAGAAAGAAAAAAGACAATGCGCTTAGCATTGCCTTTTTGTTTTATTCCACTTCGATAAAGTAGCCTTCCCCGCAAGGTATTTGTAATTGCAATTCCCCATTTTGGATAGCGATTTCTTCCGTTTTTTGGGCGGGTTTATGCACTTTTACCGCTTTCACGCCGTCAAAATGCAATTTCACGCTGATAAAAGGGGTGCGAATTTCGGGATAAGGATTGTTGGCGTTTGCCACCATGTACGCCTTTTTGCCCGCATTTTCGCAATGTGTAAACTGACCAATAAGAACGTCGCCGTCCGTTTCTACTCCGTTGATATGCTGCAATTTATCAATTTCCCAGCCTTTAAGCTGCTTGAAAAGCTCGCACTTATCCCCGTTCCAGTACGCTTTCGTGCCTTCCCAGTCGTAGGACATATACACGGGCTCTAACACTTTAATATCGTCGATGGCTCGCTTCACGTAATCGTAAGTGGGCGTTTTTTGCCCCTTTCTATCAATCATCGCATCAGAAATCGCAAATCCGTCGTTGTCCGCATCTTTGAACATGGAAAAATAGCAAAATGCTTGGATACCGTGCATACCAAACGCAAGCGACGTATAGCATTGCCATGCCCACATTTCATAATCTTCCAAATTGCGTTTCCCTTCAAAGCCCATCGATTGCAAATACACGTACGCGGGCACGTATCTATTTAATTCCTTCGTCAAGCGCTTTGCGTGGTGTGCAATGACGGCAAGATTGTAGAAGAAATCTGGTTTAAGGAAGCCGTCACCCCAAAGCGGATGCTTTTCAATCAATGCGTAATGGTCAAAACTGAGCGAATAGGGCTTAACGGTGTTGCAAAAATGTTCCACGTAATCTTCGTACGTCTTATACCCTTCACTCCCTTCCCAGTCGCCAAAAAGCTGCCAGCCTTGTGCGTAATGCGGGAAAAGGTTGACAAAAAATTCGTGATTAGGATAATTGATATCAAACCAGTCTTGCGCCGCACGAATCGCTTCAAATTTCATGCCGTTCGGCTCGTCCGAAGCAAAAATGCCAGCAAAGGACGGGTATTTTGCAAAACGATCGTAATGTTTTCTCATTTCGTCCTTGCACGCTTCATATCTCGCCCACGCTTCTTCGTACGTGCCGCCTTGACGAATAAGATGCGCAAGGCTCGTTGCGCTCCAGTCGTAGTTGGTGACGAAAACTTTTACCCCCGCCGATTGTCCGCCTTGCATAGAACGTTCTACGTGTTCTTCAAGTTGGTCGTATCCTATCGGTTGCGCATAATCAAAGCCGCAATCCGCCATCATTTTCCATTGTTCGGGCGTGTTAAAATCGGGATTGTTCACGTATTTAGGATCATCCGCCGTGTTCGCACAAGGGGGCGTGCCGTAAGCAACGTAGCGGAATTTTCTTGGAATTTTGAAATTTTGCGTATCTTTTTTCATGGGTACAACCTTTGTTTACAATATCTTATATATTGTAGCACAGTTTTTGTGTTTTTGCAATAGGCATTTCTCGATATTTTTCGTCATTTATCGATTTTTTTTCATCAATTTTTAAGCGAAATAAAAGGGTTTCAATATCATCTAGTAGAAAAGAGTTTTTATCACGCGAAAAAGATAAGAAAAATAAAAACGACTTGTTCGTTGGAACAAGTCGTTTCGTTTTGAAAGCGGCAATTACCTATCCTCCCGGCAGTTCTCTGCAAGTACTTTCGGCGTAAAAGAGCTTAACTTCTGTGTTCGGAATGGGAACAGGTGGATCCTCTTTG
>JAZQWG010000008.1:0-16560 GCA_045632265.1 Candidatus Scatosoma sp.
CCGCCTGCGCCCATCGCCAGCATACCGATACCGCCTGCCGTAGGCGTGTGCGAATCGGAGCCGATGAGCGTTTTGCCGGGTTTAGAGAATCTTTCCAAATGAACTTGGTGGCAAATGCCGTTGCCAGGACGGGAGAAACGAATACCGTGTTTCTTCGTCACCGTTTGGATATAACGGTGGTCGTCCGCATTTTCAAAACCCGCTTGCAAGGTGTTGTGGTCGATATAGGCAACGGAAAGCTCGGTTTTTACTCTATCAATGCCCATCGCTTCAAATTGCAAATACGCCATCGTACCCGTAGCGTCTTGCGTAAGCGTTTGGTCGATACGAAGCCCGATTTCCTTGCCCGTCACCATTTCACCGCAAACAAGGTGATTTTTAATAATTTTTTGCGCTATTGTATAACCCATAACTATCTCTCACTTCAAAATTATAATTCAAAGAAATTTACCGAACAGCGGCTATCCTTGCTGAACGTACGGAAAAGTTTTACAAGTTCGTCTTCGCCCATAACCGTCGTTCTACCATCGGCATAAAGCGCGTCAATTTGCGTTTTCATTTCTTGTACAATCCAGTCTTGCTTGCTCACTTGCTTTTCGGGGGGCAATTTGAAATGCTTGTTTACCCAGTACGCAATGCCCGCCAAGCCCGAAGTGTTGGAAATGGAAACTTCCGCAGGACGATTCAAAATCTTTTCCGTGTCGAAAATGTTGTAAATTTCCGCATCCTTCATCATGCCGTCCGCATGGATACCTGCTCTCGTCAAGTTGAACGCACTACCTACGAAAGGCGTCATGGGTGGAATAGGATAATCAAGTTCTTTTTCAAAATATTCACCGATGTCGGTGATTGCCGTCGTATCCATGCCGTCAAGCGTACCACGCATAGAAGCGTATTGCATAACCATCGCTTCCGTAGGCACGTTGCCCGTTCTTTCGCCGATACCAAGAAGCGAACAGTTGACACCGCTTGCGCCGTACAACCACGCGCTTACCGCGTTTGCAACGCCCATATAGAAATCGTTGTGGCCGTGCCATTCAAGCATTTCCGACGTCACGTTGGAATAGTGGTGCAAGCCGTAAACGATACCGGGCACGCTACGAGGAGGCGCAGCGCCCGCAAACGGAATGCCGTAGCCCATCGTGTCGCACATACGGATTTTAACGGGAATGCCCGCTTCTTTGGAAAGTTCTACCAAAGCGTTTACGAAAGGCACTACGAACCCGTAGAAATCCGCTCTCGTCAAGTCTTCCAAGTGGCAACGGGGCGAAATACCCGCTTCAAACGCTTGTTTCACAACGGACAAATAATGGTCGAACGCTTGACGTCTTGTCATGTTCAATTTTTTGAAGATGTGGTAGTCGGAACAGCTTACCAAAATACCCGTTTCTTTAATACCGATGTCACGCACCATTAAGAAGTCTTCTTTCTTTGCGCGAATCCACGTCGTGATTTCGGGAAATTTATAGCCGAGCGCCATACATTGTTCCAAAGCTTCTCTATCCTTTTTCGTATAGACGAAAAATTCGCTTTGACGGATAATGCCTTTCGGCCCGCCAAGACGTGCCAACAATTTATACAAATCGACGATTTGTTTTGCCGTATAAGGCGCACGCGATTGTTGACCGTCACGGAAAGTCGTGTCGGTAATCCAAATATCGTTGGGCATATTCATCGGCACACGACGATGGTTGAAAGGCGTTTTAGGCACTTCGTCGTAAGGATAAATATCACGGAATAAGCAAGGCTCCTTTACGTCTTGCAATTCATAAGTGTACTGGTCCATTTCCAGCAAGTTGCTCATGGGATTTAATTCTATCATAATCTTACTCCCTTCTATTTACTCGTTTCAAATCGTTTTGTTTTTTCGATTGAACGGTGGTCGTTTATTTATTTATTCGATTATAGCCGATTTTTTTAAGTTTGTCAAGGATTTGAAAGCCTTTATCAAAGATTACTTTGTAATAAGCGTTGATTTTTAGACAATTTTTCCCTTAAAAAGCGTCTTTACTTATCTTACTCCAACGGCGAGCGATAAATTTAAGTCGCCAAGACGTGGGAAGCCAAGCGGTGGAAATTCGCATCATCTTATTCCAAAATCCGGGGATAACTTTTTTCTTGTTTTTCGACACGGCTTTTATCGAGTATTCCGCCACCCACTCGGGCGTTTTCGCTGCAAGTTTTCCCCAAAGACCTTGCCCTTTGATTTGCTCTTTAATATCATCGCGGGTGGGCATTGCGCCGGGCAAAATTGCGCTTACCGACACACCCTTTCCTTTCATTTCTTCCCGAAGGGAAAGCGAGAAAGAAGTGAGCGCGCCTTTCGTTGCGCTGTAAATGGCGAAATAGGGCATGGGATAAATGCCCGACACGCTGGAAATGTTGATGATTTCAAGTGTCTCCGCCCTATTGTCAATGGCAAAGCGGCAAAGCGCCACCGCCGCCTCAAAATTGACACGGGTTTGGAAGATAAGTTTTTCTTGCGTGTACGCGCTAAATGCTTTTTGTACGTCCGCGCCCGCCGCGTTCACGAGCATACGCACGCGAAGACCTTTTTCCACAATTTCTTGCATGAGCAAAGCTCGGCTTTCTTCGCTGGATAAATCCGCCGCAACGGTGTGTATTTGCACGGCGTAGTTTTGTAAAATTTCCGCTTGCAAAGCATGCAATTTTTCTTCGCTTCGCCCCGTCAAAATAAGGTTGTAGCCCTTTTTCACAAGCGCATACACAAACGCTTTTCCCAAACCGCCCGTTGCGCCCGTCACCAAAGCATAACCGCTTTCTATCATTTCCATATTATCCCCTTATACGTTGTAATTTCTTGCGCCGAAAATGGTCGAGCCGATACGCACGGCGTTGCTCCCTTCTTCTACGCAAAGTTTGTAATCGCCACTCATACCCACGGAAAGATATTCCACCTCGTTTGATTGCGTTTTGCCCCACTCGTAAAGCGCGCGCATTTTTCTAACGAGCGCACGAAGCATAGCCTCGTCATCGCTGTCGGGAAGCATTGCCATAAAACCTTTTACACAAAGCCCTTCCTTATTCGACAAACGCGTAAACGTTTCCTTTGCTTCGTCATAGCTATACCCACCTTTCGTTTCTTCGTCGCCGATATTGACTTGGATTAAAACGTTGGAAACCACGCCGTTTTTAATAGACAAGCGTGCGATTTCGTTTGCCAAGTCTTCTCTATCGCACGAGTGGAAAAGTTCGACTTTCCCCACAAGGTATTTCACCTTATTCGTTTGCAAATGCCCGATGAAATGTCTTGGACAGGGCAATAAAAACTCGTTTTTATCACGAAATTCTTGCGGCTTATTTTCCGCAACTGCGTCCACGCCCGCTTGAATAGCTTCGTTGATTGCTTCCACGCTTTGCGTTTTCGTCGCCGCTACGAGCGTCACTTTTTCACCGAAAGGGTTGCCGTTTTTTAATTGTTCGCGGATTTGTTGCACCGCTTGCGTAATCGTACTTTGCATAATAAACTCCTATTGCATACAGTATAGCGAATTTATGCTTTTTTGTCAATATTCCAGCGGCAATTCCCTTAAAAATACCGCCCGCAAAAAATATTTTTATTTTTTTATGAAATATACTTGCATTTTTCATTTTTCGTGTTATAATTAATTTAATTGATAAATATGATAAGGACAATCAATTTTTTCTATGAATACTGAAGAACTGAAAACATTTATATTTTTGTCAAAAGTAAAAAACTTCACCCTTGCCGCTGAAAAGTTGCGTATCGCACAATCGACGGTGACCAACCGTATCGGCGAACTGGAAAAAGAGCTTGGCAAAAAGCTCTTCTCTCGTGGCGCAAAAACGGTGACTCTTACCGAAGCGGGCGAAATCTTTTTACGCTATGCCGAACGTATCCTTGAACTGCAAGATACGTCCGTAGAAGAAATGAACGCGTTGTCTTCCCACAGCCGTAAATTTAGCATCGGTGCTATCAACGCCACCTACGAAATTTACGTAAAGCCGCTTGTGGATAACTGTTTGAAAAACAACTCCGTGACGTCGATTAAGGTGATGCTTGGGCACTCGCTTGATTTGATACAACAGTTGCAAGACCACATGCTTGACATGGTGTTCTCCGCCGTGCCTTTGAAGCGTGCAGGGTATAACTGCGACGTGTTCGACGAAGACAGAGTTGCGCTTGTTTGCGGAAAGGGATACAACGAATACCCCAACGGCGTGACGAAAATGCAACTTGCGAAAATGCCCTATCTCATGTGCGATTTAACCCTTTCGGATGCGGGCGTGTTTATCCGTTCACTCTTCCCCAAAAACCACGTTTTCCGTTTGGACGTTGACAACACGTCGAAGCTGATCCCCTTCCTTGAAAACGGACTTGGGTATTCCTTCTTGCCCTATAAACTTATCAAAGATAAGTTGGAAGACGGAACTTTGGAAGAAGTGAAGCTGAAAGATTTCAACGCACCCAAGATTAACACCTATCTTATTTACAGACAAGGCTACGACGTCAAACGCTTCCTTGAAAACAAGTTTGACGACGATGCGGACAACGAATAATACCTATTATAAACGCGGACGAGCGCAATCGTCCGCGTTTTCTTTTTGCCTATCTAAAAGTTTTTATAAAACTTTATTTTTCTATATTTTTTCGATTGCCTTTCATAAAATAAAGTAGTATAATGTTTTCGACATTAAACAAAGAAGGTGTTTTTATGAACGTTTCTATGAGTGGCACGGCATCCGTATTATTGTTGCTCGCCATTACGTTATTGATAGGTTTGCTCTTATCCCGTCTTGCAAAAAAATTGCAACTGCCTGCCGTCACGGCATATCTTATTGCGGGCGTACTTATCGGCCCGTATGCGCTGGGCTTGCTCAGCTCGAAAATCGGCATTAGCGGTTTAGGTTTCACCGCTATCCCCAACGGCAACGGCGGACTTACGAGCGAGTTTTTGACGGCGTTTGCGATTTTGAGCGACGTGGCGCTTGGCTTTATCGCTTTTTCGATTGGCAACGAGTTCCGTCTTTCCCAGCTTAAAAAGATAGGCAAACAAGCGACCATCGTCGGCATTTTGCAAGCGGTGATCACCACCTTGCTTGTAGACTGCGTGTTGATTGCAATGCATTTCATTATGCCCGACGTTTTGCCTTTGGAAGCGGCGATTATCCTTGGCGCAATCGCTTCGGCAACCGCACCCGCCGCAACCTTGATGGTTGTAAAGCAATACAAAGCAAAAGGCCCCGTCACCGATATATTGTTGCCCGTTGTTGCCCTTGACGATGCCGTAGGGCTTATCCTTTTCGCCGTATCCTTCGGCGTGGCGCGCGGCGTATATTCCGGCTCGGTTGACATCATCTCTATCGTCATCAACCCTATCATTGAAATTATCGGCTCGATTGCGCTTGGCGCATTGATGGGATATTTGTTCAGCTTCTGCGAACGTTTCTTCCATTCCCGTTCCAAACGACTTGCCGTATCCGTCGGCTTCGTATTTATGACGATTGCCCTTACCAAGATTAAAATTGAAATCGGCAGCGTACATATCGGCTTCTCGTCCTTGCTTACTTGCATGATGCTCGGCACTATCTTTTGCAACGTGTGTGATTTCTCGGAAGAACTTATGGACAGAGTTGACCGTTGGACGGCGCCCCTTTTCATCATCTTCTTCGTCACGAGCGGCGCAGAATTAGATTTGTCCGTCTTCACGAATTTGTTCATCGTTCTTATCGGCGTAGCGTATATCCTCAGCCGTTCGGCAGGGAAATATAGCGGTGCTCTTTTGAGTTCCAAACTCGCCAAGTGCGACGACAATATCGTAAAATATCTCGGCATCACTCTTTTACCCCAAGCAGGCGTTGCGCTCGGCATGGCGGACACGGTGAAACGTTCGATGGAATTTACAGGCACAACCATTGCGCAAATCGTCGTAAGTATCACCCTTTTCGCAGTTTTGATTTACGAACTCGTCGGCCCTGCATTGACCAAGATGGCACTTACCAAAGCGGGCGATATCAACCCCGAAGGCAAAACGAGCGCAAGACACGAACACGCCAAGAAAAAAGCGTTGCACGCTTCAAAACATCACAACCGTCACGAACGTCACGCTTAAAAATTAACCCCATTGAAATGCAAAAAAATAGCACCCTTTCGGTGCTATTTTTTATTATGCGCTATTTTTTATTATGCAATGTAATTATTCTTGTGGATTATCGTTCGTTTCTTCTACGCTTGCTTGCGCTAATTTGTCCCTTCTACGACAGAAGATTTGTCGTCTAAAGAGCAAAATATTCATTGCTACAAAGAACACGAACAACGCAATAAATGTTATCAACGGTTGTTTGGGAGCAAGGTTTGCAAGCAACATCATCGGGAAACCGAAGACGATTGCGGGGAAGTTTTGATAAATCAAGTTATCCGCTGCCGGGGATTTGAAATCGGGATCGAGTTCACGAAGCAAAATCATACCCGTACTTGCCGTACCCGTCAACATACCAAACATCATCAAGAATTGTTCGTTCGAGTATTTCTTAAAGAGCGTTTTGGAAACGAAAAGGTTGTATGCAAACGTGATAACAAGCCCTACTACGCCGATGATGAGAAGCACCCACCAGTATTGTTTGATTACGTCCAAACGAATTGCGGCAATACCTGCAACAACCATTATATCGAAGAAGAAATTGCTCACTCTTGTCAACAAGAAATTGTTGGTATATACACGTTTTACAACTTGTTTCTTATTAAGGAAGCCAAGCACCGCTTTCACAAGCGTAGCCGTCAACACGCCGATAAGGAAGTTGAAGCCATAAATGGTGGCTTTCATCCCAGGGAGCAACAATCCAAGCGCAAACATGATACCAAACGCAAGGCCGTATGCAAGCAAGACGAACGCAATTTGCACCGTCAATTTATCCATACTGCCGTTCATGGGAATTTCGCCCGAGCGTTGGATTTCATCGGGAGAAATCTTTTCGTTAAAGCATACGGTACGCGTAATTTGTTTCTTTCTCTTCAAGTAGTTTAAGTAAACAACACCGCCCAAACTTGCGCTCAAAAAGCCCATTGCCGCTACCGCCAAGCCAAAGCTTGCGCCACCGCTAAAGCCATATTCGTTTTCGTAAATCGTGCCGTAGTTGAGCGCTTGCCCCGTGCCTTGTCCATAGCCAAAGGGCAACAACACACCAGAAACACCGAAGAAATCGGTGACACACAACGCAATCAAAAGCGTAATACCAAAACCCACAACCGCTTGCAAAAGATATGTAGAAACGGTGGTCACGCCCGTATTGAACACTTCTTTCGCACGTTGTCCGTTCATCTTCTTTTCCGACGTTTTAAGCGTGCTTGCGATAAACCCAAGCGCCAACGCGTGGTAGGTGAGAATTTCAAGCGAACGCATGCCTACGCCGCCAAAAAGCGCCATATCAAAAAGAGGTGTACCCGTACATATGCGGACGATTTCACTGATGAGAAGCAAAATCAAACCGCCCATAACGGAAGTGGGAATCAAAGAGTTCTTCAAAAAAGGCACTCTTCTTTTCAATACGTTGGCGATGAGCAAACTCGAAAGCAAAATGCCAACGAGAATCAGCCAACCCCAAACACTAAAGTCCCAAAAATTTTCCATTTTCGTCCCCTTTTAATTGATTTTTGCAACGATAGCAAAGTTGTACGTATTTCAAGGCGTTAAATCTTGCTTCGCCTTTCAACTGATACACTTTTCCACCGAAATACAAGTTGAGTTTATTTCTACCCAAAACGGATGCTACGGACACGTCCGCGAAGGGCATTTTCATAACTTCGCCGTTCATTTCAATTTCCACTCTATCGCCAAAAAGCAACACGTTTGCATTTTCAGCGATGAGCTTCTTGTTTTTGTACAGCACCACTTCGGACAAGCGGGCTTGGTCACGATACAACGGCGTTTCGTTGAGGCTTAATACGTCCAAAGCGTTGATATAATCGCTTTGCGCATCGTACCAGTCGGCATAAAAACGGAAAGGGAACTCGTTATTTACGCCTTGCAACGTCTTATCGGGCATATAGCGTACTTGCTTACCACACTTTTTACAAGTGATAACATCCTTATCACTTTCAAAGGTGGAAAGTCCGCAATCGGGACAGTAATACGCTGCTCTTTCCAAGTATTGCGCCAACTGCTTATGGCGGAATTCTCCATCGAGCGTAGCCTCGTCAACGTACAATTCTTTTTCAATCAGCGCAAACAATTCTTCATCGGAAAGCGCTTGATATTCTTCATATTCCATCGTCTTGGAAACGTAGCAATGCATTTTACCTTTACGCGTACAATCACTCCAGCGGGGTTGCACGCCAAAGCCGCCTTCGATACGGAAGAACGCAAGCGGCATTTTCAATGCTCTTATAAACGCAACGATGGCGTCTTTCATGTACCCCGTTCTGCCGCTAAAGGTGCGGTTGCCTTCGGGGGATAACGCTATCGTGCCGCCTTCCTTTTTTACTCGCATACAAGTGAGCACGGCACGGGCGTCGGTTGCTTGTTTCTTAATGGGAATAGGCGCAAATGCCCAACGCAATAACTTGGACACCCAACCGTTGGAGAACAAGTCTTCGCTCGCTATGTAATACACGTGTTTTCTGCAAGCCAAGCTTACAAAAAATTGATCGAACGCAGTTTGGTGATTGAACAAAATCAAATACGGTCTATTCTTTTGCTCCTCAAACATGTCGATTTGCGCATGGTACTTGCGATACGTCAACCATTTCAAAGGTAAATATACAAGGTTTCTAATCGCTTGATGACGACGGCGAACCCAGTTTTTCTTTTTCGTTTTTGCCATAAATATAAACCACTATCGTTTAATTTTACTTTACAATATTATACCACTTTCTTTTCAAAAGCGCAAAGAAATTTTCGTAAATTCATAAAATTTTCACAAAAATGACATTTTTTTAGGGTAAAAAGGGCAAAATAATGGCGTAAAAGGAGAAAATATGACAAAAAAGGGAGAAATTTTTTTGGATTTGGTCGTCTATCAAATTTACCCGCGTAGTTTTTACGATTTTAACGGCGACGGTATCGGGGATTTGCAAGGGATAAAAAGCAAGCTTTTTCACCTACAAGATTTGGGCGTAAACACCGTTTGGATTTGCCCGTGTTATCCTTCCCCTAACGCCGACAACGGATACGATATTTCTTCCTATACGGACATTCATCCACAGTTTGGAAGTATGCTTGACTGGGAAAATTTGGCAAGCGCATTACACGAAAAAAACATGAAAATCATCATGGATTTCGTTGGCAATCACACGTCGGACGAGCATTTTTTCTTCCAAAATGGAAGAAAGGACAAACTTAACCCCTATCACGATTATTATATTTGGCGCAAAAAGCCCAACGCTTGGAAATCAGTTTTTGGCGGTAGCGCTTGGGAATTTAACCCTTACACACAAGAATATTATTTGCACTCGTTTGATAAAAAGCAGCCCGATTTGAACTGGGAAAATAGGCAAGTGCGCAAGAAAATGCAAGGCGTGATTGATTTTTGGATAGGCAAGGGCGTGGACGGGTTTCGCTGCGACGTGCTTGATTTTATCGCTAAAGATTTTGCCCAAAACAAGCAATTTGGGGCGGACAGCCTACCCAAGTATATCAAAGAACTTTTTGGGCGAAAGCATACTCGTCATCTTTTTACGGTGGGCGAGTGCCAAGCGGACGAGCGTTCTATTTGCGACATTTGCGGCATGGAAAACGGGAAACTGTCCACTATTTTTCAATTCGACCATCTTCGCATTGCGGGCGAAAACAAATTTCGCCACAAAGCCTTTTCCTTCGACAAATTGAAAAAGACGATTGTGCGTTGGCAAAATTTTGCGCAAGAGCATAATCTTATTTTGGCTCTTTTTACCGACAATCACGATTACCCCTATTTCATTTCCCGTTTTGGCGACGAGAAACAACGATATTTTTGCGCCACTTTCTTTGCTGCAATGATTTTCCTTTTGCGGGGAATCCCCTTTATCTATCAAACGCAAGAATACGGCGCAATAAACCCTTATTACGAGGATATTTCTCACTTCAACGACGTGGAAAGCATACGCCGTTTTCAATCGCTTATCCGCCGAAAAAAGGACGATGCCATAGAAGAAATCAACGTGGGCAGTCGGGACAACGTTCGCCGTCCGTTTGCGTGGAATAGCGACGAAAAAACGAGCTTTGGTTTTTCTAAAAATACGCCGTGGATAACCGTGCACAGCAAAGGCAAAGAAATCAATTTGGAAAGGGATAAAAATTCACCTTTTTCCGTCTTTTATTTTTATCGAAAATTGCTTGCTATCCGCAAACAAAACCCTTGTCTTAAATACGGAAAATTCGTGGACAAAACACAAGAAAAAAACGCGTTCGTTTACGAACGCGTTTACAAGGGGCAAAAAGCCGTTGTGATTTGCAATTTTGATAAGGTGCAAAACATCACCTTTCCATACGATTTAGACGGCAAGTTTTCCCTTCTTTTAAGCAATTATAAAAGCCGTGAAAAAAAGCCGTTTGCACGGCTTTTTCAACCGTATGAAACGGCGGTGTTTTTACAAAATTAAACGTCGAATTTAGACGTGAATTGTTTGTCGTTTAGATAGGCTAAATTGCCCGTAAACACAAAGGACAAGTGCTTGGCGACAAGTTGTTGTCTATTTGCGTTTTTGCTTTTATTAAGCGCCGTTACGCCGTATTTCATATCCCCGACGATAGGCATACCCACGTGCGCCAAATGCGCGCGAATTTGGTGCGTTTTGCCCGTGTGTAAAGTGATTTCAAGTTTGCTTGTTTCCGCGCGTTTTTCTATCACTTTATATTCGGTGACAATCTTTTCCGATCCGTTTACTTGCGTATCGTATATCTTAACGAGCGCCGTCTTTTCGTTCTTTTTTAAGTACGCAACCATGATATCCGCTTGCTTGGGCATTGCCCCAAAACAAAGGGCGTGATAGCGTTTTTCCACTCTTTTTTCCTTGAAAGCGGTTAAAAGTTCCCCTTCCGTTTGGGCGTTTTTCGCAAACGCCATAAGCCCCGCCGTGTTTCTATCCAAGCGGTGTATGAAAAAGCACTCGCCACTAAATTTGCGAGAAAGGTCGGCAAAAACAGCTTCGCTGTTTACCCCGCTTTCCTTGTCGATAATCAGCACGTTTTCGTCCTCATAAACGAGCGTGTAGGCGGTTTTTTGTTCTTGTTTAGGGGTGAGATAGTAGCAAATTTCGTCGCCTTCAACAAGGGCGATATCTTCGCCCGTTTTTTTGCCGTTCACCTTAATTTCCCTATTTTTCAAAAGCGTAGCAAAATAAAAGGACGCTTGCGCGCAATGCGTGTCGGTGAATTGTTTTAACGTTTGCGATTTGTCGCATACAAGACGTATCATGCGTTTACCCCCTTTTTTATGAAAACCGCCGCCCGTTTTATCGAGCGGCGGTTTGATTTTGCCGTAGCTTATTTATTCTTCTTTTCTTTTTTCGATTTGGAAGCCGTACGTTCTTTCTTTGCCGCAGCTTTTGCTTCCACTTCGTCCAACGTTTCGTCGGAAGGTTTCACCATCAAAAGGATGATGATCATAATCAACAATACGCCCGCAATCGAGAAGAGAATAACCGACGTCTTGTTGTTTGCAAGCCAGTTGGATTCACCTTCGATCGTTGCCGTTTCCGATTCAACGATGATTACTTTGTACGCCGCAGCGTGGATGGACGAAGGTGCTAAGCCTTCCCAGTAATCTGCGAAGATGATATATTCGCCTTCTTCAACCGTCTTGAACGATTGAGATGCCGAACTCCATTCGTACACGTCGTACTTTTCAGCACCGTTTACTCTATCGCCCGCTTCGCCAACACGTTCGAATGCGCTTACGATGAGCGCAACTTCCGCATCGGAAGGCTTGTGACCTGCTTCTTCAGCAAGCAAGCGTGCATACGTTTCAACGTAGAGTTTGAAATAGTTGCCGTTGTCAAGCTTCGTGAAGTCGAGCTTGTCAGCGATGTCTTCATACGTTACCGACGACAAGTGCGATTTCTTGATTGCATATTTAGCGTCCACTTTTTCGTTGTATGCGGTGAAGCTGTTTACCTTGTAAAGCGCATACGCTTCTTTAAGGTTGGTTGCACCGACAACTTTCAAATCGCTGAACGAATAGCTGGAATCCTTAATCATCGTGTCCTTACGGCTGCTTGCAGACGTGTAGGACGTTGCCATCTTCAAACCAAGGTTTTCAATCGTGAACGTGAAATAGGGAATTTCTTCAATATCCCAAACGTTGGAAGAGCTTACTTCTACAAGCTCGCCGTCCAAGTAGTATTTCATGGGGTTACCAGCGCTATCCGTAGCAAGTACCTTAAATTCGTAGATACCTTCTTTGGAAACGGGGATTTTCGCCGTGCTGGGCGTTACCGACGTCGTAGAAGCGGAGCTGGACGTTTCCGTCTTATAGCTGATCGTGAACTTCAAGCCGTTGTAGCTGTTGTTATCAGCAAACAACCAGCTAAGGGAAGGAAGGTTCAAATAAGAGTTGCTACCTGCATATACGCCCTTCGCTGCTTCTTTCAAGCTTGCGTTGTAAGCGTCCACTTGCGCTTTGCATGCCGTTTCGTCAACGATTTCGTTTTTCTTGTCCGTATCGTTCAATTGCAATACCGTGTATTTAGGACCGCTATTGTTTTTGTCGATAGGGATATACAATACGCTACTTTCACGAAGCCCCTTCATATCCATATCCGCAGCCGTAAGCGTCGTAGCCGTGTCAACGTACCAAGCCAAATCGTACGTCATCTTGTTTTCGCCTTGGTGCGCCGTATCGGAAATTGCGAAATGCACTGCAACGAATTCTTTGCCAAGTTCGTCGAATACGCTCGTTGTCACATCGCCGTTCTTGAATACCGTATGGAAGAAGTTGTGCGAGGTGAACATCGTTGCCGTGGACGTGGAATAAAGTTTCGTCGCGCCGTCTTTTGCAAATTCGTCTTTGCCTTCTTCAACTACGTCCGTGGGGTTGTATTGATAATATTCGATTTGAACGGTGGGCAAGTTGGTCGTTTGCAATACGTCGATTACTTTATAATCGAGCGAGAATGCCGAGCCGAGCAAGAATGCTTCGATGTCTTCGTTTACAACGAATGCGGGCGCAACCGAGTCTTCGATTTTGCCGTCAGCGTTGATATAGAAGTTTTGACCGTTGATATCGTACATAACGAGCGTGACAACTTCGTCACCCGTCAAGTCTTCCGCATCGCCGAAATCAGCCACGAATTCCAAGGGGTGAACTTCGTTCAACGTGTATTCCGCATATTTTGCGCCAACGTTGGTGAACGTACCTACGTCCACGCCGTTCATCTTTGCGTCCAATTCGCCGTGGGTGCCGTTTGCGATAAGCGACAACGTGATTTTTTGGTTTGCTTCGTATGCAACGAAAACTTCCGTGCCGTCGTTTACCTTAACGTTCAAGCCACCCGTAGTAGGGGCAACAACGATTTCGTTGGTCGTCTTTTCGTCTTCGGTTGCCCAAGCGGACGAGCTTTGCATTTTAATCGTCACCGTTTGGAAGTTCAAGCTATCGAACGCGAACGTTGCGGTGAAGTTTTGCGCTTCGTTAGCGCCCGTGTACCAAGCGTATGCAAGGTTGCGTTTCAACCACGTTCTTTCGCCGTCGCCAAGCTTAACTGCCGCAACTTTTTTCGTTGCTTCGCCTTCGGTGATTTCCACGCTCGTCAAATCGTCTTTTTGCGTAGCCGAAAAAACCGTGTCAAATGCAACGGAATAAGAATTGGTTTCTTCCGCCGAAGCATTTACCCCGCCGGAAAGTGCCTTTCCGCCCGCAATGGACGTAGCGGCAACAGCCGCAAGCATCAATGTAATTGCTGTAATTTTTTTCTTCATAATGAAAACGTGCCTCTTTTTTGTAGACTTTCGCTTTTATACTTTATCGTACCTATCTATTTTACACGGAAACGGGATTTTTGTCAATCGCATTTCAACGTGATTTTGATTGTTTTTGTCCTTTTTTAAGTTTTTTACTTAATTTCCGCAACTTTCGCTACGTCAAACGCTTTCCAAGGCGTTTCGTCAGCGGGTGGACAAGCGATAAAACGCATGCGTTCTTTCGTGATGGGATGGGAGAAGGAAAGGCAATACGCCCAAAGCGCAAGCTTGCCCTTTTGCGCCAAAGCTCCACCATAGCGCATATCCCCGAATACCGGGTGGGAAATGCCCGCCATTTGCACGCGGATTTGATGCGTTCTACCCGTGTGCAAACGCACTTCTACAAGCGAATATTTGCCCTTGCTTTCCAAGAGTTTATAATCAAGTTCCGCATACTTTGCACCCTCTTCACTCGGCGTGCAAATGTACACCAAATTGTTGACGGTATTCTTTCTCAAGTAGTTGGTGAGCGTAGCTCTTTCTTCTTCGGGAGTACCGCAAAGCACCGCCAAATACTTCTTTTCAAAATCCCCCGTTTGCAATCCGCTCGTAAGGCGAGCAGCTGCTTTGCTCGTCTTTGCGTACACCATTACGCCGCCCGTAGGACGATCCAATCTATGCACCAAACCAACGTACACGTTGCCCGGTTTATTGTAGGTGATTTTGACGTATTTTTTTACTTGGTCGAGCAAGTTATCGTCCTTGCTTTCGTCGGGACAGCAAGCCGTCATTTGCGGCTTCAAAACCACGATAATGTGGTTATCTTCGTACAAAATATTCAATTCGGGTACGCCCGTTTCTTGTTTATTCGTTTCCATTGTTTACAAATATTCCTCCTGCGCCGCAAGGAAGGGTGATTCCTTCTTCCGTTGCAATGCCTACTTCGTAGGCTTCCACTTTGCCTTGGTAGTTTTTCATCGTAAGTTGTAAAATGTTTTTGAGTACCATCGGTTGCAAACCCGTCGTATAGCTGTTGATAAGCACGAACAAGGGGTTGTCGGAAAGCACGCCCGTGCAACACTCTACAAACTTAAATAAATCGTTTTCAATCTTCCACATTTCGCCGTTGGGTCCACGTCCGTAAGAAGGCGGGTCCATGATAATCGCATCGTAGCGATTGCCACGGCGGATTTCCCTTTGCACGAATTTCAAGCAATCGTCAATGATATAGCGAATGCCCGTATCAATGCCCGACAAACGAGCGTTTTCGCCCGCGCGTTCCACCATACCTTTCGCAGCATCCACGTGTGTGACTTGCGCGCCCGCCTTGGCACACGCCACCGTTGCGCCGCCCGTGTATGCGAACAAGTTGAGCACCTTAATCGGTCTGCCTGCGTTTTTGATAAGGCTGGTCATGTATTCCCAGTTCACCGCTTGTTCGGGGAATAAGCCCGTGTGCTTAAAGCCCATCGGTTTGATTTTGAATTGAAGATCGAGCGTGTCGTAAGAGATGTTCCACTCGTCAGGCATAGGCTTCAAAATCTTCCAGCCACCGCCCCCCTTTTCGCTGCGCTTGTAAAAAGCGTTGAGTTTGGGATAGGAGAACAAATCGAACTGCATCGGCCAAATCACTTGCGGATCGGGACGAAGCAAATATACGTCCTTCCAGCGTTCAAGCTTGTATCCGTCGCCCGTGGCGATAATCGAATAATCCGTCCAGTTTTGCGAAATTTTCATATACGTTCCTTTTTGTGTCAAACGCACGCATGCGCGTAAAAACACATAATACGACATTATAACAAGTATATTATACAGCAAAGAGAAAAAATTGTAAAGTGTTTTTTTTATTTTTAAGAAAACAAACGCTTAATTTTCATGCAAATCCCCCATTTCACATACGCAAAAAGAACAAAAAAGCCCACAAAAAAACTTTTTTCATATTTTTTAAAATTTTTTCAAAAAAGTGCGAAAAAATAGTTGACAAAACATTTTCTTTTTAGTATTATGATTAAGCTGTTTTGCGAAACAGAGCTATATCGCGGGGTGGAGCAGCTAGGTAGCTCGCCGGGCTCATAACCCGGAGGTCGCAAGTTCGAATCCTGCCCCCGCAACCAAAATTATATGGCGGCGTAGCTTAGCTGGTTAGAGCGATCGGTTCATACCCGATAGGTCATAAGTTCGAATCTCATCGCCGCTACCATGAACACAATCGAAAAACTCGTTAATATATATATGGCCCGTTGGTCAAGCGGTTAAGACACCACCCTTTCACGGTGGTAACATGGGTTCGAGTCCCGTACGGGTCACCAGTAAAAAAGACAAGCATTGTTGCTTGTCTTTTTTGCTGTTTGGTGACCGTACGGATTGACTTGAACCTATCGGTTCGCGCGAGGAACGATAGTGACGAAGCTATCCGAGGGGCCCTTCGGGGTGTCGGAGATACCCGTACGGGGCACATATTCCACAAGCGCCCGTCGTAGTGCCATTAACCAAAAAGATGAGGTTTCCCCTATGGAAAAAGGATTGATTTTTTTAAGATTTATGATATAATATATTCATCAATAAATAAGAATTTGTAGGTGTGAATGATGAAAACTTTATATATGATTGGTGGCACTATGGGAGTTGGAAAAACAACTGTGTGCCAACAGCTCAAACAGGATTTACCGAATAGTGTATTTCTTGACGGAGATTGGTGTTGGGA
>JAZQWG010000009.1:0-49939 GCA_045632265.1 Candidatus Scatosoma sp.
CGTTGCTTTCCGCTTTGCTTGGGAAGGTGGATTTTATCCAAAATCAAGACGGTAGCGTAGAAAAAATAACGTTTGAAGGCTAAACGATGGCGGAAGATAAGGCAATTGAGCTTTTTAGGCTCTACAAAGAGAGCGGCGATATAAAATATAGAAATGAAATCGCCGAGAAATATCTCTACATAGCCGATATTCTCGCCAAAAAATTCGTGGGGCGGGGCGTGGAGTACGACGATTTGAAACAAGTGGCGTCGTACGCGCTTTTGCGTGGCATTGACCGTTTCGATCCCGACATGGGTATGCAGTTCACCACCTTTATCACGCCGACGATTACGGGCGAGATTAAAAACTATTTCCGTGATAAGGCACGCCTTATTCGTGTTCCAAGACGGCTTGGGGAATTGAATATTGCCGTGCGTAAATATTCGGCTTCCTACGAAGCGGAAAACGGCGTAAAACCGACGATTAAGGTGATTGCGGACAATTTATCCTTGTCGGAAGAAGACGTTGTAAAAGCGCTTGAAACGGGCGGTGTGCTCTCGCTTGACAGCGTGACGGGCAAGGAAGACGACGAGGGGAAAAGCTCGTTGCATACGCTTATCGCCGACGGCGAAGATAAGTATGAAAATTTCGAGCTGAAAGAAACGTTGCTTGCGGAAATGCGTGATTTTTCGGATGCGGAACGCTTGCTTGTTAAATGTAGATACGTGGACGAACTCTCGCAAGACGAAACGGCGGAAAGGCTGGGCGTGTCGCAAATGACGGTGTCCCGTATGGAAAAGAAGATATTGCTAAAATTAAAAGAGCGTTTACAAGGTTTGGTGTAGGGTATGGAATTTGAAGTCAAGGACAATCAAACGTTGCAAAAATCGATTGCCGATTTTTGTCGTTTTCTTGCGGACTTCGGCATTTCCCCCGACAGCATTTTCGATTGTAGGCTTGTCGCTAACGAGCTTTTGGGCAACGTTCTTCGTCACGCGCAATCGATGGCGCGTTTCATCGGCGAAATTGAAGACGGCTTCGTGCGGCTGATGGTGCAGCAACAAACGGGCTCGCTTATCCCGCCGAAAACAAGCACGTGTTCGGACGTGTATGAAGAGAGTGGCAGGGGACTTTTTTTGATTGACAGCGTTTGTGAAGAACGTATTACGACAAATGAAGGGCATATCTTGGTGCGCATTAAAATTCGATAAAAAATATTCCCCCGATTACGAGAGATAATCGGGGGATTTATATTGCTAAAAGACAAAGAAAAAAACACGCCCAAGCGGGCGTGTTTTTATGATTAGATTTGATTAAAGTCTAATTGCAAATTCATACATTTTGGAAAGCAATTCATCGGGAATTCTATCTCTGTATTGACCAAGATAGATAAACACTTTACGGAAGAATTCCTTATTGTTGCCACCCACTTGGTAAGCGGGGATTTCCGCCATCGTGCCTTTGTAGTTGAGTATGTAGAGTTGCGTAAATTGATTTCTTTCTTCGGTGGTAAGCGTTGCGATGAAGGGATCGAAACTCTTGGAGTTGTAGTAATCGTAATCAGCCGTTTCTACGGGAGCGGGAGCAGCTTCTACTGCGGGAGCAGCAGGTTCTTCCAAAACTTCTTCCGCAACTTCAACGCCTTCTACAAGGCCGCCTTCGTAAGCAACAGCTTCCGCATATTCTTCACGAACGTACACTTCTTCTACGTTGTTTTCTTCAACGACTACAACGGGTGCTTCTACTGCGGGAGCAGGAGCTTCTTGAACGGGTTCAGCTTTCTTTGCAACAACGGGTTCAACCACTGCGGGAGCAACTTCTTTAGCTGCTTTCTTTGCCTTCTTCTTTGCTTTGTTAGCAACTGCGATTTGGATAATGCAGATGATAAATTGAAGGAACGCTGCGCTTGCAACTACAATCGAAAGCATGAACATTACTTGCGATTTGTAAGGGTTGACGATGAACGCGTAAAGCACGAATCCAGCAACCAAAAGCATAATGATATAACGAATCATATCGCCTACAAGGCCTTTCTTCCACATAAAGCGCATTGCCGCCAAAAGGAAAGCAAGGAGAAGGAAGCCGCCAAGTGCGATTTGGATAATGTCGAAGATTTTTGCGTTTTTCAAGCCAAGCTTAACGAGTTCTTCAAAAATCGTAGCGGTGTCTTTCAAGAAGATGTGACCCAAACCAGCAATTACAAGCATTGCAAGGAGGCAGTTCAAAAGGTTCATCCAAACTTTTTTCTTCAACTTGATGCAGCCAAGGATAAAGTACAAGAACAATGCAAAAGCAACCGTTGCGATAAGGTAATAGCTTGCCTTTACGTATTGAAGAACGTCAGCGCCATATACTTGATAATAGAAGGTAAGTTCCAACGAGAAAAGAAGGAAAATAGCCGTTGCAAAGAAGAAAGCTGCCGTGCGAAGCATTGCAGGGGATTTCTTTTTGCAGAAGATAGCGATGAAGCCGATCAAGAAGGTAAGCACCATGCTAAGGGCAAAGTAATACAAAATGCCGTTAGCGTACGTATCGATAAAGCTACCTGCGTGATAGAAGGAAGGCAAGAAACCAAACCACGTGAAAGGAACTTGACCTTTGATAACGGACATAACCGTATCGAAAAGCATAACTTTTTGCAAGCTAATGGTGTTATTAGCTTCCGAAATGGATACGCGCACAAAGACGTCGGGAATAAAGAATACGCCAACAGCCAAAAGCGCAAGAAGTGCGGCGAAAACACGATAACCCGCATTCTTTTTGGGCATCAAGTTGTAAGCCGTGTTAGTTTTGTTGCTCATAACAGTTCTCCTATAAATTTAATAAAAGTCCATTTTTGAAAATGACACAATAAACAACTTTTTAATATTATACCACCTTTCCTTTGCTATGTCAATAAGTATAAAAATTTTTTCGGCTGTTTTTTAATAAAAAAACAAACTTTTTTTCACGGAAGGGCGGGAGATTGTTAAAAAGGTATTGAAATTTTTTTTCGTTTAGGGTATAATAGATAGGAAGTGTATATTCCACGTTAAAAGCGTGGGGTATCGGGAGATAAACATGAACGAATTGAAGAAGTTGGTAAAAGACGTATCCGAACGTTTAGGGATAAGCTTTGCCTATTACGAAGAAAAGAAAAAGCCGTCGGGTGTGCCCGTTTGCGAAAAGCCGTTTGAAAGCATTGCAGACGATGGTGAATACACCTTTTTCCGTTTCCTTTTCAAGGGCACGGGTTATATCGGCGTGCTTGCGGGCGTGAACGATACGCAACGCAACTACGCAATGCTTTTGCCTTCGTACATTGAAAGCTTTGCCGACAAGGAAACGGAACTTTCCAAAACGGAATACTTAAAACGCATTTTGCTTGGCGAATGTTCTTCGCTTGGTATTTACCGCTACGCATCGAAATTTTCCGTGCGTGAAGCGACGTGCTACGCCCTTGCTATCCGCGTGCCGAAAATGCTCGAAGAAACGATAGGCGTTATTGAACAATACGGCGGCAATAGTTTGGACACCGTCGTGCGTATGAGCGAAGACGAATGCGTGCTTGTCAAATACGTGGACGAAAAGGAAAACGAATATCAATCGTCCGTGGATTATGCGGAATTCTTGGCGCAATCGCTGAAAGAAGAACTTGGTTTAAGCGTGACGATAGGGGTAGGTCCCACCGTTAGGGATATAAAGGACGTGGCGCACTCGTATGCGCGCGCCGTGACGACACTTGGATATGCCGAAACGCTTGGCGATGGCGAAGGTGTGTTTTCGTATAGAGAATTTATCCTTGTGAAGATGTTGTCCGATTTGTCGGAAAGCAAACTTTCGGAATATTTGTCCGATTTGACGGACGATACTTTCCGTGAAATTTTGGAAGACGAAGAAATGCTTTCGACGGCGGAAGAATTTTTACGCAGCAACTTAAACGTCAGCGAAACGTCGCGCAATTTATATATGCACCGCAATACGCTTTTATACCGTTTGGATAAAATTGAAAAGGCGACGGGCTTGAATATCCGTACGTTTACGGACGCCGTGTCGTTTAGAGTGCTTACCTTAATTTATCATTTGCTTGAAAAATAAAAAAGACTGGGGGAAATCGTTGATGAACGAACAAAACGATTTTTTCAATGAACCTACAAAGGACGAAAACGATTTGGCGCGGAGCAACGCTCCGCGCCAAAAAAAGAAAAAGAAGAAAATTCTTATTGTTTTGCTTGCCATTTTGATTGCGGTAGGCAGCTTTTTTGCGGGCTTTTTTGCGTACAGTCTTTCCTTGGATAAAGAAATACGCACGCTTATCCGTGTGAAGAACAAAATCCAAAAAGAATATTATCAAGAAGTGAGCGACGAGGCTTTTTACAACGCCATTTTTTCTTCCGTTGAAAATGCAAAAAACAGCGGATATTGCACTTCGGAAGAAGCGTTTTACGAAGCGGTGTTTGCGGGCGTGAATAACGGCGTGCTTGACGAATACTCGCAGTACTTAACGGAAGAAGAATTTGAAGCATTGCGCGTGCAATCGACGGGCAAACAAGCTGGTATCGGCGTTTACTTTTTGGTGGGGCAAACGGATTTGAAAGTGAGCCGTGTGGCGGGCAATTCCCCAGCGGAAGAAGCGGGTATGGAAAAGGGGGACGAGATTATTGCAATCGGCGTGGACAAGACGCAGTTGCAAGCTTGTCAAAATAGAAAAGAGTTGAATACGTATCTTGCCACGATTGACGAAGGGGCAAGTTTTTATTTACAATGGCGCACGGAAAAAGGCGAAGTGAAGTGCGAACAAATGCAGCGCAAGGACTTTATTGAAAACTACGTTTTCTATAAGACGAACGAGCTTTCTTATGGTTTTGAAGGGGAAGGTTCGTATAAAGCCAAAAACGTGGGCGAGCCACTTTCCTATCTTCCAAGAGATACGGCATATATCAAACTCGTACAGTTCAACGGCAAGGCGCACGTTGTCTTTGATAGGGCGATGAACCTTTTTGCTTCGCAAGGTAAGAAAAATTTGGTGCTTGATTTGCGTGGCAACGGCGGCGGGTATATGAATATCATGCAATCGATTGCCAAGTATTTTTGTAAAAATTCCCGTGAAGGAACGCCCGTGGCGGCGATTGCCGACTACGGCGAAAAGAAACAAACCTTTGCGGCGGAGGGAAATCGATACTGGTCGTATTTTTCTACGGACAGCCGTGTGACGGTGCTTGCGGATAACTTAACGGCAAGCGCTTCCGAGTGTTTAATCGGCTGTATGTACGCATACGGGGTGCTTGATTATGCGGATATATGCTTGGTGGAAGAAGCAAACGGCGTGGCGAAAACGTATGGCAAAGGGATTATGCAAACGACGTACAACATCCTTGGAGGCGGTGGCTTGCGCTTGACGACGGCGGAAATTTACTGGCCTACGCAAACGCCGATAAGCATACACGGGGTTGGTGTGAGCAAGGCAAGCGGCACGCAAACGGTGCCTTCGTCGCTTACCTTTCACGAGCAAACCCGCGTAGCAATAGAAAAGCTTGGCGTATGACAATATTATAATATATAGCAAAAAAAACGCGTGACCTTGTACATGGTACGCGCTTTTTTATTGTGGAAAGGTTAAAATATCAAGAAAAACCCCTTGCCGTTTGGCAAGGGGGAGTTTTTCTTATTTGCATTTTTCAATGGAAGCAAGTGCTTTATCCACAACGTTTTCAACGGTGAAACCGAAGTGAGGGAAGAGCTTGCTAGGAGGAGCGGACAAGCCAAACGTGGTCATGCCAACGATTTCGCCGTTGTCGCCTGCGTATTTATACCAGCTGTAAGGCGAACCTGCTTCTACGCAAACTCTTGCTTTGATATCGCAAGGAAGAACGCTTGCTTTGTAAGCAGCGGGTTGCTTTTCAAATTCTTCAATACAAGGCATGGAAACAACGCGTGCTTTTACACCCTTTTCCGCCAAGGCTGCTTTTGCCTTTACGCAAAGGTCGATTTCCGAACCCGTACCGATAAGGATTACGTCTGCTTTGCCTTCGCAATCTTCAAGTACGTAGCCGCCCTTAAGCGCTTCTTTGCCGCTGCCAGTGTATTGAGGCAAGTTTTGACGGGAAAGCACGAGCGTGGTGGGTTCGTTGCCCGAAAGTGCGGAAACCCAAGCTGCTGCCGTTTCTTTGCCGTCAGCGGGACGATATACTTTCATGCCGGGGATAGAACGGAGCATAATAAGTTGTTCTACGGGTTGGTGGGTTGCGCCGTCTTCGCCAACGCCGATGGAGTCGTGCGTCATTACGTATACAACGGGTAATTTCATAAGTGCGGACAAACGCATGGAAGACTTGCAGTAATCGGAGAATACGAAGAAGGTAGCACAGTAAGCTTGGATACCGCCGTGCAATTGCATACCGTTTGCCATTGCCGCCATTGCGTGTTCACGGATACCGTAGTGCAAGTTTCTACCAAGGAAGTTATCAGCCGAGAAGAAGCCGAATTTCACGTCGTCGGTGTCTTTCATTTCCGTAAGGTTGGAAGGGCCAAGGTCAGCCGAGCCGCCCATAAGGGAAGGCATCTTCACAGCCAACTTGTTAAGCACTTTTGCGGACGTTTGGCGGGTAGCCATAGGTTTTTCGAAATCGTACAAATCGTCCATATCGTCGAAGTTGGGTTTTTCGCCTGCCATTGCGCTCTTGTAATCAGCCGCAAGTTCGGGGTAAGCAACTTCGTAATCAATCATCATCTTCTTCCAAGCAACTTCCGCTTCAACGGCTGCTTTCGTTGCTTCTGCGCAGTGGTCGTACACTTCTTGAGGGCATTCAAAAGCGGGGTATTCCCAGCCAAGTTTTTCCTTCGTCTTTTGAAGGTTTGCTTCGCCCAAAGGAGCGCCGTGCGATTTTTCGCTGCCTTCCAAAGGCGAGCCGAAACCGATACGGGTATGGCAAATGATGATGGAAGGTTTTGCGGTGTTTGCCTTTGCCTTTTCAATTGCTTCTTTCAACGCGTCTACGTCGTCGGGGGAAGAGATAAGGTCAACGTGCAACACTTGCCAGTTTTGCGCTGCGAAACGAGCGCCGATATTTTCCTTGAACGTTACGTCCGTGTCACCTTCGATGGTGATGTCGTTATCATCGTACAAAACGATAAGCTTGCCAAGCGCGTGCGTGCCTGCAAACGAGCATGCTTCGTAGGAAATGCCTTCTTGCAAACAGCCGTCGCCGCAAATAGCGTAGGTGTAGTGGTCAACTACGTCGAAGCCGGGTTTGTTGTATTTAGCGGCAAGGTGTGCTTCAGCAAGTGCCATACCAACGGCGTTTGCGATACCTTGACCAAGGGGGCCCGTCGTCGTTTCTACGCCAGCCGTGTGTGCATATTCGGGGTGACCGGGGGTTTTCGAGCCGAATTGACGGAAGTTTTTCATGTCTTCCATCGTCAAGTCATAGCCGTAAAGGTGCAACAAGGAATAATACAAGGCAGAGCCGTGTCCTGCGGAAAGAATAAATCTATCGCGGTTATCCCATTTCGTATCTTTGGGGTTCGCTTTCAAAAAGTTTTGGAAAAGGGTGTACGCAATAGGTGCGCAACCAAGGGGAAGACCGGGGTGACCGGAGTTTGCTTTTTGTATTGCGTCCGCAGACAAAATACGAAGTGCGTTGATCGTTGTTTTTTGTACGTTCATTGAAATGCTCCTATATAAAAACTTTTTATTTTTTCAAATGGTTTGGTGGTGCGTCAGTCTTGCTTGTACGACGCGAGTTTTATCAATACTTCTTTGCTCTTGTTGTCACGCCAGTTGTTGATATACTTTTCAAAAGGAGTGATGTCAAGGAAATCGTATTTCTTTAAGAAATAATACAAATCTTTGATGATTTTGATACAGCCGTTTTCCACGTTGCTTTCGACGTTAATAGGAATAACGGGGTCGTGTAAGCTCATACGCATAAGCGCCCAACCGTTGCCGTGCAAATCGTCGTAGCAAAGGCGCAAGCCTTCGTGGTTGTCGGTGGCGGGGGTGGCGTAATAAAGGTTGCCCGCATACGCCGTGAAATCGTCGATAACCTTCTTGCCAAGCGCTTTGAAATCGCTATCTTTGGGAAGTTTTGCACGAAGTTCCACGCTTTCCAAAGGCATTTCCAAATCGTTAATCAAATCGGTGAGCGATTTTGCTTCCTTGCCCGCTTGTGCAAGCGCAATAAGCAAACGAGTGATAAGGTATGCCCCGTCGTCAAGGAAATAATTTTCCATAAGTGCGGCATGCCCACTCGTTTCAATTGCAAGGGGAGCGTATTCGCCTTGTTCGTTCAAACGCTTCGCTTCGTTGATTACGTTTTTATAACCACGCTTAAAGCGCAAGTGTTTGCCGCCCTTTTCTTTGATGAATTTTGCAAGCCCGTCGCTCGTCACCGAGTCGGTGACAATCGTGCCCGCCTTTTCTTTGAGCAAGATAGCGGAGATGAGCGCAATCAAACGGTTGCGGTTGATTTCTTCGCCCTTTTCGTCTACGGCGCCCGCTCTGTCCACGTCCGTATCGAAGATGATGCCGAAATCCGCTTTCACCGCTTTTACGGCGTTGCAAACGGAGTGCATAGCTTCCACGTTTTCGGGGTTGGGGATATGGTTGGGGAAAGTGCCGTCCGGTTCTAAGAATTGAGAACCCGTCGTGTCCGCGCCAAGGGGAGCAAGCACTTTATCCGCATAGAAACCGCCCGCGCCGTTGCCCGCGTCTACGATAATCTTTTTGCCAAGCAAGGGTTGTTCTTCCCCGCAAGCGGAACGCACCATTTTTACAAGGGACGCTGCGTATTCGTCGAGATAGGATTTTTCCGTTCTTTGTCCAAGCACGTTGGGTTCGGCAAAACGGTAAGTGTCGGCAATTTCAAGAATTTCCGTCACGTCCGAGCCTTCCAAGCCGCCGTCGTGCGAGAAGAATTTTAAGCCGTTGCGATTAAAGGGCAAGTGGCTTGCCGTAATCATAATCGAGCCGTGGCAATAATTTTCTTCCATGCGTTCTTCGTCTTTCAAAAGCGCAAACATAGACGGGGTGGTGGAAAGTCCGGTGATAAGTACGTTATGCCCCGTTTCAACGATACCGCTTGCCACCGCTTCGCAAAGGGCGGGGGAAGTGATACGGGAATCGTAGCCTACTGCAACCGTGACGTTCGTTTTGCCCGTGTGGGAGATGAGCCATACGCAAAAGGCCTTTGCGACGTTTTTAGCGATTTCTTCCGTCAAAGTGACTGCTTCGCCTTCCACGCCTTCGCAAGCTACGCCGCGTACGTCCGAGCCGTTTTTCAATTTCAAATACATATTCGTTGACATCGTAAATCTTCCTTATCAGCGATTTGCCGTTTTTTACTTTTTAAGTAATAAAACGAGCATAGGTATATTATAACTGTTTCCGGCGCATTTTTCAAGTCTTTTGCGCAAAAAAGTTAAAAAATTTCATTGTGAAAAATTTGGGTGGTATTTTTTGTTAACCGCTTGCCTTTTTTTGAGAAAAATGTTATAATAAACACACAATCTAAAAAACACGCGGTACGCTTTTTAGGGAAAGCGTTTAATAGGGAAGAGAGAAAATATTGCTCCGCTGCCCCCGCAACCGTAAGAACGCTTGTTGCCTTTCACTGCGAAAGTGGGAAGGAAGACAACGGACGAATATTCGTCAAGGCGTTGTAAGCCGGGAGACCTGCCTCGTGTTTTCAAAAAACGTCGTAGGCGGGGAGGCTTGCGGACGGGGAAATAACCGCTTTTTTGGCGGTGTTTTGCGCTTGTCTTTTGCTATTCCAACCCACTTTTTCGGCGGTTGGAATATTTTTTTAAGGAGCGTAGTTATGAAACGCAAAATTACAACTTTTTTCACCCTTATTTTCACCTTTATCGTGTCCGTTTGTTGCCTTATCGCTTGTAAGCCTGCGGAAGAGAGCGGCGGCGAAACGATTGCAAAACTTGTGGAAGCGCAATCGAGCGAAACGCAAATCGTCATGACGATTGAAGAAGCGGACGGCACGGCAAACGCTTTCGATGCGTTGAAGTCGTTGAGAAACCAAGATTTGATTTCTTTTGACTACACGAGCAGCGTTTACGGCGCGTACATTACGTCTATCAACGGCAAAGCGGAAGCGGTGTTTGAATCTACGGCAAATTCCAGCAAGGGCGCGTCTTGGATGCTTTACACGTCGGACATGGAAAACGCATACGACATGACGACGATCACGATTGACGGCGTAGTATGCGGTCAATCTTCGGTGGGTGCAAGCTCGTTGAAAGTAAAAAAAGGTTGCCTTTACGTTTGGGTTTACGAATCGTACGAATACAGCTGGTAAGAGAAAAAAATATTTGATTTGAAAGGGGTATGTACGCGTTGAGCAAAGTGGATAAAAACAATAAGATAGTGGCAGGTACGGTGCGTTCGGCAAAGGAATGCGCCTATCTTGCCGTGTTCGTGGCAATGGTGATTGCCGTGCAACTTGCTTTATCCGCGCTGCCTGGGATAGAACTTGTGACGGTGCTTTTCGTTTCCTACGCCTTCGTGTTTGGTTGGAAACGAGGCGTGGTGGCGGCAACGGCTTTTTCCCTTTTAAGACAGCTTCTTTTCGGCTTTTTTCCCACGGTGTTGATCTTGTATCTCACCTATTACAACTTCCTTGTTTGCACGTTTGGGTTGCTTGGAAAAATCAAGAAAAAGACGTATAAAATATTGCCGTTTTTGGTGATATGCGCATGTGTTTGCACAGCCATATTTAGCATGCTCGACAATATAATAACCCCTATATGGTATGGATATACGCCAAGAGCGCGCAAGATGTATTTTATCGCTTCCTTGCCCTTTATGATTCCACAAATCGTGTGTACGGCGGTTAGCGTGGCGGTGCTTTTCTTACCCTTGACAAAAACCTTTTCCTTGCTTGGGAAGGAGTTAATTCAATCGTCGAAAAGGCGGAAAAAAATGCGCAAAGCTCTTGCTTTTTTGGATAAAGTTTGTTATAATAAAGAAAAAACTTGTGGAAGGTATTGTATGACGTACGAACAAGCAAAACAATTATTACAAGCAAAGGGGCAAACGCAACTTTTGCGCTACTATGACGAACTTGACGAAACGGGCAAAAAGAACTTGCTTGCAAGCATTTCAAACATAGTTTGGGATTTTGAAGAAGACTTGGCAAACCCCGTAGATTTAAGCGGCAAGGGCAGCGAAATTCGTCCTATTGACGGGTTGAAAATTCACGCGATTGAAGAAAGAAAAGCCGAGTTTGAAAGAATCGGCGTAAAGGCCATAAAAGAAAACAAAGTGGCGGCTGTGTTGCTTGCGGGTGGTATGGGCACTCGCCTTGGCGTGGACGGGCCGAAAGGTGCGTACGACATCGGTATCACCAAGCCCTTGTACATATTCGAACAACAAATGAAAAACTTGGCAAAGGTAAATAATAAATGCGGCGTTTCCGTGCCTTTGTATATCATGACGAGCGATAAAAACCACGAACAAACGGTGGCGTTTTGGAAGGAACACGCTTTCTTTGGCTACGACGAAGAAAACGTAAAATTCTTCACGCAAGACATGGCGCCCGCTGTGGATTACGATGGTAAAATCTATTTGGAAAGAAAGGACACGGTTGCCCTTTCCCCCAACGGCAACGGCGGCTGGTTTGCTTCCATGCAAAGGGCGGGACTTGTAGAAGACTTGAAGAAAAAGGGCGTGGAATGGCTTAATATCTACGCAGTAGATAACGTGCTTCAACAAATTGCCGATCCCGTATTCGTTGGCGCAACGATTGAAAGCGGCAAAAACTGCGGTGCGAAAGTTGTCGGTAAGGCAAATCCTTATGAAAAGGTGGGCGTTTTGTGCTTGCAAGGCGGCGTGCCCAGCGTTATCGAATATTACGAGCTCACAGACGAAATGGCAAACGAAAAGGACGAAAGTGGAGAGCTTGCGTATTACTACGGGGTTATCATGAACTATCTTTTCCGCCTTTCGACGTTGGAAGAAATTGCCGATGCGAAGATTCCCGTGCATATCGTTGAAAAGAAAATTGAACGTGTTTGCGAAGACGGCGAAACGAGAAAACCCGATAAGGAAAATGGCAAGAAATTTGAAACGCTCGTTGTCGATTTGGTAAAACTTATGGGCAGCGTATTGCCTTTCGAAGTAGTACGTGAAAAGGAATTTGCGCCTATTAAAAATAAGACGGGCGTAGATAGCGTAGAAAGCGCAAGAGAACTTTTAAGACAAAACGGGGTGGAATTATAATGGCTACGGATTTGGTTGGAAACGTAAAATTGCAACGCTTTATTCAGCTTCTTGCCGACTTAAACCACCAAACGGTGTCGATTATCAAGACGGGCGAAGCGAAAATTTTGACGGAAATGAACGCTACGATTGAAGAGATGTACGAAATTCAGCACAACGGCACGGAAGATGCGTACACGGCAATCGAAGAAGACGCGCAAATCATCTACAAAAATTTCAACGCAGTTGTGACGATGGTAAACAGCAACGAAAATGCGTCGGCGGACAAAATCACAAGCGCTGCCGTAAAGAAATTTTTGCACAACATTTTCGATGCAAACGTGCGTATCGTCATTGCCTACGGCTTGGCGTAAAATAAAGTTTTATCGAGCTGATAAATAATTGACATGGGAAGGGTTTTATGAAATTCATTAGGAAAAATATGGCTTATTTGGTCTGCGTTATCATGGGGCTTTTGAATTTTGCCTTGTTCAAAATTCCTTATCTTGCACGTTTTTGGAAATACCGTGGAATCAAAGAAATGGCGAGAATAAGTGGCTATGAACTAATGAAAAATAGCACGTATTTGGGTTTAGGTGCCTGGAGATGGTACTATGATGGACACATGTCCATAATTCTCATGAAAGTTATTTTCGGACTTGGCATTTTATTGTTGGTGCTTGGGATAATAGGGATTTTGACGGCAAAGACTTCATTTGGAAAAACAGGTAAAGTACTTGCTCGAACGGGCTTGGTTTTTATGATGATTTTTCATGTGGCTCTTTTAGTATTCCTTATCATGGTTTGTATAAGATGGAAGCTTCAAGCCTATGGAGGTTATCAACTTTCGGCGGGGATTTTTGTTTCACTTATTTTGTGGGCGGCTGCGCTGGCATGCTCATACGTGCAGGAATCGAGAGTCGCAACGGAAGAGGTTATAGATGAAACTGCCATTTATGAAGACAAAGAACGCTTTGCGTTAGATGAAGAAAATAACAATAAAAAGTTGGCGCGTTTCTTGTTGACCTTTTTATTGGGCTGGATTGGAAGTGTGGTTATCAACCACTCGGTATTGAAGCCCCGTGGATATGTTTCTCGTAGTTGGGCTTATTTCTGGTTTGCAATATTGACGTTGGGGTTGTATCCAACGATTGCAAGTATTTTCAACTGGACGTTTAACCCTTATTATGAACGGAATATCGGTTATAAAAGAGAATCCTAATTTCATTAAAAAATCGGCAAGCGAGTTGCTTGCCGATTTTTATTTATAATATATTTTCCAAAGAGAAACGATAGGATTGTGGAATGTTTTCGCACATACCGATTAAAATTTCAATTTTTGGCATGGCGCTTTGGTAGTCTTGCACGTATAAAAAGCCTACCGCTTCGTACAACTGATAATCAATTTCTTGCAAGGCGGTGTGGGGGAGCCAAATATGCAACGTGTTTTTTTGGTTTTCCCAAAACTCTTCCGCCGCTACGCCGTCTTCATAGGTGACGACGCCCCCTTCCGTCTTATCGTAGAGCACTTGCAAAACTTCGCCAAATTGCGTAAACGTCTTTTTTACTCGCCAGCCTTCGTAAAAGGAAACGCCAAGAAGTAGAGCCAAAGTAATCACTAAACTTGCAATCGTCCGTATCATCTTTCACCTACCAAAGCGGTTTTTCCCAACCCAAGGATAGCGTTTGGTATTTTTCACCCTTTTGCTGAAAATACACCTTCCCGTTGCCGTCCACCGTCATCACAAGCACCTTTTTAAGCTGCTTGCAACCAAGTTTGTCAAGTAGTTCGATAAAATAATTTTTATCACGTTTGGTAATTTCCACGTTTTTGTCGATAAACTTTCCTTCGTCAATGAGTATGATAGGCAAGGATGTTTGCAAGCTTTCATAATTTGCTTTGGGCAAAGCGGAGAACGTGCCTTCCGCTTCGTAGAGTGCGTACTGTATGCCGTCAAGGGCAAAATAACCTTCCACCCGCAAACTTTCAATCAAATCGGATACGTCTAGGTTGTTCTTTTTCAGTTCCGCATCGTCAATGCCGTTTTTGTTCAAAACAATGCTGGGTATCCCGCTTACCACCGCTTTCGCTTTGGAAAAATTCAAATCGATTAGGCAAATAACTTGGTGGAGAAGATACACGCTTAAAATCGCCACAACCCCGTATAAAAGGGGGATAGAATTGTCCGCCATGGGGATACAAGCAAGGTCGGCGATGATAAGCGTGATGACAAGTTCGTACGGTTGCATTTCGCCTATTTGCCGTTTGCCCATCAAGCGCATGACGATAAGAGTGGTGATAAAAACGATGATTGTGCGGATACAAATAAGTGCCATATCGTCAGTTTTTTCTATAAAAAGAAAAATATGCGCTTTTTTCCTTCAAACGCTTGCCTTTTTTTGTCGATAGGGGTATAATATAGGAAGTGATAGTAAGAGTAGCCTTTTGCGCGTGAAGTGTCGTTGGACGGGACGTTGTCAACGAACGAAAGAAAACGGAGCGTTAGTTTTCTGCGGTGCAAGGGCGCGTCCGCTACAAAAGAGAGTGGGCATGTACGCGTTGAGCGTATATTTCCATGTCGGCGGACCTTCTTTTAGGGAGGTTTTTTATTTTATGGAAGAGGAAGTTGTAGGCCTCACAAAAAAAGGGAATTACTGGAAACGGCTTTGTTTTGGCTCGATTTGGAAGAAGCGAAGTACGCAACGCTTGGCATACATTGCCATTTTTGCTGCGCTCAACATCGTTATCAACCGTTTGTCGTTGCCGCTTGGCGCCGTTCAATTTTCTTTCAGTTCCTTCTTTGCGGCGCTCACGGGCGTGATTATCGGCCCCGTCTTTGGGTTTATATCCGCATACATGGGGGATTTAGTCGGCTTTTTCATCGGTGCATCGACGTATGCGTATTCCCCTTGGATAGGCATTGCAACGGCAATGTTCGCCTTTATCGTTGGCGGCATGGTGTACGTATTGCCTGCAGGTACCAAGGCTTGGCTGTACGCAAAGCTTGCGATAGGCTGTCTTTTAAGCTTTTTCGTTTGCTCGGTGGCAATCAATTCGACGTATTTGTATTTTCTTTTGTATTCGTCGATGGATTACTGGGAATTTTTGCTTATCCGTTTCTTCGTGCAAGGTCAAATTTGGAATAGTTTGATGAATTATGCCTTGCTTTTTGTGTGCGTACCCGCTTTGAACAGCATAAAACCGTTAAAATTGCACCTTTTTTAATAAAAAATACATAAATCACATAGAGAAAACCGCCAAGGAAGACTTGACGGTTTTTTATTATTATGCTATAATAATAAAGCTCGGGTAGGAAAAAATGAGAGAAAAATTACCCGTTTGCAAGGAGAAAATATGTACGATAAACCTATTTTAGGCATTTTCCACTTATACGGCATTATGATTGCCGTAGGGATTTTGTGCTGTTTTATATTGCTTTTCTTTTACGGAAAAAAACGCAATATAGATTCTAAATTTATCGATTTCGTCTTTTACGATGCCATCGCAGCCATTGCGTTTGGCTTCTTCTCGGCGGCGCTTTTCCAAGCTACGTATAACTACATCGAAAACCCCGAAGCGGGTTTTGACTTGGGTGGTGGCATTACGTTCATCGGCGGGCTTATCGGCGGTATCGCCATTTTCTTGGCGTTGTATTTCATCTTCCGCAAGAAGTTGAGTGGCAGACTTTTGGATATCCTTTCCTTTGCGCCTTGCTGTATTACGATTGCCCACGCTTTTGGCCGTCTTGGCTGTTTCTTCGCAGGTTGCTGCTACGGCAAACCTACGGACAGCGCGTTTGGGATTGTTTTCCCCACCCGTCCTCATCTTGGCGCGGTGCACCCCACGCAACTTTACGAGGCAATTTTCCTTTTCCTTTTGTGTGCGGTCATCTTCTTAATCGTTATGAAATGGCACTTTAAGCACGGCTTGAGCGTGTATTTGATTTGCTATGGCATGTTCCGTTTCGGCATCGAATATTTGAGAAACGACAGCCGCGGCGGCTTTATCCCCGGCATTTCCCCCTCGCAATTTTGGTCGATTTGCATGGTTGCGGCGGGCATAGGTCTTATCTTCCTTGTCGAGTATCTTTGGAAGCGTAGAAAGAAAGAAGAAATTCTTAAGGCGGTGGAAGCGTCGCTTGATAAGTTGGCGGAAGAAGGCGTAGAAGAAAGCGAAAACGCCGCCGAAGAAAACGTAGTGGAAGAACCCACGCAACAAGTAGAGGCAGGGGAAGAACAATGAGAAATTTGACGTTGCTTACCGACTTGTATCAACTGACGATGGGGTATGGTTTCTATCGCAAAAATAAGCACGAAGAAGAAGTTGTGTTCGATTTATTCTTCCGCAAAAATGCGCTTATCACCTATTCCCTTTTCGCTGGGCTTGAACAAGCGATGGATTATTTGCTCAACTGGCATTTCGACGACGAGGACATCGAGTATTTGCGCTCCTTGCGCCTTTTCGACGAAGACTTTTTAACCTATCTTAAAAACATGAAATTCACGGGCGACGTGTACGCTGTAAAAGAAGGCACGCCCGTATTCCCGGGCGAGCCGATTTTGACGGTGAAAGCGCCCTTGATTCAAGCGCAGTTTGCAGAAACGGCGCTTTTGAACATTATCAACCACCAAACGTTGATTGCGACGAAATCGTCCAAAATTTGTCGTGCGACGGCGGGCAAAGGTATAGTAATGGAATTTGGTTTGCGCAGAGCGCAAGGCCCTGATGCGGGCATTAACGGCGCACGTGCGGCGATTATCGGCGGTTGCGCTTCCACATCCAACGTCATTGCGGGACAAAAATTCAACGTGCCCGTATCGGGTACGATGGCGCACAGCTGGGTAATGGACTATCCCACCGAATACGAGGCTTTCCGTGCGTATGCCGATGCGTATCCCGACAACTGTTTGTTGCTTGTTGATACGTACGACACGCTTCGTAGCGGTGTACCCAACGCCATTAAAGTGTTTAAGGAACTTCAAGAAGAAGGGCATAAGCCGCGCGGTATTCGTTTGGACAGCGGTGACTTGGCATACCTTTCCAAAAAGGCGAGAAAAATGTTGGACGAAGCGGGCTTTACCGAAGCGATTATTTGCGTTTCGGGGGACTTGGAAGAACGCTCGATAAACTCCCTTTTGCAACAAGGCGCAAAAATCGATTCGTGGGGGGTAGGTACGAAGCTTATCACTTCGGAGGACTTGCCCGCTCTTGGCGGCGTATATAAGTTGGCGGCGGTGTTTGACGAACAAGGCAACGCTACGCCCAAAATTAAACTTTCGGACAACACGGCGAAAATCACCAACCCGTCTTTCAAGCGTTTATATCGCTTGTACGATAAGGAAAACGGCATGGCGATTGCCGATTTAATCACCCTTCGTGACGAAGAAGTGGACGATAGCAAGCCTTTGACTCTTTTCCACCCCGTTGAAACGTGGAAAACGCACGAAGTTGAAAACTTCCGTGTGGAAGAATTGCAACAAACGATTGTAAAGGGCGGGAAACTCGTGTACGAATTCCCTGCGCTTATGGACGTGCAAAAATATTCCAAGGGCGAGCTTGCGAAATTCTGGGAAGAATATTTGCGTTTGGATATGCCGCAACTTTATAAAGTGGACTTGTCCGATAAGTTGCATGCGTTGAAATTCGGCATGATTGACGGAATCCGTCAAGGTGCGAAAAAGAAAGGGGACAACTGATGGAAAATCAAGAAAAACAAGAAAAAAAGGTGTGGTGGAAAGATTCTACGTTGTGGCTTTCCATTCTCTTTATCGCCCTTATCGCCGTTGACCAAGTGATTAAAATTTGGGCGGATCATTATTTCATCGACGTGTTGAAAGACCCGTATGCAAAAATCAAAATTATCCCTGGCGTTATCGAACTTTGTATGGAATACAACCGTGGCATTGCGTTCAGCTCTTTCTCGGGCGCAAGCATGGGTTGGAAACTCGTCATCGTTATCAGTACGGCACTTTTGATGTGCGGTTTGGCGGTGCTTTTCTTTAAGGTGGATAGACGTCGCGCATTCCTTCGCCTTGCGCTCATCTTTATCATTGCAGGCGGCGTGGGCAATTTGATTGACAGAATTATTTATAAAGTTTGGGATCCTGCAACGGCAACGGGGATTCGTGACGGCGTGCGAGATATGGTACGCTTGAAAATTATCTTCGATTTCGGCGTATGCAACTTTGCCGATTTCTTCATCGTGGCGGGTGCGGTTATGTTGGTGCTTTCCATGCTCTTTTTCGATGCGGAAGCGGTATTCCCCGTGACCAAAAAGTATAAGGCGCTTTCGGAAGAATATTTAGAAAAAGAAGAACGCAAGAAAGCGGAAAAGCTTGCGAAAAAACAAGCTCAAGTAGAAAATACGGAAGAAAACAATAATGGATAAACGTTTGTATATCGCCGAAATGGCTTGCAAACGCTTGGACACCTTTTTAAGCGAACAAACGGACGAGTTCACTCGTTCAAGATTGAAAAAGCTGATTGAAGAAGGGCAAGTGACAATCAACGGCGCTCCCGTGAAAAAAGCGGGTGCGGACGTCAAGGCGAGCGACGTGGTGGAACTCACCGTTCCCGAAGCGGTGGAATACGCCGTGAAAGCGGAAAATATTCCTATCGACGTCGTTTATCAAGACAACGATTTTGCTATCGTCAATAAGCCCAAGGGCATGACGGTGCACGTGGGTAGCGGCGTTGTGGAAGGCACGCTTGTCAATGCGCTTTTGTATGCGCTCGATTCGTTAAGCGGCATAGGCGGCGTGTTAAGACCGGGGATCGTGCATAGAATTGATAAGGATACGACGGGTTTACTCGTCGTTGCGAAAAACGATAAGGCGCACGTTTCACTCGCTTCGCAAATTGCGGAAAAGACGTGCAAACGCACCTATTACGCCCTTTTGGAAGGGAACGTAAAGGAAGAAAAGGGGGAGATAGCCACCGACATAGGACGGCACCCCACCGATAGATTGAAAATGGCGGTGTTGCCCTTTGGACAAGGCAAAATTGCCATCACTCGCTTTGAAACGGCAACGCATTTTGGAAACGATTTCACTCTTTGTAAATTCGAGTTGCAAACGGGCAGAACGCACCAAATCCGTGTGCACGCCAAACATATCAACCACCCCGTAGCGGGCGACCCCGTGTATGGGTTTAAGAAACAAAAACTTCCCGCAAACGGGCAATTGTTGCACGCTTGGAAGTTGGAACTGACCCACCCCACGAGCGGGGAACGCAAGGAATTTACCGCGCCTATTCCCAAAGAATTTGCGGATATTTTATTAAAACTTTGCGCCAAGTATCAAGTTTCGCCAAGCGACTTGCCTAATATTTTATAAAGAAAAAGCCACCGTATCGCTTTGATACGGTGGCGTATTTTTTTTGTTTTACCGATTAAATAGGGAATGCGATAAAGCCTTGATAACGAATAGCGTGTTGGGGGATAGCTTGCAAATCTTTTTCCGCTACGACCTTGATGACGCTCGTTTTGTTGACGGGTACGTATTCATACCAGTTGACGGGTACGTTGTGCCAGTTGTTATCGTCGCCCATTTTTTGTACGTAATCCACGCGCGTAATCGTTTTGAAAGAGCTTGCTTGCACCTTGACGATATATTCGTTTTCGCCCGTTTTTTCCGCTAAACTCGTCTTGTAAACGACGCTTAAAGCGGCGCTTTCGGGGGCGGTGTATGCACGAAGCCGCGCGGCGATTGCTTCAAAAGTGAAGGGGGTAAGTTCGCCTTGAGCGATGCTTTCGCATGCAAGCAACGGTCTTTGATAGGCGGGGATAAGCATAAGGGGGGCAAAGTCGAAATACAGCGATTTGAAGAAATCGTAGTTGGTGGTTTTGAAGTTCGTTTCCACTACGGTTGCATCATACGATTTATAGGTGGATGCGGGCACGTATAAGGGGGAACGTTGCGAGTGGGTGCTGCGGATAACGTTGATTTTACCGTCCTTGATAAAATCGAAATCGTCGCCGTAGCCGTCGTTTGAACGCATCAATTTCACCATATTCTCTTGCGCCATAGGGGTAAAGAGATAACGGAAAGCAATTTCGTCGTCACGGTTGAGCGCATTGAACAGCACTTCAAATTCGCTGTTGGCAAGTACGGTAAAATTGCCGTCCTTCTTTGCCGATTTTGCAGCAAGTTTTTCCAGTTTTTTCGTGCCGATACGCACTTGTTTTTCCACTTGTTCGTCGCTCTTGTCGTCCACGTTGCTATGTACGCGTGAGAAATGCAAGTTGGGCGCTTCTTCGTGGGCGTAATACAAAAGCGTTTCCGACGTGAAGTAGGGACAAGGCTTTTGCACGCTTGCACGCAAAACTTGCGTATGTTGCACCGTCGTTTTCACACCACGGGCGTCACGCTTGGTTGTCGTCCAGTGAATCGTCAAACTGCCGGTGTACGTCTTCGTGCCGATGTAATAGGACAATTCTCGTTTGTATAAAAAGGGAAAGCCGTAGAAACTGCCCGAAAGGGTGTCCGTCACCGATTCGTCCGCTTCGCTGTCGTCGCTATAACCAAACGATTGCAACTGTTGAAGGCGTTGTTTGGTGAAATGCGTGTCGAAAGCAAGGTGGGGGAAGGATTTCGTTGCCAAGTTTTGCACGTCGTATTCGGTAAATAACGCATTGAGGGGCGCAACCTGTTCGTAAGCCTTTTGCAACAAATTTTCCTTTGTCGTTTCCGTGTTGGCAAGTTCTTCTTTCAGTTCTTTCAAACGCTTGTTTATCTTTACGCAAAGGATAATAAGCTGCGTTAAGCCGACGGAAAACAGCAAGGCTGCAAGCAAAATTTTCACGGGGAGCGGCTTTGAGAAAGTAAACATCAAAGGACACGCAAGCCAAAGCACGATAGCAAGAGCGATACTCCAACCCTTTCCACGTTTTTTCTTGCGGATACGCTTTTCGATTGCTTCGGTAAGTTCCACGCTGTCTTTATACGCTGCCGTCGTGGCTGCGTTTTCGTCCATTTTCACGTTTGCCGTTTTGGAAAGCAAATTCCAGTATTCGTCGGTGTTCGTTTGGTGGACGGTTTTGGCTGTTTGGTTATAATAATCAAGTGGTGAAAAAATAGGTTCTAACATAATTTTCTCCTTGTATATAGTATAGCATGCTCAACTTTTTTTGTCAAGAAATGTGGAAAAATGATTGTAAAATATTCTTAATAAAGAATATGCCCTTAAAAATTCTTTACAAATCGAGAAAAAAAGTGGTATAATAATTACGTATGCTGAAAATTATCAAAGTAAAAAAGAAGAGTTTGGCCGCATTTTTGGGTTTTGAAGTGGGCGATATCGTGACGGCGTTTGACGACGTGCCTTGCGTGGACGAGCTGGAATATTTGTATTATGCGGAAAAAGAAAACTTCACGGTGACGGTGAAAGATCATCGCACGGGCGAAGAAACGCAAATTCAAGTAGAGAAAGCGGAAGGGGAAGATTTGGGCTTGGAATTTGAAAAGAGCCAAAAAATCCGCACTTGTCACAACCATTGCGTATTTTGCTTCGTTGACCAAATGCCCAAAGGCATGCGGGAAAGTTTGTACGTAAAGGACGACGATTACGCCATGAGTTTCGAGTGCGGGAATTTCGTTACCTTAACCAACGTATCGGACGAAGAGTTAAACCGCATCGTGCGCTTAAAACTTTCGCCTATGTACGTTTCCGTACATACGACCAACCCCGAACTTCGCGTAAAGCTTGTGCGCAATCGCCATGCGGGGAAAATTCTTTCCCAAATCGATACGCTTGTAAAGGGCGGGATCAGCGTGCATTGCCAAGCGGTTATCGTGCCCAACGAAAACGACGGGGAAGAACTGAAAAAGACGGCGAGAGATTTGTTTGCCTATTATCCGTACGTAAAAGATTTGGCGTGCGTGCCCACGGGTTTGACCAAATATCGCGACAATTTGACGAAGATTGCGGACGTGGATAAAGAGTACAGCGAAAAAATGCTCGATTTGATTGACGAGCTCAATAAAGAGTTTGGCGTAAACTTCCTTCTTCCCGCCGATGAATATTTTGTAAAAGCGGAAAGGGAAATGAAACCTACGTCATTTTACGGCGAGTTTGAGCAAATCGAAAACGGCATAGGCATGACGAGCAAGTTTTTGGAAGAAGCGCGTTTGGCGATGGAAACTTGCAAGAAAAAGCAGCTTAAAAAATCGAAAAAAAGCGTGCTCGTTTGCGGGGTTAGCGCAGCGAAAACGCTGGAAAGTTTGGTAAAAAAATGCAACGAAGAAATCAAGGGCTTGCAAGTGGAAATCTTGCCCGTGAAAAACGATTTCTTTGGCGAAACGGTGACGTGCACGGGGCTTTTGACGGGGCAAGATATTGCCAAGGCGTTGAAAGAATACCACGCGCAAAAGGGCGATTTTGACGAGGCGATTATCGCGGGCAACACGATGAAGGAATTTGAAGACGTGTTCCTTTGCGGTATGACGTTGAAACAGCTTCAAAAAGAAGTACGCTTTACGCGCGTGCGTGTAAATAGAAGCAACGACGGAAGCGGCTTGATAGAAATTTTAACGACGGAAAAATAACGATAGAAGGAGGGATAGTAGTATGGCAAACCCTTTAATAGCCTTGGTCGGTAGACCGAACGTAGGTAAAAGTACGTTTTTCAATAAAGTGGCAGGAAGAAAAATTTCCATTACGGAAGATAGACCTGGTGTCACGCGTGATAGATTGTACGCAGACGCAGTATGGCGTGATAAACATTTCACGATGGTGGATACGGGCGGTTTGGAGCTCAAATCGGAAGATATCATGTGGCGTGAAATTGCAAAACAAGCGGACGTGGCGATTGACACGGCGGACGTAATTTTGTTCTTCACGGACGGCAGGGACGGATTGCACCCTTCCGATTACGACGTGGCGGACATCTTGCGCCGCAGCAAAAAACCCGTTATTTTGGTCGTAAACAAAATCGACGATTATTCGCCTGAAAAGGTGTACGAGTTTTATTCGCTTGGGCTTGGCGAGCCGTTTGCCGTTTCGGCGGAACACTCGCAAGGCATCGGCGACGTACTTGACGAAGCACTTACGTATTTTCCCGATACGACGGAAGAAGCAGTGCCGTCGTTGAAGATTGCAGTGGTTGGAAAACCGAACGCGGGCAAATCGAGCTTGGTAAACAAGCTTCTTGGCAGCGAAAGAAGTATCGTCACCCCGATTGCGGGCACGACGAGAGATGCTATCGACTCTCTTTTCTTCCGTGGCGACAAGGCGTACACCATCATCGATACGGCGGGTATCCGTAAAAAGAAGAAGGTGGAAGACGACGTGGAATACTATTCCAACATGCGTGCTTTCGACGCCGTGCGCCGTTGCGACGTGTGCTTGCTTGTGGTGGACAGCGACGAAGGGCTCACCGAACAAGACGTAAAAATCATCGGCTACGTGCACGAACAAGGCAAGCCGTCGGTTATCGTCATGAACAAGTGGGACTTGGTGGAAAAGGATACGCACACCGTCAATCGCTTTGAAGAACAGCTCAAAGAAGATTTGAAATTTATGGATTATTATAAGTCCATTTACATTTCCGCAAAGACGGGACAACGCGTAGAAAAAATTCTTGCGGCGGCGGAAGAAGCGTATGCGCACGCTACGTACAGAGTGCCCACGGGTGCGCTGAACGATTTGATAGGCGATGCGGTGCGCATGCAAGAACCGCCTTCCTATTTGGGTAGACGTATGCGTGTATTCTTCTCTTCGCAAGTGGGGGTATGCCCGCCGACGTTTGCGCTTTTCGTAAACGATGAAAGACTTTTGCACTTCTCGTACGAACGTTATTTGGAAAACGTTATCCGCAAGGCATACGATTTTTCGGGCACGCCCATTAAAATCGTCGTAAGAGAAAAGAAGGACGAAGATTAAGAGTTTGGATTAAAAAGGCTTTTTAGGAGTGAAAGGTATATGCAATCCTTTTCTATGGCAAAAAACTGGTGGCAATTTTTGATTATGGCAGCCGTATCGTACATGCTCGGCTGTATCAACGTTGCACGCATAATTGCAAGAAAAAAGCATAAAGATATTACGCAAATGGGTAGCGGTAATCCTGGCACGATGAATATGAGTAGAGAGTTCGGCTGGAAAGTGGGCTTGCTAACGTTCATATTCGATGCGTTCAAAGGGGCTGTGCCCGTGCTGGCGGTGCACCTTATCTACAAAAATTACGCATTTAGCGGCACGCTTGTTCGTGTCAGCGACGTGGCAAGATATTTTTGTGGGCTTTGTGCGGTGCTCGGCCACGTGCTTCCCGTGCTCTATCATTTCCACGGCGGCAAGGGGATAGCGACGACGTTCGGCGTATTTTGGGTGGCGCTTGCTTGCGAAAATACGTGGTACGTGCCTATCGTTTTTGGGTTATTTCTTTGCGTGCTTGCCTTTATTTTGGTGACGGAATGGGGCTCGCTTGGCAACCTTTTGGGTACGGCTGTGTTCTCGGTTATCCAGCTTGTCACCTTCTTTATCCGTTATGAAAACCATGCAATCAACGCGTATTTAGTGATTGCGTATATGCTCGTTTTCTTGTTCACGCTCGTCACGTGGTACGCACATAAGAAAAATTTGCTTCGCTTGTTTAGCGGAGAAGAACATAGAACTTCCTTAAAGAAAATTGTTAAGAAAAAGTGAGTGAGATTATAAGATGAACGTTATTATTATCGGTTGTGGCAGAGTGGGCAGAACGCTTGCTCAAAAATTAAACGAAGACGGCAATGCCGTCACGGTAATCGATTCGGATGCGGGAAAAGTGAAACGTGTGACCGACCGTTACGACGTCATGGGCGTAGTGGGCAACGGTGCAACGCACACTCTGCAAGAAGAAGCAGGGATTGCTTCGGCGGATTTGATGATTGCCGTCACCGCTTCGGACGAGTTGAACTTGCTTTGCTCTTTGGTGGCGAAAAAGGCAAGCGATTGTCAAACGATTGCGCGCGTTAAAAACCCCGTTTACAGCGTGGAAACGCCCTATTTGAAAGATGAACTTGGCTTGGCAATGGTTATCAATCCCGAATACGAAGCGGCGGAAGAAATCGCGCGCGTATTGCGCTTCCCGTCCGCATTGAAAATCGAGCCGTTTGCAAAGGGTAAAGCGGAACTTATCAAGTTCAAATTGCCCAAGGGCAACGAAATTATTGGCATGTCGGTTAAAGAAGTGTTCATGAAATACAACAGCGATTTGCTTATTTGTACGATTGAACGTGAAGACGAATCGTACATCGCCAACGGTGATTTCGTCTTTGAAGAAAAGGACGTCATTTCCATTATGGCAACCCCGAAAAACGCCTACGAATTTTTCGCAAATATCAAGTGCAAAGGTCACTCGGTTAAAAATGCGCTCATCGTCGGCGGCGGCACGATTACGCATTACTTGTGCCAAATTTTGGAAAAATCGGGCATTTCCTTGACGGTAATTGAAAAGGATATGAAACGCTGTGAAGAACTTTCTACGCAATGGCCGAAAGTGAAAGTTATCCACGGCGACGGCACCGACCACGATTTGCTTATCGAAGAAGGCGTGGAAGGGGCAGGTGCGTTTGTTGCGCTTTCCGATTCGGATGAAGAAAACGTGCTTATGTCCCTTTTCGCCAAAGGCGAAGGCTGCGAAAAAACTGTGACGAAAGTAAATAGAACGGACTACGACAGTTTGCTTTCCAGCTTGGAATTAGACGCTTCCGTATGCCCCCGTATTATGACGAGCGACAAAATTTTGCGCTACGTTCGTGCAATGGAAAACACGGTGGGAAGCAACGTGGAAACCCTTTACAACATTATCCCCGGCGAAGTGGAAGCAGCGGAATTTTTCGTGCGTGAAAACTCGCCGATCGTGGGTGTTCCTCTTTGTAAATTGAAATTCAAAAAGGACGTGTTGATTGCTTCCATTTGTCGTGACAAGCAAACAATTGTGCCTCGTGGCAACGATACGATTGAAGCAGGGGATTTCGTTGTTGTAGTCTCCAAACATATGGGGCTTTACGATATTGCAGACGTGCTGAAATAAGCATAAAAGGAATGATAGTATGAATTATGGTATTATAAGGCGTACGATAGGATTTTTGCTGTTGTTTGAAACGGTGTTTTTCTGCGTACCCGTAATCACGGCGCTCGTGTATAGGGAAAAGGAAATCTATGATTTCCTCTTTACCATGCTCGGCACGGCGGTGCTTGGCGGATTGTGCTTGATAGGCAAACCCAAGGACGATAAAATTTTTGCAAAAGAGGGGATAGTTATCACCGCTTGTTGCTGGATTTTCATGAGTTTATTTGGCGCAATTCCCTTGTTCACGACGGGCAGTTATCCCACGTACGTAGACGCGCTTTTTGAAACGGTGTCCGGCTTTACGACGACGGGCGCATCCGTCTTGACGGGCGATGCCGTACAAGCGCTTCCTAAATGTATTTTGATGTGGCGAAGCTTTACCCATTGGATAGGCGGCATGGGCGTGCTTGTGTTTATCATGGTATTCTTGCCCCTTTGCGGCGGCGGACGAAACATGAATATTATGAAAGCGGAAAGCCCCGGGCCTTCGGTTGGTAAATTGCTTCCTAAAATGCGCTCGACGGCAGGCGTGTTGTATCTTATCTATACGTCGCTTACGGTGCTCGAATTTATTTTCCTTGTATTCGGTATGCCCGTGTTTGATGCAATCAACTCGGCGTTTGCAACGGCGGGTACGGGTGGTTTTTCGATAAGGGCGGACGGTTTTGCAGGTTATTCTTCCTATTGCCAAATCGTCGTCACCGTGTTTATGACGTTGTTCTCTATCAACTTCGCTTCCTATTTCTTCATTCTTTGCGGAAAGTTCAAGGAAGCGTTCAACGCCGAAGTTCGTACGTTTTTGCTCGTATGGATTTCCGCAATTACGCTTATCACGCTGAACTTGAGCCTTTCCAACGTCTTGACGGTGGGCGGAGCGATTAAACACTCGGCTTTTTCCGTTTCTTCCGTAATCTCGACGACGGGTTTTGCGACGGAAAACTTCGATACGTGGCCTGCCTTTTCCAAAACGATCCTCGTCATGTGTATGTTCGTCGGCGCTTGCGCGGGCAGCACGGGCGGCGGCATAAAGGTGTCCCGTTTCCTTATCTTGTTCAAGGGCGTACGCCACGAAACGCAACGCATGTTGCATCCTAAACAAGTGAAAAAGATTACGATGGACGGCAAAGTGGTTGATCACGAAGTCGTACGTGGTGTCACCAACTACGTGTTTGCGTTTTTGGCAATCTTTATTGCCTCGCTTCTTATTATCTCTATTGACGGGCAAGATTTAATCACGAATTTTACGGCGGTGACGGCAACGATTAACAATATCGGCCCCGGTCTTTCTGCGGTAGGGCCTATCGGTAATTACGGCGATTTCTCTATCCTTTCCAAGATAGTGTTTATCTTTAACATGTTGATAGGTAGATTAGAAATTTTCCCTATGCTGCTCTTGTTCGCGCCTGCAACGTGGCGTAAATAAAAAAATAACGGTGTAAAACCGAAAAAGAAGGTATTTGAAGTATGAAACCTCTTGAAAAATTAACGAAAGCTCAATTTATATCCTTTTGCTTTATGTCCTTTTGTTCGGGCGTAATGATCGGTGTAGGCGGCACGGCGTTCTTGCTTGCTTATAACTTGTTTGGCGATTGGGGTAGATTGATAGGCTCTATGCTCTTCTCGCTCGGCATTTTGGCGATTGTAATGTTCGATATGCGCCTTTTCACCGGCTTGATTTCCGATATTCCCGAAATGGGCGCGAAAAACCTTTGGAAATTGCCCATTTGCTTCCTTGGCAATATGCTCGGCGTAATCTTTGCGGCGGTGCTCGTCTTCTATTCGCCTTTGGCTGACGTAGTCGTTCCCCAAGCGCAAGCAATGATGAGCGTGAAATTAGGGGCTGACCTTTGGGGCTTGAAAGCGCTTTGCTCGTCCATTCTTTGCGGATTCTTGATTACGCTTTCTATCGGCGCAGTCAACTATGCGCCTAGAAAAAAACTTTCGACGACGGTAGGGGTTATGTTCCCGATTGTAGTGTTCGCATTTTGCGGCTTCGACCACTCGGTAGCCAACACCTTGTACATCTATTTCCTTGGCTTTTCGTGGAAAGCGGTGTGGTACATTTTGGTTTGCGTGGCGGGCAACATCATCGGCGGTGTTATTTTGCCTATCCTTTCCTTGTTTAGAATTTGGTCGAATAAACCGCACCTTGAAGAAAAGAAAACGGAAGAAACGAAAGAATAATACAAGCAAGGAGAAAAAGATATGTTGTTGGTGGCAAACCTTAATGAACTTGGTACGATGTTTCCCGTGTTGTTTTTGCTTCCGCTAATCGTAGTGCTCGTGGTGGCAACGACGATTGCGAAAACGATGAAAAAGCTTTCGCCCAAGCGCATGTTTGCGTATATGGAAACGCAAGGATTAAGTGAAAAGGAAAAAAGAGAATATCTTACGAATTACTTAACCAAAACATGGAATAGCGATTTGAAAACGCATAGAAGAAATTGTCCCGTTTGTGCAAAGAAATATTTCCTTAAAATGAACGAATACAATTCTCGCGGCGACGTCGTTGAAAAATGGAACACCGACGGCTGTCCGTATTGCGGCACGAAAGTAAATAGAAAACAAGAAAACAATTACGAGTATTTGTATCTTGAAAGAAAGCCGACGAATAGTCCACAAGAAAGCGAATACCAACAAACCTTTAATAGGTTGTCGACGTTGATTGCGTTTTACAAGCCTTACATCGACAAAACGCCCGACACGTCGGATGACAAAATTAGTGTAGAAATCACCTTTCGTTAAAATAAAAAAACACGCCCAAGTGGGCGTGTTTTTTATTGTTGTTTTTCGTTATACGCCAAAGGCGATAACGCCCAAAATCCCCGATAAAAGGATAAGTAGGATAGGGGGGAAGGGTTTCTTTTTCCACGTAGAATAGCCGAAATGGACAATGCAAATGGCGGCGAAAATGCAAAGGGATTTCCAGTCGAACGCAAACGTGCTGCCTATGCTTTGCATGCCGAAGATTACGCTTAAAAACATAATAAAAGCTGTTGCCATAATCATGCCGATGATGGCGGGACGGATTCCACGAAGCACCGCTTTTACCCCTGCGTATTGCAAACATTTTGTAAGCAAAGTGGCGATTAAAAGGATAAGGATAAAAGACGGCAACACTACGCCGAGCGTAGCGAGCAACGCGCCTAAAAATCCGCCTTGCGACGAGCCGACAAACGTTGCCATATTGACGGCGATAGGCCCTGGCGTAGATTCGGCTATGGCGATGAAATTAAGCAGTTCGTTTTCCGTCAGCCAAGCGTTGGCAAGGCAATCTTCTCTTATAAGAGAAATCATGCCGTATCCCCCGCCAAAGGACACAGCGCCTATTTTCAAAAAGGTTAAAAACAATCGTAAATAAATCATTTTTTCACCTCGTCTTTAGGCGCTTGTTTATGCTTAAAATGTTTGATTGCATATATGAGCAATCCAAGCAAACCGCTTATTAAGATATAAAAAATAGACGAGAAATTTACGGCAAAGAGGGCAAAAGCAATCATGCACGCAAAGGTGATAGACATAACGCTGATAGAAAATACGTTTTTCTTGATTTTCTTCAGCATTTTCAAGCCCGCGGCAAAGATTAAAAAGACGATGCAAACTTGTATGCCCTTAAACGCTGATGCCACCCAAGTGATGGACAAAAACCGATTGAAAAACAGCGAGATTAAAAAGATAATCGTAAACGAGGGCAGCACCATGCCAAGCGTTGAAAAAATGCTTCCTAAAATGCCTTCCCGTTTATAACCGATATAAGTCGAACAGTTGATAGCGATAGGCCCTGGCGTGGATTCGGCAATGGTCACCACGTCCATAAATTCGTCGTGGCTAATCCATTTCCTTTTCGTGACGAATTCGTTATCCAACAAATGTATCATGGCATATCCACCGCCAAAGGTAAACAGCCCGATTTTTAGCATGGATATAAATAATAGAAGAAGTGATTTTAATTTTTTCATAACCATCAAGCGTTTTTCTTTTATTATAGCATACGTCCACGAAAATATCAAGCGCAATTCTTGCAAGCTTTATGAAAAAGTTTATGGTGCTGGTGTTTAGAAAATAATAAAAAACCGCTCGATTAAGGGCGGTTTTTTATATCGCAATCGCGGGTGGAAAATTTTCTCAAACCCTATTGCAAATTTTTATAAAATTTGATATAATACATTTATTCTACGATAAGGGCGGAAAACGCAAGGGGAAACGATGAAAAGAATTTGGAAATATTTATGCGGAGCGCTTGTGGCGGTGTTCTTGCTGGTGGTGGGCGCGCTTGCGCTTACGCCAAACGGGGGCAATATCCAAGCCTCGGCGGCAATTACATATAAAAAGGGGGCAAACAACGCTTCCTCGTCCTATCAATCGGGCAAGTATTATTCCAACTTACAATCGTTGTCGCTGACGGGCGATGGCGTGACGGACGTGTTGGCAGTTGCCATTTCCCAGCTTGGTTATCAGGAAGGGAACAGTGACGGCGAATTTTCAGGTACGGTGAGTGGCTCGAATAACTACACCGAATATTGCTATAATATGGGCAACTGGGGGTGTGGCTATGGTAGCAGTGACTATCGTTGGTGCGCGACGTTCGTTTCGTGGGCGTTGTTGCAATCGGGTGTCACCACGCAAAACACGCTCAACGCTTGGTGTAGAAATCACCAAGGCGATATCAACTACATTTGGCGTGAAGTCAGTTGTTCGCAATGGGCAAATCAGTTGAAGCGTTTTGGGTATTACCAAAGCTCCGCCGCCAAAGGTGGCAGTTATAAACCGCAATCGGGCGATTTGATTTTCTTCCGCAACGACATTTCGCACATCGGTATCGTCGTGTACAGCACAAGCTCCACCGTCTATACGATTGAGGGCAACACAAGCGATAGCTCGGGCGTAGATGCAAACGGCGGCGGTGTTTACTACAAATCCTATTCTTTAACCAACTCTAATATCAACGGCTACGGCACGCTCCCGTATCAATCGGTTTCGTCTGCTGCGAAAGTCGATTACACGGGCAATAATAAGACGGCGGGCGTTTACATATCAAGAAGTTCTATTTCCATCGGCTCGACTACAATTCCCAAGTACACCACTTTCACGGTGACGGGCGTATCGGGCAACACGGCGACGATTAGCTACAACGGCTATACGGGCACGGCAAGCCTTACCAACTCCAACGCCTTGCAACTTTCGTCTAATGGCGGGGGAACAAGCGGCGGCACGACGACGAACAAAGACGTGCTTGTCGGCGTGGACGTATCTTCGTGGCAAGGGGATATCGACTGGGCGAAAGTAAAACAAGACGGTGTTGATTTTGCAATGCTTCGCGTATGTTCATACAATTCCGATTCGCATTCCTATTCTCTCGATAAAAAGTTTACGCAAAACGTAGCGGGCGCGTCGGCGCAAGGCATACACTTGGGTATCTATTTTTACAGCTATGCCAAGTCCTTAAACGAAGTGACGGCGGAAGCGAATATGATTGTGGATATTCTTTCAAATTATCCCGCCACCTTCTCTTTCCCGATTGTTTACGATGCGGAAAGCTCTAACATCACGAGTTTTGCAACGAGTGCGTGTAAAACGTTTTGTTCGGTTTTGGAAAGTAAGGGCTATTTCGCTATGGTGTATTCCAACACCAACTGGTATAACACCGTTTTGCTTCCCGCTTCCGATATAAAGGATTTGGCGCTTTGGCAAGCGCATTATAAAACTGCGTACGCGGGCACTACGCCCTCGCAAGCCCCGTCGCTTGCTGCTTCAAGACCGACCATCAACAACAACGACGGCAACGTTAAAATTTGGCAATTCACGGATAGCGGCGTGGTAAACGGCATTAGCGGCGGCGTGGATATGGACCTTGCGTATTACGATTACAGCACGCTTATCCCTCGTCTTGGGCTTAACGGCTATGGCGCGGGCAGTACAGAGCAAAAACCGCTTGCGTATGCGGGCTACGTGGATAGCGTAAACGGCGTGGCGGTGAGCGAGTGGAGCGCAACGGGTAGCCCCGTGACGAAAACTTGCCCCGTGTCTTCCCTTGGACAAAATTGCACGCTCACTTTCAACAACGCTTGGATGGTTGTAGACGGTGGACAAAATGATTTCTATTATACGCTTGACGGCGTAGTTTGGCAAAAAGCCACGGCGACGAGAAAACAAGGCGAAGCCGCTATTGCGGCGGCGTGTGCGGCGTTTAACGTCACGAATTGTGATTTGAGCAACGCTCGCTACTCTTTGTCCGTCGATTTGTCGGCGTACCAAGGTCAAACGGTGTCGGTAAGTTTTGCCGTTGAAGCAAAAACTACGGGACAAAAGATACATTACTTGACGGTGACAAACGTTGTCGTGCCCGCGCACGTGCATAGTTATACTTACGTCACCCAAACGGCGGCAACGTGTACGTCGGCGGAAGTGGAACTTGGTACTTGCGCTTGCGGATATACGACGACGAGAATAGGCGATGCGGCTCGTGGCCATGCGTACGGCAGTTGGCAAGAAACGCTTTCTCCCACCCATACAAGCGCAGGAGAGTTGAAACGAGTTTGCAACCACGATAGCTCCCACGTGCAAACGTTCGTTTTGCCTGCGTTGAATATCGTTGATTACAACTATTCGGTGGTGGTAGAACCCGATTGCGGCGTTGTTGGCAAGGAAAATTACGCGCTCGTCGTGGATGGTCAAACGTTTGCCTATACGGTAGATACGTACGCGCTTGAACACGATTTTGGCAACTGGCAACTTACAAGCGTGCCCACTTTAACAAGCACGGGATTGTTGACGAAAACTTGCTCGCATAACTCTATGCATACACAAACCAAAGAGTTGCCCATTTTAGGCGACGATTACACTTATACGGTGATGAGCGCACCCACTTGTGAAAACTCGGGTACGGCGAATTACGTGATTGCGGTGGATAATCAAACGTTTACCTTCGGCGTAATTCTAAATCCCGTTGGGCATGCCGATTTGGATGAAAATAACCTTTGCGACCATTGCTCCATCTCGCTTGGCGACGATAGCGAAGAGGGTGGTGAAGACAATCCGCCTATTGAAGACGACAATCCTCCAAGTGGCGATAACGGCAACGAAGACGAACCTAACGACGACGTACAAGGTGGCGACGATAATATCGAAGAAGACGACACGCAAAACGGCGACGTAGGTGATGGGGGAAATAATTCGGGATCGAGCAACCCCAACGATAACGTGAACGGGGAAAGTGACAAACCAAGCATAAGCAATAAAGAAACGTTTACGGGAACGATGGGTTGCAAATCGAATTTAGAAACAACCGCAATCGGCATGCTTGCTCTTTTGATGTCAAGCTTTGTCGTTTATAGAAAAAATAAAAACCGCTCTTGATCGAGCGGTTTTTTTGTTTGGGAATACATTGCTATCAAAAAAATAAAGCCCCCAAAAGGGACTTTCTTTTTTTGTGGTGGAGCGAGTTAAATGTAAGTTGAACCGATTAAATCAATTCAATATAGCCGCGACAATTTTTGGCAAGATTAGCCCAATCTAAAATAGCCGCAAGAACGAATACAGGGTCAAAAGTAGAGCCACCCAATTCAATACCGAAATATTTATACGCTATGTATCCAACAACAGTATCAAGACCGCATTTTCCATAACCTACCTTATCTTCTTTTCCCCGACCTGCACCCTTTATAGCTCGTCCGCCTTTTTGTTCCAGTAATTCTTGAATAACGTCGAAAACTTCAAAACTATAAAATAAAGAATAATTATTAAGTTTATCTGATATAAATCCCGTATTATCTTTATTCAAAAGAATATGGCAAACGTCTCCATTTAATAATGGAATAGTGGCAGAACCGCCGATACCAACAAGCTTGTTTTGAACTTGTTTTGAAAATGTGGTTACATTTTTTACTTTTTTAATTCCTAAAAAACTCATTATCTTACTCTCCTTAATATAAATTTCTTTCAAATATTACGCTTTTATTTTTTATATCTGGTTTTGCTTTATACCCAAGAGCTAACCAACTTTTAGCATACGGATGATATTCTGTGTTCGCCCAATAAGAGTGCGGTAAATTATGTGCAGTTGCGGGTAAAGAAAAACCTAGGATATCTTCTAATTTATCATAAGATAATACAATTCTTTTATCCCAACTTTGATATAAAAATTCCGATAAAGCCCTATACTTACTGTTTGAGCATTCTGCAGGGAATGAAGGGCGGCTTGCATAAGACGCGTTTTCATTTTGTTGCTCGCTTATCTTTTCTTCTAACTGAGCAACCCTCTTTTCTAATTCATCAATACGATTGTACAACTTAACAAAATCCGAAAATTCTAACTGCATATAAAAATCTCCTTTTTATTATATTTTTCTAGGGCGTTGCCGACTGTAATCATAGTATATCACATCTTTTTACTGTTTGTCAACTGTTTTATTGCTGTATTTTTCAGTTTTTTTCTAAATAATTTTCTCCTAAAATAAAAAACCTAAACCGAACCATAGGTGGTTCAATTTAGGTTTAACTTGGTGGAGGTGGTGAGAGTTGCGCCTTTAGCGGCGCGTTCGCGCGCAAAGCTGTTCTTTGCGCTTGGTCGCGCTCACGCCTACCTATCGGCGTTCGCTTATCTCGTCCCTACAAGGCGTTATCAACGCCTTGTTTAACGGGCCACTCGTCCCGCTCCGCCATTATCAATGGCGTCCTTTGCCGCCAAATTGTATGTAAGAGAAAGTTGCGTTGGCAAAGCGTTTTGCTCTCGCAAAACGGCTCCCACCCTCAACTCTCCCCACAAAGCGAAACAAGCAAAAAAATAAAGCCCCCAAAAGGGACTTTCTTTTTTTGTGGTGGAGGTGGTGAGAGTTGAACTCACGTCTTACTCGGCTGCCAAAAAACTTTCTACATACTTATTTTATCTATTTTTCTTAATTGCACAACGCGGGTAAACACGCTTTGTACAACGCAGAAGGCAAAATACTCTTTCAAAAACACCTTCCGATTTTTGGAGAGTTTTCCGTCTAATTGACGCCGCGACCCCAACCGACGGATAAATCGGGCGCGACGCTTCGTTAATAAACGAAATTACGCTGCAAGAGCGTATGCTTCATTATTAGCATTTATATTTAAGTGGACCGTTTTAACGCAGTCTTTCCATCTGCGGTATGCTTATTCCTTCGCTCACCGGCAATCGAATCCGGAACACCCCCGTTCTTAGCCTTGCCTTTTGGCGTTGCTACTATATTATACACGTCTTTTGTGCAATTGTAAACGCTTTTTATATCTTTTTGGCAATTTTTCTTTTTGCCTTTTATTGACTTTCTATCTATAAATTGCTATAATCGTCTTATAAATAATATAGGAGTATAACCTATGGACATCGTTATATGGACGGCACTTGGGGTTGGCGGAGCAACGGTAATCGGTTCGGCAATCGGGTTTGTTTTCAAAAATTTATCGCATAAATTTTCCGATATAGTCTTGTCTTTTGCGGCGGGTGTTATGCTTGCGGCGGCGATATTAGGCTTAATTTTGCCTGCGGTAGAATACGGCGAAAAGTGGGGCTTATTGTATGCTGTCATCGGCATTTTCTTGGGCGCAGTTTGCTTAAACCTTGTGGATAAACTCGTGCCGCACATGCACAAGCTTATGGGAACGGAAGCGGAAAGCCACAACAACGCAAACTTGGGCAAAGTGATGCTTTTCGTCATGGCAATCGCTATTCACAACCTTCCCGAAGGCTTGGCGGCAGGCGTTGGCTTTGGCTCGGGCAATACGGCGCAAGCTTTGACGATTGCAGGCGGTATCGCTCTTCAAAATATCCCCGAAGGTATGGTTATCATCGGGCCGATGTTGGCGGCGGGCGTTTCCAAAAAGAAGACCTTTTTATGCGCGCTTGCAACGGGGCTTGTTGAAGTTGTCGGCACGCTCATCGGCTATTTCGCAGTCAGCATTTCGGCGGCAGTTTTGCCCTTTGCGTTGGCGTTTGCTGGCGGCACGATGCTCTACGTTATCAGCGATGAAATGATTCCCGAAACGCACGCGCACGGCAGTCAGCGTGGCGCAACGTATGCGCTTTTGGTTGGCTTTTGTTTAATGCTTGTCGTGGACGTTTTGCTTGGGTGATAATGTGGTGAAAAATCGCCTTAAACGCTTGACATTGTTTAGGACGATAAAGTATAATATATTATGGTGATAGGCGCGCGCATTATGCGCGTGAACCAAATGAAGAAAGGAATAATTTACTTAAGAGTATGTATCAATTATTTTGTGATTCCAACTGCGAACTTTGGTATACAACGGTAAAGGAACTTGGATTGAACGTAATTCGCATGCCTTACGTTGTTGACGGTCAAGAATATTTTTACGATATGGGCGAAGAAACCGACCAAAAGGCATTTTTCGACAAAATGCGTGAGGGGGCTACGCCCACGACGGCTGCGTTGAACGAAGTGGCGTACACTGAGTATTTCGAGCCCGTTTTGGCGCGTGGGGAAGATATTTATTATATCACTTTCTCTCACCAAATGAGTGGCACGTTTGAAGCGATGAAAAGGGTAATTGCCCAACTTAAGGAAAAATACCCCGAAAGAGAAATCCGTTATAAGGACAGCAAGCAAATTTGCATGGGTTGCGGTTTTATCGTTTATTACGGCGCACTCAAATACAAAGACGGCGCAACGATGGACGAAATGGACGCTTATTTAGACGAACTCATTGCCCACACGACGATGTACTTTGCCGTGGACGATTTGACCTATTTGTATCGTGGTGGCAGAGTTTCGGGCGCAAAGAAATTCTTTGGCAACATGCTTGGCATTAAGCCTATCTTGTACGTAAACGACGAGGGGAAAATTCTCAACGTCGATAAGGGCAAGGGCTTCAAAAAAGCGTTGTTCATGATGCGTGGCTACATGAAGGCGAAAGGGCTTGATTTGGACAAATACAAGACGTTCGTTTTGCACGCAGACAACGAAGGGGAAGCAACGCAATTCGTACAATCCTTAAAAACGGAATTTGGCGATTTGGACATCGAAATCCAACCTATCGGCCCCGTAATCGGCGCACATTGCGGCCCTGGCACGATTGCACTTGTATTCCATTGTAAAGAAAGATAAAAAAGAAAGCTCTCTTGTTTGCGCAAGGGGGCTTTATCGTATAGAGGGAAAAATGCAAAACGTAGACGAAATTTTATCCTATCAAAAAAGCTATTTTCACAGCGGCAAAACGTTGCCCGTGCAAACGCGTGTGGCGCACTTGAAAAAGCTGTATAATGAAATTCAAAAAAGCGAAGAAGAAATTTGCAAAGCCTTGCACGAAGATTTGGGCAAAAGCGAAACGGAAAGCTATATGTGCGAAATCGGCATGGCGCTTGCGGAAATTCGGCATTTGATAAAGCACGTCAAAAAATGGTCGAAAGCAAGACGAGCAAAAACGCCACTTGCGCAATTTTCCGCCAAAAGCTACGCCTTGCCCACGCCCCGTGGCAACGTGCTGATTATGAGCCCTTGGAACTATCCCTTCCTTCTCACAATCGATCCGCTTGCAACGGCGATTGCGGCGGGAAACACGGTGGTGGTAAAGCCAAGCGCCTATTCGCCCGCAATGTCTTTGCTTATGCAAAAGCTTTTTGAAAAGTGTTTCCCTAAAGAACTTGTCACTTGTGTCACGGGCGGTAGAGCGGAAAACGCCGCCTTGCTCGATGGCAAATTCGATATGATATTCTTTACGGGCAGCCAAGCGGTGGGCAAAGAAGTGCTGCGCCATGCGGCGGAAAAATTGATCCCTGCCGTGCTTGAACTGGGAGGAAAAAGCCCGTGTATCGTGGACGAAACGGCAAGCGTTCCCTTGGCGGCAAAACGCATCGTTTTTGGTAAATTTCTTAACTGCGGACAAACGTGCGTTGCGCCCGATTATATCTTGTGCCATAGCAAGGTGAAGGACGAACTTGTCAAAGAATTGATTGCGCAAATCAAGGCGCAATTTGGTGAAAATCCGCTTGAAAACGACGGGTATGGAAAGATTATCACGGCGAAGCATTTTGCACGAATTTGCGCCCTTATTGACGGCGAAAAAACGGTGTTTGGTGGGGATAAGGACGAGTTGAAGCAAACAATATCGCCCACGGTGATGGATAACGTCACTTGGGACGATGCCGTTATGCAAGAAGAAATTTTCGGCCCCGTATTGCCTATCGTCGCCTTTGATAACTTTGACGAAGTTTACGATATTCTTAAAGAGAAAGAAAAGCCGCTTGCGCTGTATTTGTTCACGCAAGATAAGGTGCGTATGAAAGAAGTGCCCATGCGCATTGCGTACGGCGGTGGGTGCATTAACGACGTCATCATCCACTTGGCGACAAGTGAAATGGGCTTTGGCGGCGTAAGGGAAAGCGGCATGGGCGCATACCACGGCAAAGTGGGGTTTGACACCTTTTCGCATATCAAAAGCATCGTCAATAAAAAGACGTGGATTGATTTGCCTATGCGCTATCAACCGTATAAGAAAAACACAAAAAAACTCATTAAGAAATTTTTGAAATAACAAATGAAAAACGACGCTCGGTTGAGTGTCGTTTTTTGATTACTTGGGTTGATATTCAAAACAAGGGATAGGCTTAAGCTTAAATTCGTTCAAAACGTGCAACCTATCAATTTTTGCTTTCAACGCTTCGTCGTCGATGATTCCTTCGCGGATATATCTATCAAGAACGGCGTAGGTGAAACCAAGGTTGTCTTCGTCCGTCTTGCCGCTTAAACCGTCGGAAGGCACTTTGTCCACCAAATCTTCGGGAAGCGCCAAATATTTGCCGATAGCTTTTACTTCTTGTACGGTAAATTTCGCAAGGGGAGAGAAATCGCCCGCAGCATCGCCGTAGCGGGTAGAATAGCCTACCCAGTCTTCCGAAAGATTGCAAGTGTTGGCAACTCTGCCGTTCAACGATTGCGATAAAGCGTAAAGGGTGGTCATGCGGATACGAGGGGGAAGGTTGACAATCGATTGACGGGAAACTTCCACGCCGCACTTTTCCATTTCTTCCAAAACGCCTTCCACGCTCTTTTTGATATTGCACGTGTAATTTTTAATTCCCAAATGCGCCACCAACTTTTGAGCGCAATCAATGTCGCTTTGCGTGCCGTTGGGCATCAACACGCCGACAACTTTGTCCTTGCCAAGCGCTTCTACGCAAAGCGCTGCAACCACACTCGAGTCCTTTCCGCCCGAAATGCCGATGACGGCGTTGCAACCTTTGCCGTTTTGTTCAAACCACTCACGAATCCAGTTAATAACGTCCTTAGTGGCTTTTTCCACGTTAAACATACGAAATCTCCTTGTTGATTACACTTCAAAAAGCAAGTCCCCGTAGGTAGGGAAGGGCCAAAATTCAGCGGAAACAATGCTTTCCAAGCCGTTCGTTGCCTTGCGCAACAATTCCATTTCACGAAGCACGTTGTCCTTGTAATAGGTGGCGCGCACGTCGGGGGAACAAATAGCATCCGCATCAGCAACCGCCTTATCAAGCGCTTGTACGTGCGTATAAGCGTCCTTGGTAAGAGCGTTGATTTTTTCAATCATGTCTTGTTCATAGCGGCAGTCGATTTTCTTGCAAACGGCTTTTTTCGCAAGCACCGTTTCGCAAAGCGTGCCACTGTATTTGCTAACTGCGGGCAAAATATCTTTCATTGCCATTTCAAGCATCGTCTTTGCTTCGATGTTGATAAGGTTGCAATAACTACGCAAATAAATTTCATAACGGGAAAGCATTTCCTTTTCCGTATAAACCTTGTGTGCCGTGAAAAGACGGATGTTCTTTTCTTTGATGAAATAGGGCATTGCGTCGGGCGTAGTTTTCAAATTGAGAAGCCCTCTTGCTTCCGCTTCCGCAATCCATTTATCGTCATAACCGTTGCCGTTGAAGATAATACGCTTGTGCTTGGTGATGACGTCTTTGATAAGTTCGTGTAAAGCCCATTCAAAATCCTTAACGCCTTCAAGTTTGTCCGCAAATTGTTTCAACACTTCCGCAACGGTGGTGTTGAGCACGGTGTTGGGGCTGGATACGGACGCCGACGAGCCAAGCATACGGAATTCAAATTTGTTTCCCGTGAAAGCAAGGGGGGACGTACGGTTTCTATCCGTCGTATCTTTGGGGAATTTGGGCATAGTATGTACGCCTACACGCATAAGTTCCTTTTCTTTTACGCCGTAAGGTACGTCCTTTTCAATCGCTTCCAAAATTTCGGTAAGCTCGCTGCCAAGGAATACGGAAACGACGGCGGGGGGAGCTTCGTGCGCGCCCAAACGATGGTCGTTGCCAGCCGTAGCAACGGATACGCGGAGCAAGTCTTGATATTCGTCCACCGCTTTGATAACAGCGCAAAGGAAAAGCAAGAATTGTGCGTTCGTTTGGGGGGTGTCGCCCGGTTCTAATAAGTTCACGCCCGTGTTGGTGGAAAGCGACCAGTTGTTGTGTTTACCGCTGCCGTTTACCCCTTTGAAAGGCTTTTCGTGCAAAAGACATACAAGGTTGTGCTTTTTGGCAATCTTTTGCATAATTTCCATCGTCAACTGATTGTGATCAGCGGCGATGTTCGTCGTTTCAAATACGGGTGCTAATTCGTGTTGCGAAGGAGCAGCTTCGTTGTGTTCCGTCTTTGCGGGCACGCCAAGTTTCCAAAGTTCTTCGTCCAAATCTTTCATGAAGGCTTGTACGCGCGGTTTGATAACGCCGTAGTAATGCCCTTCTACTTCTTGTCCTTTGGGCGGTCTTTCCCCAAAGAGCGTTCTGCCCGTGTAGATAAGGTCCTTTCTCTTTTTGAAAAGCTCTTTATCTACAAGGAAATATTCTTGTTCGGGACCAACCGTCGTTTTGACGGACGTCACTTCTTCGTTTCCAAACAATTTCAAAACACGCATTGCTTGGCGGTTGATTGCTTCCATCGAACGAAGCAAGGGCGTTTTTTGGTCAAGCGCATCGCCACCAAACGAACAAAACGCGGTGGGGATACACAAAACGCCGTCTTTGATAAATGCGTAGGAAGTAGCGTCCCAAGCGGTGTAGCCACGTGCTTCAAAGGTGGCGCGAAGCCCACCCGAAGGGAAGGACGAAGCGTCCGTTTCGCCCTTGATAAGCTCTTTCCCCGAGAATTCCATAATCACCTTTCCGCCTTCTTTGGGGGTGACAAAGCTGTCGTGCTTTTCCGCAGTAATGCCCGTCATCGGCTGGAACCAGTGCGTATAATGGGTTGCGCCCAAGCTAATTGCCCAGTCTTTCATCGCAGCGGCAACGGCGTTTGCAACGGACAAGTCCAAACTGCGCCCGTCTTCAATGGTGCGCTTAAGCGATTTATACACGTCTTCGGACAAAGTTTCTTTCATCACTTTGTCGTTGAAAACCATACAGCCAAAATAATCGGAAATAAGTTTCATACCTGCTTTCTCCTACCGTAAAATCCAAGTAAAAATAGGCAAAGGCAAACGCTATGCCATAATAGTATTATACATTATCGCGCGCGTAATTGTCAACGGTTTGCGGTTTATTTTTTTTGGAAAATTCCCGTAAAAACTCTCAAAAAAATCTTATTCCAAACAGTTGACAAGTCTTTTTTTCGTATGTTATAATACCAGTAGATTATGAAAGCAGTAGTGGCTATGGGGACAAGCGTTTCCCGCTGTCAGGTGAAAGGCAGCAAAGAAAATTTTATATCATGGCTTATAGGGACGTGTGTGTAAAAGGGCTTTTGAATAAAAGTCACGTTTACGCATAGGTCTTTTTTTCTGTTTTTATGCACATAATTTAAGTAAAAAATACGAAAAAACAAAAGATATAAAGGAGAAAAAAAGTAGTATGTTACAAGCAATTTTATTGTTGTTAGCAGGCGTGGGCGTGTTCATCGCGGGTATGAATATGCTCAGTAGTGGGTTAGAAAAGAGTGCAGGTGGCGGATTAAAACGCATGCTTGGCAAAATCAGCGGCAACCGTTTTTCGGGTGTTGGCGTAGGCGCAGGGGTGACGGCGATTATACAAAGCTCGTCCGCAACGTCCGTCATGGTTATCGGCTTTGTAAACGCAGGGATAATGACGTTGTTCCAAGCTACGTCCATTATCATGGGTGCGAATATCGGTACGACGATTACCGGTGTAATCGTTTCCTTGAAATCGCTGGGGATTTCCGCCTATATGGCAACCCTTGCATTCGTTGGGATAATGATGACCTTCTTCAATAAGGACAAAATTAAGCAAATCGGTGGAATTTTGTGCGGGTTTGGTTTGATTTTCGTGGGGCTTGACGTAATGGGCATGGCGTTCGACCCCGACACTTTCCCCGAAGTGACGGCGTTCTTTACGGGCATGTTTGAAAAAATCAATTTTCCGCTTTTGCTTATCCTTTGCGGTATGGTGTTTACGGCGCTTATTCAAAGCTCGTCCGCCGCTACGGGTATCTTTATTATGATGGTGGGCTCGGGTGCGCTTACGCTCGATTGTGCGCTTTTCTTGGTGCTCGGCTCGAATATCGGTACGTGTATCACGGCAATCCTTGCGTGTATGGGCGCGGGCGTAAACGCAAAACGTACGGCGCTTATCCACCTTTCCTTTAACGTTATCGGTACGGTGGTGTTTAGCACGTTCATTTGGATTTTCAAAGATTTGGCTGTTTCCTTATTGCAAGGCATGATTGCAAAACCGGAAATGCAACTTGCATGGTTCCACGTAATCTTCAACGTAGTGACGACGCTTATGCTTTTGCCTTTCGTGAAAGTGTTGGTGGCGATTGCAACCAAGCTTGTGCCCGATAAAAAGACGGAAAGCGAACATTTGCAATTCAAGTACGTGGACGATTTGCTTTTGAAAACGCCGCCCGTTGCAATCATGCAAGCGAAAAAAGAAATCGAATATATGTCGTCGATTGCTCGTGAAAACATTGAAAAATCGTTGCAAGCGCTTCGTGGCGAAGACGTGGATTTTGAAAAGGAAATTGAAAAAGGGGAAGAGATTATCGACTTTATCAACACCAACCTTGCAAAATATCTTATCAAACTTTCTCCGCTTGTCGATGATGCGGACGAAAGGGCAATCGGTTCCTATTTCCACGTGCTTAACGACGTAGAACGTATCGGCGACCATGCGGATAACTTCCAACAAATTGCAACGCAAATGCGAGAAGAGGGCTTGTCCTTCTCGGACGAAGCGAAGGAAGAATTGAAGGAGATGAGCGAAAAGGTGATGGAAATGTTCGATATCGCAACGGAAACGTTTGAAGATACGAGGAAGGATAGGCTCGCTCGATTGACGGCACTTGAAAACGAAGTGGACGGCTTGAAACGTGATTTGTCGGCAAACCACTTTGCTCGTCTTGCCGAAGGTAAATGCAAAATGGAAACAAACGCATATTTCTTCTCGACGATTGCTGGGTTAGAGCGTGTAGCCGACCACCTTGTAAACGTGGGCTATTCGGTTTTGAACCCTACGGGTTCTCAATCGGAAGCTCGCAAAAGCGGTGCGCTTGCGTAAAGGATAAAAACTGTCAAGGAAACATTTTTCGCTTGCTCGCATATACTGTACAAAGACACGGTAAAGGGCGGTGAAATATGGAATTGACGTTTTCGGAACTTCGTGCAAAGGAAGTAATCAATACGCAAGATGGCAAAAAACTTGGGAAGGTGTGCGATATTGCGCTTTGTTATCCCGAAAATCGTTGGATAGGCGTCATCGTGCCAAACGGCACTACGTTTTCTATTAGAAAACGGGGCTTGTTTATCGATTTGAAAAATATCGTCAAAATAGGGGAAGACGTAATTCTCGTCAACGTGGGCTTGCCCACCAAACAAAGCAAAAAAATGGGCGGGCAACAACCCCTTTCTTCGATGGAACAGCCTATTAGAAGAAGTTATGAAGAATACGAATAAAGTTTGGGAAACGGCACACCGCCGTTTCTCATTTTTTTCGCTCGATTGTTGACAAATCTTTTCGTTTTTGCTATAATGAAGCTAATAAAGGATATTTTCACGAAAAATTCACCCCGTTATGTTGTAAACGTAACATTTTAGGGGTATAAGTATAGTGTTAGGAAAAAATTAGGAGTTTTTGTCATTATGAGAATTTTAATTGTAGATGATGAAGAAATGATTAGAAACGTCTTGCGTGAATACGTAGAGTTTGAAGGCAACGAAGCGTTTGAAGCGGCGGACGGTATGGAAGCGGTACGCCTTTGCCGCGAAAACGATTACGATTTGATTATCATGGACGTCATGATGCCCCACCTTGACGGTTTCTCGGCGGTGAAAGAAATTAAAAAGACGAAGGACGTGCCCGTTATCATGCTCTCGGCAAGAGGGGAAGAATACGACAAGTTGTTCGCTTTTGAAATCGGCGTGGACGATTACGTGACCAAGCCCTTCTCGCCCAAAGAAGTGATGGCGCGTATCAACGCAGTCACCAAACGCCGCAAACAAAAATTAAACGGCAACGAAATTTTGAAATTTGAAGGCTTGGAAGTGGATATGGCGGGCAGAAACGTCTACGTGGACGGCGAAAAAGCCGACCTTACCCCCAAGGAATACGAGTTGCTTTTCTATTTGATTAGAAACAAGGGCATTGCCTTGACGAGAGAAAAACTTTTGTACGACGTATGGGGTTTTGATTTCTATGGCGATGATAGAACGGTGGATACGCACGTAAAAATGTTGCGTAGCAATATGAAAGACTATCGCAAGTTTATTATCACGTTGCGTGGCTTGGGGTATAAATTCGAGGCGTAAAAAATTCTTTTCGGTGGGAAGCACATGTCTAAAAAGCTGGATAAAAAACCGAATAAACAATTAAAATCGATAAGACGTCAACAGCGGGAATACCGCGCCCGACATACAAGTTTGTTCTTTATGCTTTGGGCGGTGTTCACCGCTTTGTCTTTGTTTATTATCGTGCTGTTCGGTTTTTCGCAAAGCACCATGTCTTCCCGCACCTATAAACGGGAAGCGAATCGATTGCTTCGTGAACAAAGCGAGCAAATCAAGTTCGACGTTTTGCAAGTTTTGGAAGTGGAAAAAACGACGACGCCCAGCTTGGCTATTCGCCGTTTGTCCGTTATCTACGACGTGGATATTCTTATCTTAACCCCCGACGGCACAATTATTTTGCCTCAAAAAATCGACGGGGTGGAAGAAGTAAGCTCAAGCCAAGACGTGCAAGAACGCCTTCGTGTCTTGAAAGACCGTTTGGAAGAAGAAGGTGGCAAAGCAACGCTTTACGAGGGCGCAGGGGAATATATCTACGGCGCGCAGTTAAAACTTTTTGAACAAGACGCGTATTTGTACGTCATTAAATCGTTCGAGCTCACGGCAGCCGTTTCGGGCGAAATGGGCGCAAGAACGTTGATTATGTGCATTTTCATCTTCATTTTATCGTGGGCGCTTTCGGGCGTTGTGTCGGGGTGGTTTACCAAACCGATTATCGAAATGAAGAAAAAGGCAACGGCGCTCGCTCGTGGCGATTTCAACGTCGACTTCCACGGCGACGATTACGGACAAGAGCTAATAGAGCTTGCCAACGCGCTCAACTTTGCGCGGGACGAGCTTTCCAAAGCGGACACGATGCAAAAGGAACTTATCGCCAACGTTTCGCACGATTTCAAAACGCCGCTTACCATGATTAAAGCGTATGCGTCTATGATTATCGAAATTTCGGGCGAGATTCCCGAAAAGCGCAACAAGCATGCGCAAGTCATCGTTGCGGAAGCGGATAGACTGACTTCGCTTGTGACCGACCTTCTCGAACTTTCCAAAATCCGTTCGGGCTTGGAAAATTTGAAGGAAGAAGTGTTTGATATGTCCGCATACGTGCACGATATTCTTTCCCGTTTCCAAGGCTTGGCGGAAGAACAAGGGTATATTTTCCGCACTGATATTGAAAATGGCTTGTACACCCGTGGCGACGAAATTAAGCTTGGACAAGTGCTGTACAACCTTATCGGCAACGCCGTAAACTACACGGGCGATAATAAACGAGTGTTTATCGAATTGAAACGAAGAACGGGCAACGTCTTCCGTTTCGCCGTGACGGACACGGGAAAGGGGATTAAGAAGGAAGATTTGTCCACCATTTGGGATAGATATTATCGCAGTTCGGAAAGCCATAAACGCCCTGTACAAGGCACGGGCTTGGGGCTTTCAATCGTCAAGACGATTTTGGAAAGACATCAATTCGTCTTTGGCGTGACAAGTGAAGTGGGGGTGGGATCCACCTTCTACGTCGATTTCCCGCTCGTTGCGGAAGAAAGAGTGGAAGAATTGTAATAAGTCACTTTTCAACGCTTGACAAATAAGCGGGAAAGGAATATAATAAAGAAAAACTTTGGGGCGGGGTGCAATTCCCCACCGGCAGTAAAGCCTGCGAAGGAAGAATTTTCTTCCCCGAGTTCGGTGAAATTCCGACGCCGACGGTATAGTCCGGACGAGAAAAGATTTGCGGTGTAAAACCGTCTTTTTGCGTAATTTTGCGATAAAACCGCCCCGAAATATCGGGGCGGTTTCGTTTCGTAAAGGAGTATGGACATGATAGAAACTAACGTGGAAAACAACGAAGAAAATAACAAAATGGACGGGGTATGTACGCCTACAACGCCTATGCGTAGTAAAAAAACTTCTCTCAAAAAACGTTTTAGCGCAAAACGAATTGCCTTGATGGCAGTTTTTTCGGCGTTGTCGTTTGCGATAAGCTTGCTCGATTTTCCCATTTTCCCCGCAACGCCCTTTTTGAAACTTGATTTTGGCAACGTGTTTATCTTGCTCATTTCCTTCTTGCTTGGTCCCGTGGAAGGGGTGATGGTGTGTGCCGTAAAGGAATCGTTGCGTATTTTAGTGTCTACGTCTGGGGGGATAGGCGAACTTGCCAATATGCTCGTCACGTCGTCTTATATATTGCTTCCGTCTATCGTTTATCATTTCCGTAAGGGGTTTAAGACGGTGGCGTGGACGTTGTCCGTTGCGTGTTTGATAGGCACGGGCGTGGCTCTTTTGGCAAATAGATATATCAACTTTCCCTTGTACATGGGGGCAGGTGCGGCTGCCGTTTTTGCGCAAGTATTTTGGTTTATCGTGGCGTTCAACTTGATTAAGACGGTGGTTATCAGCGTTTTAACCTTGCTTTTGTATAAAAGGCTTTCTAATTTCCTTAAAAAAATCAAAATTTGAGAGAACAAATCCCTGAAAGGGATTGCAAAATCGGCGGAAAGGTATTATAATAAATATATGGCAATTTTTATTTCAAAATCAGTAGAAGAAACAACCGCTTTTGCTTGCGAATTTGCAAAAACGCTTCGCGCGGGCGACGTCGTATTGTTGGACGGCGATATGGGCGCGGGAAAAACGGCGTTTGCAAAGGGCGTAGCCAAAGGCTTGGATATTGAAGAAGAAGTGACAAGCCCCACGTATGCGTACATGAACGATTACGACGGGCGGCTTTTTCATTACGATTGCTATCGCATTGAAAGCGTAGCGCAAGCGGAAAGCCTTGGGCTTGCCGATTATTTCGATATGGGCGGCATTTGTTTGATTGAGTGGTCGCAAAACATTGAGCCCCTTCTTCCCAAATACGTGAAAAGGGTACGCATCAATAAGATAGACGAAAACACTCGTGAAATCGAGTATGACGGGGGCAAATAAAGTGAATTTTTTGGCGGTAGACACCAGCGGCAATTTCATGAGCGTCGTTGCAGTAAAGGGGGAAGAAGTGTTCACTTCTTTCGTGCCCGATTGCGCGATGAAGCATTCCGTTTTGATTTTGCCCACGATAGAAGAAACGCTTGCAAAGGCAAATATGAGTTTAAGCGATTGCGATTTTTTCGGCGCGGTAGTGGGCGCAGGCTCGTTTACGGGCATTCGTATCGGCGTTTCGGCAATCAAGGGTTTTGCTTTGGCGACGGGCAAAAAGACTCTTCCTATCACTTCTTTTGCCGTGACGGCATATAATGCGTTAGAAGAAAAAAAGCTTTGCCTTGTCGATGCTTTGCACGATAGCTATTATGCGTGCGGTTATCAAGGGGAAAAGGTGGTTTTAGCCCCGTCTTATCTTGCGGAAGAAGACGTGCTTGCGCTTGAAAAAGAAGGGTACGCCCTTTGTGCTTGCACTTCGCTTCCTATCGAGCAAAAGGCAAACGTGAGCGTGGTAAACCCCGTCACGGGCTTGGTCAATGCGGCAAAAGCGTTGGCAAACGCAGGCGAGTTTGGGGAATTGAACGCATTGTACGTGAGAAAAAGTTCCGCCGAGGAAAACTTGAAATTATGATTTTACAGTTGTTGCAAATAAGCGATATTCCTTCGCTTTTGACAATGGAAAAGGATTGTTTTCCCGATCCTTGGACGGAAAATTCTTGGAAAGCGGCATTTGCCCGCAACGATTTTTTCGGCTTTGCGTTAAAGGAAAAGGATACGCTGATAGGTTTTGTATGCGGCACGGCGTTGTTTGAAGAAAGCGAGCTGTTAAAAATCGCCGTTTCGCCTACTTTACGTGGCAAGGGCTGTGGCAATCAGCTTTTAGTGGCGTTGCTTGACGAAGGACGAAAGCGTGGTGCGGAAAAGATGTTTTTAGAGGTGCGCGAGGGGAATTTGCCCGCCCGTAAATTGTATGAAAAGACGGGTTTTGTCCAAACGCGCGTACGCAAGAAATACTACGACGACGGGGAAAACGCCGTCGAGATGTTCAAATCGCTTATTAAGGAGTAAACGATACGGGGCAAGATTTTGGCGTTTCGTATCTACAAAAGGGAAGCGGGAAAGATTTGCTTATGCTGCACGGCTATCTTTCAAGCAAAGAAGCTTGGACGGCGCAAATCGAATATTTTTCCCGTTTTTATAAAGTGACGGCAATCGATTTTATCGGCTTTGGCAAAAGCGAGCCGTTATCTTCGCCTTTCTCGGTGGACGATTATGCCGAGTGGTTGAAAGAAGTTCTACAACGCTTGAATATCGTCCGTCCGCACGTGTTTGCGCACTCGTTTGGTTGTCGAGTGGTGGTGAAAGCGGCAAGCAAGGACGAAAAGTTGTTCGATAAAATTTTACTCACGGGCGCGGCGGGAATTATCACTTCGCGTGGCTTCAAATACAAATGGAAGGTAAAAACCTATCGTTTTGTGAAGAAAATTGCGCCCCGCTATGCGGAAAAGCATTTTGGTAGCAAAGAATATCGCTCTCTTCCAGCGGTTATGAAAGAGAGTTATAAAAAAATAGTAAACGAAGACTTGCGGTTATGCGCCGAAAAAGTGCAAAATAAGGTGCTCATCGTGCAAGGGGAAGATGATAACGTGACAACGATGAAGGAAGCGAAAATCTATCTTTCGCACTTTCCAAACGCAACGCTACAAACTATCAAGGACGGGCATTTCGCCTTTGCGTTTCAACCGCTTGCGTTTAACGTTATCGCCGAGGGATTTTTATATGAATGAAACGATTACGACAATAGGAACGGCTTTTTTGTCCGCAGCGCTTTTCTGTTTGATGACGGTGAAGATGCTGGGGGCAATGCAACAAAGCGGTTATAAAAATAAAACGTTTTTGCGTTGGTTGCATCGTGGGGATAATTTGTTTTTCAACAGATTATTCGTGCTGTCGATCAGCCTTGCGGTATTTTCCGCAACGACGTCGCTCGCCTTTTCGTTCTTGGGCAAAACGTGGTCGCTTGCCATTTCCGCAATCCCGTTTATCGTGTTCTTGGTTTTGTTTATCTTGGTCGACTGGAAATACGCCTTGAAATTGCCCTTTA
>JAZQWG010000010.1:0-18431 GCA_045632265.1 Candidatus Scatosoma sp.
ACCCTTATTTTGCAGGGGACAAAATCATCAAAATGTTTCTGCCTTCCGTCTTGGGTTCTTTGTCCATTACCGCTTTACCGCCAAGCATATCGAAGAAACGTTTCATTACGTCGATACCCATGGTAGCGTGCGCTTGCTGACGGCCGCGCATACGAATGGAAACCTTTACTTTGTTTCCGTCGCCGAGCATTTCTACCGTCTTCTTCGCCTTAACGTTCAAATCGCCGATGTCAATCGTCATCGAAAGGTAAATTTCTTTCAATTCGACAACCTTTTGATTTTTACGGTTTTCCTTTTCCTTCTTCGCCTGTTCAAATCTAAACTTACCATAGTTCATGATTTTGCACACGGGGGGAACTGCGTTAGGGGAAATCTTTACAAGGTCCAAATCTGCCTCTTCCGCAAGCTGTAAAGCCGCAGCCGCGCTCATAATGCCGAGCTGTTCGCCTTCCGCGGAAATTACGCGGACTTCTCTATCGCGGATGTCTTCATTGATCTGATGTTGATCTTTAACGTCTTTAATGGTCGTGTACCTCTCGTCAAAAATTAAAGGGTTGCTACGCATAGCAACCCCTTTTTCTACATAATTATCCCCGTGTTTTTACGGTGAAAGATTATTGAGCCGTACCAATCAAAACTGCACGGCGAGAAGGGTTACTCCTGCTTAGCCTACATATAATAGCACAAGCCCCTACTCGCTGTCAAGCAAATTTCACGGTATTTGGCAAAATTTTTAAACTTTTTTTTAGAAAGCCGTTTTATCAGCGATGTCCTTCAATACGGTTGCGATAAATTCATCCGCGGAAACCACCGACTGTTCACCGTCGCGACGGCGTACAGCAACCTGACCAGCCTCCATTTCCTTATCGCCCAAAACGTGCATATAAGGCACTTTTTCCATCTGCGCTTCACGGATTTTGTAACCGATTTTTTCACTTCTATCATCTACCGTTACGCGGATACCAGCGTCTTTCATCTTCGCGCACAAATCGTTTGCATAAGCAAGCTGTCTGTCCGTGATCGGGAGAATTTTTACCTGCATAGGCGAAAGCCATACGGGGAATTTACCTGCAAAGTGTTCGATCAAGATACCGATGAAACGTTCAATCGAACCGAACGCAACGCGGTGTACCATGATCGGACGGTGTTTTGCGCCGTCTTCGCCAACGTATTCCATATCGAAACGCTGAGGCAACTGGAAGTCGAGCTGAATCGTACCGCACTGCCAGGTTCTGCCGATAGAGTCTTCAAGGTGGAAGTCAATCTTCGGGCCGTAGAATGCGCCGTCCCCTTCGTTTACAACGTAGGTAAGACCCAAATCATCCAACGCCGTACGCAAGGATTCGGTTGCTACTTCCCAATCTTCGTCGCTACCCATACTGTTTTCAGGACGGGTGGAAAGTTCCACGTGATACTTGAACCCGAACAAGGTGTAAACTTCGTTGATAAGACGTACTACGCCCTTGATTTCATCCTTAATTTGTTCACGGGTCATGAAGATGTGCGCGTCGTCCTGCGTAAAACAACGAACGCGGAACAAACCATGGAGCTGACCGGATTTTTCGTGACGGTGTACAAGACCAAGTTCGCCCATACGGATAGGCAAATCCTTATAGCTGTGGGGTTCGTTCTTGTAAACGAGAATACCGCCGGGACAGTTCATGGGTTTGATTGCGAAATCTTCATCGTCCACCTTCGTCGTATACATGTTGTCACGGTAATGGAACCAGTGACCGGACGTTTCCCAAAGGGTGCGGTTAAGCATGATAGGCGTTTGTACTTCTACGTAGCCGTCGCGCTTATGGATTTCACGCCAGTATTCGATAAGGGTGTTCTTCAACACCATACCGTTGGGCAAGAAGAAAGGCAAACCCTTCCCTTCGTTCATGATAGCAAATAACTTCAATTCTTTACCAAGCTTCGTATGGTCGCGTTTCTTTGCTTCTTCAAGCATCGTGAAGTATGCATCCATTTCGTCCTTCTTGGCAAATGCCGTACCGTAAATACGGGTAAGCATCTTGTTGTGTTCGTCCCCTCTCCAGTATGCGCCTGCAATGCTGGTGAGCTTGAACGCCTTAATTTTGCCCGTAGAAGAAAGGTGGGGACCACGGCAAAGATCGGTGAAGTTGCCTTGCTTATAGAAGGAAATAATTTCCCCTTCGGGCAAGTCTTGGATAAGTTCCACCTTATAATCTTCATCGTAGCTCTTCATAAGTTCAATAGCTTCGTCGCGGGGAAGCGTGAAGCGTTGAATAGGGAAATTGCCCTTAATAATTTTCTTCATTTCCGCTTCTACTTTCTCAAGATCCGCTTGCGTGATGGGCGTGACGAAATCTACGTCGTAATAGTAGCCGTTTTCAATAACGGGGCCGATAGAAAGTTTGCAAGTGGGATAAACCGTCTTCAAAGCTTGCGCCAAAACGTGCGCGCAAGTGTGACGATAAACTGCCAAACCTTCCTTATCTTTCAACGTGACGATTTCAAGCGTATCGCCTTCGTTTAATACGTGCGACAAATCTACAAGCGCACCGTTTACCTTTGCACAAACTGCATTTCTTGCCAACCCTTCGGAAATAGCAAGCGCAGCGTCGAACGCCGTTGCATTTTCAGCAACAGCCATGCTTTCGCCGTTCTTCAAAATAACGTTCATTATCTTTTCCTCCATTTGAGTACGTTTTTCTTTTTTTCGTAAAAAAAATCCCTAAACTCCCCTTGAGAGTTTAAGGACGCGAGTATTTTTTCGCGCGGTTCCACCTTAATTGCCGCAACTTTTGCATTGCGACCGCTTTTCCCGTGATTTTTCTTTTTACCAACGCAAAGTGGTTTCGCTTTTCGTATCCACTACCCGTTTCACAGCCAAAGAACGAGCTCTCTGCAAAGTTTCAAACGACGCTACTTGTCTTTACGCTATTATTGTAAACCTTTATAGGAAATTTGTCAACCGTTTTTTGAATATTTTTTATAAAAATACAAGCAATTTTTTTAGCAAAAAGTTGCCTTTCCGCCGTAATATTTTCGCAAGAAAGCCGCCGTTTCTTTATCCGTTTCCCCAAAGCAATACACCCTTTCCACGCCACCAAGCACAATTTCGCCCACCGTCGTTTCCTTGCCCGTCAATACGCTTTTGGAAAGCAAACGATATTCTTCATCGTACACTTTATCCCCTTTTACGTAAATTTTCCCCTCGCCGTCTTCCGTTAAAAATTCTAAAAATCCGTCCAACGACTGCGTGGACATATCGGCGGGCACGTATTCTACAATGCTTTCCCAACGCTTTTTCAGCTCTTGCAAGCGGAAGTGGAAAACGCCGTCCAAACAGTACTTCTCGCAACCGATAAACCGCTTTTGTACGTACGCTTTATCTTCCTTATAATCAGCGGAAACAAGCGCCGTTATCAACAGCCGTTTTTGTTTTTCATCAAGCAGCGGCAAAACCAAACGCTTTTCAAAAAATGCGTACTTATAGCCTATGGCTATAATGTCGGCGATATTTTCTTCCGCAAATCTTCTCACGTACGGACAATACGCCCGTTCGATGTGAAAAGCAAGGCAAGATTGTTCGCCGTCGAAAGTTAAATCGCACAAGGACGGCAAAAAGGAAAAGCGCCCTTGCACTTTGCTTTGCAAATAGGACATATATCGCCCGTCGAATCCGTTTTGAGTAATCGTTATTTCTTCCACACCATTATTGTATGCCACGAGCAAAGAATTATTTATTGCTTTTTGCAAAATCCCTTTCTTTACCCCTTGTATATTTGCTTGACTTGCCGTAAAAAATATTCTATAATATATACTACTAAAAAATGATTGACTTGGCGCAAGCAGTTTTGCGCTGTCATCGGAGGTCTTTTATTATGGATATGCGTTCCATCGAAAGCAAATGGCAAGCGAAATGGGAGAAATCGAAACGCAACGTTTTCAACAAGAAAAACGCCGATAAAAAATGGTACGTTCTTGAAATGTTCTCCTATCCTTCGGGGGCGAAATTACACGTTGGGCACTGGTACAACTACGGCCCTACTGATACGTACGCTCGCTTTAAGAAAATGCAAGGTTATGAAGTGTTCCAACCTATGGGCTTCGACGCTTTCGGTTTGCCTGCGGAAAACTACGCAATAAAGACGGGTATCCACCCCAAAGATTCCACCGAAAAGAACATTGAAACGATGGAAGTCCAACTTAAAAATATGGGCGCAATGTTCGACTGGACGGCGGAAATTAAAACGTGCGAAGAAGATTATTATAAATGGACGCAATGGCTTTTCTTGCAACTTTATAAAAAAGGTCTTGCTTACCGCAAAGAAGCGCTTGTCAACTGGTGCCCTTCTTGCGAAACGGTGCTTGCAAACGAACAAGTTATCGATACCAAATGCGAACGCTGCGGCTCGGTTGTATTGCGTAAAGACATGACGCAATGGTTCTTCAAAATCACCGATTATGCGGAAGAACTTTTGGACGATTTGGACGGCTTGCAATGGCCCGAAAAGACCAAGCTCATGCAAAAGAACTGGATAGGCAAATCCACGGGCTGCGAAATTCATTTCGAGTGCGAAACGGGCGACACGATTACCGTGTTCACCACCCGTCCCGACACCGTATTCGGGGTAAACTACGTCGTACTCGCACCCGAACACCCCTTGGTTGAAAAATTGAAAGAAGCGCACCCCGAAAGAGCGCAAGCGATTGACGATTACGTACGTTATGCTGCGGAAGCAAACGACATCGAACGTCTTTCTACTGCTCGTCCTAAAACGGGTACTTTCACGGGCGCGTATGCTATCCACCCCCTTACGGGCAAACAAGTGCCTATCTATCTTGCCGATTACGTACTCTATTCGTACGGCACGGGCGCTGTAATGGCAGTTGCCGCACACGACGAACGCGATTATGCGTTTGCTACGCAACACGGCTTGCCCGTCACGCAAGTTATCCAAAAAATCGGCGGTGAAACGATTCTTCCTTTCTGCGAAGACGGTATTTTGGTAAACAGCGGCGAATTTGTCGGACTTTCGGGCGAAGAAGCACGCGATGCAATCGCCGTACACCTTTCCAAAATCGGCAAAGGCGGCAAAAAGGTAAATTACCGTTTGCGTGACTGGTCGGTTTCCCGTCAAAGATACTGGGGCGCACCTATCCCTATGATTCATTGTGAAAAGTGCGGCGTTGTACCCGTTCCCGAAAAGGAATTGCCCGTAAAACTTCCCTATGACGTAGAATTCCGTCCCAACGGAAAATCCCCCCTCGCTTCCCACGAAGGATTTATGCGTTGCTCTTGCCCTAAATGCGGCGGCAAAGCTTCGAGAGACCCCGATACGCTTGACACCTTCGTATGTTCGAGCTGGTACTACCTTCGTTATCCCGATGCGCACAACGACAAACAAGCATTCTCGAGCGAAGTAGCCAATAAAATGGCGCCCGTTGACGTGTACGTAGGCGGTGCGGAACACGCTTGTATGCACCTTTTGTATGCACGTTTCATCACCAAGGCGCTTCGTGACATGGGCTACATTGATTTTGGTGAACCGTTCAAACGCCTTGTACACCAAGGCATTATCCTTGGCCCCGACGGCAACCGTATGAGTAAATCGCACGGCAACGTCATCTCCCCCGACACGTATATCGAAGAATACGGCTCTGATATTTTCCGTATGTATTTGATGTTCGGTTTCAGCTACACCGAAGGCGGTCCTTGGAACGACGACGGTATTAAGTCGGTTGCCAAATTCTTGGATAGAATCGAACGTTTGGTGCGCAAGTCGATAGAAGAAACGGAAAACGACAATACGAGCTTTGGTAGTGCAGAAAAGGAACTTGACTACGTGAAGAATTACGCAATCAAGTGCATTACCCGTGACGTAGAAGATTTCTCGTTCAATACGTCCGTTGCCCGTTTGATGGAATACGTAAACGCACTTCAAAAATACGACAACGAAGCAAACAAGAACGGCGCTTTCTACAAGGCGTGCATTGAAGACTTGCTTAAAATGCTTGCACCTTTCGCCCCTCACTTTGCGGAAGAACTTTGGGAAGAAACGGAACACAAAGATTCTATCTTTGCCGAAGCATATCCCCTTGTCAACGAACAAGCGCTTATCAAAGACGAAACGGAATACGCCATCCAAATCAACAGCAAAATTAAGACGAAGATGATGATCGGTCAATCCCTTTCCAACGATGAAATTCAAGCGGTTGTTTGCGCACACGAAGAAATCGCACCCTTGCTTGAAGGCAAATCGGTGAAGAAATGTATCGTGGTTAAAGGCAGACTTGTAAACCTTATCATCGGTTAATAATTACAAATAACAAAATCCCCAACTCGTCGTTGGGGATTTTCTTTTTATCAAAGAAAAAACAACGGGACAAGCCCGTTGTTTTTCGTTTATTATTCATTTACTTCTCGCACCGTTTCGGGCGGTTTATCCCCTATTTGCAACCGTTTCAAATCCCTAAAGAAGATTATGGTGAACGGGATAGAGAAAAGGAAAGAAAGCACGTCGGAAACCGATTGACAGCATTCTACGCCGAACAAGCCCCAAAACTTGGGCAAAAGGAATATCCCAGGCACGTAAAACACCCCTTGACGAGTAATTGAAAGCAGTGATGCGATAACCTTGTTCCCCACCACTTGATAGGTAAGCCCCGCCATAAAGTTAAGCGGAAGCAGTGGCATACACAAACATTGCAATCTTAGCGACGTCGTGCCGATTTCCATTGCTTTATCCGAAAGCGAGAACCAACGCATGATGTTTGGCGCAACAACTGCACAAACGGAAGCAAACGCCGCCATCATCACCGTAGAGAATACCAGCGTAAAGACGTACGCTTTTTTAACTCTATCATAGCGTTTCGCACTATAATTATACCCCAAAACGGGTTGATAGCCTTGTCCTATGCCAAGCGCAAGCGAGAAGGCGAGCATAAACACTTTATTCACTACCCCAAACGCCGCTTGAGCAGCTTGACCGCCGTACGTATTGGCGGCATGATTCAAGAACACCGTGCAAAGGCTGGCGAGGACTTGTCTACAAAATGACGGGAAGCCCGTTGCGATAACGTCGCCGTACACCTTAAACGAGCGAGCAATAGAACGGATACGCAAACGCACAACCGTTTTTCCACACAAGAACATTGCCGTAAGCACGCAAAAACCAACGATTTGACTGATACACGTTGCAAGCCCCGCACCGCTAACGCCCATGCCCGCCACGAAGATAAGCAAGGGATCGAGCGCAACGTTGAGCACCGCACCGACGACAAGCCCTATCATGGAAAGCACCGCTTTGCCTTCCGCACGAAGAACGTTGTTCAAAACGAACGACATACACATAAAAGGCGCGGAAATTAAGATATACACGGCGTATTCTTGGGAATAGCGCAACACTTCTCCATCAATCGAGCCAAACAGCTTTAGCATAGGCGTCAAGAACGCCAAACCTACGCCCATTATCAAAAGTCCGCTTATCAACGCAATAAACAAGGACGAAGAAGCAATTCTATCCGCGCCGTCCTTATCCCGTTTACCAAGCACGCGGGAAACAAGGCTGCCACTACCCATGCCGTACGTAAAGCCTATCGCTTGGATAATGGACATCAAGGCAAGCAAGTTGCTAACCGCCGCCGTCACAGAATCGTTGCCTATCATCGACACAAATACCGTATCGGCAAGGTTGTACAAAGACGTGACCATCATGCTAAGCGTGGTGGGAATACCAAGCCCGATAATCAAACGCGCAATGGGCGTTTGAGTCATTTTCTTAAACTGCTTTTTTTCAAGTTCCGCCGCTTTTTCGTCGCTATCTAATATGGAATTTTCTTTTATTTCTTTCGTCATAGCGATACCATTATACTCTCATTTTTTATTTTTGGCAACTTTTGCGCGTCGAAAAACGTAAAAATATTTTTCTTTTTTTATAGGGCGTGCGCGCATTTACTTTTAACGCTTGCATTTTTCATTTTTTCGTGTTATAATAGGCGTATGAAAAAACAAGATAACACCCAAAACAAATATTTCAAAATCACCTTTTCCAAACTTATTTACGTGCTTATCGTCGGCGTAATCCTTTTGTGCTGTGCAAGTATTTTCGTATCCTTGCGCCAAATCGTTCGCTTTGGTTTGACGGGATTTGCCGATTACTTAAAATACCCCTTGCTTATCCTTATCAGCTTGTTTTGTATCGCCGTAGTGATTTCCATGCTGATTAAATCGCAATACGTCGTCAACAAACAGCATCTTATTTCCTATTACGGATTTATCAAAAGCCGTTTCCCCGTGCAAGATATAACCACGATGGTTTTGGACACCGACACGAAGAAATTGACCGTGCGGTTTGGTGAACAATTTATCGTCTTGAACATGAATTTCACTTGGAAAGAAGAATTTATCCGCGCCCTTTTGGAAGCAAAACCGGAAATTGATTATTCCTTCACCATGGCGGAAAACAAACCGCAAGACGAAAACAAATAACAAATGAAAAACGACAAGCCGTTTGGCTTGTCGTTTCTTTTTACCATTTTACTTTAATCGAAGATATCCCACTCTAAATCGCCCGCACCCAAGGATTTGGTTTCAAGTTTGATAACCACTTGTTTACGAGCAGTGTTGCCCGCCGCATCCGATACGAAATAGGTAATTCTATATTTGCGATGGCTTAAGGAAGGCATGAACGAACAAGCGTCACCACCTTGTTGTTCTAATACGACTTCCAAAAGTTCGCCCTCTTCGTTCAACGCCTCAACCGTAATCGTCAAAGCGCTTGTCAAATCGCCGTCCTTATTATCGCTTGCCGTTGCCGAAGGCAAATCCACTTCTTGTTCTTCAACTGCAACCGTGGGCAAATCCCCCGCGAGTTTAATCACGGGCTTAATATTATCTTTTTTGACAATGCAAGACGTGCACGAAGCTGCAAAAAAGCAACAAAGGCACACGAGCAATATCCATAACCATTTTCTTTTCTTTGCCATATCCTACCGCCTAAAAATCCCTTGTATCATTATCCTTTTTATTGTACCATTACAAGCGATAATTGACAATAACCTAAAGAAAATAACTTTTAACAATTTTTTACTTTTTAACGTGAATTGTTGTAAAATGCTCGTTTTTGTTAAATTTAGCCAAATAAATAAAGAAGCGGACGTTTTTTCGCCCGCTTCTTTTTTATTCGTTTTTTAGTTCCACACTACACGCTTTTTGTTCTTTTTGCGGTATAGAAACGCTTTCTTGTTCTATCGTTTTTAGACGATTGACGTAGTTTGCGTATTCCGCTTCCGTCAAGCGGGGCACTTTGTCTTTTTTGGTTTTGGACGGCTTACTCATACTCAAATCCCCCAAAGAGATATTTGTAAACAGTATGCCCTATTCCCCCTATCTTTATTCGCTTAAAAGAGCAAATAGAACAAGTTGCTTTTCCCTTCGTTGACGATTTTCGTCATTACTTTACGCATCTTTTTACGAAGTTCCATCGGCATTGCGCCCGTCTTGCCCGAAAGTTCCCCTTCCACAAGCGAGCGAAGCGATTTGCCGAAAATGTTCGTTTCCCAAACGTCGCCATCCTCATACGCTTTCAAAGTTTCCGCAGCAAAATCTTCCCCTTGCTCTTTCGTGCCGATGATAGGGCTTACAGCCCCTTTGATATCCACTTTGACGATGTGATAGCTGGTGGCGTTTGCGCCAAAGTGCATACCGTAACCCGCGTTCTTTTTCACAAGCTCGGGTTTTTGCAAGGCGTAATCCTCGTCCGTTGGATAAACGATGCCATAGCCCTTTTCTTCCGCTTCTTGAAGCGCTGTGCTTACCCTATCAAAACGAGCTTTACGTTCTGCAATATCGCACACGTAGCGCATCAATTTCCACTCGCTATCAATCGTTTCCCCGCATGCTTCGCTCAATACTTGATAGAAAAGCGTTTCCTTTACGCCTACGCCAATTTCCACCCTACCTTTGCCAAGTTCCATGCAAATCTCTTCGGGGTTAAGGAAATTTTCGTCGTCGTCAAACACGTGTTCCAACGCAAAACAATCACGCATTTTTTGCAAACTTGGCGCAATCGTTTTTAACTTTGTTAAAAACGCATTTACCGTAGGATTGCTTTCGGGGAAAGATTGTAGCCACGTAGGAAGTTTTACGTCAATGCACGCCACGGGGAATTCAAAAAGCGCCGTACGCATAATTTCCAAAATATCTTCTTGCGACGTTTGTTCTACGTTCACGGCAAGCACGGGCACGCCGTATTTTTCCTTCAAAGCATCTCGAAGGGACGTTTGCGTGGACGGGGATTTACAATTGAGCAAAATCACGAAGGGTTTCCCTATCGCTTGCAATTCCGCCACGGCACGCTCTTCCGCCGCCACGTACGCACTTCTTTCAATGTCCGTAATGCTTCCGTCCGTCGTCACCAAAATGCCTATCGTGGAATGTTCCTTTATCACCTTTTGCGTACCAAGTTCCGCCGCCTTTTCAAAGGGCATTTCCCCTTCTTGCCACGGCGTTTTTACAAGCCTTGGCATACCGTTTTCTTCATACCCGTTTGCCCCGTCCACACTAAAGCCCACGCAATCAATCAAGCGCACAGACGCTTGCGCGCCTTTTGCAATGGCAATTTTCGCAGCCTTGGCGGGCACGAATTTGGGTTCGGTAGTCATAATCGTTTTCCCCGCCGCCGATTGCGGCAATTCGTCCGTCATTTCCCCACGTTCCTTTTCGCTGGACAAGGGCAACACAAGCGTTTCCATAAAACGTTTGATAAAGGTGGATTTCCCCGTGCGTACAGGCCCTACCACTCCCAAGTAAATATCTCCGCCCGTGCGGTTTGCAATGTCTTCGTACACGCTGTAATTTTCCATAAAACCTCCCGCCTTCACGGATATATAATAAATGTAATAAAAAAACTCCGCAGGCAAACCTCTCGGTTTACTATATGCGGAGAATTTTTTACTTATGAGTTTTTTTATCAGCTTTTCAAGCCACCGTCGCTTTCTTCTTTCGCTCTACGGATTGCCGCAGCTTCCACCGCAACGTAATCCTTATCGTCAGAGAAATCTCTCGGCTCGTCATACTCGCCACCAAGTGCTTCAATGGCGTATTTGAGTTCTTGGAATTCCACAAACCCGATCGTTCTATCTTCAATCTTTTTAAGAAGGCAGGGAAGCGCCCTTTCATCGCCATACGCCGCCAAAAATCCAGAACGCACCGCCGTGTTTTCACCCGACAAGAAAGCGGCAAGCAACACTTCATACACCCTTTCATCACGCGCCTTTACACGGGAAAGGATTTCGAGCATGTATTCTTGCCCCAAGCCCTTTTCGTAGTAGGCAAGCACCCTATCCTTCATTTCGTCCGCATGCAAGCGGAAAATGTCGGTGATGTCGCTTCTAATATCTTCGTCGGCAAGGTCTTTGGTCAAAATTTCAAAATACGCATCGTACGCTTCGGCGTTGTCGCCTATCAAGTTCATGGCGTAGGAAACAGCACAAACGTCGTCATCGTACAAAAGCGGAAGCAACGTTTTTGCTTCGCCACGGTTTTCAATTTCCGCGCACAAGAATTCGGGCGTGGGCACGTCTTCACGGATATGCGCACGCAAGGTGTCCACAAGCTCTGCTTCCGTCATCTTTGCATAGTATTCTTTCGGCGTACATTTTACACGAGCAACGTACGTATCGCCGAATTTTTTATACAATTTAGGGATAACGTCTTCCCATTGCTTTTCGGTGTATTTGTCCTTATTTTCTTCCATATATTGTGCGAGTTTTTCGTCGAACAACCCGTCAAAATCAATCAATTTCATTTTTTTCTTCCCTTTCGTTTTTCAAATATTCCGCGCCCGTCGCCGTTGCAAGCAACACACGCACTTTTGCGGGGTTTGCATTAAACGCTTGCGCAATTTCGTCAACGTTGCCACGCAGTTCTTTCAAGCCCGACAACAAGAATATAGCACAAGCGCAATCTTCCGCTTTATCCACCAAATCCATGCTGCCGCATTTTTCCAAATCACGATACAGTTTTTCCGCCGCACTCTTTATCTTTTCGCCGTGCATATCGCTTACAACCACAAATTTAGAAGCTACTTGCGCGTACGCTTCAATAAAGCGTTTGCGCTTTTTCTTGCCCACTTCCAGCTTTTGCAAATGCAAGCGGCGATAGATGTGGCAAAGCACGATGCCGATATCCATTTCTTCGTTGCGTTCAATTAGCATACGCAGCGTTTCCACTTTCAATATATCAAGCACTTCATCATCGAGCAAAATCTCTCTAATGAAATCGTCCGCGCGCACGTGCGCCGCCGTTGCCAAAGCAAGGTATTGCAAATCGTGGTCGCTGCCGTCCATTTCGTCAAAGCACCATCTAAAATATCCATCGTGCCAAGCGATTAACCCAAACAGTTGCGCTTCGTCTTTAGCGCTTTTGCTGATGTGGATAAGAGTGCGACAACGCTCTTCCCTTTCCTTTTGCGGAACGTGATAAAAATAGGTGGGTTCTATCGGCTTTTCCGCATTTTCGTCTTCTTCAAGCGCCGCTTTATACGCACGCAAGTTGAGTAAATAATATTTGGCAACTTCGGCATCGGGATAGACGGTGCAAAGGGTGTCGAACACCTTTTCCGCCTCGTCTAACTTACCGCACTTATACGCTGCAACCGCTTTGAAATAGAGCATTCTTCCATCAAAAGGAATTTTGTCTTCCATTTGGCAAAACTTCTTATACGCTTCTTCGTGCAAGCCGTTTTCACAGCACACGGTTGCCACTTTGTACATCTCGTCCGTGTTTTCTTGCTTCATTTCGCAAAGTTGTAAGGCAAGCGCTTTGCTCTTTTCCGTGTCCCCTTCTTCAAGGTAAACAGCGGCAAGCGTTGCAAGCAAGCGCACGTCGTCGGGGTTTTCTTCAAGCAGTTCTTCACACGCCCGTTTTGCCGACGGGATATCCCCGTCCAAAAGGTATGCCACCGCTTGCAATTCACGGGCTTCCGCGTAGTTTTGCGAGCCTTTTTCTACGATAGACAACAGCTCGATTGCCCGTTTACAATTCCCCGTTTTTAAGGCGTTAGAGCCTTCGTCCACTTCTTTGGAAAAATCGGCAAGGCGGGGCGGATACACGAAGCGGAATTTATCCCTCTTATCCTTTGCAAACGCTTGCACGATTTCCATTTTCGTTTCTTCGGGTAAGTTTTCGTCCGCATCAATCAGCTTATTGTAATAATACGCCGCTTGCGTTTCGTTGCCGATATGCAAATAGTTGACGGCAAGCCCTTCGTAAATATCGGGCAAGTCTTCTTCACTCGCCTCGTCCAAAAAGCGAAACCAAAAATTGATTGCCGAGCCGTGCAAATCCATGCCTTCGTAAATATCGGAAAAACGAGCGTAAACTTCCCCGTCACCGCCGTAAAGTTCTAATTCTTTATACGCCAAACGGAGAGCGGAAAGCAATTTCCCCTCGTTATAGTATTTGTCCGCAAGCGAAGCAAGTCGTTCGCGGCTGAAATCTATTTTTGCCGTTTTTCCGTCTTTCATTGTCTTTTCCGTTATTGTTTAGGGAACACTTCGTCAGCGTCCTTTTCCGTAAATTCGTAATCGGTATTGCAATAATGGCAATGCACGCGCACCGCCCCGTCAAGTTCGATAATTTCACGCATTTGCGCTTCGCCAAGCGAAACCAAAACTCTCGTCAAATATGCCCTTGAACAGTTGCATTTATATTGCGCTTGGCGCACTTCCCAAACGCTTTCGTTTTTGCCAAACGCCGTTTGCGCGCTTTCTTCCACGCCGTCGTTTTTCGCATTTTCAAGAAGCGAAACAAGATCGACTTCCCACGTTTTTTCAAGAACTTTTTCATCCGCAAAAGGCAGCGGTTGCAACACCGCTACGCCCGCAAAAAGCACTTCCCCTTTTTCGTTGATTTCCACAACCGTTTGGAAACGGGTGGGAAGCTGTTCGCTGATGCGGAAATATTCTTCAAACGCTTCGTCCACGCCACCTTGCATGGGATAAGCGCAAGAACCCACGAAAGGACGGGTGTAGCCATCGTCGCGGATAATGGTGAGAGAGCCGTTTTCGCCAAACACCGACTTTTCATCGCCCATTGCTTTAGGGTTTTCGATAAAGCCACGGATATTGAGTTTACGATTGCCCGACACGCCGATTTCGCCGCCGTCGCCATCCCCTTTAAGCGAAAGGGAAATTTCGCCCGCTTCGCCTTTTAAGCAAGCGCTCATAAAGGTCATCGCCGAAAGCGTTTTACCAAACACGAGCGTAGCGGAAGGCGAAAGATTGTGCAATCTTGCCCCTTCTTTGACGATTTCCGTCGTGTTTGCAAGGGTGAGGGATACTTGCCCGTCAAAGACGAGCGTACGCAATACGTTGCTCATTTTACACCCCCTTTTTTCGCCGTAAAACACCATCTATCGCTGTTTTCTTTATCTTCGCCCAAATGCCCTTCTACGGACAAAAGGGTAAACCCGTTTTCTTGCAAAGCGGAAAGAAGTTCTTCTTCCGTATAGACGTACTGCGTATGCGTTTCGTCCAAGCGGGTGTATTTGCCGTCCTTTTCTTTGACGAAAAGGGACACTTCCAAAGTGGCTTTATCCCCGTCCAGCTTTCCAAAGGAAAGATAAGTGATATCGTCCCTATCGTCCACGCTTACAGTATTTGCAATTTTTTTAGCAAACTTGCGTGGAGAACTAACGTCAAAAATCAAAAGTCCTCCCGATTTTAAGGAAGAAGCAATATTTTTAAGCGCTTTGCCCAACTTTTCCTTGGGGATATAGTTGAAACAATCGTTGATAGCCGTCACGAAATCGAAACGCTTAAGCGGTTTTTTCGCCGTGATATCACCCAAGACATATTCGCTACGCACACCCGTTTCAAGCGCTTTGCTTTGCGCAAAATCAAGCATTTCGGGGGAAATATCCATGCCCGTCATTTGATAGCCTTGGCGTTGGAAAGCACGGGTAAACCACCCGCCACCGCAACCAACGTCCAAGCCGCTTTCAAAAGCGTAGCCGTTTAATTTCATAATTAAATACTGCGACCAATTTTCATAGTCGCAGTCGTCGTTCAAATATTCAAACCATCCGGCAAGATTTGTGTACGCCGCTGTGTTTTTCATAGTTTGTCCTTATCTTTCTCGCCCTTATTGACCGAGCATCTTGGGCGGTTTATATTTTATCTTTTTGCCGTTTTTAGAAAGTTCGTCTTGAAGCGCCTTTTCACGTTCGTCAAATTGCTTATTATATTCAACGTAGCGTGCTTCGTCTTTATGTTCTTGTACGTACGCTTCGCTGTCTTGCGCAATCGCTTCCTTGCTTTCGCGAAGGCGTTGCAAGTCTTCACGGTTGAAGGACGTGGGCAAATCGTAAACTTCGAGTTCGTCGTCGATAGGTTTTACAGGACGGCCAACCAAACGGGATCTACCATAAGAAAGAAGCGTCTTTTGATATTCTTTCGCAGCTTGGCTATCCCCGCCAGCAAGCGAAGACGTGCCGTCTTTGTTGTAGATACCTCTACCCACTTTCGCGCCTTCGATTTTCGGGTTGATATATTTATCGAAAATCCATTGCGCAAAGTCAAGCCAAACAAGCAAGACGTATGCAAGACCGAAAAGAAGCACCATGAAGATACCCATAATCATGAAGAAGCTTCCAAAGAGCAAGAGCACGAAAGGAATTGCCGCAAGCGCAATGAAGAAAATCGTTTGAGGCAAGCTGCCAAGCGTAAGCAAGAAGGAATTTCTAAGCATGCCAAAGAATTTCATCTTATAGTTTACGCCAAGCGCAATCATCCAAAAATACATCATGCCCGCAACGATGATCAAGATATAACTCGTCACTTTGGACACAACCATCCACGACTTTTGCGCTTTTTCTACGCCAGCGGAAGCAATGGTGAAATCTGCCAAAGAGATAAGCATACCGCAAGCGGAAAAGATTACCACGAAGAAAAGCGTAGCTTGCAGTGCGTTTTTGTAGTTGAGTTTAATCCCGCGCCAAAAATCGTTTGCAACAAAGATGCCTTCCGTCCATACCATATTACGTACGACGTACATACCGCCCGAAAGACCGATCGATGCGATAAAGGAAGAAATCAAAAGCCCGAGATAGAAAATCATGTTGTTAGACAATGCAAGAGATTCCGCCAAGCCTTGTTGTACGGGATAGAAAGGATAGCCCGCGCCAAGGTTTGCCCCAAAGGGATAAATTTGACCTTGCATATTTTTCATAAGCACCATAATTACGATAAGCGCAATCATAGGAAGGAAGAAAATAAGCGTCAATAAGTTCGCTTTTACAATCTTCCAAAAGTTGCCTTTGAAAATATCCCAAAACAGTTGCCAACGGTTGGTGGGCAACGTGCTTCTTGCATATTCTTCACTTCTTTCTTTGCCTTCAAGAAGTCGGGTGATAAGCCCTTTCTTTTGCTGTGCCATGAACGTTCTCCAAAATACATATTTGCGCGCGGACGTACGTCCGCATATTCTCACCACTATATTGTACTACATATTTGTGATTATTTCAAGGATTTTTAGAAAAAATTTCAAATAAAATTTACAATGCGTGAAAAATCTTTGACATTTGCTTTCGTATGTGTTAAAATAAACTTGCTAAATAGAGGAGCGGATGAACATCAGTACTTTTTCGCAAGCAATTTGGGACGAAATTGCGCCATAGCAAAAAAGGAAAGGGTATCTCCGCCGAAGCGAATTTTACGTCCCCCTTTTCGCTGGGCATGCGGGAGAATACCCGTATGACTGTCACCGTCCGTGAAGAGCTATTTGCATTAAGGATATCCCGAAAATTACGGGCTTTTCTCTTTGCTTTTCAAAGGACGGGATATTTCCCCGTCCTTTTATTTTTTAATTTCAAAAAACTTTTTTTACACAAGGAGATATTTATTATGAAGCAGTTCAACGTTGGCGTAATCGGCGCTACGGGTATGGTAGGACAAAGATTTTTGCGTCTTTTGGAAAATCACCCTTGGTTCAATGTGAAAGTATTGGCGGCGTCCGCACGTTCCGCAGGTAAAACGTATGCGGAAGCAGTGGGCAACAAATGGGCGTTTGAAACCCCTATGACTGAAAAATATAAAGCAATGAAAATTCTTGATGCGGAAGCGGATATGGACGAAATTGCTTCTTCCGTTGACTTCGTTTTCTGCGCAGTAAACATGGACAAAGCGAAAATCCGCGCCCTCGAAGAAGCGTATGCAAAGAAGGAAGTTCCCGTCGTTTCCAACAACTCGGCGCACCGTTTCACCTCCGACGTGCCTATGGTTATCCCCGAAATCAACGACAATCATTTGGAAGTTATCGCAGCACAAAAGGCAAGACTTGGCACGAAGCGTGGCTTTATTGCCGTTAAGTCCAACTGTTCCCTTCAATCGTACGTGCCCCTTTTGCACCCCTTGAAGGCGTTTGGCATTAAGCAAGCTGCCGTTTGCACCTATCAAGCTATTTCCGGCGCAGGCAAGACGTTTGCAACCATGCCCGAAATTTTGGATAACGTTATCCCCTATATCGGCGGCGAAGAAGAAAAGTGCGAAAAAGAACCGCTTAAAATTTGGGGCGAAGTGGTAAACGGCGAAATCGTTTCCGCAAGCGCACCCGTTATCACGGCGCAATGCTTGCGCGTGCCCGTTTCCGACGGACATACGGCGGCGGTGTTCGTAAGCTTTGATAAAAAGCCCACGAAGGAAGAAATTCTTTCCGCTTGGGCAAGCTTTAAGGGCGTTCCTCAAGACTTAGCGCTCCCTTCCGCACCCCAACAATTCATCCGCTATTTTGAAGAAGACAATCGTCCCCAAGCAAAGCTTGATAGAATGGAAGGCAACGGCATGAGCGTGACGGTTGGCAGACTTCGCGAGGACGTAGTATTCGATTACAAGTTCGTCGGTCTTTCCCACAACACTCTTCGTGGTGCTGCGGGCGGCGCAGTTCTCCTTGCGGAACTTTTGGCGGCAAAGGGCTATTTCGACTAAACACAAAAATCCCCTTTCGGGGAATATACTAATCACGGGAGAGTGAAACATTATGAAAGGATTTTTCAGCGGTAGCGCAACGGCGATTATCACCCCTTTTGGTGAAAACGGCGTAAATTATGAAGTATTTGGGCAACTTATCGAATACCAAATTGAAAACGGCACGGATGCAATCGTTTTCCTTGGTACGACGGGCGAACCTTCGACGATGAGCTTTGAAGAAGAACACGTTTTGATGGAATACGCTGTAAAGAAAGTGAACGGCAGAGCGAAAGTTATCTTCGGTTGCGGTAGCAACAACACCGCAGACGCAGTTATGACGGCGCAAAAAGCGGAAAGCTATGGTGCGGACGGCTTGCTTGCCGTAACCCCCTATTACAACAAATGCACGCAAAACGGCTTGGTTGCTTATTATAAGGCGATTTGCGAATCGGTTTCTATCCCCGTCATCGCTTACAACGTTCCTGGCA
>JAZQWG010000011.1:0-2822 GCA_045632265.1 Candidatus Scatosoma sp.
GTTTTTTATTTTTTTTATCAGCATCTTATAATTAGCGCAACAAAAGTACATACGGATATTATCAATATAATAGTCGACACCATATTCCAAACGGACAATTTTTTATCTTGTATAACTGCCATAACAAACTGCGCAATACCAAACGCCAAAGCAATACTTGCAAGCGCAATTGCCACACTAAACATCTCGTAATATTTAACTAAATCCCACCCATATCTTGAAACTCTATAAGTATCAAAATAATACACCAAACAAATCATTACAGCACCTAACAAGGCAATTGTAATAAGCATAAAGATTTTTGTCAGCAACGAAACACCGTCTACCTTTTGTTTTGCGTTTTCACCAACCGTTTTTTCGTTTTTCTTTTTAACGCCAAGCTCTTTTGCCAAACGACCACAACCCGTACAAATGTACGCTTCATCAGAAATTTCTTTTCCACAGTATTTACAAAACATTTTTTTATCTCCTTTTTTCTTTTTTATATTGATGCAATAATACTTAATAAGGCATTAGCCGACGCTATCGCAAGCGCAGCAATAGACAAGCCTTTCCCTTTTCCTTTTCTCTTAAAAGACCGAGCCAGCCCTATCCCGCCAAATACCCAGCCAAGGACAGACAAGAAAAACGAACATACAAACCCAGCCACCGCCATGCCGTTTTTTTCAACAACTTCGTCTTTCATCTTCAATGTTTCATCTAACAAGCCACCGCAATTTAGGCAAATCACGGCTTGTTCCTCAACTTCTTTTCCACAATATTTGCAAAACATTTTCCTCTCCTTTGTATTGATTTTTGTATTTTGTAAGATAATTATAAGGCACAATGTGCCTTTTGTCAAGCAAAAATTGCACATTGTGCTATTATTTAGGTATGATAAAGATTGAAGAAATACAAAAAAGGTTGCGTGAAGCGATTGAATATAGCAACATTTCGCAAAAAGAGTTGGCGGAGAAATTGGGAATAAACCCGTCTACGGTGAGCAAATATATGCGCCTTGACAAATATCCGTCCCTTGATACTTTCGCCAACATTTGCCAAATTTTGGACGTTTCCGCCGACGATATTTTAGGTTTGAATTAACAACAAATATTAAACCCCGATTGCACAAACAATCGGGGTTTTCATTTTTACTTATACGGTTTTTCGCCGTAGAGTGCGTTGACATTGTCAGCGTATCTCTTCATGCGTTCGTATTGCTTCAAATCGATTTCGCTATCCATTTTTTCGATTTGTTTTCTTTGGTCTTTGGAAATCTTGGTAGGCACTTCCACAATCACACGGATAAGCAAGTTGCCCGTGCCGTTTCTCGCCGATTTAATGCCCTTGCCTCGCACGGTGAATACTTGACCGCTTTGCGTGCCTTCGGGAATCGTGAAATCAAACGTTTCGTCAAGGGTGGGCACTTTGACTACGCCGCCAAGCACCGCCGTCTTGTACGAGATAGGCAAATCGATACGCAAATCGAACTTATCACGCACGAAAATTCTATGCGGTTCTACGCGGAAAACGATAATCAAATCGCCAGGTACGCCGCCGTTGGGCGCTGCTTGACCAAAACCCTTTTTCTTCATGTAGCTGTTCGTGTCAACGCCTGCGGGAATATCAATCGTCACCGTCGTTTCCTTGCGTTGCGAGCCCTTACCTTTACAATCGGGGCATTTTTCCTTTATCGTTCTGCCGTTGCCGCCGCAATCGGGACAAACCGTTTGACGAATGGTACGGCCAAACATCGTGTTTTGGATTTGTTGTACCACGCCCGAGCCGTTACACTTGCTACAAGTGGAATATTCCGTGCCGTTCTTTGCGCCCGTGCCTTTACAGGACGAACACGGCTCGTTTCTATTATACGAGAAAGTCTTTTTACAGCCCTTTGCCGCATCCATAAACGAAAGCGTCATTTCACGTTGGATATCTTCACCCACTTCGCTTCTTGCCGAGCGTTGCGCCCCGCCGCCAAAGCCAAAGCCGCTGAACAAATCCCCAAAGATGTCGCCAAAGCCGCCAAAACCACCAAAACCGCCCGTTCCGCCGCCGAAACCGCCCATGCCGGGGTGTTCAAGCTCGTAATCGTATGCCGCGCGTTTTTGGCTGTCTGAAAGCGTTTCGTGCGCTTCGTTGATTTCCTTAAATTTTTCCGCCGCTTCTTCGTTGCCCTGATTTCTATCGGGGTGATATTTCATCGCAAGCTTTCTATACGCCGCTTTGATTTCTTCGGGCGTAGCTTTTTTATCCACGCCAAGCGTTTCGTAATAATTTTTCTTATCTGCCATAATCGTTTCCTTACAACACTTACGGGTTTGACTAATCGCCAAACCCGAAGTATTTTTCATTTACACGCATACGTGTATGCGTTGACCGCGTTCCTATTATTGATGGAATTCGGTGTCGCTATCGTCGTTTGCCGATGCGCCTTGTGCGTTTGCGCCCGCTTGATACATCTTCGTGAAAACGGGTTGAACGTCTTGCATCAACTTATCGTAAGCCGCCTTGATACGATCATCATCTTCGCTTTCAAGTTCTTTCTTCGCCGAGTCGATTGCCGCTTGCAACGTTGCTTTGTCGTTTTCGTCAAGCTTATCGCCCGCTTCTTTCATCGTTTGTTCAACGGAGAAAATCATGCCGTCAAGCTTGTTTCTGTTGTCCACTTTTTCCTTGCGTTTCTTGTCTTCTTCCGCAAACTTTTCAGCGTCTTTTACAGCTTTATCGATTTCTTCTTCCGAAAGGTTGGTGGACGAAGTAATCGTGATATCCGTCATCTTGCCCGTGCCCTTGTCTTGCGCCGTTACGTGTACGATACCGTTTGCGTCGATGTCGAACGT
>JAZQWG010000012.1:0-33850 GCA_045632265.1 Candidatus Scatosoma sp.
CAAATTTAATCATTTGCACGTACCTCCGCCAAATCTTTTTTAAGCTGTTCCACAAGCGCTTCTACGCTGTCGAATTTCACGATTTCTCTCATAAAACGCACGAACTCAATCTTTATCGTTTTGCCGTACAAATCGCCGTCAAAACCGTCGAAATACGTTTCCGTCCACACGTTTTCGTCGTTGAAAGTGGGGCGAGCGCCATAGTTTGTGATACCCTTATACGTTTTCCCGTGTATAGTTGCTTTCGTTTGATAAACGCCCTTTTTAAGCGGAAATTTGCCGCTTGGATACAGCACGTTTGCCGTCGGAAAACCGAGTGTTTTTCCAACGCCCCTATCTTTTACCACTTCGCCTAATAGGAAAAAGTTTTCACCAAGCAAATCGTTTGCCATTTGCATATCCCCAAGCGAAAGGTGTTTTTTGACGGTTGTAGAGCTTATCTTTTCCCCGTCTTTTTGCAATAATTCTACAATTTCCACGGGCACTTTCGTCGTCGCTTTTAAGCTTTCCGCATTGCCCGCCGCTTCTTTGCCAAAACGGAAATCGTCCCCACAAATAAACGCTTTGGGCGAAAATTTTTCTTCCAAAAGCGTTGCAAATTGCTTGGGTGAAAAATCTTTAATTTCCGCAAAAGGCAGTTCAAAAATAAAATCCACGCCGACGGACGAGAACATTTCCTTACGTTCTTCCCCCGTAAACAGACTTTCGCCCCCCTTGCCGCCCACAATCGTCATTGCGCCTATCGGCAAGCCGTATTGTTTGGCACGGCGTACAAGCGTTTTATGCCCGGCGTGTAAGCCGTCGAAACCACCAAGCAGCATAACGCAACCGTTTTCATTATTCGATTGTTCATGAAGCCACAAGGTTTTCAACATAATTTCGTCTTTGCTTTTGCTTTCCCTTTTTGCACTTCGGCAATGCCGTAGAATTTGTCGTCTTTATAAATTTTATACAAGCCGTCTTGCTCATCCACGTCCACAAGCACGCCGTTGAAAAAGCGCTCGACTTGTTTGCCTTGCAAGGCAAGGATAGGATATGCAAGCACGTTTTCCGTAGGAATTACGTATTTTTCAAGTTCTTCCACGGGCAAATCTTGTTCGAGTAAGGAATAAGGAATTGCTTGCCCTATCTCGAAAATACCGCTTTTCGTGCGGCGCAATGCGCTCATCACGGCGTTCGTACCAAGCTTTTGCGCAATATCACGTGCAAGCGAGCGAATATATGTGCCGCCGCCACAATTTATTTTGACGTTAAACGTGTTTTCTTCTTCCGCTTTTCCCAAAAGTTGCATATCAAAGATATGCACTTTCTTAGCGGGAAGCTCGAAATCAATGCCCGCGCGAGCCAAATCGTACCCACGCTTGCCGTTGACGTTTTTTGCGCTGTACTTGGGTGGCACTTGCATAATATCCCCAAAAAAGGTGGGCAATACGTTTGCAATTTCATCCGCCGTGGGAATATGTCCACCATAGACAAGTTCCCCCGTGCTATCGAGCGTATCGGACGAAACGCCGAAAGTGAACTTCGCAACGTACTCCTTTTCCTTTTCCAAGAAATAATCGAAAAGTCTTGCCGCATTGCCGATACCCACGGGCAATACACCGCTTGCAAGCGGGTCTAACGTGCCCATGTGCCCACACGGCGTGCCCGTAAGCCATTTGCATTTATTTACCACCGGACTCGACGTGATACCGCTCGGTTTATCGACGTTGAAAAAACCGTGCGTTTGGATTTTTCCTTCTCTTTTCACGTTGCCCCCGATTAACGAAGCTCGATACCGAGCTTGAATTTAAGGTTGCCCAAAATCTTCTTCACGAAGTTGTCGAGCGTTTCGGGCGTGAACGCCTTTTCCGTTTGGTTATCGGGCGTAAACGTGAGCGTGAACGCCATACTCTTCTTTCCTTCGGGCACTTGACCGCCACGATATACGTCGAAGAGTTTTGCTTCCGTCACGTATTTGCAAGAGTGCATAAGCACGTCTTCAATTTGTGCGCACGTAAGCGTTTCGTCCGCAATCAAAGCCAAGTCACGCTTAACAGCAGGGAATTTAGGCAAGTTTTTATAACGAACGCCATCGTCCATCACTTCGCTAACTGCCGTCAAATCCAACTCGCCAAGATATACTTTCTTATCCAAACCAAGGTTATTAGAAATGGCAGGGTCGAGTTCGCCAAAGCAGCCCACGATTTTGCCGTTCAAAATTACGTTTGCGGATACGCCAGGGTGCAAGTAAGATTTTTCCGCTCTTTCATACGTGAACGCCAAGTGGAATACTTCACCGATACGTTCGATTGCGCCCTTCATATCGAAGAAGTCGTTTTTGCCACCCCAAATACCAAGCACAAGGTGCTTATTTTCGGTGGGTTGTTCGCTTGCAGCCGTGTTGTTGGGCACGTACGTGTTTGCCACTTCAAATTGTCTACCTTCGTCGTTGCCACGGCGGATATTTCTAACAGCGTTGCCAAGCATGGAAGGCGCAAGGAAGGTGCGCATAAGCGAAAGTTCTTCACTGATAGGGTTGAGAATTTTTACCGCGTTTCTTTCCGCCGCATCTTCGGGCAATTTCATAAGCTCGAAATCTTTGGGCGAATAGAAGGAATAGTTATACGCTTCCGAGAAACCTTGCGTACGCAAAAGGTTTTTCAAGTGCAATTCTTGTTTTTGTTCGTCCGTCAAACCACCGCCCGTCACTTGCGCTTTGTCCAAGAAGGTGGGCGTGATATGTTCGTAGCCGTACATACGGATAATTTCTTCCGCCAAATCGGGATAGCCGTCGATATCGTCACGATAACCGGGGATTTCCACGCAAAGCGTATCGCCGTTTAATTCGGGCTTAAAATTCAATCTCGTCAAAATGGCGATAATTTCTTCATCGGGCACTTTAATCCCCAAAAGCGCGTTGATTTTCGCTACGCTTGCCGTCATTTGACGGGGCGCAAGGGAAACGGCGCACACGTCACGGCGCATATCCGTCACTTTACCACAGCCAAGTTCTTCAATCAAATGCAACGCTCTTGCCATACCCAAACCGTTGGTGTACGCATCCACGCCCTTTTCAAAGCGGGAAGACGAATCGGAAGATTGACCCAACGCACGGGAAGTTTTTCTTACGTTGTCACGTGCGAATTTAGCCGATTCAAAGAATACGTTTTTCGTCGTATCTTTAATTTCGCTGTTCAAACCGCCCATGATACCTGCAAGCGCAACGGGCTTTTTGCCGTCGCAAATCACAAGGTTATCGCTGTTAAGCGTAAATTCTTTTTCGTCAAGCGTGACAATCTTTTCTCCTGCGTTTGCACGGCGAACGATGATTTTTCTATCACCGATGTCGTCCGCGTCAAAAGCGTGCATGGGTTGTCCCATTTCCAAAAGTACGAAGTTGGTAATATCGACGATGGGCGAAATGGAACGAATACCTGAAAGAGCCAAACGCTTACGCATCCAAGCGGGCGAAACGCCACCTTCTACGTTTTCTACGTAATGACCAACGTAGCGGGGGCAAAGGTCGGGCGCAAGCACTTCTACGTCGATACTTGCCGCTTCCGTCGCATTTGCCGTGTACGAATAATTAGGTTCTTTGAAAGGTTTTTGGATAACTGCCGCAACTTCACGGGCAATACCCAAAATACATTGACAATCGGGGCGGTTTGCCGTAATGGAAATATCGAAAATCCAATCGTCCAAGCCCACGATTTTCTTAATATCTTCACCGATAGGCGCGCTCTTGTCCAAATCCAAAAGCCCGTTTACTTCTGCGCCGGGATAGAAATCGTCGTTGATGCCAAGTTCTTCGCCCGAGCAAAGCATACCAAACGATTCTACGCCACGAAGCTTGCCTTTTTTAATTTTCTTAACCGCATCGGGGTTCTTTTCCAAAACAGCGGGGTTGCTTTCCACCACCGTCGAGCCGTCCAAAGCGCAAGGCGTTTTCATGCCCACGTAAACGTTGGGTGCGCCCGTGACGATTTGCAAATCTCTGCCGTATTCTTCCCCGCAATCCACTACGCAAATTTGCATGTGGTCGCTGTCGGGGTGAGGCGTAAGCGCTTTTACTTCGCCTACTACCACGCGATTGATTTTTTCGCCAAGGTAGGAAAGTTCTTCTACTTCAAAACCGCAAGAGAAAAGTTTTTCGGCAAGTTCTTGTGCCGACATATCAATATGTACGTAATCTTTTAACCAACTGAAAGGTGCTTTCATTGTCTTTTCTCCTTAATCTTCGAATTGTTCCAAAAATCTCGTGTCGTTTTCAAACAACGTCTTGATGTTGTTGATGCCGTATTTGAGCATTGCGATACGTTCGATACCCATACCGAAAGCAAAACCCGTGTATTCGTCGGGGTCAACGCCACAGTTTTCCAACACTCTGCGGTTTACCATGCCTGCGCCGAGTACTTCAATCCAGCCCGTACCCTTGCAAAGACGACAACCCTTGCCGCCGCATTCCGAACAGCTCAAATCAACTTCTACGCTCGGTTCAGTGAACGGGAAATAGGACGGGCGCAAACGTACTTTCGTGGAAGACGTGAACATCTTTTTCGCAAATTCCGCAAGCATACCTTGCAAGTCGCAAAGCGTGATACCCTTATCCACTACAAGCCCTTCCATTTGGTGGAACATAGGCGAGTGCGTAGCATCGTCGTCCGAACGGAATACTCTGCCCGGGGAAAGAATTTTAATGGGCGGATTTTCCTTTTCCATAACGCGAATTTGTCCCGCCGACGTTTGCGTACGAAGAAGCAAGTTTTCAGCCAAATAGAAGGTGTCTTGCATATCTCTTGCGGGGTGGTCTTTGGGCGTATTGAGCGCCGTGAAGTTGTAATAATCCGTTTCGATTTCAGGTCCTTCAAACACCTTAAAACCCATGCCAGCGAAAATGTCGATAAGTTCGTTTTTCACAAGCGTAATAGGGTGCAATGCGCCCGCTTTATACGCCTTGCCGGGCATGGTGATGTCAATACGTTCTTTCGCGTATTTTTCTTCCATTTCCATCTTCTTTACAACGAGTGCGCGAGCATCGAATTTTTCTTCCATGTCTTGCTTGAATTCGTTGACGATTTTACCAAAAGCGGGTCTATCTTCCTTCGCCAAATCTTTCATGCCACTCATAATGCCTTTAAGTTCCGTTTGGAAGCGCACTTTAAGTTCGTACAAAGCTCTACCCGTTTGCGTTTGTTCCATTGCGGTTTGAATATCTATCCGCAACGCTTCGATTTTTTCTTTCATTTTATACTCCTAATATAAATGTTTTCCGATTATAAAAATAACGCCCTGCACGCCTATAAAAGCGTGCAGGGCGAATACTATCCGCTGTACCACCTGCGTTCGTGCGGGCAAATCCCCCGCACCTTATTATGCACCGTCACGCCGTGCAATACGTTTCTCCCTACCCCCGCTTTTACGGGCTCAAAAGAACGGCTCCAAAGTGAAATGGCAGTTTTCCCGTTTCCCCGTACCTTTCAGCCTACGGATACGGTCTCTTTTGAAAACGCTTTGAAAAACGCCTGCTTTTTCATTGCCCTTATGTCTTTTTTATTATTATATCCTTTTCAAAGGATAAAGTCAATCAATTTCGTTTTTTTTCGGTTATTTCTGTTTCAACAAATCACGAATTTCTTCCAAAAGACGGGTGTTTGCCATTGCTTTTTCTTCCGCAAGGCGAGCTTCTTCCGCCGCTTTTGCCGCAGCTGCTGCTTTTTCCGCTTCTTCTGCCGCCTTTTTCGCTGCAATTTCTTGCGCATGCAATTCTTCCGCTTCATTCCAAGAAACCTTCTTTTCTTTGCGGATTTTATTGATTTCTCTAAGCTTTTGTTTCTTCGTTTCGCCAAACGCTTCTTCTTTTGCTTTCGCAATTCTATTGAAAGTGCGTACAATCATAAAGAGTACGAACGCTATCAACAAGAAGTTAATAATTGCGCTGATAAACGAACCCCAGTCGATATAGATAGAGTTTGCAAGGTCAATCGTGCCGTCTTCCAATCTTGCGGGTTCGCCCAAGAAAGTGACGGCGCTTTCAAGCGTGCTTTCCCCTACGATGAGTGCGATAATCCAGTTGATAATCGGGCGCAAGATAAAGTTGCTTAAACCGTTTACGATTGCCGTAAACGCACCGCCGATGATAACGCCGACTGCCATATCCAAAACGTTGCCACGAGTGATAAACGTCTTGAATTCGCCAAAAAAGTTCTTAATACGTTTTTTTGCCATAAGAATTACTTCCTTTTTTTAATTGATTACATTATACACCCACAAAACAAGGCTTGTCAACGATTTTACCCAATAAAAAAAAGAAGACTTTCGCCTTCTTTTTATCTATCTTCGCTTAAATCGGTTAACAAAGTTTTAATAAAATACAGATCTTCACACGCCGCCCCGATAAGGGATAAAAGCGTTGTTTGCGTTTCCTTGCGTTGCGCTTTTTCCATAGCGGAAAGATAGCCGTTTAGCAGCGTTTTTTGCATAAAAAGCACGTCATACAAGCTGTCCTTTTCGTTGAGCGTTATTTCACGTTTTTCCAACTTCATTTTGCTTCACCCCTTGCTTTTTTCGATTTTTTATCGCCCAAAAGGGCTTGCAACGTAGTCTTTTCTTCTTCGTGGCGGCACGCTAATTTTTCCATTGATTTTGCAAGGGAAACGTCCGTCAAAAGGCGGGAATATATGCGAGCCTTTTTCTCGGCAAGATCGACGATTGAAAGCAAGGTTTGCAAGCTGTTTTTTTCTTCGTCTATTTCGCTTAATTTGTTATTTTCTTCCATAAAAAATCCTCCCCGTTTTACACAAATTTTGCGTAATTTGGGGAGAAAATATACCTATTTTTTATTCTATTTTTCTTTTTCAGCATAATCGCAAACGTGGGCAAGCGGACAATTTCCACAATCGGGTTTGCGAGAGTGGCAAACTTTGCGCCCGTGCCAAATAAGCCAGTGGTGCGCACTTGACCACTCTTCTTTAGGGATTGCCTTTTGCAAGCCCGCTTCTACCTTTGGCGGGGTGTTGCCCTTTGCCAACCCCAAACGATTGCTTACCCTAAACACGTGCGTATCCACCGCAATCGCATCGCCGCCAAACGCCACCGAATATACGACGTTTGCCGTCTTTTTCCCAACGCCCGCAAGCGATGTCAACTCTTCTATCGTATTAGGAACTTCGCCTTGGAATTTTTCCATAATATCCTTACAAGCGGATAAGATATGTTCGGCTTTCATACGATAAAAACCGCACGAGAAGATATATCTTTCAAGCTCCGTTTGAGAAAGCGTGAGCATTTTTTGCGGCGTATTATACTCCTTGAAAAGCTCCGCCGTCACCTTATTTACTCTTTCGTCCGTGCACTGGGCTGACAGCACGACTGCCACCAACAACTCGAACGGGCTCGAATAAATAAGTGCGGGTTTTGCGCCGATATACAGTTGTTTCAAAAGCGCAAGCGCTTCTTTCTTCTCTACGAGTTTCATAAGCGTATTATAGCACGTTTTCTATCTTTTTGCAAGAAGATTTTTCAAAATTCCATCTTAAAAAATTCGTTCAACGATAGGGAAACACCGTCATTTTACCATTGACGTAATCTATCCTATAAAAACCGTTGAACGTGGAATATCCCACCATCTTCAACACCGCTTGCGCCTTCACAAAATAGCGCGCGTCGAATTTTACGCACAAGCCACAACCAATTTTCGCTTCCTTGGGTGTGGGCACCGTCGTCGCCGACACGCCGTAATTGTTCAATCTTTGTCCGTAATCAAGGCTCTGCGCCCGCGAACGGAACACCGCCAACAACATCATAAGTCATACACTCCTTTTTTGCGGAATACTATATTCTATGAATATCCCTAACAAAGAGGTGCGTATATGATTTATTTTGACAACGCCGCCACGGGTGGACGAAAACCCGACAGCGTACTCACCGCCGCCCTTTCCGCCATGAAAGTTTGCGCCAACCCCGGTCGCAGCGGGCATAAACTTTCGCTTGCGTGCGCCAAGCTTGTACAAGACTGTCGGCACGAGCTTTCCACGTTTTTTGACGGATACGGTTTCGAGCGAGTGGCTTTTACAAAAAACTGCACGGAAGCAATTAACCTTGCGCTGTTTGGCACGTTGAAAAAGGGCGACCACGTCGTTGCGAGTTGTTTGGAACACAACTCTATTTTACGCCCGTTGGAAAAGCTGAAAAAGGAAGGCGTAATCACCTACGATATTTGCCCGCTTATCGGCGTGGGTGCAAGCGCCGTGCTTGATTTAGACACACTTCGCTCGCTGATCAAGCCCAACACCAAGCTATGCGCCCTTTCCACCGCTTCCAACGTCAACGGGCTTATGCCCAACCTTGCCATGGTGAAATCGGTTTTGCCCAGCCGTGTTTTATTGCTTTGCGACGGCGCGCAAGGGGCGGGGCATTTTTCCATCCGCATGAAGGAGCTTGGCATTGATTTTCTTACCCTTGCCGGACACAAAGGTTTACACGCTTTGCAAGGAAGCGGGGCGTTGCTTTTTTCAAATAGAGCAAACCTTACCCCCTTGCTTTACGGCGGAACGGGCTCGATGAGTCTATCCTTGGATATGCCCGATTTTTACCCCGATAGCTTGGAAGCGGGCACGCTTGCCTTTCCCGCCGTTCTTTCCTTGTTGGAGGGCGTGCGCTACACCGCCACGCATCTTGACGAAATTCACGCACGCCTTCTTGCGTTGACGAAATATTTTTTAGACGGCTTACAAACGCTGAAAGGCTACTTATCCTATTCCCTACCCAACCCTTGCGGAATCGTCGCTTTTGCGCACGAAAAAGAGCAATCGGAAAGTGTTGCCGAAGCCCTTTCGTCCACTTTTGACATCGCCGTGAGAGGCGGACTGCATTGCGCACCTCTCATGCACAAGGCGCTTGGCACGCTTGATAGCGGACTTGTGCGCGCGTCCTTTTCTTATTATAATAACGAGCGGGAAATCGACGAGTTATTATCCGCCCTTCAAACGCTTGACAAGGGCTAAATCTTTTTCAATTTCTCCACCACCGAGCGCAAACGACTGCGTTGCGTATTATCGAGCATGGGTGCAAAACTTTGATAAAAGTTTTCGATTTCTTCGTTGGTCAGCGTGCCTGCACGCTTGCTTTTTTCCGCTTCGGCAAGGATATTGCGCCACATATCGTTGCTACTTTTTCCGTTGTATTGTTCCGCAAGTTTTTTGCCAAGAGCTTCTACGCTTTCCCCCGCTTCATCCGTGTTATCGTTTGGGATATAATCTCTAAAACTTTTCATATATTGCCTCCAAAATCGTTTATTATATCCTATTCCCCTTATCAATTTTTCGTGAAAAAAAGCATATAATACGATATGGAAATTTGCATTTTAATTTTATTGTATTATCTTTCCCAAAACCCCAACTTTAACGAAAGCGTACAGCCGATTATGGAGAAGCTAAAAGATTCGCAACACATGTTATCCTTTCTCAAAGAACTGTCTAACTTCGCACAAACGTTTGGCGGGTGTCCTCCACCGCCACCGCCCACAAGCGAGAAAACGGAAGAGCCGTGCAAAAAAGAGGATAAAAAATCGCAATCCCCAACGGAAGGGATTGCGAACGAGTTTATCGAGCAAATTTTGGAAAAGTACCTATCTCATAACGTTAAATAATGGAAAAACCGCCGTTTACGGGAATATCTACCCCCGTCACGTAATCGTTTTCGTCTAAAAAGAGCACCGCTTTGACAACGTCGTCACATACGCCGATGCGCCCCATAGGAATTTCTTCTTGCATTGCCGCCAAGTCTTCTTTAGAAAAATGTGCGTTCATTTGCGTATCGATTACCCCAGGCGAAATGGCGTTGACACGGATACCCGAATAGCCAAGTTCTTTGGCGAGCGCTTTCGTAAAGCCGAGCATTGCCGCTTTAGACGCCGAATACACGCTTTCACAACTGCCGCCAACTTCTCCCCAAACGGAAGAAATATTGATAATTAAGCCGCTTTTTTGCGCTATCATGCCCTTGGCAACCTCACGAGAACAAAGGAACGTGCCACCCATGTTTACGTCGAATACTCGTTTGTATTCCGCATACGAAACGTCTTGGATTTGTTTCAAAAGCGCAATGCCAGCGTTGTTAACGAGCACGTCGATTTTGCCGATCGTTTGTATCAAAGATACAACTGCCGTTTCGTCAGCCACGTCTACGCGATACGTTTCCATGCCCATTTCTTTGGCGTTTTGCGCGCTTTGTTCGTCTTTGGAATAGGTGACGCAAACACGGCAACCCCTTTCCAAATACGCCTTGGCAATCGCCAAGCCTATGCCACGGACCCCGCCCGTGATTAAAACTGTTTTCATCTTATTTTTCCTTTATTATATCCCCAACGAAAGGGTGATTTCCTTTACGATTTCGTCCACCGTCTTACCATCTACGTCCACGATGTAATCAGCCACTTGTTCATAAATCCCCGCGCGCTTTTCAAGCAAGTTTTCCACGCGAGTTTCTATATCTTCCCCTTGCAAAAGCGGACGAGCCGTGTCAAAGCGCAAACGCTGTACAAGCGTTTCTTTTTTTGCACGCAAATACACGATTTTTCCCTTGTTTTTCAGCGTTTCTACGTTTTCTTGGCGAAGAACCAAGCCACCGCCAAGCGATAAGATTACGCCCTCTTTTTCGCAAAGAGCGTGCACCGTTTGCGTTTCAAGATTTCTAAAATATTCTTCGCCGTATTTTGCGAAAATATCCGAAATTTTACCGTAGTTATCTTCGATAACTTTATCCGTGTCAAACCATGCAAGCATAGCGCTTTTTGCAAGTTGTATCCCGACGGTCGTCTTGCCAACGCCCATCATGCCGCACAATGATATTATCATAGCTTTTTCTCAAGCAAGAACGCTTTTCAATGCAACGATTGCCGCCAAGTAGCTTCCTACGCCAAACCCGCAAATAGAGCCTTTGCAAACTTCGGAAATTACGCTGATATTGCGGAAATTTTCACGTGCGTGTACGTTGGAAATGTGCACTTCTGCGACGGGCACTTGGATTGCCGCAATCGCATCACGGATAGCGTAGCTGTAATGCGTGTACGCCCCTGCGTTAAGCACGATGCCGTCGTACGCCTTCGTGGCGTTTGCTTCGTGCAATTTATTGACGAGTTCCCCTTCGATATTGCTTTGGTAGAAATCCACTTCGTCGCCGTTTGCCGTGCAGTAGGAAGCGATTTGTTTGTTGAGTTCGTCCAAAGTAGCCGTGCCATACACACCCTTTTCACGCAAGCCCGTAAGGTTAAGATTTACGCCGTTGATAACCAAAAATTTCATATCTTTTATCTCCGTAAAAAAACTTTCTTCTTATTATTCGCCGTACTTTTGTACGTATTTTTTATAAAGCGTTTCCGCTTCCGCACCGTTTGCCGTTTTGTCTAAATACAAACAATCGGCATAATACGCTTGATAGAAAAGCATTGCCGCGCCGTTGCATACAGCAAGCCCCTTTTCTTCCGCAAGGATTAAAAATTGTGATTTGCTGGGCGTGTAAATTAAATCCACCGCACCCAAAGCCCCGTCAAACGCTTTACTCGTCACGGGGGATTTCCCTTCCGTATCGTGCATGCCTACCCCCGTACAGTTGACGAGAATGTCATAGCCGCCTTCTTCGCTATCCGTTGCCATATTTACGCCAAGCTGAAAGCAAACTTCTTCTAATTCCACTCTATTTCGACGGTACATGTACACGCTTGCGCCTGCATTTTTAAGCGCAACCGCCGTGCTTCTACCCGAGCCGCCCGCGCCAAGGACAAGCACTTTTTTGCCCTTTACGTCAAAGCCTGCACTTTCAATCATCCACAAAAAGCCTACGCCGTCCGTGTTATACCCACGGCGGGTGGACGTAAGCACCGTATTCACTGCTCCGCAAGCGATTGCATCACCTTCGATTCCGTCTAAATACTCAAACACGTCCCGTTTATAAGGTATCGTGATATTGAATCCGTCGAAATCGCCAAGCAAGCGGCACATGGCGTTGTCGAAATCCGTGGGCGAAACGGAAAAGCGTTCGTATTCGCAATCCACGCCCATTTCCGACAATATGAATTTGTGTATCCGTTCGCTATTCGATTTGGACACGTCTTTCCCGACAAGCCCAAGACGAAGCGTTTTTCTTTTTTCCATCGTCATTATCCTTTACGCTTGAACGCCTAATTTTTCAAAGAAATCGGGGAAGGAAATGGCGCAACACTCTTGACGAGCAATTTCGCCCCCCTTCTCGCTTGCAATCAAGCCTACCGCCGCCGTCATAGCGATACGGTGGTCTAAATAACTATCTACGTTTCCACCTACAAGTTTTTCCTTGCCGTGGATAACAAAGCCGTCTTCTAATTCTTCACAATCCCCGCCGATGTTGCAAATAAGTTCTCTCGTCGTGCGGATTCTATCGCTTTCTTTGACTCGCAATTCCTTTGCGCCCGTAATACGGCTTTCGCCGTCAGCGTACGCACAAAGAAGGGCAACGAGAGGCAATTCGTCAATCATTGCGGGAATCTCTTCCGCCGTGAGCGTAATGGCTTTCATCTTCGATTTTTCCACCAAGATATCCGCCGTTTCTTCCCCGCCCGACACTCGTTTATTAAGAAGCGTATATTTTACGCCCAACTTATCGAACGCCGCCAAAATGCCCGTGCGCGTGGGGTTTATGCCCACGTTTTTGCAAAGCGTTTTCCCTTTTAATGCACCAAGCGCCATGAAATACGCCGCCGAAGAAATGTCCGAAGGGACACGCACGTCCACGCACGTAAGCGTGCTTTTTTCCACCGTCACTTTGTTTCCGTCAACCGTGATATTTGCACCCATTGCCGCAAGCATACGCTCGGTGTGGTCACGCGATTTTACAGGCTCTACAACGCTCGTTTTTCCGTCCGCTGAAATGCCCGCAAGAAGTACGGCACTTTTCACTTGAGCTGATGAAATGGCAAGTTCTACGTCCGCACCGTGCAACGTGGTCGGCACAATTTCAACGGGTGCGTGCCCGTCGCTCGTGCGAATGTCCGCACCAAGCATGGACAAGGGTTTAGCCACTCTATTCATAGGGCGGGTGGACAACGATTCGTCCCCCACAAGCGTAGCTTCCACGCCTTTGCCCGCAACAAAGCCCGTCAAAAGACGGATGGTCGTGCCCGAGTTGCCACAATCAAGGCGAGTGCCCGTGTTAAATTTGGACGTGCCCTTAATGCGGATTGTCGTGCCATCGACGTCAATTTTCGCGCCAAGCGCACGCATACAACGACAAGTGGAAATACAGTCTTCGCCCATGAGCGCGTTTGTCACCACCGCTTCGCCGTCCGCACCGCCGTTGAGCATAACCGCACGGTGAGTAATCGATTTATCGCCGGGAAGTTCAAATTCCCCTATAAAAGTTTCTCTTGCAGGTATGAATATCATACAAAAACCTTCTTATAAGCATTTTACAGCGTTTTTAAGCGCTTCTACGTATTGTTCAAAGGGCAATTGCAACGTTGCCCAAACGCCCTTTGCTTTAGCAACAGACATATTGATTTCGTTATTACCCGTGTTCTTTTTATCCGCTTTCGCCTTTTGCGCGTCCATTGCAATCGAAGAAAAATCGGGCGAAGAAAGGGGCGCAATCGCAAGTGCTTTTTTGATAATCGCAAGCAATTTTTCGCCGTAATCCTTTTCGCAAACACCTTGATTGATTGCAATTTGCGTTTCTAAAAACATGCCGTAAAGCACGCTTTCACCGTGCGAAAGAGAAGTGGAAAGTTCGATAGCGTGCCCCGTAGTATGCCCTACGTTCAAGCTCTTTCTTTCCCCCGTTTCCTTTTCGTCCGCTTCCACTACTTTTGCTTTATGGCGAATACATTTTTCAATAAGCGACGTTAAAAACGTAGGCTCGTCTAATTTTTCTTGAGTAGAAAGAATATCAAAAATATCTTCATTGAGCGCAGCGTACTTGACGATTTCGCCGATGCCGCACTTAATTTCTCGCATAGGAAGCGTTTTTAAGAAGGTGGGGTCAACGAGCACTTCTTGCGGCTGATAAAAAGCCCCGACAAGGTTTTTCACGCCGTTTAAGTCCACCGCCGTTTTTCCGCCAACGCTGCTGTCCACTTGCGACAAAAGGGTGGTGGGGATTTGCACGCATTGAATTCCACGCATGTACAAAGCCGCCGCAAGCCCGCCGATGTCGCCAACGACTCCGCCGCCCACCGCAAACAGCTTGGACGTACGAAGAAGCCCCGCACCACTCATTGCTTCCAAAATCGCATACAGCGATTGAAAATTTTTATTTTCTTCCCCTGCCGTCAATACGAAGATTTCCACGCCGTCAAAATAGCGTTTGAAAAAATCGGGATAAAGCGCATATACGTTGGTGTCCGTCAACACGAAATTCTTTTGCCCTTCCAAAAGGGAAGGCAAACGATTTTCAATTACGTCTATGCCCACGTAAATACGTCCCGTCAGCGTAGGAGTTTGTAATAAAATTTCTTGCATAATCTTTCTTCCTAAATCTTACGGCAAACGCTCGTATCTATTAACAACTTCTTCCATCGTGTCGCCGCCCAAGCGTTTTGCGACCACGTCGGCAAGCACTTGCGCAACCACCGCTTCCGCAATAATTTCAAGCGCAAAGATAGCGCAAACGTCACTTCTTTCCGAAGCCGCCGTCACACTTTCTTTCGTCAAATAATCCACCGTGTTCAAGCCACGCATAAGCGTGGGGATAGGTTTCATCGCCACCCTTACCACGATTTCTTCACCGTTGGACATACCGCCTTCAATGCCGCCCGCACGATTCGTTTCTCTCTTAAAACCGTTATCGTAAGCGATTTCGTCATGCACGTGTTTACCGCTGACGTGCGCTACGCCAAAACCCATGCCGAATTCTACGCCCTTAATCGCTTGAATACTCATAAGCGCTTGCGCAAGTTGTCCGTCAAGTTTTTCCGCATACGTCATCATGCTTCCAAAGCCGCTTTTAAGACCTTTTACACGAATTTCCACAACGCCGCCTGCCGTATCGCCGTCCTTTTTCAATTGCGCAATTTTTTCTTCCGCTTTTGCTTCCGCCTCGCAATCAATCATGCCCACGGGCGTGGTTTTTGCCTTTTGCAAATCCTCAAAAGAATATTCGCCGTTATCTTCTACACCGCAAACTTCTTTGACGTACCCGCCGATTTCAACGCCGAGCGTGGAAAGATATTGCTTATACACGCCGCCCGCCGCAACACGGATTGCCGTTTCTCTTGCCGAAGCACGTTCTAAAATGTTGCGAGCGTCCGTTTGATTGAACTTGATAACGCCCGTCAAATCGGCGTGCCCTGGACGAACTTTGGTGAGGGCTTTTTTCGCCATCACTTCTTCGTCGCAAACCCCGTCCGACATGCAGCTTTCCCAGTTTGCGTAATCTTTATTGTAAATGCAAAGAGTGAGGGGGCTACCAAGCGTTTCGCCGTTTCTAACGCCCGTCAAAATTTCTACGCAGTCCTTTTCTATCTTTTGTCTGCCGCCTCTGCCAAAACCGCTTTGACGAAGCGCCAAATCCTTATTGATTTCTTCTTTGCTCACTTTCAAGTGCGCGGGCAAACCTTCAATGATTGCCACAAGCGCTTTACCGTGAGATTCACCTGCCGTTGTCAATTTCATAACCTACTCCTTTTACGTTATTTCCTTAAGCTCTCGACGAAAAAACGTAATTATCTCCAACGTAGTCGAGTGTCACTTTGTAGCCGTTTTGGATACGGCCAAGCAAAATTTCTTCCGACATTTTATCTTCTATTCTACGACGAATTACCCGTTTCAACGGTCTTGCGCCGTACTGCGCATCGTACCCTTCTTTCACAAGCGCATTAAGCGCCGCCGCCGTCACCGTAAGCGTAATGCCACGCTGTTCAATCAAACGTTTGCAAAGGGAATTGATAAGCTTGCCAGCAATTTGTCCGCAATCCTTTTCCGTCAAGCGGTGGAATACGATTACGTCGTCCAAACGATTCAAAAATTCCGGCTTAAAGCGTTCTTTCAGCGTTTGCGTGATGTTTTCCTTCATCGATTCGTATTGCTTTTCGTCCGCGCCGTCCATCGCTCTATCTTCACTGCCAAAGCCGTACAAGCCCGTGCGAGCATCGGGGTTTTCCGCCGCACCTGCGTTGGACGTCAAAATGATGACTGCGTTTTTGAAACTTACCGTGCGCCCCTTGCTGTCCGTCAAGCGCCCGTCGTCCAAAATTTGCAAAAGCAAGTTGAAAACGTCGGGATGCGCCTTTTCAATTTCGTCAAACAAAATTACACAATAGGGTTTGGTGCGTACTTTATCGGTGAGTTGCCCCGTTTGCAAATCTTCAAACCCAACGTATCCAGGGGGCGCACCGATGATTTTCGACACCGCTTGTTTTTCCATATATTCGCTCATGTCCAAGCGAATCATTTGTTCTTCCGAACCGAACAAGTTTTCCGCCAAAGCCTTGCAAAGGTCAGTTTTACCAACCCCCGTAGGGCCGACGAAGATAAACGAGCCGATAGGTCTTGACGGGTCTTTCAAGCCTGCTCTTGCACGGCGAATTGCTTTTGCCACCGCACTAACCGCTTCGTTTTGACCGATAATGCGCTTATGCAAATCCGCTTCCAAGCGCATGAGTTTTTCCCCTTCTTCTTGCGTGATTTTGAGCAAGGGAATACGCATACGCGCGCTGACGATTGCGGCTACTTGTTCTCTACCGATGGCTAATCTTCCGTCGGGAAGCACCAACGGTGCTTGCGCTTGGCGAAGCGCAGCGGCACGTTCCATCGCATCACGCTTTCTTTCAAACGCCGCCGTTGCCAAAGCAAATTCGCCTTGGCGTTCGTGCAATAAGCGTTCTTCTTCGCATGCACGAATTTCATATTCAAGCTCGGTCAATTCCGCACCGCCGCCCTTTTGCACACGCACGCGGGCAGCTGCTTCGTCCACAATGTCGATTGCCTTATCGGGCAAAAATCTATCCGTGATGTATCTCGACGATAATTGCACCGCCGCCTTAATCGCATCGTCCGTAATCACTATTCCGTGATGTTCTTCGTATTTAGGGCGCAAACCTTTGATAATCGCCACCGTGTCTTCTTGCGAAGGCTCGTCTACTTGTACGGGCGTAAAACGACGTTCGAGTGCGCTGTCCTTTTCAATGTACTTGCGGTATTCTTCAATCGTCGTTGCGCCGATAACTTGCAAATCGCCACGGGCAAGCATAGGCTTTAAGATGTTTGCCGCATCCATGCCGTTGTCCGACGATGCACCCGCACCAACGAGCGTATGAATTTCGTCGATGAACAAGATTACGTCGCCGTCTTGAAGCACCGCACCTATCATGTCCTTTAAGCGTTCTTCAAAGTCGCCACGGTATCGTGCGCCCGCCAACATGCCGGGCAAATCCACCGAAATAAGCGTTTTATTATACAACTGTTCGGGCACGTTTCCGCTGACGATGAGTTGGGAAAGCCCTTCGATAATCGCACTTTTACCAACGCCCGGTTCGCCAACGAGCACGGGGTTGTTTTTCAATCTTCTCGAAAGGACTTGGATAACCTTTTCAATTTCCTTTTTTCTACCGATTACGGGGTCCATTTTCCCTTTTTTCGCACGCTCGGTCATGTCCGTGCCATAGGAAGCAAGTTTCTCCACCGCCGAGCTTTTTTGCGATACTTTATGATAGGCGTTGCCCCTTTCAATCGTGGACGACGTTTGCGCTTTGTTCTCTTCTTTTTGCGCTTCCTTGTCGTGCATTTCGTCAAAGGAAAGTTTTTCAAAGGGCGCATAATCGTCGCACACGCGCGCTTCACGCGTACGAAGCACGATGGCATCACGCACCGCTTGGCGCAAATCTTCTACGTCGGTGAGTACGTTCAAAAATCTCGTCGCCCAACTGGTTGCGTCTTTCAAAATGCAATAGAGCATGTGCGCCGTCGTCACGGGCGTACCGTCGTCTGCCGCAAGCAACACCGCATCGTCGTACATTTTTTGCGTACGAGTGGTTAAGCCGTCGTATTTGGAAGATTTGTTTAAGCTGCGCAAAAACAGTTCTTTATACTGCTCTTTGTTTACCCCGCAAGAGTTCAAGGCTTGATAAGCGGAACACTCGGGAATCAACAAAAACGCATAGACGAAATGTTCGCTGCCGACGTAGCGAACTTCGTTGTTGACGGCAATATCGTTTACGAGCGAAAATGCCTTTCTTAAATTTTCCGATGCTTTGGAAAGAGGGTGCATAGTTTTTTCCTTTTATTTTTTAATCGACCTTTTCAATCAATTCGGGCAACATTTGTCGCACGATGTCCGCACGGGCTTCGTTGCATTCCATTTCGCTTGCCGCGTGCAAGTGATTTTCTAAACGGAAGGATGCGGGGCGCATATCCGCCATAAAGTTGTTCAAATCACGCATGTCCCTTGCATGGAAGAAGCCAAGCGCTACGCCAAGCTTTATCTTTACCATTTCCGACGTGAGTTCCTTTTGCGGAAGCAATACGCAATGTGTGAGCGTACCGTACGCGCGCATACAAAGGTCTTTTAGTTGCTGTTTATTTTCTTGGAGCATACGCTCTCTTGCGCGAATTTCCAAATCGCAAAGCTTCATGGTCATGCGCACCATTTGGTCTAAAATTTCTTCTTCCGAATCCCCAAGCGTGCGTTCGTTGCTCACTTGGTAGTTATACCCTTCCGCCGCCGTGCCTTCGCCAAAAACGCCGCGCACCGTCAAACCGCCCGCCTTTAATTTGGGGATAAACGTTTCCAACTCTTTGCCCCACGCAAGACCGGGCAAAAACATCATTACCGAAGCACGCATGCCCGTTCCTAAATTGCTTGGACAAGCGGTGAGATAGCCAAGTTTATCATCGTACGCAAAGCCGAGCGTTGCTCCCAACCCTTCGTCAATGCCGCTGATGGTTTCGTACGCTTTGTACAAATCAAAGCCTTTGTGGATACATTGTTGACGGAGATGATCTTCTTCGTTGACCATAACCGAAATGGTTTTATCGGGGGAAATAAACGCTGCGCTAATCCCCTTGCGACGGATAAGAGCGGGGCTTATCAAGTGCTGTTCTTGCAGCAAAATCGATTCTTCTTCGCTCAACGTGGCAATGTCGTTCTTTTGGAAGTTGTCAAGCTGGGAAAGCGCTTGTTCGACGAGATACACCACTTCCTTGGCAAGTTTGCCCGAAAGCTTTTGCGGGAAAGGATAGGCGGCAAGGTTGCGTGCCAAACGGATACGGGAAGACGTTACGATTGTTTGGATGAAAGTCGGCTGTGCCATATAACTTCGCCCTCCCTTTGAACGCGCAGTTCGTCGATTTTTTCCTCGTAAACTGCCGCCGATTTATCGTCGTTTTCCAAATAGTATTTGTTCGCCATAATGTCAAGCTCGTTGCGGCGACGATCCTTTCTTTCTCTACTTGATTTATAAGCGCACTTGCCACGGTGCTTTTCACCGCCTTGCATTTTCGTCACGACGGGGAATACTACGTGCGCCAACGCATCGTAGCATTGCGCGCAACCTACCAAACCACTCTTTTTGAATTGAGCCGCGCTTGTGCCGCAATAAGGGCACGAAGAAAGCGTCGTTTCCGTTTCTACGCAAACGAAATCGTTGTGATAGCATTCCAAACAGTAATACACCGTTTCTTTCACGCCGTTTTTAACCAACTCGTACGTTTTCGCCGCTTGGTTTTTTTTGCACTTTGCACACAACATAGCTTTCTTTTTTCTACCCTTTTGTTTTTATATTTTCTTTTTAGCGAAAGGAAACGGACTTTTTTCAGCCTTTTAGGCTGGTTTTCAATTCGCTACAATCATCCATACTATCATAATAGCACTTTTTTCCCTTTCCGTCAAGCGGGTAGGCGGATTTTTTTATTTAATAAAATAAAAACACCCCGTTTTTTCCTCTTTCGAGAAAAACGGGGTGTGATTCGTTTGTTTTTTATACGCTGTCTTCGCTGTGAACGACGTAGTTCAAGTGGTCGCCTACACGTTCAAGGTTGCAAACAAGGTTGATGAAAATGGTGTTGTTTTCGGGACGGCACTTACCTTGGCTAAGGCGAGTGATGTGTTCCGCAACGAGTTCACGGCGCATGTTGTCGATTTGGTCTTCCACTTCGTCCGATTTTGCAATCAAATCGCTACGATTTTCCAAACCGATTTGCTTAACAAGCGCGTATTGTTCGTGCAACTTTTCGTGCATTTCGCACAATTTTTCGTTGATACCTTCGGAGAAGACAAGGTTTTCTTTCACTTCTCTGCGGGTGTACTTAGTCAAGTTGTCGGCAAGTTCCGCTACACGGTTGATGTCGCCGATGTTGTTGTGAAGCACACGAATTTCCTTTTCGTCTTCAAACGAAACGCCGCTTGCGGAAACACGAACGAGATAATCGCTGATTTCTTCGCTAAGAAGCAAAATATTTTCGTTGTTTGCGCGCACTTTATCAATCGCTTCCATATCCCTTTCGATGAAGCCGTTGAAACCGATACGCAAACTTTCCATTGCCATATCCGCCATACGGAAGCTTTCTTTTTTAAGTTGTTCTACTGCGACGGTGGGCGTGGTGAGAAGTCGCTTATCCATGTAAACAAATTCCCAAGGCGCTTTTTCCTTGTGCTCCTTTTCACGGACAATTAGCGTAGCAGCTTTTACAAGCAAGCTTGTAAACGGCAAGAACAACGCCGTACACGTCACGTTGAAGAAGGTGTGGAACATTGCAATTTGCGTTGCAGGATTGCTAAACCAACGAGCGAACGTCACTTGGAAGAAATCGCTGCCAACTACCCCTCTCGACCAAATAAGAAGCATTACCATGAACAACAACGTACCAAGCACGTTGAACGTCAAGTGAATAATACTTGCACGGCGAGCGTTTACCGATGTACCGATGGACGAAATCAACGCCGTCACACACGAGCCGATGTTAGAACCGAGAATAATATACAATACTGCGTTGCCACCGTCAGCGCCGCCGATGAACAAACCAACGTCCGCCATACCGATGATAACCGTCGTCACCGCACTCGACGAATTGAGAAGCGCCGTGAACAAGATACCAAATACAAGAAGAATGAACGGATTTTTCAAAGTAGAAAGCAAGTTTTGCACTTCTTGAATTTCCGTATATGCTTTCATCGAGCCGGACATGATGTCCAAGCCGAAGAATACCAAACCAAGTGCGGCAATTGCCATGCCGATAGATTTGACTTTATCCGATTTGAAGAACATTTCCATCATTACGCCCACAAAGAGCAAGGAAATGAACAAAATAGAAATATCAAACGACGAGCCACCCGACGAACCAAGCGCCGCAATTTGCGCAGTAATGGTCGTACCGATGTTTGCGCCCATTATCATGGTTGCTGCTTGGTACAACGTCATAATCCCCGCGTTTACAAAACCGACGACCATGACCGTCGTGACACCCGAGCTTTGTACAACTGCCGTTGCACCCGCACCGATACCAACGCCCACTAATTTTTTGTTGGAAGTTTTATTGAACAACTTTTTCAAGCCGTTGCCCGCAATCTTTTCCATGTTTTCGCTAAGCAATTTGAACCCGATCAAAAACGCACCGCAAGCAGCCAGCATCATGACGATATTCGTGATATGATCCATCGTGCTAATACTGCTTAAAGGCTTCAGCGTACTTGCGCTTAACAATATAGAACTTAACATTTTATCCTCCGTAAATCTTCGTCTTCCTGACTACACTTACTCTTTTCTCAAAATTTCGCAAGCATATTATAACATAATAATCTTGAAAAAGTCACCTAAATGAAGACACATTTTTTCAAAAAAATTCCAAAATCGACAAAAAACTTTCCCACCAAAAACAAAAAAGAGCCTAAAGGCTCTTTTTATTTTTCGGTATTTTAGCGCAAACTTTCGCCGACGAGAACGTGCGTAATTTTGTCGCCGTTGACGACGAGATAGGCGTAAACAAGGTTCTCCCCCGTCATGCGAAGCGCCCCGGGATTGATGAGTGTGACTCCGTCTATTTGCGTGACAAGCGGAGTGTGCGTATGCCCGTAAAGAGCCACTTCACAGCCACGGGATTTCGCCGCTGCCGCAAGCGTTTCCAAGCCGTTTTTCACCCCGTATTTATGCCCGTGTGTATAGAAAATACTTATCTTTTCCACATCTAAAACACCTTCCGTCGGGTAGGGCGAAAAGAAGTCGCAATTACCTGCGCAAAAGTAGGTTTTATCGGGGTATTCTTTATAAATTTCACGAATATCCCCCACACCATCACCTAAATGCACGAAAAAATCGTTTTCCGCAACCAGCGGACGAAGCTTGTCAATTGCCTTGATATTGCCGTGCGAATCGGAGATTACGACGAGCGTTTTCATTGCTTCATTTCCTTGCGAAGAAGCTGCAATGCACGGAAGCGGTGGGACACGGAATTTTTTTCTTCCGCACTTGCTATACCAAACGATTTTTGCAAATCGTCGTTAAAGAAAATGGGATCGTAGCCAAAGCCGCCTTCGCCATCTTCCGCGTGCAAAATTTCGCCGTGCGTCTTGCCTTCTACGACGATTTCCTTGCCGTCAGGATACACGAGCGCCACCGCACAATGGAAATGTGCCTTGCGGTTGGTTTCCCCTTCCAAGTTTTTCAAAAGCAGCACTCTATTGCCCTTATCGTCGCCGTGCGCCCCGCAATATCTTGCGCTGTAAATGCCAGGTGCGCCGTTTAACACGTCCACGCAAATTCCGCTATCGTCCGCAATAACGGGCAACCCCAACGCCTTACACGCCGCACGGGCTTTTATCAAGGCGTTTTCCGCAAAGGTCAAGCCGTTTTCTTCCACGTCTTCGTCAAAGCCCATTTGCTTTTGCGAAAGAATTTCGTAATCGGGAAAAATTTCCGCAATTTCCTTTAATTTATGTTTATTGCCCGTCGCCACGACAAGCTGTTTTTTCGCCGTATCCATACGAATATGCTCCTTGTTATGTTTATTGCACGTGAAAAGTTTTTTTCTTATTCAATCGTGAGAATATCCAAAAAGCCCGTAATATCGAACACTTCCATAATGTTGTCGTTCACGCCCGTAAGTTTCATCGTGCCTTGCGTGTTCATAATTTTTTGCGCTTTCAAAATAACTCTTAAGCCTGCAGAAGAAACGTATTCAAGACCCGACATATCAAAAATCAAGTCCTTTACGCCTGCCACAATTTCATCAAACGCCTTTTCAAGTTCGGGCGCAGTTTGCGTATCAAGTCTACCTGCCACCACAAGCGTTGCTTCTTCGCCGTTTATTTTCTTTTCAATCGTCATAATTTTATTCTCCTTCGTAATCTATGTTTATCTATTCCACGTTTCCACGGGGGTGTATAAAAAGGGAAATTCCGTCACGGGCGTTTGCATGCTTTCCGCCAACGCTTTTACAGCACGCTTAATTTCGTCCGAAAAATCCAAATACCATTCCACCGTTTCCAAAACGTATTTTTTCTTAAAATCTTCGTTTGCCACAACTGCGCATTGCAAATTATGCAACCGATCCGCCGCCTTAATCGCAAGCGCCATTTTATTGCCTTTTATCGCCGCCATATATTCCGCCATGACGTATCCTTTCTTCTTCGTTAAAGCCTTTACCGCCGCAAGAATTTCTTCATTGCCAAGCCGCAAAATTTCTTCTTCCATCGTAGGCGTATCTTCTAATAAATCGTGAAAGAGCGCAACGATTTGATAGTCTTCATCAAAGCCTTGCCCCTTGATCATTTCGTACACGGCGATAGGGTGCGTAATATAATCGTCGCCGCCTATGCGTTTTTGCCCCGCATGTCTTTCGGTGGCAAACGCCAAAGCGCGCTGAACTTTTTCGCCCACCATCAATTCTCCTCCTTTTGTTTGAGAAGGTATTTCGCTTGTCTTTCCGCTTTATCTGCGCTACGCAAAGATATCTTCAAGAATTCTACGATTTTATCGTAATCGTAGTTCTTATTGATAAGTTCCGCTCTACACAAGAAGCGAAGAGCTACGCTGGAAGAAACGATGTCCAAGTTTGCCGCCGCCAACGCTTTATCGGCAAGTTTTATCGCAAGCGCATAGTTTTCGCTTATCATCTTTTCAATATCGCCAAGCTTTTTCACGCCCAAGAAAGCAAGTTGCGGGATATAGTTTTCGGGGTCGATTTCGTTGATTTCCGCACCCGCAATTTCCGCAATTTCCTTGATAAGCGCTTGCATTTTTTGGTTATGCAAAACGTATTCGTTAAGCGAAATCATGTTGATAACAACTTCGTCCGCATCGTCCGTGATAATGCGTTTTCTAATATCTTCCGTGTACGCCACCATGCTATCACGGGTGCGCACGAATTCGTCGTCGGCAAGTTCCAAAAGACCTGCAAGGCGGGCGAATTGACGGTTAATCTCTCTCGGCACGCCAAAATCGCTTTTATACCCTATATCGTGCTGAATTGCCGACCATGCGTGTTGCAAAATCGTGCGGATTTGGATTTCAAATTTTTTGCCGCAAATTTCGTTTGGCCACTTATCCCCAAAAGGAAGGGAACAAATGTAGTGCAAGGACAAATACCCAAAGGAGTCTTCCTTAATAAGAGCACGTTTATCCGACGAGTTATCCCAGTCGATAACAAATTTTTCTTCCACTTTTTTGCCGATTTTATCAATTTCGTCCGACAAGAAGCAAATAACGCGACAGCCTAAAATATCGGTGATATCGTCAAGGGTGTTGTAGCCGTCCCCCTTTCTTTCCAGCTTGCCTGCAAGGCTTTTTTCCGCTTTAACACGGTGTTCCACCGTCAAAACGGTTAAGCCTAATTCGTCAATTACGTCCGTAAGAATCTCGTGTACGGCATCGCCTAATTTGACAAAATCGTCACGTTGTTTTTTATATTCTTCTAATATAAGTCTGCATTTTAAGTTCATAACCCCTCCAAGCGATTTTATTCAATCGTCAAAATATCGGCAAAGCCGGTGATTTCCAAAACGTCCATAACGCTTTCGCAAACGTGAACGAGTTTCATGTTGCCAAGTTGTTGCATTTTCTTTTGTGCGCAAAGCAAAACGCGAAGCCCCGCACTTGAAATGTATTCAAGCCCCGCAAAATCAAGGACGAGCTTTTTGCTTTCGGGGATAATTTCGCCAAGCGTTTTATCGAGCGAAGGGGCTGTGGTAGCATCTAATCTACCCACCACTTCCACAATCGTTTCTTCTACGGTTTTCTTGATTTCAATCGTCATATCCGTTCTCCTTAAATCTTCTTTTTCATCGTCAAGACGTTTTTGTTATCTTCATAGGCGTACGTCACTTCGTCCATCGTCTTTTTCGTGATAAAGATACCCAAACCGCCTATTTCACGCTCTTCCGCCGACAAGCTGATATTCGGATCGGCTTTTTTAAGCGGATCGAACGGCACGCCGCCATCCGACATAATAAACGTCACGTTGCGATTCTCTTTATCAAAGGCAATCGTGAATTCTACGTCCCCGTCCTTGCCACCGTACGCATAGTGCGCTACGTTTACAAACACTTCTTCAAGCGCAACGCAAATCGCCATTTGCTTTTTAGGTGGACAATCGTATTTTTCAAGCGTTTCTTCTACGAAGGAAAGAAGGTTGGACAACGCTTCCGTCTTTGCGGGGAAGGTTTTATTTACCCTTTCCACGTCCCTTTCTTTGGGGTTGTAATCGAAGATTAGCATTGTAATATCGTCGAATTGCGGCGCATCGCCAACGAATACGTCGATGTTATTTTTCAAGCTTTGCAAAAGCTCGGTGGATTGCGTTGTCAAGTGCTCGTTCATAAACGCAAGCAATCTTTGTTCGCCGTACAGCTCGTTTTCGCCGTTCGTTGCTTCCGTCACGCCGTCGGTGTACAAGAAAATTCTATCCCCCTTTTCAAGCGTAAGTTCCGTCATGCGATAGTTGATGCCTTCCATGCCCGCAAGCACGAATCCCGCACGGGTTTTCAAACACTCGAACGAGCCGTTTGCCTTCTTCAAAAGGGGCGGGTTATGCCCTGCGTTTGCAAATTGCAATTTGCCGCTTTCCACGTCCAAAATGCCCATCCAAGCGGTGACGAACATGCCCGATTCGTTGTTTTCGCAAAGTTTTTCGTTGGCTTTGGTAAAAATTTCATTGACGGGCAAGCCCCTTTCCGCCAAGTCCTTGATAATCGTCTTTGCCGTCATCATGAACATGGCTGCGGGAATCCCTTTCCCCGATACGTCGGCAACCAAGAAAGCCACCGTCTTATCACTTAATTTATAGAAATCGTAGAAGTCGCCGCCTACTTCTTTTGCTGCTATCATTTCCGCATACACGTCGTATTCTTCGCTCAACTGGAAGTTGGTGGGAAGCGCCGAGTGTTGGATTTGTTTTGCGTACTCAAGTTCCTTATCAATACGCGCAGCTGCATCCGCGATATATTGTTTCAAGGTAGCTACGGTAGAGTTGATGTCGTCCGACAAGGAAGCAAATTCTTCGTTCGTACGCACGTCCACCGTCACGTTTAAGTCCCCACCCGTGATTCGTCCAAGCGTGTCGTTTACCTTTCGAAGGTTGTTGATGATGACTTTTTTAACAAGCACGTAAATGAACACGAACAACGCCGCAAACACGAGGATTTGCATAAAGACTGACGTATAAATAGACGCGTTGCGCATAAAGTTTGCTTCCACTACGGGCATTGCCGCAATAATATAATAACCTTCGACGAACTTGAATACGTACATGTATTTTTCGCCTTTTTCGTCCGCATCTAAAGCGCTTTTAATCGTTGCGCTGTAAAGCTTGTCGGTTGATTCGCCTTTTAACATTTCTTCGGGCGGTTCGATACCGATTTCCGAAATGTGTTTTCCCTTGTATGCGTTGTCAATGACCATCTTCAAATCGCCGTCGCAAACGGCAACGAAACCGCTTGTGCCCACGTGACGGTTTTTCGTCACTTCGATAACGAACGTTTCCATGTTGACGTGGAATTGTTCGGTGTCGTAGCCCACTTGCAAGAATCCGCCCTTAGCAAGTTTTACGGCAGCATACTTTCTCCAAACCGAGCCATCTATGCCCGTAGGTTTATACGCTTGTACGAAAGAATCTTCTTCTTTCAAAACGTCCACAAACTCTCTCGATTGGTCGTGTATTTTCATATCGTAGCCGTTATACGTCGATTCGATGGACTCGACGATGATACCGTTTTCATCTACGATATTGATGTCTTTGATGTTGTAATCACTTGCAATTTGTTGCAAGGTTTGCGTGTTGTTAGGGTCTTCGTACACCGCTTTAACATTATACGCAATATCCAAAAGCTGTGCGTCCGATTTGCCTTGGACGTCTTGCGCCACGTCGCCGATTGCCGTCATAAACACTTCTTTCGTTTCCACTTGGACAATGCCGCTTTGAAAAATGTAGGTAAAGACACTCGTCACCAAGAACGCCACCGTAATACAAATCAACAGCCAGCGTTGGAAGGTGTTGGCTATACGCGCAGTCTTCTTTTTCGCCGTTCTATCCATGCTGAAAAGTGAGATGATGAAAAGCGCCACGCCCACTGCGCTTGCATTGCCGATAATCATGGGCAAGGTTGCGCCTTGGACGAACTCAAAAGCGGAAGACGAGTTACCCATGTTCGTGACGAAAATCAAAATCATGTGGATAACTTCACACGCAATCGCAATGAATACGCCGTATCCCCAGTGCGGTTTTTTGTCGTCGAACATCCACTTACGAAGCGCCGCCGCCATAAAGCCTGCAAGGATGGTTGCAATGCTGCAAGCAAGCCTTGTATAAGTACCTGCCCCCCAGTAAATGGAAAACCAGCGATAAAGCCCACCGCAAACACCTGCGATTATGCCCGCAGGCGCACCGAAAATAAGCCCCGCCGACAAGGGTGCGGCATCACGGACGTTGACCACTGCGCCCAACCATTCCACGCCGAAGCTGGAAGCGAACATGGACGCTCCGCCAAACAATATGCCGATGACAATTTGTTTTGTCATATACGACCATTTTTTCATAACCGTATATTTATCGGCAAAATAAACGCCTACTACTAACGCACAGTTAAGTAGTATAGAAACGATTAACAATCCCATATACTTATTCTCCCTATCATTCCATACCGATTAGTTTTTTCACCAAATCGGCGAGAATTTCACCAGCCACGCTAACGCCTAAAAGCAAGACGATGTAGAAGAACATGCTGGCACGGCTAATCGAGTTTCTTCCGATATTATAATAGAAATTGAAATGCCCTTTTACGTTGTAATCTCTATCTTGATTCCATTGATAGGAAATTACGTCCTTGCCCTTGTACCCCTTTGGAAGGAAATCGTTGTACAAATTTTCTTCCAAACGATGGATGCGATAACAGCCTGCGTCGTTGAGTTCATACTCTTCATCCGCCGAAATCGTCACCACTGCTTTGTCTAATTTTTGGCGGTGGAAAGCGCCCTTACGAGTGATTTCGTCGGGCAAAAGTCTTGCTTCGTTGATACGGATAGAATAGCCGTATTTTTCCGAAATGATGGGCGTAGTGATTAAATCGCCTAATCTTCGCAAAATCTTGCCCACGTTGGTGCGTTTTTTGAAAACTTCGTCCAAGGATTTGTGAGGCATACGCCACATAAAATACGCTTCGTCGTTATCCAAGAACGAGTGCAACTTCGCCAAATCAATTTGGATAAGCGTGCCGTTCGCAAGGGGCGTTGCGGAATATTCTATCGTGCTGATATGTATAATATCCAGCGTTTTGCCATTGTATGCTATTTCCGACGTATATTCGTTTTTCATGTAGTCGAAAATGCAAGCAGCGCGAAACGTTGCTTGGGAAATTCTTTTATCGTTAAGCATCAAAGACACGTCTTCGATTTCTTCTTTATTCACGGCAAACGGCACGTACACGTTTAACGCCGTGCTTTCTTTCACGCCACGAATATGAACGGAAAAATCGACGTAGCTGTTCCCCTTGGGATTGAGCCAATCGTTGATATACACGGTGCTGACGTCTTCCCCGTCAATCCAAACTGCCCAGCCGTCGTCAGCAAATTTTCTTTCCTCTTTTTTCATTGCATTGCTCCTTCCCTTAATCTTCTTTTTCCGTTGCATCAACAACGTCGCCGATATTACAATCGAGCACTTTGCAAATACATAAAAGAACGTCCAAAGAGACGTTTTCGTTTTTGCTCATCTTGGCAAGCGTGGCAGTAGACATACCCGTTTTCATGCGTAAATCGGTTTTCGTCATGCCCTTGTCTATTAGCAGTTTCCATAATTTATTATAATTAGCCGCCATAAAAATACCCCTTGGTATATATAGTTTCTTCATTATATCATATCAAAGCAAAAAAAGCAATAATAATATTTAGCTTTTTAAATAAAATATTTAAGATAAATATAAAAGCAGTCTTTTCTTCCGCCGAAAAAAAGACTGCTTTTTTGTTTGGTACTCCCAGCGAGAATCGAACTCACAATTAGCCCTTAGGAAGTGATTGCCTTAAAATATTTTTCTCTTATCAACTTCCAAAATAAAAGCAAGTTGTTTCTCAAAACGTTCTTTATCCATATCTTTACTCGCCACTTGCAAGATAATTTTTTTCTTTAAGACAATTTTCAATTTTATTGAGAACTTCTTCAGAATCTGCACGAACGGTATGATAATGATATCCACCCGTAATGTTCATAAGTTCGGTAGATTTTCCCGTTCTAACACCCTCTAAAAATTGTTTTACTTGTAGCCTTGAAAAGATGTTAAGCGTTGCAGAAATTCGTCCATAAACTTTATGCCAAACAAACACGTCAACAACAGTACCGCCCAAATCAACGATACTGTTGAGTTCATCTTCCGTCTGCTTGGTTGTATGTTTTAACTTAAATACCCTTTCCAGCAACGGAGATTTATGTATAACGTATCCGTTATGTGTAGAAAGAATTTCATATCCTAAACCTTTTAATACCGTAATATCTTGTACGATAATTTGTCGAGATACGTTAAATTGTTCAGACAATTCGCCACCCGAAATAGGCGTTTTGCTCGCCGATAACAAGTTCACAATTGCCTTACGTCTTTCGGTTACTTTCATTCATTTTCTCCTGTGTTTTGCTTAAATTGCGTGCAAATTCTTGAGCGACAAATCAAGAATCGGCGAAGAGTGCGTTAATGCACCACTTGAAATATAATCAACCCCAATATCCACAAGGCGAGCAACGTTTTCTTTGGTTACGTTTCCGCTACATTCCGTTTCCGCCTTGCCCTTGCAAAGTTTTACGGCTTCTCTCATATCTTCGATAGACATATTATCAAGCATAATGATATCCGCACCCGCTTCTAATGCTTCTTTTAACATATCAAGATTTTCTACTTCGATTTCAATTTTTCTAACGAACGGAGCGTATTCTTTTGCCATCATAATCGCTTGTTTAACGCCACCCGCTGCACCGATATGATTATCCTTCAATAAAATACCGTCACTTAAGTTATATCTATGGTTGTAGCCACCGCCAACCTTTACGGCATACTTTTCAAACACACGCATATTGGGAGTGGTCTTTCTTGTATCTAAAAGCTTTGTTTTCGTTCCTTCAAACAATTTTGCAATATTACGAGTATGCGTTGCAATACCGCTCATTCTTTGTAAGAAATTAAGAGCCGTTCTTTCGCCCGATAAAAGAACTCTTATATCGCCACGAATAACGCCAAGTTTCTCGCCTTTCTTCACTTCATCGCCATCGTTGCAGAAGAACACCACCTTTATGTTTTCGTCCAAGAGTTCAAACACCCTTTTGAAAACGTCTAAACCGGCAACAACACCATCTTGCTTACATATCAAATCCACTTCGCCTTCTTGGTAAGTACGCATTACTGAATTTGTAGTAATATCTTCACTGGTTATATCTTCTTTAAGCGCACTTAAAATTAAGTCGTCTGCGTTCATTTTCATCGTTACGTTGTTCATGGTAGGTTTTCTCCTTTTCTCTTTTTCGATTGCCGCAAGGACGGCTTTTTTATACTCTTCTTTATAGTTTTTATATTGATTTTCGTTAATTTTTATAGGTTCATCAAAATTTGATGCTTGATAATTTTCTGCTATTTTTTTTGCGGCTCTTTGCGCAAACACAAGGCTTTCAAGCAAAGAATTACTTGCAAGTCTATTCTTTCCGTGTACGCCGTTACAAGCCGTTTCTCCCGATGCGTATAGCCTTTCCATAGAAGTTTTGCTATATCTATCCACGTAAATACCACCCATAAAATAATGTTGTGATGGAACTACGGGAATAGGCTCTTTGGTAACGTCATACCCAACTTCCAAGCAATGCTGATAGATATGTGGGAAATGCGTTTTTATTTCTTCTTCGGGAATAGGCGACATTGAAAGCCAAACGTGCTCGCTCCCTTCTTTTTTCATTTGCTTAAAAATAGCATCAGCAACCACGTCACGGGGTTGAAGCTCATCTACAAACCTTTCGCCTTTTGCATTTAATAAAATTGCTCCTTCTCCCCTAACTGATTCAGAGATTAAAAATTCTCTTCCACCCGACTTGTCGAAAAGTGTTGTAGGGTGTATTTGAATATAGTCTATGTGTTGCAACTTAATGCCGTGCTTTAATGAAATTGCAAGAGCGTCGCCCGTTAAATGTGGATAATTCGTAGAGTGTTCATAAAGTCCACCGATACCACCCGTTGCAAACATAGTATAATCTGCTAAAATGCAAGAATATTTCCCGTCTTTATCGTGTCCGATAATACCATAGCAAGTATTGTTTTTAGCAACAATATCTACCATCGTATATTTCTCAATTAACGTTACGTTGGGAAGTTTCTTCACCGCTTGTAATAAGTGAGAAGTAATTTCTTTTCCCGTTTCATCTTCGTGAAAAAGTATTCTTGGTCTTGAATGTGCGCCTTCTTTCGTATAGGCAAAATCTTCTCCGTCTTTTTCAAAGCGTACGCCGTATCCTACAAGTTCGTTAATCACCGAACGGGAAGAACGTATCATTATATCTACCGAATCGGGATTATTCTCGTAATGCCCTGCCCGCATCGTATCTTCAAAGAACGAATCGTAGTCGTTTTCGTCGTGCAAAACGCAAATACCACCTTGTGCCAAAAAGGAATCGCTCTTTTCAAGCTCGTCTTTGGTTACTATAATAATTTTTTTATCTCTTGGTAAGTTCAGCGCACAATATAATCCCGCAGCACCGCAACCTACGATAACAATATCCGTTTTCATCATCTTACTTTGCAAGCTCCAACATCTTATCTAACGGCAATATTGCCTTTTTCATAGTATCTTCACTAATTTCTATTGCGTTTTCTTCGCTTTCCAATACTTTCAAAAGTTTTTCTAAAGTATTGAGCTTCATATCCACACAACAAGGACTTGTCTTTGTAAAATAGAACTTTTTATTAGGATTATCTTGTTCTAACTTAAACTTAACGCCATCTTCGGTGCAAATAATAAACTCATCTTTCTCGGATTGCTTTGCAAAATCAATAATTTCTGCCGTACTGCCGATATAGTCGGAAAGAGCAATTATTTCTTCTTCACATTCGGGGTGAGTAAGCACAAGTGCATTAGGATATAATTTCTTCAATTCCAAAAGTTCATTTACCGAAAGTTTAGCGTGAATAGGACAATATCCGTCATTTAGAATAACGTTCTTTTCAGGAACTTGCTTAGCAACGTATCTGCCAAGATTTTTGTCGGGAATAAAGAAAATATTTTTATTAGGCAAATTCTTTACGATTTTTACGGCATTGGAAGATGTAACGCAAACGTCGCTTTTACATTTGAGTTCTGCCGTAGAATTGATATAACAAACAACCGCTAAATCATCATATTTTGCCCTCATTTCTTCTATTTTGTTTTTCTTTACCATTCGTACCATAGGGCAATCAGCACTAACATCAGGCATTAAAACTTTCTTTTTTGGATTAAGTATTTTTGCACTTTCACCCATAAAAGCTACACCACAAAATACGATAACGTCTGCCGTACTGTTTTTTGCTATCTTTGCAAGATAGAAAGAATCGCCAACATAGTCAGCTACTTCTTGTATTTCGGAAGGCGTATAATAGTGTGCAAGTATAATAGCGTTCTTTTTTTCTTTTAGTTCACGGATTTTGTTTTCCGTTTCCATTTTCATTTGAAAAACCTCGTGCATATAATTTCGTTCTATGAAATTATAGCACTTTACTTTACATCTGTCAACTTTACTGTAAACCTTTTTAAGACTTTAAGCGCTTGTTTTTTAATCTAATAATAAATTTTTTGCTAAAAATATTAAATACTCCCATATTTTTTCCTTTTACAGAAAAACCTTGGACTGTTATCCAAGGTTTTCATTAGTTATATTAGTAATTTTTTGCGTGTACTTCAAAGAAACTCTTTGCAAAATCACAAGCAGGACATACGTCAGGAGCTTCTACACCTTCAACGATATGACCACAGTTGCGGCATTCCCAAACCGTCTTTTCGGGTTTTGCAAACACAAGCGCTTCTTCAACGTTTTTAAGCAATGCACGATAACGTTCTTCGTGATGTTTTTCTACTTCTGCAACGTAACGGAATCTTGCGGCAAGTTCAGGGAAGCCTTCTTTTTCTGCCGTTTGAGCGAACTTATAATACATATCAGTCCATTCGTAATTTTCGCCCTCTGCTGCGTGTAAAAGATTTTCAGCAGTATCGCCCACACCATTAAGTTCTTTGAACCACATATAAGCGTGTGAACGTTCATTGTCAGCAGTCTTTAAGAACAAATCTGCAATTTGTTCAAAGCCTTGATTTTTAGCGACTACTGAATAAAAAGTATATTTGTTACGAGCCATAGATTCGCCCGCAAATGCAGTTTCTAAATTCTTTTCAGTTTCAGTTCCGGCATATTTGCTTGCAACTTTTTTT
>JAZQWG010000013.1:0-14792 GCA_045632265.1 Candidatus Scatosoma sp.
TTTTTTCAAAAGGTACTTGATTTTTATGATTAAATATTGTATAATGAATATAAGTGGTAATTTGGCGAAAAATGGAAAATAAATTCGCTGATACACTCGAAGGAGACGTTATGGAAAAAATAAAATTACTCCAAGAAAGAAAGGCGAAAGTTGCGCTTTGCGGCAAGGAAATCCGTGAAGACATTAAGGCGATTTTCGACGAAGAAAGTTTTGTGGAAACGGCTGCGTTCAGCTTTTCTAAAAACGTTTTTTACGGAGAAGAGGAAGCAGGCGAAGGGGTTATCACCGGTTTCGCTACGATGGACGGCTATCCTTTTTACGTGGTAGCTCAAAACTTTAAGGCGTTTGACGGCGGTATTTCCAAGGCAAATTGCGATAAAATTGCAAACTGCTTGGATGCAGCTGAAAAGAACAACACTCCCGTGGTTTATTTATTGAATACGCGCGGTGTACAAGTAGGCGAAGGCGTGACGGTGTTGGAAGGGCTTGCGAAGTTGCTTCTTCGCTCCACGCAATTAAAAGGCGTAGTTCCTCAATACGTTATCGTTGACGGCGAAGTTTACGGTTCGGCGGCGATGATTGCAGCTGTTGCGGATTTCACCTTCTTCATTGATAAGAAGAGTGTGCTTTCCATCAATAGCCCGTTCGTTTTGTCGGCAAAAGCTGGCAAAAACTTGCCTAAAGAAGAAGTAGGCGGCGTAAAAGCGCTTAATAAAACGGGTATCCCTGCGTTCACGGTTGCTGATTTGGAAAAGGCTCGTGAAATCATCGTTCAAATTAGTGAATTGATTTCGATGCCTTGCATTGACGCGGAACTTAACGCATGTATTCCTGCTTTGAACGAAGCGGCTACGGCGGCGAACGTAATTTCGGCGATTGAAAACCCGATTGAAGTTTGGGCGTCTTGCGAAGAAGACGTAAAAACTGTGCTTGGTCGTGTAGGCGGCATTGCGATTGCGGCAGTCGTATTTGACGGCGGTGAAACGGGTGTAGAACTTTCCGCTGATAAGCTTGCAAAAATTCGTGGTTTTGCGGAATTTGCTTGTTGCTATGGCTTGCCTTTCGTCACGTTTACCGACGTTAAAGGTATTTGCCCTTGCATGTGCGCAAACAACAGCCGTGTTATGAAAGAAGCTGCTGAATATTTGGATATTCTCGATACGATTGATACGGCGAAAGTTGCCGTTGTTTACAAAAAGGCAATCGGTCTTGGTTATTCGCTCTTTGCGGCTAAATCGGTTGGGTTTGATTACACGTGTGCATTTGCAAACGCGCAAATCTCGCTCTTTGATAGCGTACAAGGCGCTGCGATCGAGTTCAAGGACACGAAAGCTGATGCAAGCGCATTGCAAGCAAGATACGCTGATGAAAATGCAGATCCTATCCATGCGGCAAAAGAAGGGTATATCGATGCGATTATCGAACCGCAATTCGTGAAACAATATTTGATTTCCGCATTGCAAATGCTTGCGAAATAAGGGAGGCGGCAATGTTATATAATCTTTTAGCAGTCACCGCTGAAAATGCGGCGAAGGGCTATCCGAAGAAGATTCCAATCGGCGAAGCTGCGTTGTACGCATTGCTTGGCTTTATGGTGGTATTCGTAGGGATTGCGCTCTTGATTTTAATCGTTTGGGCGGTTGGCAAAATTATTGCGAAAGTCAACTTGAAACAAGCGCAAGCGAAAGAGGTTAAAGTGGAAAAAGCGGAAGCCCCGCAACCGACGAGCGCACCGATAGATAGCGACGAAATTTCCGAAGAAACTGTTGCGGCAATCACCGCGGCGATTATGGCGTATTATCAAAACGAACAACCGAAATGCGAATTTACGGTGAAAAGAATTAAGAAAGCGTAAGGAGAAAGAAAAATGCGTAAATTTATTATTACTTTGAATGGAAAAACTTATGAAGCGGAAGTAGAAGAAGTAGGCGTAGGTGCAGCTACGACGCCCGTTGTGACGTCTGTACAAGCGGCTCCCGTAAGCGCGCCCGCTACTCCCGTTGCTAAAAAAGCAGTTGTGGCAAACGGCGAAAAGGTACTTTCTCCTTTCCCCGGTCTTATTAAAAACTTGCTTGTAGCTGAAGGCGCAAGCGTTAAGAAAGATCAACCCATTCTCGTGTTGGAAGCAATGAAGATGGACAACGATATCACCGCACCTTGCGACGGTGTTGTTTCCTTCCAAGTTGCAAAAGGTGCTAACGTAGAATCGGACGCAGTTCTTGCAGTTATCGGCTAATAATAGAATAGGGAGTTTCTATTATGTTAAATAATTTGCTTATAAATATCAGCGATATGTTCATGAGTTTATGGGAATCGCTGGGGTTGACGAAAGGTAGCTGGGAAAACTACGTCATGATACTCATTTCCTTTGTTTTGATGTATCTTGCGATAGTTAAAAAGTTTGAGCCGCTTCTTTTGTTGCCGATTGCTTTTGGTATGTTTATTATCAACTTACCTGGCGCACACGACGTTGTATGGGGTATCCAAGGCGAAGGGGTGGCCTACGACGACGTGCAGAATAAAGGTTTGCTTTGGTATTTATTCTATGGTGTTGATAAAGTTATCTATCCGCCACTCATCTTCCTTGGAATCGGCGCAATGACCGATTTTGGTCCGTTGATTTCCAACCCCAAGAGCATGATACTTGGCGCAGCGGCCCAACTTGGCGTATTCTTGACGTTGATCGGCGCAGTAGTGCTTGGTTTTGACCTTGCGGCATCTTGTTCGATTGCAATTATCGGCGGTGCGGACGGTCCTACGGCTATATACTTGACGCAAATCATGTCGTCATATACCAACGAAGAATTGTTGTCGGCAATCGCCGTTGCGGCATATTCGTATATGGCGTTGATTCCTATTATTCAAAAGCCGCTCATGCGTTTAATTGTTCCTAAAAAGGAACGTACGATTAAAATGAAGCCGCTTCGTACGGTTAGCAAAGTTGAAAAAATCATATTCCCGATTTTGGTTACGCTCGTCGTAGGGATTTTGCTTCCCGATGCAGTGCCTTTGCTTGGTATGTTGATGCTTGGTAATCTCTTGAAAGAAAGCGGTGTTTGCGACAGACTTTCTTCGCAAGCGCAAAACGGGCTTATGAATACGGTCACCATCTTCCTTGGTGTTTCCGTTGGTTGTAAAGCGTACGGCGCAACATTCTTGCAATTGCAAACGTTGATGATTATCGGTCTTGGCTTGGTTGCGTTCAGCTGCGGTACAATCGGCGGTTTGTTGGTTGGTAGATTGATGTGCAAACTTTCGGGCGGTAAAATCAATCCGCTTATCGGTAGTGCGGGCGTTTCAGCTGTGCCTATGGCGGCGCGTATTTCTGAAGACGTTGGACGGGAATCCGATCCAAGCAACCATTTGCTCATGCACGCAATGGGTCCCAACGTGGCGGGCGTTATCGGCTCGGCAATCGCTGCGGGCTTCTTGATTGCTATCATTTAATCATCGTGAGGTAAAATGATTATGGAATTTAATTTTGAAAAGAAAAAAATAATGCTTACGGAAACGATTTTGCGTGACGCACACCAGTCGCAAGCAGCGACGCGTATGCGTATCGACGAAATGTTGCCCGTACTTGAACAACTTGACGATATCGGCTATTATTCCATTGAAGCGTGGGGCGGTGCTACGTTTGACTCGTGTCTTCGTTTCTTGAACGAAGATCCTTGGGAACGTTTGCGTACGTTAAAATCCCACTTAAAAACGCCTATCCAAATGCTTTTGCGTGGTCAAAACTTGCTTGGTTATCGCCATTACGCCGACGACGTAGTTGAAAAATTCGTTGCGAAATCGGTTGAAAACGGTGTAGGTGTTGTACGTGTATTTGATGCGCTTAACGATCCGAGAAACCTTGAGGTTTCCATGAAAGCCATCAAAAAATACGGCGGCATTTGTGAAGCAACCATTTGCTATACGAGTGCGGTCGTTGACGGTAAAGAAATTTTCACCGACGAATACTTTGTAAAACTTGCAAAACAATTAGAAGAAATGGGTGCTGACAATATCTGTTTGAAAGATATGGCAAACTTGCTTCTTCCCTTGAGAGCGTACGAGCTTGTTAAGGCTTTGAAAGCTGCGTTGAAACCTACCACAAAATTGCACTTGCACACGCACAATACGACGGGTACGGGCGACATGATGTACCTTATGGCGATTATGGCGGGCGTTGACATCGTAGATACGGCACTTTCGCCTCTTGGCAACGGTACGTCGCAACCCGCAACCGAACCGCTTGTTGCAACGCTTAAAGATACGCCTTACGATACGGGCATTGATATCAATAAATTGTTGCCTATCGTAAAACACTTCAAGACGGTTGAAAAACGCTTGAAAGACGATAAGATTTTGAGTGAAAAATCCAAAGGTATTGACGTTAATACGCTTTTGTACCAAGTTCCTGGCGGTATGCTTTCCAACCTTATCAATCAGCTTGAAAAAGCGGGCAAAATTGATAAATTGACCGAATGTTTGGCGGAAGTTCCCAACGTAAGAAAGGACTGCGGTTATCCTCCGCTTGTTACACCTTCGTCGCAAATCGTTGGTACGCAAGCCGTTATGAATATCGTAATGAACGAAAGATATAAAATGGTCACGAAGGAAACGAAGGACTTGTTTGCAGGTAAATATGGCAGCCTTCCTATGCCTATCGATGAACAAATCGCAAAGAAAGTGCTTGCAGGCGCTGAAAGAATTACTTGCCGTCCCGCTGACCTTCTTGAACCCGAATATGAACAAATTAAACAAAACCTTATCAATCTTGGCTATTATGAAAAAGAAGAAGACGTGCTTTCCTATGCAGTCTTTGAACAAGTTGCTGAAAACTTCTTCAAATGGCGTGATGCACAAAAGAAGGGCGTAGATAAGGATTTGGCAAAATCGGGCGTATATCCCGTTTAACAAAAAAAACGGATAGATTATCCGTGAAACAATTTATGTGAAACAAGAGCAACCGAGCCGTCAAAAAGCGTTCGGTTGCTCTTTACAAAAACACGATTATAAAATTATCGTTGTGAAACAAAAAACGTGAAACACGATTTTACTTTTTTGGTTTTGGTGGCGAATTTTTTCTTAAAATAAAAACAATCGTGAAACAATTTATGTGAAACATTTTTAATAGTATTTTTATGCGGGGAAATATCCGAGTGTAAAAATAGGGGAAATTAGCTTGAAAAAGATTATTGTTGTCGGCGGTGGCGCGGCGGGATTGATGGCGGCTTATGCGGCTGCTGTAAATGGGCACGACGTCACGCTGATTGAGAAAAATGAAAAATTAGGCAAAAAGATTTACATTACGGGGAAAGGGCGTTGCAATTTTACCAACGACAGTTCGCCCGATGATTTTTTGCAAAACGTTGTACGTGGGGAAAAGTTTTTACGAGGGGTATTGTACGCATTTCCCCCTCAAAAAACGATTGATTTCTTTGAAAACAACGGGTTATCCGTCAAAATCGAGCGAGGAAACCGTGTTTTTCCTTCGTCCGACCATGCAAGCGATGTGACGAAAACGCTCGAAAAAGCGTGTAAATATGCAGGTGTAAACGTACATTTGAACGAAAAAGTCGAAAAAATCGTCGTTGAAGGCGGTACTATGTCTGACATAATACCTATGTCACGCATAGTAGAGGTCTGTACTGATAAGGAAAAATATCCTTGTGACTACGCCATTATTGCGACGGGCGGTGTAAGTTATCCTTCCACGGGTTCTACGGGGGACGGGTATATCTTTGCGCGCAGTGTTGGACATAGCGTGACGGATATAAAAAGTGCGCTTTGCGGGATAAATTTGCAGGGTGACGATTATAAAAATTTGCAAGGTTTAGCCCTTAAAAACGTAGGAATTTCAGTCAAAAACGGCGAAAAAACGGTGTTTTCCGATTTTGGCGAGGCGTTATTTACGCATTTTGGCTTGTCGGGGCCTATCGTTTTGTCGGCATCGTCCGTCATCAATCGTTTGCCCTTAAATTGCTTGACGATTTTGCTCGATTTGAAGCCTGCTTTGGACGAACAAACGCTTGATAAACGTATTTTGCGTGATTTTGAGAAGTATAAAAACAAGCAAATCGTCAATGCGCTTTGCGAATTATTGCCCCAAAAACTCATTTCTTTCGTATTAAAGAAGTGTGCGATTGCCGAAACGAAAAACGTCAACGTGCTTACCAAAGAAGAAAGGGTGCGTCTTGTAAAGGTAATAAAGGGGCTTCCTTTGAAGATTCAAAGCTTGCGTGGAATTGAAGAAGCAATCATCACAAGCGGTGGCGTTTCCCTGTCGGAAATTAATCCCAAAACGATGGAAAGTAAGTTTGTTAGCGGATTAAAATTTTGCGGCGAAGTGCTCGACGTGGATGCATTTACGGGCGGGTTTAACATGCAAATTGCATTTTCCACCGGTTTTGCGGCGGGAAACAGCATAAAATAACCAACTTTTTCTTGTCATAAACTTGACTAAAACATAGTTTTACTATATAATTTATATTGACGTTTCATTCAAAGGAGAAGTGCTATGACGATTATTCGTGGGGCAACGACGATTGAAAATGATAATAAGGAAGAGATTTCTCTTGCCGTTAAAGAGCTTTTAGACGAGATTTTTTCGTCGAACACTTTGTTAAAAAGTGAAGTAAAAGGCTTTTTATTCTCTTTGACGACGGATATCCACTCTTATCATCCCGCAAAAGCGGCAAGAGAGTGTGGCTACGATTTTGCGCCTTTATTTGCGGCGATCGAGCCTGAAATCGTAGGGGGATTGAAACTTTGTATTCGCTTAATGCTTTTTACCGATTTGGAAAAAGAGCGTGCGGTAAAACACGTTTATCAAAAGGGGGCTAAAGTTTTGAGAAAGGACATTTCGGAAATTTTGAATATTGCGCTTGACGGGCCTGCTGGAAGCGGTAAAAGCACGGTAGCAAAGGCGCTTGCAAAAGATTATAATATCTTATATTTGGATACGGGTGCTATGTATCGTGCTTGCGCTTTGAAAGCGTTGCGCTTGGGCGTTGATACGAAAGACGGCATAGCCGTAAAAGAAATTTTGCCGCAATTAGACGTAAGAGTGGAATATATCGACGGGGCGCAATGCACGATGCTTGGCGATGAAGACGTTTCAAGTAAAATTCGTGAAAACGCCGTTTCTATGGCAGCGTCGAACATTTCGGCGCACCCCGCAGTTCGTGTAAAAATGGTAGAAATGCAACGAGAAATCGCAAAGAGAATGTCTTGTGTTCTCGACGGTCGGGATATCGGCTCGGCAGTGCTTCCCGATGCGAAATTCAAGTTCTTCGTCACGGCGGATAGCAAAGTTCGCGCGGAAAGAAGATATAAAGAGCTGCTTGCTCGTGGTGAAAGCGTTGATTTTGATAAATTGCACACTGAAATCGTGGCGAGAGATAAACAAGATAGCGAAAGAGAATTCTCGCCCCTTGTTTGTGCGGAAGACGCAATCGTCGTAGATACTTCTAATATGGATATTGCGGAAGTTATTGCGACAATTAAAGGACATATTCAATCGAAGATTTAATAGGAAAAAGTATGGAAGAAACGAAGAAAAAAGAGAAAAAGCAACCCAAAAAACGTGAAATCACGATAAAAGCGAATAAAAAAGGCAGACATATCATGCCTTTTATGAACTTTTTGCGTATTTTGGTTTTGCCTATTTATTATATTTTGAAACCTTGCCGTTTCTATGGCGAAAGAAAAGTTCCCGACGGTCCGTTTGTGTACGTTTCCAACCACCGCGTTATGTTCGATATTGCCTATCCTGCAATGACGACGTGGGAAGGTTTGCATTACGTACCTAAAAAATCTTTGACGGAAACGCCGATTGTAAGGGGCTTAATTCGCTCGTTAAAGGCAATTCCCGTAAGCCGTGATGGAAATGACGTTCGTGCGCTTCTCGATTGTTTTAAGTGCCTTAAAAACGGCGATAAAGTGGTTGTTTTTCCTGAAGGGAAAAGAAATAAAACGGAAGATATTTTATTGCCCTTCAAATCTGGTGCGGCAGTTATGGCTATTCGTACGAAAACGCCTATTATTCCTATGGTTGTTTACTCGAAACCCCGTTTTTTCCGTTGTACGCACATTTTGATTGATAAGCCGCTTGAGTTTAGCGAATTTTACGATAAAAAATTGACGGAAGAAGATATTGCGGCAGCGGATGAAAAACTTCGTCAACATATGTTGCAAATGCACAACGAGCATACGGCTTATTTGCAAGCGAAAAAGAACAAGGGAAAGAAAGCATAAATTATGGAAATTATCGTCGCAAAAAGCGGCGGTTTTTGCCGCGGAGTACAAAAGGCGGTGGATACCGCTTTGACAATTTCTCCCGAAAATACTTATATTTACGGCGAGATTATACACAATCCCGACGTCGTTAAAACGATAAACGATAGGGGCATTGCAACCGTGGAAGATTTGTCTAGCGTGCCAAGCGGTGCAACGCTTCTTATCCGTTCTCACGGCGTTGGCAAGAAGATTTACGAAGAATGCGAGCGTAAAAAAATCAAAGTAGTGGACTGCACTTGCGAATACGTAAAGCGCACGCAGCGTATTATAAGAGAACAATATGCTAAAGGAAAGACAATTATTATCGTTGGTCAACCTACGCACCCCGAAGTAATCGGGCTGAATGGCTGGTGCGACGAGAGTGCATACGTTTTTTCTTCGGAAACGGACGATTTTTCCATTTTACCGCCAAATGATTGTTGCGTAGTGGCGCAAACGACCTATTCCAAGGAAAAATTTGATAAAATTGTTAAAAATCTTAAAGATAGCTATGCTAAAACAGTTGAGATTTTCGAAACAATTTGCTATACTACTATAGGACGGCAAAACGAAGCAAGCGAACTTGCGCAAAAATGCGATGCTGTATTGGTTATCGGCGGCTTAAATAGCAGCAACACCAACAAGCTTTTCGATATTTGCAATAAGCATTGTAAAAACGTATTTCGTTTGGCGAGTGCTGCCGATTTCGAATATAAAAACATCAAAAGATTTAAAAAGGTAGGTATTGTTACGGGTGCAAGCACCCCTAACGGGCAAACTCAGGAGGTTCTCTTAAAAATGGAAATGACAGAAGCAAAAGCAACGATGGCAGAAGTTGTTGCAAACATGGACAATCAACAACGTTTCAAGAAAGGTCAGTTGATTACGGCTACGATCTCGTCGGCAGACGACAAGGGTGTTGAAGTGTTGCTCCCCAACACGAAGAAAGAAGTGCTGCTCGATAAAGACCAAGTAGATTGCGAAGTATATAACAAAGAAGACTTCGCAGGCAAAATCGGCGAAGAGATTGAATTGATGGTCGTAGCGGTTTCGCCTCGCGTTGTTCTTTCGCAAAAGCAAATTAAAGCTGTGAAAGAAGAAGAAGCGATGCTCGCAGAAGTAACGTCTGGCAAAGAATTCGAAGTTGAATGTACCGGCTTCAACAAGGGCGGTTTGACTGCTCAACTTGGTTCTTATACGGTATTCGTACCCGCACGTGAAATTCGTCCCGGTTTCGTTAAGGAATTGGATAAATACGTTGGCAAGAAATTGCGTCTTCGTCTTATCGAATTGAAAACGGAAAGAAGAAAAGAAATTATCGCTTCCCAACGCGTAATCATGGAAGAAGAAAGAGCTGCTAAAGAAGCTGCTAAAGCTGCTAAAGAAGCAGAATTCTTTGCAAGCATCCACGTTGACGACGTAGTGGAAGGTAAAGTTGAAAGAGCTACGGCATTCGGCGCGTTCGTATCCGTAAACGGTTTCGACTGTCTTGCTCACATTTCCGATTTGTCTTGGACGGGCGCTAAATCCGTTGCTGACGTTTTGGAAATCGGCAAGAAATATCAATTCAAAGTGCTTAAGATTGACGAAGCAACGAAGAAAGTTTCCATCGGTTATAAGCAATTGCAACCCCAACCTTGGGATCTCGCTGCTGAAAAATATGCAGAAGGCGACGTTATCCACGGTAAAGTTGTAAGAATCGTACCCTTCGGTGCATTTGTAGAAGTTGAAAAAGGCATTGACGGTCTTGTTCACGTTTCTCAAATCTCCCACGAATTCCTTGAAAATCCTACGACGGTTCTTGCAATCGGTCAAGAAATCGACGCTAAGATTTTGAAGTTGGATTGCGCTGAAAAGAAGATGAACCTTTCCATTAAAGCGCTTGAACCCAAGCCTGAAGTTGAAAGAAAAGAAAAGGCGCAAAAGGAAGATAACGAAGGTAAAGAAAAGACGAGAAAGCCCCGCGCACCTAAAGTAACGGAAGAAGTTACGGAATGGAGCGAAGAAGGCATCTCCGGCATTTCCATCGCTGATTTGTTGAACAAATAATTCCCTTTCTTAAATCTTTATAAACGGAATATTACGTTCTCATGCAAAACGCATGAGAACGTTTTTTTTGCGTAAAAATCGTTCTAATCGGACAAGCAAGCGCGTATATTATACAAATGCTTGATTTCCTACCCGAAAACGTAAAAGACGCCTTATCCTACGTCAACGTAAACTATGTTTACGAACTGCGTTTGCGCGCGAATAAACCGACCACGATCAACTATCAAGGGGCGTATCGTTATCTCGGCAATTTGGGTTTAACTTCACGAAAGGAAAACGCCGTAATTTGCGACGAAATTGATATCGCCGATACAATCTATCGCGCGGGCAATTATTCGGTGTATTCGGTGGAAGAACAAATCAAAAGCGGCTTTATCACATCAAACGATGGAGCAAGGCTTGGGCTAGCGGGGGAATACGTGTTTGATAACACGCAGCCGCTCTCAATTCGAAATTTTATGTCCATTTGCGTGCGTATTCCGCATGAAATCGTAGGTTCGGGACAAGAAATCTACGATAGAATCCTAAAAAACGGGCTAAAAAACGTTTTAATCGCTTCGCCACCTGGGCTTGGGAAAACGACGATATTGCGTGATTTGGCAAGAATTATCAGTGTAAACACCTGTAAAAACGTACTAATTTGCGATGAGCGTGGGGAAATTGCGTGCGGCGAGCTTGGCGATAGTTGTGACGTTATGAAATTTGCTGATAAAAACACGGCTTTTACGTCGGGAATACGGGCAATGCGCCCCGATATAATTATTACGGACGAGCTTTCAATAAACGATTGCTTGGCGGTAGAAAAGGCGTATAATGCGGGCGTATTTGTGCTTGCGTCGGCACATTTTTCTTCCGTAGAGCGTATAGAGAAGCGCTTTTTCTCGCTTTTTGATTACGTTGTGCTGTTGGACGATAAAAAAATAGGGGTTGTGTCGGCAATTTACGATAAGGACGGGCATACGATATGATGATAAAATTTATGCTTGGGGTTGCCGTCGTTGCGTTTGCTACCTTTGTAGGCTTTCTTTTAGGACGAAAACATAGAAAGAGGAAACAATTTTTTACGCAATTTTGCCTATTTAACGAGCGATTTATCAACGAAATTTCCTATTATCGTCATCCCTTGCAAGATTTTATCATGAAATACGAGTATAAAAGCGAGTTTTCGTCCCTTTTACAACGGTTTTTGTATTGTGTGGATAAACGAGTTGCATTGAAAGGGAATTTATTAAACGACGCAGATTTTGATTTTTTGAAAGCGGATGAGAAAAACGTCGTGGAAGATTATTTTCTTATGCTTGGGAAAGGGGATAGCGCCTCGCAAAAAACGTACTTTAATTCTATGAAAGAACAGCTAATCTCTATGGAAAAATTGGCGATTAACACTTGCAAAAGATACGGTGATTTATACATAAAACTTGGATTTTTATGCGGATTATTCATTTTAATAATAATCTTGTAAAGGCGGACGAAATAGAAAATGGACATCAGTATTTTATTTAAGATGGCGGCAGTAGGCATAATTATCACTGTCATTTGTCAAGTGCTAAAAAAATCCGACCGTGACGATATAGCCACGCTCGTCAGCATCGTTGGGCTCGTCATTGTTTTGGCGGTTGTTGTGAGTATGATAGGCGATTTATTTAGTGAGATTACGGCGATTTTCGGGCTATGAAAGGGGATAAACGATGGAACTTATAAAGATAATCGGCGTGGCGTTTGTCACAGCTATTACGGCAATCATCTTAAAAAGCACCAAGCCTGAACTGTCATTTGCGGTGACGGTCACGGGGATAATCGTCATTTTGCTCTTTCTTGTAGACGCTCTTAAAGACGTTGTCACCGCCTTTCAATCGATAGCGCAAACGACGGGCATGAACAATGGACTACTTAAAATTTTACTCAAAATCGTAGGGGTTGGGTACGTGACGGAATTTGGTGCTGGCGTGCTAAACGACTTTGGCTCGCCCGCCGTTGCGGACAAGGTTGCGCTTGGTGGGAAGCTTGCTATCGTGATACTTTCCTTGCCTATTTTGCAAAGCTTATTGCAGCTTGTAAGTGCATTTCTTAACTTGGTATGATAACACTAAAACGTAAAAAATCGCCGCTATTTATATTCATTATACTTATACAATTATTCATATTTTCTTTTTCGTTTTTTGGCGATAAAATAGTCGTTGTAAAAGCGGATGAAAACGCCACAATCGAGGGGGAAGCAAACGCCGAATTAAATAAAAATATCCAAGAATTATTAGAAGGGTTAGATTTATCCCAGTTGCAAGAATACGTGGATAGCTTGGGAAATTTTACAAACGAAAGTGTTGCAAAACGACTAACAGCGTATATTGCGGGCGAGAAATTCGATTACAAAAGCTTTTCGTCGGATATTTTGCGTGTGTTATTTGAAAAAGTGCAACAAGTTTTGCCCGCTTTTACGTGTATTACGGCGATCGCGTTGCTCTCGGGGCTGATTTCCACGCTACGAAGTGGCAGTTTGGGTGCAACGTCAACGGATATGATATTTATGATAAGTTATATTGCGGCGCTAATCCCGCTTATAAGCGTGCTAACCGAGTGTTTTCAAAGCGCCTTTCGTTGTGTCTCGTCTATGCAACGACAAATGAATATCGTATTTCCCATTATGCTAACGCTGATGGCGGCAAGTGGTGGGACAATTTCCGCATCCGTTTGTCGTCCAGCCGTGGCGTTTTTCTCAACGAATATTGTTTCGGTGATGTCGAAAGTGGTCTTTCCTATCACGATTACGATAATTGCCTTTTCTATGGCGGGAAATTTGACTACGGAGCTGAAAATCAATAAATTTAGCGCCTTTTTTAAGAGTATAAACAAATGGATTATAGGTGTTTGCATATCTGTTTTCGGTTTATTTTTCACTTTGCAGGGGATAACGGCGGCAACGACGGACGGAATAGTGCGAAGGGCGGCAAAATACGCAATCGGCAACGGTGTGCCCATTGTAGGCGGTTTTTTATCGGGCGGATTTGACCTTGCCGTAGCGGGAAGTATTTTAATTAAAAATTCGCTTGGCAGTATGAGTATCTTTTTAATGGTTTTCGTGCTTTTCGAGCCGTTAATATTGCTGATCGCCGTCAATTTATTGCTACGGCTAACGTCAGCGATTACGCAACCGTTTGGGGATAGCAAAATATCCAACTTTTTAGGCGAAACAGCGGAAAATTTGCAATATTGCACGGCGGCGTTGCTCTTTACGGCGTTTTTGTATTTCCTTTGTATATTGCTGCTTGTTATGTCATCGGAGGCTCTATTTTGAGCGGGTATTTAATCAGTATCATCGGCACGGTTTTGGTTTGTGCCGTATTAACGGCATTGCTGCCAAACGGCAAAACGGCGGGAGTAATCAAGGGGATTGCAAAGCTTGCGTGCGTAATATCCATTATTGCGCCTATCCCGCAATTTATAAGCGATTTTGGGGACGATGAAAAAAACAACGAAAAAATTACGCAAACGGTCATACAAACGGACAAATCGTTCATACAGTATTATTGCGAAATGCGAATTGACAACGCTAAACAATCGCTTGAAAACGAAATTTACGATAAGTTTTCTATTGTCGTTTCATGCGATATATTTTGGCAATTTGAAAACGCTGATAACAGTGACGTTGACGAAGTGAAAATTACGAAAATTGCTGTAAAAACACTCGAAAACACGTCAATTTCAAGCAAAAACGAGATAAAAGAGTACGTTATGCAAAATTATTGTAGCGAGGTGCAAATTGAATAATTTAGAGAAAAACAACTCGCCGCCTAAAGGCTTTTTTAAGCTAAAAAAATGGAAAGACGTGCTTATCGTGGGTATTCTTGCAATCGTTTTAATCGTTGCAATTTGGCGGATTTTTTATACGGATAAAAAGGAAAGCGCGCCTACGTCTACTTGCAGTGAAAACGAGCAAAAAATAAGCGAAATTCTCGCACAAATGGAAGGCGTGGGTGAGGCGGAAGTGATGATTTGTGAAACGGAAGAGGGGGTGCAAAGCGTTGTCGTGGTGTGCGAAGGAGCGAAAAATTTGCAAGTGATTATCAACGTGCGGGAAGCGGTTGCGGCTGCGCTTGGTACGCATGAAAAATCGGTAAAAGTTTATCTAAAAAAAGAGTAAAAAGGAGATAAAAAATTATGTCAAACAAAAAGAAAGTGGTTTTAATGTCGTCTTTGGTGTTGTTGCTTGCCGTTACTGCGGTGTTCAACTTCGTGCTTGCCAACACGAAAACAACGTTGACGTCCGCGGAAAACGACGTGACGGCATCTAATTATTTTTCGACCTATCGAGCGGAAAGAACGAGCACTCGAAACGAAGAATTAGTGCAACTTGATAGCGTAATTGCACTCTATGATGAAGGTGACGAAAAGTATGAAGCGGCAACCGAAATGAAGATGGAAATCGTGGCGGCAATGGAGCAAGAATTGGTGCTTGAAAACATGGTTCGTTCGCTCGGTTT
>JAZQWG010000014.1:0-49760 GCA_045632265.1 Candidatus Scatosoma sp.
TACAACGAGCCGTGTACGTTGCAAGCGTCGTGCCGTGCCCCGCTTGATAGCTGCCTATTGCTTTGATAAGCCCTATGCTTCCAACCGAAATCAAATCGTCCGTTTCCGCTGCGCCCGTGTATTTTTTGACGATGTGCGCCACCAAACGCATATTGTGCTTCACCAAAATTTCTTTGGCGTTGTTATCGCCCTTTCTAACCAAATCTAAATAATAATCTTCTTCCTCTTTTGTGAGCGGCTTTGCAAAGGAATTCTTTGTACCGATAGCACCCGTAAAAAAGACAATCTTACCAATCAATCGCCAAAACAATTCTAAAAACATACCCCACCTATTTCAAACGCTTTTTCTCGTTTGCCCTATAAAATGCTAACTATACGTATGAAAAAATAGGTTTGTACTATACCAAAAAACGACAAGAAAAATAATTATGTCTTACATAATACCTACGTTTGGCATAGTTAATAGTATTAAAAATCGATATTTTAGGCGTTTTTCGCCCATTTTTTGATAGTATGCAAGGCATAATACCTATGTTTAGCATAGATAACGTTGTGTTTTTACCTTATCTCACTTTCAACCCCGCAAAAGGAAAAGCCAACAAGATATAATCGCATATAAAGCAAAAAATCAGGCGGTTACGCCTGATTTTGCTTAAAAAATACAACTTGAGTTTGTCTGTAAGCCGAGTTCTGTCGTGTACGGCCATTTATCTAGGCTTATCGTCACCGATAAGCTCGAGCGATATTAACGGTATTCCGTTGGGCGGACAACCCTATATAACGGAAACCCAATCTTGCAGCGGGTGGGGTTTACATGGCATATCTTGTTACCAAGATATCGGTGAGCTCTTACCTCGCCTTTCCATCCTTACAATGCGAGCATTGCGGTTTATTTCTGTTGCACTATCCTTAAAGTCACCTTCACCTGACGTTATCAGGCACCCTGTCCTATGCTGCTCGGACTTTCCTCATCGTCAAAAGACGCCGCGACCGTATAACAAACTCAAATCGCAAATATATTATAGCACTTTCTTTCAAAAAAATCACTCAATTCCCTTGCCTTTTTTCAAAAAATATAGTAGAATTTATCGTGTATTTTATTTTTTGCATTATATGCAAAATAGTTGGAGAAATTTTATGAAAAGAACGAAGATTATTTGTACGATCGGGCCTGCAAGCTCGACAAAGAAAACGATTTCCGCAATGACGGATGCGGGTTGCGACGTTATTCGTCTCAACTTTTCCCATGGTTCGCACGAAGATTATGCGGAAAAAATTAAATTGATTAAACAAGTGCGTGAAGAAAAGCACGTTCCACTTCCTATTTTGTTGGACACGAAAGGACCTGAATTCCGCATCAAAACGTTTAAGGATGGCAAAATTGCATTAAACGAAGGCGATAACTTTATCTTCACCACCGAAGAAATTGAAGGCGACAACACCCGTGTTTCCGTTTCCTATAAAGATATTTGCAAAGAGTTGGTTGTTGGCGATAAAATTCTTTTGAACAACGGCTTAATCGTTTTCCGTGTTGTGGACGTTATTCCCCCCAACGTGCATTGCGTTGTAGAAATCGGCGGTGTGCTCTCCAATAGAAAATCCATGTATTTCCCCGACAAGGAATTGCATTTGGATTTCCTTTCCGAACAAGACAAGGCGGATATTTTATTCGGCATTCAACAAGATATTGACTTTATCGCCCTTTCCTTCGTTTCTAAAGCGCAAGACGTTTTGGATACCAAAGAATTTTTGATGGAAAACGGTGGCAAGCATATCGACGTCATCGCAAAGATTGAAAATAGAGCAGGCGTAAAGAATTTGCATGAAATCATGAAAGTTTGCGACGGCATCATGGTTGCACGTGGCGATTTGGGCGTGGAAATTCCTTATGAAGAATTGCCCGACATTCAAAAATATATCATTAGTCAATGCCGTATTCACGGTAAACGAGTTATTACCGCAACGGAAATGCTCGAATCGATGATTCACAACCCCCGTCCTACCCGTGCGGAAATTTCCGACGTTGCAAACGCTGTTTACGACGGCACGTCCGCCGTTATGCTTTCGGGTGAAACGGCTGCGGGCGAATATCCCGTAGAATCGGTTGATGCAATGGCAAAAATTCTTTCCCGCGCGGAAACGCACATCGAATATATCCAAACGATTGACAATTTTGCCATCAAAAATACATCCGAAGCTCTTTCCCACTCCGCTGCAACTCTTGCCAAGGACTTGAATGCAAAAGCCATCGTCGTATGTACGTTGACGGGTGGCACGGCACGTATGGTTTCCCGTTTTAGACCAAACATCAATATTTTAGGCTTAACGACGGATATCCACGCTTATAGACAGCTTGCTTTGAGCTGGGGTGTTTTACCGTTTATGGCAGACGAATATTCATCTATTGATATTTTGTTCTACTTCGCAAAACAAGCCGCAATCAAGAGCGGTTTAGCAAAGAAGGGCGACACCATTGTTATCACGGGCGGTACGCCTAACGGTAAAAGCGGCAACTCTAACCTTATCAACGTAGAAACGATTTAATTTATTAAATCAAATGGAAACAGCTTATTTACAAACAAAAACCCGGTTGAACACTTGTTCAACGGGGTTTCATCAAAAAACACGCCTTAATGGGCGTGTTTTTTAATCATTTGTTAGGGTTTTAACCACAAGTACGCTAACACAAATACGATAGCAAATGCGGCAAGCATACAAAGGAACATAGGAATCATTGCTGAAAACGCACCACGAACCATTGCTCGGTATTCTTTTTTAGAAACGCTTACTCTATCGGCTTTTTTCTTTTTACGATTAGGAGCGTACCAACCAAAGCCTTCCACGTTCATATCAGCAACCGTCGTTTCCATATCCAAAGGCTCTTGCTCACGCTTAACGTGCACTTTTTCTTGCGCCGTTTCCGCTTGATTTTCCGCCTTTTCTACTTCTTGCGGTATCTTTTCCTTATCTTCCATTATACACCTCGTAAAGCCTGCTTTTTACGGCTTTATTTGACGTTTACACACACGTTGTTGCGTTTTATGATAATTTATTCCGCTAATTGTTTTTCAACCGATTCAGCGGCTTTTTCCGCTTCAAACGCAGCAAGTTCTTCTTCCGTATCGTACAAGTGGCAAGCGCAGAAATGCCCTTCTTCCACTTCACGATATTGAGGAACTACCGATTTACAAATTTCCATGCACTTGTCGCAACGAGTGTGGAATTTGCAACCTTTCGGCGGGTTTACGGGCGAAGGAATATCGCCTTTCAAAACAACACGGTTCATCTTCACGTGCGGGTTAGGCACGGGAACAGCCGAGAACAACGCTTTGGTGTAAGGGTGCAACGTATTGCTGAAAATACGTTCTTTCGAGCCGTATTCTACCATGCTACCCAAATACATAACGCCTACTTCGTCGGAAATGTGTTTTACAACCGACAAGTCGTGCGAAATGAAGATATACGTCAAGCCCAATTCCTTTTGAAGTTCTTTGAGCATGTTGATGATTTGCGCTTGAATGGATACGTCCAACGCCGATACAGGCTCGTCGCAAATAACGAGTTCGGGTTTAAGAGCCAACGCTCTTGCAATACAAATACGTTGTCTTTGACCGCCCGAGAATTCGTGGGGGTATCTATCAAAGTAATGCGGTTGCAAACCACACATCTTCATTACGTCCAAAACGTATTTACGATAATCCGCTTTGCTTACCAAGCCGTGGTGCAAAGCAGCTTCACCGATAATTTCACCAACCGTCAAACGGGGCGAAAGGCTTGCATACGGGTCTTGGAAAATCATTTGCATATTAGGACGGAGTTTATCAAACTCTTTATCCTTAATTTTGGAAACTTCTTTGCCGTTAAACCAAACTTCGCCGTCCGTCACGTCATAAAGACGCAAAATCGTACGTCCCATCGTCGTTTTACCGCAACCCGATTCGCCTACGATACCAAGCGTTTTGCCTTTCTTAAGCTTAAAGGAAACGTTATCAACCGCTTTGAGCCAAGCGTTGGGCTTGCCAAAGAAGGTCGTACCAACAACGAAATGTTTTTTAAGATTTTTAACGTCCAACAATACGTCGTTTTCAACCGTTTCTTCTACAACGGAAGAGTGAATAATTTCTTGTTCCATTATTTATTCTCCTCCTTGTACAAATAGCAAGAAACGCTGTGCGTGTCCGTCACTTTTACAAGTTCGGGATATTCGCCCGCACATTCCTTTTTACAGCTTTCGCAACGATCGCGGAAATAGCAATAATTGGGCATATTGATAGGGTTAGGAACGAAGCCAGGGATACAGTAAAGCGAATCCACGTCCCCGTCAACCGTAGGTTTACTCTTTTGCAAACCGATTGTGTACGGGTGCATAGGTCTATCGAAAATATCTTCCGCCGTACCCATTTCAATAATCTTACCCGCGTACATAACCACTACGTAGTCAGCCATTTCTGCAACTACGCCCAAGTCGTGCGTAATAAGCATAATCGAGCCGTTGATTTTACCCTTAATTTCACGAAGCAAGTCAAGGATTTGCGCTTGAATCGTTACGTCGAGCGCCGTCGTAGGTTCGTCTGCAATAATCAAACGGGGATTGCAAAGCAAGGACATTGCAATCATGACACGTTGACGCATACCGCCCGACAATTCGTGGGGATATTTCTTGTAAACGCCTTCGGGATCAGCAATACCAACGAGTTCCAACATTTCCACGCTACGCTTTTTCGCATTTGCCTTGGAAATGCCTTTAATGTGCAAGAACGCAACTTCGTCAAGCTGATTACCCACCGTGAAAACGGGGTTAAGCGACGTCATAGGTTCTTGGAAAATCATCGAAATTTCACGGCCACGGATATTACGCATTGCATCAATAGGCATTTTTGCAATATCGTAAACCTTTTCTTCCATTTCAAACATATAACCGCCAAGCTCGTTCTTTTTACGAACGGGTTTGCCCTTTTCGTCCAAAACGGGAGTTTCTACGCCGTCAACGATTTGCGTTTCGTAAACGGGGATTTTCTTGCCACGCTTATCCAAACGGAAAGCGTTGGTGCGGAAACGGATAGAACCGCTTACCACTTGACCGCTAGGGCCTTGTACAAGGCGCATCGTGGAAAGGGACGTAACACTTTTACCGCAACCCGATTCCCCTACAACCGCTACCGTTGAACCGGAAGGAATAGAGAACGTCACGCCGTTTACAGCCTTTACAACACCCGTATCCGTATAGAAATAGGTGTGCAAATTGTCAAATTCGATAATATTATTATCGTCCTTCATTTCGGAAAGGTATTCCGATTCGGGGATATTGCGCTTTTTAGCCTTTTCAAAACGTCTGGTGATTTTGAAGTTTTCCTTGGCGATTTTGCGGGATTCTTTACCGCTTATATAATGAGAATTCTTTTCAGCCGCCATCTTATCACCTCTTCATCTTCGGGTCAAACGCGTCGCGAAGCCCGTCGCCAACAAAGTTGAACGCCAAGATTGCAAGCGTAATGCAAACGCCAGCAGGCACCCAGAAGTTCCACGTAGAGCCCTTCGTAACCGTATTGATAAGCGCGCCCCACGTAGCCGTACCAAGAGGAGCACCCAAGCCCAAATAGCCAAGCGTTGCTTCCGTCAAGATAATGCTACCAAGACCGAGCGTCATCGAAACAATAAGTTGAGGCAATACGTTGGGCAACAAATGCTTGAATATCTTTCTACTTGTAGAAAGACCCGAGCATTTTGCCGCAAGCATGAATTCTTGTTCGCGCAAGGAAAGGATTTGACCACGCACCAAACGAGCCGTGCCCGTCCAACCCATGAGCGATAGAATACCCATCATGTAATACAATTTTTCAATGCCGTCCACTTTATTTTCCGTAAATACAACGGACAATACAAGCAAGATAGGCAAACTGGGAATACAGCTTAAAATGTCGACTATACGCATGATAACGTTGTCAACCCAGCCACCGAAATAGCCCGCCAAACCACCGAGCAATACACCCAAAATCGTTTCCAAGATAACGACGACAAAGCCGATTGTCAAGGAAATACGGCCACCGAGCATCAAACGGGTGAAAATATCATAACCGTTGTTGTCCGTGCCAAGCAAGTGTTGCCAAGAAAGATTTGCGTTGCTGTTTACCGTGGTTTCTTCTTCGATGAATATGTAGCCGTTTACCACTTCGCCGTCCGTAGTTTCAAACGAGAAAGTTTGTTCTTCTACGCGAATGAACGTGCCTTGGTCGTTTACTTGCCCCATTTTATCTTTACCCGTGTAGGGCGAGAAAAGCGGGCCAAGGAAAGAGAACAAGAACAATGCAAGCAAAGTAATCAAGCCAACCATCGACAAACGGGAACGGAAAAAGCGTTTTGCAACCATGCGGCCGGGCGAAAGAACTTTTACTCTATCGCCAAGGTTTTCACCATGCAAATCTTCTGCCGTTTCCACTTCGTTTTCCACCACGTCTTGGGACAATTCCGTTTCAGAAACTTTTACTTCTTCTTCCATAATCGTCCTCCTTATTTCAATTTGACGCGAGGGTCAACCACCGCATACATCAAGTCGGTAAGCAAAATACCAACGACCGTCAATACTGCAATAAACATATTGTACGTCATGATGAAGGGTATATCCGATTTCGAGAATGCGTTCCATGCGGCAAGACCGATACCAGGCAAGCCGAAGATTTCTTCCGTGATCATCGAACCACAGAAAAGACCAGGCAAAATGCCGGCAAGCGTCGTAACCAAAGGAATCATCGTGTTGCGGAATACGTGCTTATAAACAACTTTGTTTTCTGAAAGCCCCTTTGCTCTTGCCGTACGGATATAGTCCGCAGACAATACTTCAAGCGTGTTCGTACGCGTATAACGCATCATCGAACCTACGCTTAAGATAACAAGCACGAACATGGGCAATACCAAGTGATGCGCTTGGTCAAGGAAACGTTCGAAACCTACAAGCGTCTTGGTTGCGGATTCCAAACCACTTTGAGGGAACCAACCAAGTTCTACGGCGAACAATTTAATCATGATGTTGCCGAAGAAGAAGGACGGGAACGAGATACCGATCATCGTCAAAACGGTGGCAGCGTAGTCCAACTTTCCGTATTGATTGCAAGCGCACTTGATACCAAGAGGAATTGCAATCAAAAGTTGCAAAATCAAGGACAAGAACGAGATAATGAACGATACGCCCATATCCTTGAAAATCATATCGGAAATATTTTTACCACTTTGGAAGGATACGCCGAAATCACCGCGAACAAAGTTCCACAGCCAACCAAAGTATCCCTTTATGATGCCCCCGAACGAATTGTCCGCAAGCCCATAATATGCAAGCATTTCTTTTACTACCGCATCTTTATCGATACCGGCGTTGTCGGGTACTCTTTCGTAGAAGCTTGTAGGCGGAATTAACCGTACAAGGAAATACAAAATCACCGACACGCCGAATAATATCAATAAAGAAATCAATAGTCTTTTTATAATGTATTTAACCATTTTATTTCTTCACTTTTTTGTTAGATTTATATAAGTTGCAAATTACAAATAGTTTACTTCCCAAATTCTATCAAGCAAACCGGAGTTAGGCGAAGGCTTTTGGTTAAGCGTCTTCGAATCGATAAGCGTGTTGTCGTAAACGAACAAGTCTTTTCTTTGATATACAGGGAATTCAACCGCAAGTTCCATTACCATATCCAAAGCGTTCGTGTAGATTGCAAAACGTTGTTCTTCGTCCAACGTTTCTCTACCTGCTTCGATAAGTTCGCTCATCGCGTCGATGATAGAACGTTCGGTAGCGTACTTCGTTTCGTTGCCAGCCTTATAGATTACGTCGTAACCCCAGTTCTTAACGCTGGTAGCCGTGCTGTCTTTATGGTAAACTTGGTACATATCGGGGTCGATAGGCGAAGACCAAGCTGCTGCCCATACTTGCAATTCACCACTCGCGAGCTTAATAAGCGCTTGAGGGTCCGTTCTTACCGTAATCTTGAAGCCACATTCGTTCAAAATGCTTGCGGATTCTTGGAACATCTTGTATGCGGGGTGGTCGTCAGAACCGCCTGCAATCGTGAAGGTGTATTCCAATTTTTCGTCGCCCTTTTGACGTACGCCGTTTCTCATTACGTAACCCAAAGAGTCAAGTTCAGCATTTACAGTTTGTACTGCATAGTCGTACGAATCGATACCCGTGATATCGGTGTCGTTCATATCGCCGTAGTAGGTCAAGTCACCTACGCCATATTCGTTGCCCTTATATGCTTCAAGCACTTTGTTGCCTTCCATATCGGGATCACCGTCGTCGTTACGTGCGGGATAGTACATGGACGTCAAGGACATGGGACGATAAATCTTCGAAGAGTTAGAACCGTAGTATGCTTTAGGATCGTCCAAGTTCATCGTCTTCATGATGATACGACGAATGTTGATATCCGCTACGTACTTCGCGTTTACACCTACGTAACCATAACCGTTCGTTTCAACTTCTACACGGCTAAGTTGGCTATATTTACCAAGTTCTTGGATATTCTTTGCCGATGCGTTGGGCGTACCGAAGTGTACCGTACCAGCCGCAAGAGCGTTCATAAGTTGGTTGGAGTTGATAACTTGATAACGAAGATATTTAATCTTTGCGTTTTCAATTTGCTTACCAACGGTGTGGAAATTGTCGTTGCGCTTATAGTAAACGATGTTGTTATTCCAGAAGCTGTCAGCATTTTTCGCTGCGCCGTCTTCTCTCGACCAAGCCATGTATGCGCCTGCGCCTACGGGATAGCCCGATTTTTCAGGGGCTTGCAATACTTTATCGAAGAAGTCCTTTTCACCAAACGCTACGCCGAAGTTGGTCGTGCGGTTTGCGTTTCTATAATAATCGTTATACTTGCCACCAACTGCATCGTTGCCGTCAGCGTAGTAGTGCATAGGCGCAACCGTGAACGAGAAGTTGTAGATTGCTTTCGGGTCAACGTTGTCGATAACAATCTTCAATACGTCGTGGCCTTGTGCATCCAACGTGCTACGCATTTTGCCGCCGCTGAACGACGTCGTGTGGTAGGTCGTGATACCGCTAATGCTCTTAACGGGCATACCGTCGGAAGCGTTCTTCAATTCTTCATAGTATTCGTCCAAAAGTTGCGAAGCGATTTCTTCACGAATCTTGTCAGCCGTAGCCCAGTATTTGAGTACGTCGTCGTCCATCGTGTTCAAATCTTCGTTTACGTACGTTTCATAAACGGTTTGAATCGCCTTGTTCTTCATTGCGGTTTCGTATTCGTCCGTGCCTTTCGTAAGACCAGCAACTGCTGCTGCCATTTCCGATTTGTACACTTCACCCATATCGTTGTCGTCCGCGTCTCTCTTATCAAGCGTCGTGATGTACTTGCCGTCGCTATCCTTCATTGCTTGATAAGAACCGTTGTCCGTCATTTCGTATTCAATCTTTACAAGACCTTCGTTGTAGTAGTAAACTTCCCAATCTTCCGTGAAGTTGAATTCTTTGTCATAGCTTTCCAAAGAACCTACGTTTGCCGTCCAGTCGGATTTTACTTCTTCCAAGAAAAGCGATTTAGCAAGCGCAAAGTCTGCATCGATCGTTGCTTGGTTTTGCGATTCGTAACCCGTTTCGTCAATACCGCAGTATTTGCCGAGCACGTATCTAATGCGCATATCCGCTTGTGCATAGAAGCCTTCTTTTACGTTCGTGATCGAATCGTTGCTTGCGTCGGGGCTTTGCGTACGATAAGCGTTCAAGCCTTGAATCTTCGTCGAATAGATGGTTGCCGAGCCCATGTACAACGGGTCAAGGTAAACGTACAAGTTGAAGAGTACGTCGTCAATCGTCAAATCGTCGCCGTCGCTGAACTTAATGCCGTTTTTGATAAGGAATTCGTATTCCGTTCTCTTTGCATTTGCCGCGTTGGTCGTCACGTTGCCCGTGCCTTGTTCAGCCGTATCGTACATCGTCGTCTTGTAGTCAAGCGCAACCGTAGCTTGGTTTTCGCCACATACGATTTGACCCTTTTCGTCCAACGTAAGCATACCAAGTTGCGTTTGAGCAGCAATCGTTACGTCCGTTGCGCTCGTAGCATAGAACGGGTTGAATTTACCGTCTAATGCATCCGTGCTCAAAACCAAAGGTTGAACTTCGGGATTGTTCTTTTGACTACCCGAGCCGCCACCTTGTTCTCCACCCTTCTTGCCGCATGCAGCGAAAGGCAATGCCGTCACCGCAGCCAAAAGAAGACAAGCCGTTCTTCTCAAATTTTGTTTCATTATATATCCCTCCGATGTTTTTACCAAATTTTATTAAGATGCAATAATTTCGTCCGTATTTTTCAATACGCTTACGTTTGCACCATCGTCAACCGTGACACCTAAGCCACCATTGAGAGCTTCTTCATCCGTTTCAAATCCGCCGAACAATACGTTCGTATAAATCCATTCGATAACACCAGAATTGCTCTTTACCATGTTATCCAAAATCGCGTCCTTTTCTCTCGTCACGTCAATAATAAGGTCGCCTTTAAGAACTACGTTTGCAATCGTTGCGCTTGCCGCTTTTTCAGCGAAGAACAAATATGCTCTTGCGTGTACGTCGCTTTGAAGCGAGCAAGTAAGTTTTACGTTTTCAAACGTCACGTTTTCAATCTTCGCATTTGCACCAAGCTTGCCGAACATAGAACCTACTACTTCGTCTTTAATGTTGCCAGCTGATACGTTAAGATTTTTAATCGTATGTCCGTTGCCTTGCAAGGTGTAGTTAAACGTACTCTTAGCAACTACCGTAACAGACGAACAATCGATGTCGTTTGCAAGATAGTAGTTTCTCGCAGCCGCCGAAGCGAACATATTTTTAACCGCATCCGCATCTCTCAAAATCGTCCACGTACCTTTGATGTACTTAACGTAGATTTTGCAATCGCCGTCGCGTTCACGATCGAGTGGCCAATTTACTTCTTGCGTACAAGCTTCGTCAGCGTAGAACCCGTAAGCCGTATAACCCGAAACGCTGGGCAACGTGCTGTCCGCAGGTTTGGGACGTTGATTGCTCGATTGATAGTTGTACGATTTCAAGAAATCTTTATTGTTGAGCTGTACGCCGTCAACCACGAAAGGCTTATCCGCCGTAATTTCGTCACAAACAAGATATACGTTTACGGCTTCGTTTCTTTGCCATTTCGCATACAACACGATATCGTCGCCGTCTTGCAATCTATACTTGAAGTCAAACGCTTGTTTTTTAAGTACTACTTCGCCCGTCGTTTCATCTTTCAAAGGATTGCCGTTGTCGTCCACTTCCGCTTCATACCAACCCAAAAGCGTGTAATTGCTTCTCGTAGGCGTTGGAAGAGTACCGTTCGTTACACGGTCTACCCCGATGTTGATTGCAACCGAGCCGTCGGCAAGATACAACTTCTTCATCGTAACGTCCGTACCGAAGTAAGCGCCGTTGCCGTTCGTGTAATACGTCACGCAAGCGTTCATGCCCGTTTCTTCCCTTTTTTCTTCCAAGGTGTACTGGAATTTACAACCGCCCAACAAAAGCACGGATGCCAGCACTGCAAAAAAGGCAATCAGTTTCCATTTCCATCTCTTTTTCATTAGGTATTTTCCTTTCTTTTTTGGATTTGTCACAGTTTAATTTTGGTCATAATATCCCAATTGTCATTATGACACAATTATTATTGTACCTTAATTTGCAAGTTTTGTCAATCGTTCTTTTAAGAAATATGCAAATTTCTTGCCATTTTATAAAAAATATTTCCTTATTTATATATATATAAAACCCCACGGAGCTGTCCGTGGGGTTTTGCATATTTTGTTATTTCGTCATCTTTTCTTGTTTTACTTTATGGTCGATGATATGACGGGAAGAAAGTTCGTTTCTAACCTCGTCCAAGCTGATACCGTTTTCTACCATCATTACCAAAATATGGTAAGCAAGGTCGGCAATCTCATAAATCGTTTCTTTCTTATCTTGCGCTTTTGCCGCAATGATAACTTCCGTAGTTTCTTCACCTATCTTTTTAAGGATTTTATCCAAGCCCTTTTCAAACAAGTAGGTAGTGTACGAGCCTTGCGGCTTTTCCTCTTTTCTTTCCACAAGCAATTCGTACAAGCCACGCAAGCTGAAATCATGCTTTTCCTCGTGGATATATACGGGGTTGAAGAAACAACTATCCGCACCCGTATGGCAAGCGGGGCCGTCCTTTTCCACTTTCACAACCAACGCATCTTTATCGCAATCCGCCGTAATCGAAACGACGTGTTGATAATTTCCGCTCGTTTCCCCTTTCAACCAAAGCTCGTTTCTACTTCTACTCCAAAAACACGTAAGACCTTTCTCCATCGTGATTTGCAAGCTTTCTTTGTTCATATACGCAAGCGTTAATACGTTCCCGGTGACAATATCCACCACGATTGCGGGTATAAGACCTTTCTCGTCAAATTTCAATTCTTCTACGTTAATCATAACAACTCTCCTATTGATTACAAGCGAACGGTTATCCCGTTAGCACGCAAAGTTTTTTTCAAATCGGGAATAGCAATTTCCCCAAAATGGAATACCGAAGCCGCAAGCCCAGCGTCTATCGTAGGCACTTTTTGGAATAATTCAATGAAATGCGCTTGCGAGCCCGCACCGCCCGATGCAATTACGGGCACGTCCACAGCGTTGCAAACGAGCTGTAAAAGCTCGATATCAAACCCGTTTTTCACACCGTCCGTGTCCATGGAATTTACAACTACTTCTCCCGCGCCTTCGCCAACACAGCGAACTATCCAAGAAATAGCATCCATACCCGTATCTTCTCTACCGCCTTTTGCAAAGACGTGGAATTTGCCGTTTACCCTTTTGATATCCGCCGAAATAACCACGCATTGATCGCCGTATTTTTTTGCCGCTTCGCTTATAAGCGTGGGGTTGGAAATTGCGCCCGAATTGACACTCACTTTATCCGCACCGCAAGAAAGCACCCTTTCAAAATCCGCCGTGGAACGAATACCACCGCCTACCGTAAGCGGAATAAACACGTTTTTTGCAACTTCTCTCAACACGTCCGTAAAAAGCTTTCTACCTTCCGCCGAAGCCGTAATATCGTAGAAAACCAACTCGTCCGCGCCGTTATCCGAATAGAATTTTGCCAAATCTATCGGCGATGCTACGTCCTTTAATTTTTCAAAATTGACACCTTTAACTACTTTCCCGTCCTTTACGTCTAAGCAGGGAATAATACGTTTCGTTATCATTTTGCCACCTCAATCGCTTCACGCAAGTCGATTGCGCCGATGTAATACGCCTTGCCGATGATTGCGCCGTACACACCGTTTTCCGTCAACGTTTTTACGTCTTCAATCGACGATACACCGCCCGAAGCGATAATTTGCAAATTGTATTTTTCAGTAAGTTCTTTATACAAAGCGTGGTTTGCACCTTTCATTGCGCCGTCTTTGGAAACGTCTGTGCAAATAATCGTTTTCACGCCAAGTGTTTGCATTTTTTCCAAAAACGAATACACGTCGTAGCTTGATTTTTCAAGCCAACCTTTAATTGCCACTTTACCATCGGCAATATCTGCACCAACGGCAATTTTATCGCCGTACGCCGCAATCGCTTCTTTCAAAAACGACTCGTCCGTGACAGCCGCCGTACCCAAAATAACACGGCTTGCACCCGCCGAAACGTATTTTTCTATCGTATCCATCGAACGGATTCCCCCGCCGATTTCTACGAATAAGCCCGTTTCTTCTACGATTTTACGCACCATTTCCATGTGTGCAGGCATGCCAAGCTTTGCCCCCGCCAAATCAACGACGTGGATTTGCCGAGCGCCGCAATCCTTAAAAGCACGCGCAACTTCAACGGGGTTTTCGTTGTACACCGTCATTTGCGCGTAATCGCCCTTAAACAAGCGCACCGCTTTGTTATCGTATAAATCAATAGCAGGGAAAATTTTCATAATTTAGTCCTTTTCTTCTACGAACGCACGAAGGATATTCAAGCCTACGTCGCCGCTCTTTTCGGGGTGGAATTGACAACCAAGAACGTTGTCTTTGCCTATTGCCGCCGTCAATTGTTTATCGTATTCCGTCGTTGCAAGCACGTCTTTATCGCAATCGGTTGCGTGATACGAGTGCACGAAATACGCATGGTCGCCTTCTTTGATATACTTGAAAAGAAAGTGGTCTTTCTTAAAATGCAATCCATTCCAACCGATGTGTGGAATTTTCAAATCGCCACGAACAAAGCCCTTGATAGGCGTCACGTTGCCCGATATTAAGCCAAGACCTTCATGTTCGCCGTATTCGAAACTTTTATCAAGCAGCATTTGCATACCAAGGCAAATACCCATCATGTATTTACCCTTTTTCGCTTGTTCTTTGACAAGTTCCCCCAAGCCCGTTTCACGAAGTTTTTTCGCCGCATCTTCAAATGCGCCAACCCCGGGCAAAATAATCTTTTGGGCGTTTTCGATTACGTTTTTATCGGACGTCACCACCGCTTCCGCACCGATTTTTTTGAAAGACGAGCAAAGGGAAAATAAATTCCCTACGCCGTAATCTACAATGGCAATCATAAAAACTCCTTATAAAATCCCTTTCGTGGAAGGAATTTGGTGTGCGCGAGCCATATCGATAGCTGTCGCCATAGACAACGCGCGTGCAACCGCCTTAAACGTGCCTTCAATGATGTGGTGCGCATTTTTACCTGCAAGTTGTTTTACGTGCAAGGTGACTTTAGCTTCACGCACGAACGCAAGCCAAAATTCTTCGCAAAGTTCACAATCGAAATCGCCTACCTTTTCAAAGGCGAATTGCAAATCGATTGCCGCATAATCTCTACCCGACAAATCAACAGCCGCCAAAATAAGCGTTTCGTCCATAGGCAATACTATGTCGCCATAGCGAGTGATACCACGCTTTTCGCCAAGTGCTTCATAAAAAGCCTTGCCAAGCGCAATGCCGATGTCTTCCGTCGTGTGGTGATAATCCACTTCCACGTCGCCTTTACAACGCACGGTTAAATCGTAATTCGCGTGTTTTGCAAAAAGGGTAAGCATATGGTCGAGAAAGCCGCAACCGCTTGCAATCTCGCTTTTGCCTTCGCCGTCTAAATTCAAGCGCAACAAAATATCCGTTTCGCCCGTTTTTCTAACGATTTCACTCACTCTCCTCATTTTCTTTCTCCTTCAAGATTGTTTCAACGCAATTAAGGAAGACTTGCATTTGCTTTTTCGTGCCTATTGTCACACGGTTAAACTCTTTGATACGTTCGCCGTTAAAGTGTCTAACCAAAACGCCTTTCGCTTTCAATTTTTCATACAGTTCCAAGCCACTAATCTTGGGCGATTTCACGAACACGAAATTCGTTTTAGAATTAAGCACCGTAAAGCCAAGTCTTCTCAATTCCCCCGTCGTGAAAGTACGGTTTTCGCAAATTTCTTGGCATTTTTTATCAAAATACGCTTGTTCGCAAAGTGCCACACGCCCCGCCTCCATCGTCATGCGATTTACGTTGTAGGGGTTTGTAGAATATTTAATCGTATTCAAATCGGCAAGCAAGCTTTCGCAAGCAAAACCAAAACCAAGGCGAGCACCCGCCAAGCTTCTCGATTTGGAAAACGTTTGCGTGACCAACAAATTGTCGTATTTGTCAATCAAATCTACACAGCTTTCCCCGCCGAAATCTACGTACGCTTCGTCAACAACCACTACGTTGTTGGGGTTCGTGCGTAAAATTTCTTCAATTTCCGCTTTGGAAAGAGCAATGCCCGTAGGCGCGTTGGGGTTTGCAATAAATATTGTCCCGTTTACCCCGCAATAATCACGATAATCTATCGAAAAATCGTCTTTAAGGGGGATTTTTTTATATTCTATGCCGTGCAAATCGGCAAAAACCGAATAAAAGCCGTACGTAATATCGGCAAACACGGCGGGTGTATTTTTATCGCAAAACGCCATAAAAGCAAAGTTCAAAATTTCGTCCGAGCCGTTGGTAGGCAAAATTTGCGTTTTCTTCACACCCCAAAGCTGCGCCGCTTTTTCAATAAGCGCACTGCACGTGGGATCGGAATACAAATTGCATTTTTCCGCTTGTTCTTTCACCGCTTTTACCACCGATTTAGGGGGCGGGAAAGGCGACTCGTTGGTATTTAGTTTTATATAGCGCATGTCCTTGGGTTGTTCCCCGGGCACGTACGGCGTAAGCGCCGCAAATTTTTCACTAAAAAAACGACTCATTATTTTTCTTCCTCGAAACGTATCGTTGCGCTTTTGCCGTGTGCTTGCAGGCCTTCAATATTTGCAAACGTGGAAATTTTATCCGCTACTTTTTCAAGCGCTTCTTTCGTGTAATAGGTAAATTGCGATTTCTTCACAAAATCATCTACGGACAAGGGCGAAGAAAATCTTGCCGTGCCGCTTGTGGGAAGCGTATGGTTAGGGCCTGCAAAATAGTCCCCCAACGCTTCGGGGCAATATTTGCCCATGAAAATCGAGCCTGCGTGTTGCACTTTGTCTAAATATTCAAATGGATTGTCCACGCAAAGTTCTAAATGTTCGGGCGCAATTTCATTTGCAATTTCAATCGCTTTCAATAAATCGTCCGCAACGATAATTTTGCCGTTGTCGTCAATCGATTTTCTTGCAATTTCGCTACGTGTAAGCATAGGAATTTGTTCTTCAAGGGAAGCGGAAACCGCTTTTGCGAAATCCATGCTGTCCGTGACGAGCACAGCGCTTGCCATTTTATCGTGTTCCGCTTGCGAGAGCAAATCCGCCGCGATATAATCGGGGTTGTTCGTATTGTCAGCAACCACCAAAATTTCGCTTGGACCTGCAATCATATCAATGGACACCGTGCCGAAAACTTGTTTTTTCGCTTCCGCAACGAACGCATTGCCAGGACCTACTATTTTATCGACTTTGGGCACGCTTTCCGTGCCGTATGCAAGGGCTGCAACCGCTTGCGCCCCACCGATTTTGAAAATTCTATCCACGCCCGCAACTTTCGCCGCTGTTAAAATATCGGGGTTGATTTTGCCCGTTTTCGTAGGCGTGACGATGACGATTTCCTTGCAGCCCGCAATTTTTGCGGGGATTGCATCCATCAACACGGTGGACGGATAAGCCGCCGTGCCGCCGGGCACGTACAAGCCAATTTTTTCAATCGGTGTAATCTTTTGACCGATTACTACGCCGTTTGCCTTTTCAATTTTGAATCCGTCGCGCACTTGTTTTTGATGAAATTCTCGGATATTGCTCGCCGCTTCTTCCAAGATAGCCACAAATGCCTTATCCGCTTTTTCATACGCCTCGTCAATTTCCGTTTTGGAAACTTCCAAATCGCTTAAAACTACGCCGTCGAATTTTTCAGCATACGCCTTCAAGGCTTTGTCACCGTTTGCCTTAACGTCCGATAAAATATCCGCAACGATACCCTCCACGTTCACCGTGGGGGTCACTCTTGCAAATATTTCTTCCGCGGCAACTTCGCCGTATTTGTAAATCTTAATCATATCAACACCCGTCAATCGATAAGTTTTCCTACTTCTTCCGCCAATTTTTCAATTTCTTTCGTCTTAAACTTGAAACTTGCCTTATTCGCAATCAATCTTGCGCTGATAGGGAAAACTTTTTCCACTACTTCCAAATCATTTTCCTTAAGCGTCGTACCCGTTTCGACGATATCGACGATAACGTCCGCCAAACCCAAGATAGGCGCAATTTCGATAGAGCCGTTCAATTTAATCACGTCAATATCTCTGCCTTTCTTTGCGTAAAACGCTTTGGCGCTATGCACGAATTTCGTTGCAACTTTAAGCGTCGTTTCGCCGTCATCGTGGAAATCCTTTTTCGCCGCTACCGCCATTGAACAAACGCCCGTTTTCAAATCAAGAAGTTCGTACACGTCGGGGGAATATTCCGTTAAAATATCCTTTCCGCAAACGCCGATATCCGCCGCACCCCTTTCAACGTAAATGGATACGTCGGACGGCTTCACCCAAAAATAGCGCACGCCCTTTTCAGCGTTTTCAAAAATAAGTTTTCGGTTATTTTCCTTAATTGACGGACATTCGTAGCCCGCCTTTTCAAAGGTTGCATAAACTTTTTCGCCCAGTCTGCCTTTGGGAAGCGCAATATTTATCATACTTTACCCCCTTTTCGCAAATCGACCATTTCATTGTAGCGTACTTTATCCGCCGCCTTTCTAACGTTTACGCTTTTGCCTTGCGCTGTTTGCGTATCCACAAACGAAGCGAGCTTTGTCACGTCCGTTGCATCGTCGTATAACACAAGCACGTCCACGTCGTATTTAGGTTTTTGTTTTTTGAAACCTTGCAACAAATCAAGATACACCGCAAAACCGATTGCCCCCGATTTTCTATGCATGCGAGCCATAAGCTTGTCGTATTGACCGCCCGAAAGCACGCCTTCGCATACGCCGTCTACAAAGCCCTTAAACACGATGCCGTTGTAATATTTCATATCGTTTACGACGGAAAAATCCAAACGAATTTTATCGCCAAACCCGCAATTATCCAAAAGCGAGCAAACGATTTTCAATTCTTCAAAAGCCGCTTTCGCTTTATCGCTTACACAAAGTTTTTCAAGCTCTACAAGCGTAGCGTTCATTTCGCCGTACGCACGTACAATCGTCAAAAGGTTATTTTTCTTTTGTTCGTCCACGCCGTATTTATCACAAAGAGCCGCCGTTTCATGCAAATTCTTTTCCGCAAGGAGGTGCATAACTTCTTTATCGAACGCACTACCACACGCAATATCTTCCAAGCTAGCAGACAAAATGCCAAGGTGAGAAATATCAAGCACGAAAGTAGAAGAAATCGTCGCCAAGCTTTTTGCCGCCAAAAGCAACGTTTCAAACACTTCGTACGTGCCTATCTCGCCGATACATTCGAGCCCCACTTGCGGAATTTCCTTAAATTGTTTGGTTTCACCCGAAATTCTATACACGTTTTCGTGATAGAATACCTTTTGTTTGCCGTTGTCGTCGCTGCTGTTTTTAATAATCGAAAGCGTGACGTCGGGCTTCAACGCAAGCAATTTTCCGTCCGTGTCGTTAAAGGTGATAACCCCATCGCCCACAAGGAAATCCTTATTCGCAACGTACAAGTCGTACGCTTCGAATTTGCTCATTTTATACGGCAAATATCCGTATTGACGATACAAAGAGCGCAATGCGTACGCAATACGTTCCTCTTCTTTCAAAATCATTTCGGACATTGTCTTTTCTCCTTTACCATTAAATCTTGTGAATAAAAATACCGCTGCGAAGTTTCGGCTCGAACCACGTAGATTTTGGTGGCATAATTTCCCCCGCATCAGCAACGGCAATCAACTCGTCAAGCGTCGTGGGATACATCGCAATCGCCGCCGCCATATCTTCGCCACAACGTTTTTCCAAATATTGAAGCCCACGAATACCGCCCACGAAATCGATGCGTTTATCCGTTCTCGGATCGTGAATACCAAGCACCGCAGAAAGCAATTCCTTTTGCAAAATAGCACAATCTAATCTTTCCGACGGCTTTTCCGCATTGCAAATTTCCGTCTTAAATTCCACACAGTACCAAGCACCGCCAACGTACAATCCAACTTCGTGCGTTTTTTGAGGGCGGTATGCGCCCGTGCCTGTGTATTTCGTCACTTTGCCAAGCGAGTTTTCTACCGCTTGCAAAAATTGTTCTTCCGTCATTCCGCCAAGGTCTTTCAATAAGCGGTTGTAATCAAAAATCTTCAAAGTATTTGCCGGGAAGATAACGGACATAAAGAAATTAAATTCTTCCGTGCCGTCGTAAGCGCCCTTTGCTTCACGGCGTTTCAAACCCGCCTTTACAGCCGATGCAGCACGATGATGCCCGTCGGCGATATACAAAGCGTCCAACGTTGCAAACGTCTTTTCAATCATTTCGTCCACTTCTACGCTGTCGCTGTCCCAAACGGTGTGTTGAATACCATCGTCCGCAACGAAATCGTACAACGGCGCTTTTGCCGTTTGTGTGGCGATAATTTCATCAAGCGTTTCGCTTTGCTTATACGCCAAGAAAATAGGCCCCGTTTGCGCCGAGCACGTATCTACGTGGCGAATTCTATCAAGTTCTTTATCCGCTCTCGTAAGCTCGTGCTTTTTAATTCTACCTTGAATATAGTCATCGATAGAAGCGCAACCAACGATACCCGTTTGCGCCCTACCGTCCATGATTTGACGATAAAAATAATATTTCTTGCGGCTGTCCGTGATATACACGCCGTCCGCTTCAAATTTTTGCAAGTTTGCCGCCGCCTTTGCATAAACGCTGTCGTCGTACAAATCCACCAACTTATCCAAATCGATTTCCGCTTTGTCGATATGCAAGAAGGAATAAGGCTTGCCTTGCACCTCCACCCTTGCTTCGTCGCTGGACATTACGTCGTAGGGAAGCGCAGCGCATTCCTTTGCGTATTCAGTTTTCGGGCGGAGCGCCGCAAAAGGTTTTACCGTAATCATGTTTTTCTCCTTATTTTTTTAACTCTTAGAAAACGTATTCTCTTACGCCGAACACGCCTTCAACTGCGCCGATTTTTGCCAAAGCGTCTTCACTTGCAACAGCGTTTGCTTCAACGATGGTGTAAGCAACGTCGCCCTTCGAGCCACTTGCCATGCTTTCAATGTTGATACCTTCCGCCGAGAACGCCGCCGTTACTTGCGTAAGGATGTTGGGAATATTTTCGTGCATAATGCACACGCGGGGTTGAAGCGAGTGTGCAACGCTTACGGACGGGAAGTTTACGCTGTTGCGGATATTACCACACGTCAAGAATTCGTCCAACTCTTGCGCTGCCATAATTGCACAATGGTCTTCCGATTCCACCGTGGAAGCGCCAAGGTGAGGAATGGTGAGAATTCCTTCTACGCCAACCGTTTCTTCCGTGGGGAAGTCAACAACGTAGCGAGCAATCTTCTTATCAGCAATCGCCTTTTTCACGTCTTCTGCGTTTACAAGGTCAGCTCTTGCAAGGTTGATGATGCGTACGCCGTCTTTCATCGTAGCAATCGTCTTTTCGCAAATCATGTTTTTCGTTTGCGGCGTTGCGGGAACGTGCAACGTAATATAATCGCAGCTTCTAAAAATTTCCGCATAGTCAGCCGCTTGACGAACGGAAGGCGCAAGACTCCATGCCGCTTTCGCCGTAATATAAGGGTCGTAGCCAAGTACGTTCATACCCAAAGAGATAGCTGCGTTTGCAACCATACCACCGATTGCACCCAAGCCAACTACGCCAAGCGTTTTGCCAGCAAGTTCGTGACCAACGAACGCGCCTTTGCCTGCTTCTACAAGTTTTGCAACGCCCGTTTGACCTGCAAGCGTTTCCGTCCACTTGATACCGCCAACGATGTCACGGGAAGCCAAAATCAAAGCGGCAATCGCAAGTTCTTTAACGGCGTTTGCGTTTGCACCGGGGGTGTTGAATACGACAATCCCTTCCTTCGTGCATTTTTCAACGGGGATATTGTTTACACCAGCACCGCAACGAGCAATCGCACGCAAATTAGGCGAGAATTCCATATCGTGCAAAGCCGCCGAACGCACCATGATTGCATCTTCGTTTTCCACTTTATCGCTTACTTCGTATTTCGCCGTCGAAAGGACGTCCGTACCAACTTTTGCAATTTTGTTCATCAACTTGATTTTCAACATATCTCTTTACCTTCTTTCAAGTATTCTTTCAATTTTATTTTTTAGGATTGTTCTTTGCGAATTCCTTCATGAATTCTACAAGTTTTTCAACGCCTTCTTTAGGCATTGCGTTGTAAATGGAAGCACGCATACCGCCAACCGAACGATGTCCTTTCAAGTTTACAAGCCCGCACTTTGCCGCTTCGCTTGCAAATTTCTTATCCAAATCCGCATCGCCCGTCACGAACGTCACGTTCATCATCGAACGGCTTTCCTTTTCAACGGGTGCGATATAATAATCTTGCGAATCGAGATAATCGTACAAAAGGTTTGCTTTTGCCACGTTCATTTCCTTCATCTTTTCCAAACCGCCAAGTTCCAAAATCCATTCGTAAACGAGTTTGGCGATATAAATACACCAGCAAGGCGGCGTGTTATACATCGAATCGTTGTCCGCCATCAATTTATAATCGAGCATCGAAGGCGTTTCCGCTTTTGCGTTGCCAAGCAAATCTTCTCTAACAATAACGATCGTCAAGCCCGCAGCCGACATATTCTTTTGCGCCCCCGCATAGATAACGCCGAATTTGGAAACGTCGTAGGGTTCGCTCAAAATGCAAGACGACATGTCCGCAATAAGAGGGATATCGCCCGTGTCGGGAATATACGGGAATTTCGTGCCGTAAATGGTGTTGTTAAAGCAAATATGTACGTAATCGGCATCGGGGCGGAAGGAAGACTTATCCGTCTTGGGTACAAACGTGAAGTTTGCATCTTTGCTGGAAGCCGCCGCAACTACGTCGCCGTATTTTTGCGCTTCTTTATACGCCTTGGAAGAGAATTGACCGGAAAGAATGTAATCCGCTTTACCGCTCTTTGCAAGGAAGTTCAAAGGCACAGCCGCAAATTGCGTAGAAGCGCCGCCTTGCAAGAACAACACTTTGTAGTTGTCGGGAATTTCCATTACCTTACGAAGAAGAACTTCCGCTTCGCCGATAATCTTTTCATACACGGGGGTACGATGGCTCATTTCCATCACGGACATACCGCTGCCTTGATAATTAAGCATTTCCGCTGCCGCCTTTTCAAGCACGGAAACGGGCAACATCGAAGGTCCTGCAGAAAAATTGTACACTCTTTCCATTTTTACTTTCTCCTTAAACAAAAAAATCGAATTGAATTAGTATTTCAATCAAAAAAATTGATTACACTTATTGTATCACATCTTCCTTAAATATTGCAAGTGTTTGACGGGGGTTATTTCATTATTTATAAATAAAATTTGCGTATATGGACATATTTTGCAATGAAAAAAGGACGATTTCGCTCAAAATCGTCCTTTCGTTTTGTCTTTTGTAATTATTCCACTTCCAACATGATACGAATAATTTCCTTATCCGTTTCTCGCATACCTTTATGTGCCAGTCTCGACACGCTTTTAATCGTGCTTTCTACGCCCGATTTTACGATACCGTCGCCCGCATAAAACTCGTTGCCGTTATAGTACATATTCAAGCCCAAAAGCCCACTTTCTACCGCCGTTGCAATCTTTGCCGCACAGCTTGCTTTCGCACCGTCGCAAATGATACCCGAGTCAATCGCAAGCGCATTGACAAGCGTATGGTCAATCTCGCTCTTCCCACCGCCGAGAAGGAAAGCAACGCCGCAAGCCGCACCTGCGCCCGCCGAAACCACGCCGCAATACGCAGACAGCGTACCGATACCCGCTTTCAAGTGAATCGTAATCAAGTTGGACACGCAAAGCGCACGATAAAGCTTTTCTTTGGACATGTGCAAGCCCTTTGCGTAAACGACAACGGGAACAGAAGCAGTAATGCCTTGGTTGCCGCTTCCCGAGTTGATAATTACGGGCAATTCGCAACCGTTCATACGAGCGTCACTACCCGCCGCGGCATACGCCTTTGCGGTGATTTTAATATCGGGTTGGTAGGCGCGAAGCAACACCTTACCGATGTTTGCACCGTAATCGTTTTTCAAGCCTTCTTCGGCGATTGCCATATTGTATTGAATTTGTCTTTCAAGCGTTTCCTTAACGTCTTCGACGTTAACTTCGTTTGCAAAAGCGATGATATCTTCTACGTTCAAAACGCTTCTATCCGTCTTTTTACCTTGGTTTGCAAGCTCTTTTTCAAAGAGAATTTCGCCGTCTTTTTTCACGCAAACTACGTTGGTGTGCGCATCGGCAATACGCACGTAAACGGTGTGTTTTTCCGACCAAAGCGTTACGCCGATATCAAAGATTCTCGCATCTTCGGGGGTAACGATTTCCAAGGGAAATTCGTCGCGAACAACAGCAATTTTCGCCATATCTTCGCTTGTCACGTTGGACAAAACTTCTAATCTCGCTTCCGCATCGCCAACGGCAAGCCCCGCCGCAAAAGCAGACTTAATCCCACGCATACCACCCGTATGCGGCACAACGACGCTCTTTGCATTTTTCACGATATTTCCGCTTACTTCCAGCTTACCGCCGATAGGCATTTCACCAAGCGTAGCACGTGCTTTTGCCGATGCGTAGGCAATGGAAATAGGCTCGGTGCAACCCATAGCGGGCACTAATTCTTCTTTTAATATCGCAACGTATTGTCCGTATTTTTCTTTCGTCAACATACCTTTTTAGTCCTTAAAACTTGCTTAATAAAACCTTTGAAAAAGCGGAAAGAAAGGCGCAAACGCCTCTCTTTCCCATTAAAATTTCGTTTTTTCTTATTCTTCTACGCGAATAACCGCTTCCACCGTACCGATACCAGATGCGTTGATTTTGGAAGCCGCGTTCTTTGCCGCGTTTTCTCTCGTCTTGTGCGTGATAACAACCAAGGGAACTCTATCCCCGTCCGCAGCATCGGGGTTCTTTTGCGTGATTTGTACGATGGAAATACCGCACTTACCGAAAATACCCGTCACTTTTGCAAGTACGCCCGCCTTATCTTCTACCGAAAGACGAATATAGTACGCGCTTTCAAAGTCGGAAACAAACTTCACGTTATTATCCGCCGTAGCGTTGTTTTTGAAGGTGGAATACTTAATATCGGTATGCGTAGCGGCATAAATTACGTCGCTGACAACTGCGCTTGCCGTAGGCAAAGCACCTGCACCACGACCATAAAGCATAACGTCATCCACAGCGTCGCCCGTCAAATAAACGGCGTTGAAGGAATCGTTTACGCTTGCCAAAGGATGGCTGGTGGGAATGAACGTGGGATGTACGCGCACTTCTACGCCCTTTTCGCTGTTTTTACCGATAGCAAGAAGCTTAAGGGTGTAGCCAAATTCTCTACCATACGCAATATCTTTTACGTTAACGGTGGAAATACCTTCACGGAAAATTTTGGTGTAGGGAATTTTAGTGTGAAAAGCCATAGACGACAAAATGGAAAGCTTATACATGGAGTCGTAGCCGTCAACGTCTGCCGTGGGGTTAGCTTCCGCATAACCAAGCTTTTGCGCTTCTTTAAGCACTTCCGCATAGTCCGCCCCTTCGTACGTCATCTTCGTCAAAATGTAGTTGGTAGTGCCGTTTACAATACCCATCATGCTTTGGATATGGTTGGCTTGAACGCCATCCAAAAGCGTACGGATAATAGGCACGCCGCCTACACAGCTTGCTTCGTAATACAAACCGCAATGGTTGTGTTTTGCAATCTTTTCAAGTTCGTGCGAGAATTTACAAATCAATTCCTTATTCGACGTGACAACCGTCTTTGCCGCACGAAGCGCCGCCGTCACGAACGTTTTCGCAACGCCGATACCACCGATCGTTTCAACGACGATGTCAACGTTGGGGTCAGCCAACACTTCTTCGATGTTCTTTGCAATAATGTCTTGCGGAACACCAAGCGCCTTCAATCTTTCAAGATTGAGATCAAGCACTTTCTCAACGGAAAGGTCTACTTGTTGCGTTCTCAAATAAAAATCGTGATGTTCTACGAGCGTTTGGTACGTACCACCGCCTACAACGCCGAGCCCTAAAATCGCAACGCCTACTTTCTTAACCATTTTATTCTCCTTATGCAAGTCCCCTTGCTCTTTTTCAATGTTTTCGTGTGTAATCAAACACTTTGCGTGTTCAACTGATACAAGTATTTTAAGCCTTTCAACGTGAGCAATTTATCCACCACGTCGATACATTCTATTTCTTTAGAAATAATCGTACTGAAACCACCCGTCGCAATCGTTTTTACTTTGGTTGTTTTCAATTCTTTTTTAATCTTCTTCACAATATATTCTACAAGCCCTGCAAAGCCGAATACAATGCCCGCTTGCATATTTGTCACCGTGTTTTTTGCGATAACCGACGGGGGTGCTTCAATTTCCACGCGAGGCAATTTCGCCGTGCCGTTTACAAGCGAATCAAGCGAGCCTTTAATGCCAGGCGCAATTACGCCGCCGATAAATTCGTTTTTCTCACTGATAATGTTAAACGTCGTCGCAGTGCCGAAATCGATAACGATCATCGGGGTATTTTCGCCGTATTCCACAATCGCCGAAACGCAGTTTACGATACGATCCGCCCCCACTTCTCTTGCGTCGTCGCAACGGATATTCAACCCCGATTTCAGCCCGGGAGCAATATGCAAGGGTTGGATATTGAGATAGAGCGAACACATTTTTTCAATCGTGTAATCAAGCGAGGGAACAACGGACGACATAATGCCACCCGTAATGTCCTTTGCATCAACGCCTTGCGAGGCAAGCATGCCCGTAAGCTGTTCGCCGTACTCGTCCGACGTCTTCTTCAAGTCGGTTGCCACTCTAAACGAAAAACGCAAATCGTCCTTTTCGTAAATGGCGTATTTAATATTCGTATTGCCGATGTCTATGCAAATAATCATATCAATACCTACGCTTTTTTCCACCTACCGCACGGATAACTCGATACACCGCGGGAGCGGCAATCAAGTTGATAGCAAGTTCCACAAGGAAATTGATACCCGCACAGCCGATAAACAAGAAATAATACACCGTCGTACCCGCCGCAACGAAGTTTGCCATCAATGTTTCTTTGAAAAGACAAAGCATTGCCACGATGAACAAACCCGTATTTACGATAGGCGCAACCGCCGAAGCAACGAACAAACCGACGTATTCGTTTTTCTTTGCAACAAGTTTATAAACAAGCCCCGAAACAAGCCCTGCCGCCGTACCTTTAACCAAGCAAAGCAAAATTGTCCAAAGGGGCTGTTGTTGAAGCAAAATGGACGTAAAAGGATCCGCGCCCGTCACGCCGAACATCAACGTGATAAAGCCGAAAACAAAACCTAAAAACGCACCCGCCCACATGCCGTAAAGCACGCCGCCAAGCACAATCGGCACGAGCACGAAGCTGAGCGACGTAGCGCCGATTTTGAAATAACCACCAAGCAATTGCAAAACGATAACGAGCGCAAGCAAAATTGCAATCCCCGTCAAACGCTTTGCGGAAAAGTATTTACTCTTCTCCATATTAAAACCTCCATCGAGTTCTTCAAAAAGATACCCGCAGACAAAAATTAAGTAGCCGCGCTTTTTCGTGGTAGAATCGGCAAAGCCGTATTCTCCAAGCGCATACGAATATTATAACGCATTTTTTTAATTTAATCAACAAAATGGACGGCGTTTTCCACTTTTTCTTATAATTTGGTTGGCTTTTTTCACACAAACCATGAAAAATGGAATATTATGTAATAGAAAGATAAAACCGCAGGTATTTTTGATACGAAATCGATACATATCCCCTGCGGCTAACACAGGAGGTTTTTATGAATTGTTGTTTATCGGGGAACACCACCCTTTGGATTCTTATCGCGTTGCTCGTGCTTGGCTCGAAAGACGGAATTTTCTGTTCTAACGCATTGAGCGGTTGTGGTTTGCCTATCCTTATCGCACTTGCGTTTTGCCTTTACAAAAACGGCACGCTTTCCGCCATTTTGACGCCGCCTTGCAACTGCTGCCAAAATAGTTGTCGTTAATCTTTTTTCTCCTTTCCTTTTTATCTCTTTGTCTTTTAGACAAAACGAGGAAGTCGGCAACCCCGATTTCCTCGTTTTTTTGTTTAGTTATTTAAGAAATACGCTTGCAATGCAATGATAGTTTTTGCGTCCTTAATTTCGCCGTTTTTAAGCATTTCTTTCACCTTTTCCAAGGGAATCCAAATGGTGTCGACAAACTCTCCTTCGTCAAGATTTACACTCGTTTTTACCCCGTCAAAAGCCCTATAAATGTATATCTTTTCGTCCGTATATCCCGGCGTTGGATAGGCAACGTATAAAAGTTCTAACCTACTTGCTTTTATCCCCGTTTCTTCTTCTAATTCCCTTTGCGCGGCAAGCATAGGATTTTCCCCTACGTTTAATTTCCCCGCGGGAATTTCGTAAATACTTTCCCCGTAAGCGTAGCGATATTGTCGTACGAAAAGCGCCTTTTCATCTTCCACGTACAAAGCGCAAGCACCGCCACTATGTTCGATAATTTCCCTTATGCAAGGTTGACCGTCGGGCAAAATAGCATCGTCCTTGCGAAGCGTGAGAATTTTTCCCTTGTATATATAATTCTTTTTTAACGTTTTTTCAATATAGTCCATAATTTCCCTTATATTTCCCTTGCGTTTTGCAAATGCTTGATAATATTATAGCACAATTTCTAAAAAAGGCAAAATTTTTTAGCAAAACATCTTGATTTTTTCGTAATTTTTATGTATAATATACCCACTCGCGAAAAATCGACAAGATTTGACGCTATAACCCGATTGAAGTCGCACGGGATATTATGCGGCTTTTTTCCGTCTTATCCCCACTTTTAGGGAAATTCGACGTAAAAGGAGTTTACACTAATGCAAATTCAAGGTGAGACGTCTGTTAATAAGTTAATCGTGCTGTTCGTTTTTGATAAAATGGAAAGCGCGCTTTCTCAACGTACCATTATCGAGATGTGCACTTCCGGAAACAACTGGCTCAATTATATGGACTGTATCGAACTTCTTCCCCGTCTTTTGGACGACGGCTTCCTTTGCCGTATTTCTTCCCCCGACGAAGAACCTCTTTACACCATCACGAGCGACGGCAGAGAAAGCTTAAACAACTTTTATATCAATATCCCCAAGAGTATCCGTGAAGAAATTTCCGCATTCATTAAAAAGAACAGCGGCAAACTTCGCAACCGTCAAGAATGCAAAGCCGACTATTATCAAAACGTAGACGGCACGTACACGGTGTATTTGAAAATTCTTGCCCCCGTTCAACCGATGGTCGAACTCAAGTTCGTTGTGCCCGATAAGAAGACGGCGCAAAACATTTATAAGAACTGGGAATGCAAAGCATCCGAGTTATATTCCGCTATTTACGATACGTTGGTGGACTAAATCGGTTTTTACTAAAGAAAATAATCATAATATAGGAGGTTTTTATTATGTTTACTTATTCCCCTAAAGGCACGTGTTCTCGTCAAATTCTTTTTGAAGTGGACGAAAATAATAAGATGCACAACGTACGTTTTATCGGCGGTTGTAGCGGTAATTTACAAGGCATTTCCCGTCTTGTTGAAGGGAAAGACATCAATGAAGTTGAAGCGCTTTTAAGAGGCGTGCGCTGCAAAGGCAATACGTCTTGCCCCGACCAACTTTCCCGTGCAATTTCCGAATACAAAGCACAACAATAACGAATAAAATGAAACGAGCCTTGCGGCATTTCCGCAAGGCTCGTTTTTTGTTTGTCGATTAGTGTTTGAAGTGTCTTTCGCCAACGAAAATCATCGCAATACCCGCTTCATCGCAAGCGTCGATGGAAAGTTGGTCTTTAATGCTGCCACCCGGTTGAACGATAGCCGTGATACCCGCTTTTACGCATTCTGCAACGCAATCGGGGAACGGGAAGAAAGCATCACTCGCCATAACCGAGCCTTTTACTTCTTCGCCTGCGTGTTCGATAGCTTGTTGCGCAGCCCAAATACGGTTGGTTTGACCCATACCGATACCCGTCGTTCTATCCGCTTTACCAACAACGATAGCGTTCGATTTGGTGTGTTTTACAACTTTCCAGTTGAAAAGCAACGCCTTCATTTCTTCTTCCGTAGGCGCACGCTTCGTCACAACTTTAAGGTTTTCTTCCGCAAACAACGTGTTGTCGTAATCTTGGATAAGCAAGCCGCCGTAAACCTTTTTCATATCGTAAGCGCTGTCTTCTCTATGCGCCTTAATGTCGGGCAATTCCAAAAGACGAATATTCTTCTTCGCTTTCAAAATTTCAAGCGCGCCTTCGGTGTAGCCTTCCGCAATAACGATTTCAATGAAAATCTTGTTGATTTCCGTTGCCGTAGCTTCGTCTACGATACCGTTGATTGCCAAAATGCCGCCAAATACCGATACGGGGTCGCTTTCATACGCTTTTACGTATGCTTCATAAATGCTGTTGCCCGTACCAACGCCGCAAGGGTTAGCATGTTTACAAGCAACTACGCAAGGTTGATCGCCAAATTCTTTTACAAGTTCCAAAGCGCCGTTTGCGTCGTTGATGTTGTTGTAAGAAAGTTCTTTACCCCAAAGTTGTTTTGCTTTGGAAAGCGAGCCCGCGCGGATAAATTGTTCGCTGTAATAGGACGCGCCTTGATGAGGGTTTTCGCCATAACGCATATCTTGCGCCTTTTCGTACGCAAACGTAATGCTGTCGGGATAACGAATACCAAGTTGCCCAGCCAAGTAGTTGGAAATCATGCTGTCATAAACAGCCGTGTGCGCAAACACTTTGTATTGCAAATATTTTTTGGTGTCAAGGGTGATTTCCCCTGCTTCCAACTCAGAGAGCACTCTTTCATAGTCTTTAGGGTCAACGACAACTGCTACGTCTTGGTAGTTTTTCGCAGCAGCACGAATCATCGTAGGACCACCGATGTCGATGTTTTCCACAGCGTCTTCAAACAATACGCCGGGTTTGGAAATGGTAGCCTTGAAAGGATACAAGTTTACGGCAACCACGTCGATGGTATTGATGTTCAACTTTTCAAGTTGTTCCATGTGATCGGGGTTGGAACGCATCGCCAAAAGACCTGCGTGCACGATAGGGTGCAACGTCTTTACACGCCCGTCCAAACATTCGGGGAAGCCCGTCAATTCGCTAATACCGATTACGGGAAGACCAGCATCTTTCAACGCTTTTGCCGTGCCGCCCGTCGAAATAATTTCGAAGTCGCATGCAATCAAACGTTTACAAAAGTCTACAATACCCGTTTTGTCGGATACGCTTACAAGTGCTCTTTTTTTCATAATGTATATACCTCTGTTATTTTTTTGCCATTTTTTGAACAAACTATTGCTATGGTTATTTTGTATATTTTGCTTATTGCCTATATTTTAGCCGTCAACTTTTATGCGTTTATGCTTATCAAATCCCTTCGTGACAAGGAAAAAGATATGGAAACGCAAAGACAAACTTCCCCCACGCCACAAACAACGCCACCGCCAAAAGAAGAACGGTATTTAGGAAAACTGATTACCACGGGCGCACTTGGCGGAGCGATAACCTTATACGTTTGCATGTTTATCTTCAAGTGGAAAAGAAGCGATATGCTACTGATGCTGCTTTTGCCCCTACTTGGCGTACTCAACGTTTACCTTTGGATTTTGCTGTTTCGTTCGGGTTTTCGTTTCTTCGTAATACGATAAGCATTTCGTATAACATTATTATAACATATAAATATAAAATAGGGAATCAAATTGAAGCAAGTTGTGAAAAAATTTTTTTATTCGTGAGAATATAACATTTTTTTGTGAAAATTTTTAAAAATAAAAATAAATGAATTTTTTTGAGAAAATTTTGTAAAAAGTTGCGAAAAGTGTTTGACAATTTAATTTAATAATGCTATTATATACAAGCGTTGTCGCTACGGCGCCGAAGTTTGGTAACTGCGGGTGTAGTTCAATGGTAGAATTCCAGCCTTCCAAGCTGGCCGCGTGGGTCCGATTCCCATCACCCGCTCCACATTCTACCAAGGCGTATCGTATGCGCCTGTAGCTCAGTTGGATAGAGCAACGGCCTTCTAAGCCGTGTGTCAGGAGTTCGAATCTCTTCAGGCGCACCAATTTTATTTGGCGGGTGTAGCTCAGTTGGTTAGAGCGCCAGATTGTGGCCCTGGAGGTCGTGAGTTCGATTCTCGTCGCCCGCCCCATAATTTAATATATATTACGACACTGGGGTGTCGCCAAGTGGTTAAGGCACCGGATTTTGATTCCGGCATTCGTTGGTTCAAATCCAGCCACCCCAGCCAATATTTGGCAACAATTTAACACATGATATGGCCCATTAGCTCAGTCGGTAGAGCACCTGATTTTTAATCAGGGTGTCCGGAGTTCGAGTCTCCGATGGACCACCAATGTGGATGATTAGCTCAGTTGGTAGAGCAACTGACTCTTAATCAGTGGGCCCAGGGTTCGAGTCCCTGATCGTCCACCAAGAAAAAAGCACACCTTGTGGTGTGTTTTTTTCTTGTCGATTATGGCGAGAACCCTGCGTTTTATCCAGGGTTCGCGCGAGTGAGCAAAAACAATTTTGTTTATGTCTTCCACTACGTTGGTTGCGAACGAAGCTTTGCTTTGCAAGCCCCCTGATCGTCCACCAAGAAAAAAGCACACCTTGTGGTGTGTTTTTTTCTTGTCGATTATGGCGAGAACTCTGCGTTTTATCCAGGGTTCGTACGAGTGAGCAAAAACAATTTCGCTTACGTCTTCCACTACGTTGGTTGCGAACGAAGCTTTGCTTTGCAAGCCCCCTGATCGTCCACCAAGAAAAAAGCACACCTTATCGCTATTCCCATAGGGATTTTTATTAAACTCGACTTTTAACAGGTCTAGTTTTTGTTCACATAAAATAATTTGCATTATATTTGTTTTTATGGTATAATAAACCTACCAAAAATAGGAGTTTTTTGCTAAATACTGTTATGGAAGAAAAAATGCAAAATAATAAGATTTCTTTTTATGGCTATAATGATGGTAAAGCTATAACAATCTATAATTGCATTATGCTTTTCATCCCAACGATTATTTCCATTATCGTTTCCATTATTTTTACTTTATTTTCTTTTGTGTTAGATAATTTTTACTTGTTGGTTGTTTGGATTCTTCCTGCAATTTTATGCTTGACATATATACTTTGTATGTTTACCACAAAATATAATGATAAAGTATTTCTTGAAGGATCGAAGAAAAAACACTCTTTTATTATGGATAGCGAAAGCCTAATAAGAGATGGAAAGTCTATAAAAAAAGATGGACTTAAAGTTTATGCATTTAAGAATTTCGTGTTTTTAATAACAAAAAAAGCATATTATAGAATACCCAACGAAGATTTTTTAGAAATAAGTCGTGAAGATTTTTTACGTTTCATAAAAAACAAAAATTAAATAGCCATTTTATCTTGTAGAGCAATGCTTTGTGGCTCAGCTTTTAAGGTATAGCACACTATACTTTCAAATGAAAGTCGTGTGTTTTGCGATGCAAAAATGAAAAGACTAACGAGAAGTTCGTTAGTCTTTTTTGCTGTCTAAAACTCCCTTATAGGGAACGGAATTTTGTGCCCCTTTTTTTATTATCAAAAAACTTATTGTTGCGGAACTACTGCATAGAAACACAAATCGTCATCGCCAACGTTGATAAGCGTATGTTCGCTTCCTTTAGGACAATAATGACAATCGCCCGCAGACAAGCTTTCTTCCACGCCATCGCAAATTGCCTTACCTTTGCCCGATAAAATAAAGATAACTTCCGACGTGGGCACGTGTCTATGCAAGCCGATAGACGAGCCTTTTTCCAGCTTTGCACGCAAGATTTTCACTTTATCGTCCACAAACATATTTGCAATAAGTTCGCCGTTGCCTTCATAAAAATTAGGCATGCGCTTTTCTTCCATTTCGTCAAATTTAACAATCATACAACTTCTCCTTTAAGCTGTTTTTCCACTCTTCCACTTCTTTCTCCGTAGCCTTGCGCAAAATGCATTTTTCCTCGCTCGGGATATAGGGAATATCGTCTTCATCGTAAAAGCGAGCACAATCGACATATACGATTTGTTCTAATTTTCTACGTCCCATTCGTACCCAAACGTAATCGCCCGTTTTCGTCGATTTTTTCTCGTCCATATACCAGTAATTGCAGCCAACGTACCCTTGCGGACTAACGCCGACGAGCAAATATTTGCCTTTCTTTTTATCGAATTTGGAAAACTCGGCGTAAAACTCTTCTCTCAAAGCGGTAGCGAAAAGCCTTATTTCCTTTTTGTGCAAAAGCATTGTATAAACGCCGCCTAAAAAGCCGTTTTCATCGCGCATCAAAAGGCGAATTGCCATAACACAATCGTTTTGACGGCGTTCTTCTCTTGACGTTTCTTCGTTTTCCTTTTTATACGGATAGAAATCAACCGCTACGCCCGCTTTTTCAAAGGACAAGCTGAAATCCTTCCCAAGACCACCAGCAAGCATACGGAACATGGAGAAAAGCCAGTCTTCCACGTCTTCACGGGCAAAATCTTCCCCGACATACTGATAGGAAACGAATTTATTTTCAATGGCTATCCGTGCTTTTACGAAAAAGCCTTTCGAGCGTCTTTCCGAAGGCAAAATATCGAAAGCAAACTTTGTGCCTTGCAAATCAAGCTGTGCCAAGTCAATCTTCCTCTCTTTCCAAATAAAAACTCATGGGACGGAATCCGTCGTTGCAAGAAATCAATGCGGAATAGGAATTTTTCATCCAACCGTCGAAAAAGTTGCCTTCCCCTTTTGCAAGTTTTTGAACGAAGGGCGCAATGCTTTCCCAAGCGCTTTCACAAAAACCGTTTGGCTTTTCGCCAAAAGAATAATACGTTTGCCCCACTTGCATCGTACAAGCATCTTGAATAGGATTTTCGTATTTTTCCATTAAATCGGGATATTCCGTTTGTCTAACTGCCGTAATCTTTATCTTATACATACTTTCATTATATAATATAGACGTATAATTGTCAATATCCCAACAATTATTTTCAACGAAAAAAAGCCAAGGTTTTTCCTTGGCTTTTTATTTTAGTTAAGAACAACCAAAACGCCTTCGCCGATGCCCAAATCGAGAGTCAAAGAAGAAGCGCTAAAATCGCCTTGTTTTGCGCCTTGGCGAACAACATAGCCGCCTACCGTGCCGTTAAATTGCAACACTACCCCACTCGTTTGGGTCGTAGAGTTGTTTACGACGTACAAAGCCGTTTTTCCGTTGTAATCGAAACAGCCGATAATCGCATGGTGCGCCGTTGCGGAAACGAGTTGTCTATATCTCGTCAGCGTGTCGCCCGTGGACGGCGTCATCGTGTTCACCGTACCATCGTTAAGCATAGGCATGTTACCCACGAAGATAACCCCTTCGTTTTTCGAGCACATCAATACTTCGTCCACAGCTTGAATTTGCTTGTTAGCCAAAAGCGCACTTTCGTACACGGTAGATACGTGAGAGCCGTCTTTATAGAAAAGCGAGCCGGCGAATTGTTCAGCAGGACTACTATTCCAAGGTTCTACACCGCAGAAATATTGAATACCCTTAGCGCCGTATGCCAAGCAAGTGTTGACGTTCCAAAGAAGTTCGCCTTGGGAAGGCAAGCGTTGTCCCTCCGTCCAAGAACACGTTTGTATGAACGTCCAGAAAGGCACGTTGGATTCCAACGCCTTTGCACGAATAACGGACAAGTTTTCAAAATACCCGTCTTTAAGTTTCGTGCCTCCGTCAACCATTGGATAGAAGTCGTAGGAAAGGACTTGGGGTTTATAAATACTCATATAATCGTCCAAATAGTCCGCATACGTATAGTTTTTATAAGCATCCCAGTTCGTTTCAGCGTAAGAGCCTGCTTGAAAATTGTACAAAGGCTCGCACCCTGCCCAATTAGGTAACAAGTTAGAATAGTACAAATAATCGTCCGCCTTTTCACCGATTACGTTTCTAAACGCATCTTTCGACGTTGCCATGTGACTAAACGCCTTATAACCAGGCTCGTCTACCATTGCAATACCTAAGAAGCTTGAATATTGCAAATATTCTTGCAAAATACTTCTCTTATTATTCAAACTCGACGCAGTTTCAAACTGACCGTTGCCCCAACGCGAGAGATAAGAAATATTGTATTTTTCGCAAAGCGCCAACGTTTGCTTTTCAAAAGCCACGTTGCCAGACGATTCTGCATAGTTATACAAACCGAAAAGGAAGTTTACGCCCAACGTGTTATAATCTCTTAAAAGAGCATCGTAATCATACGAGAAATCGTATTTGCCCGAAGGAGGCAAGCCGTTGTATGCGCCGATAGGCATCGTCGTGTAATCCGTTTGAGGCAACCAGTACGAGCCGTACGTTTGGCGCGTGACAACCGTTTCACCGTCGTCTTCTTCCTCTTCGTCATCGCCGCCTTGAGAGGTAGAATAGGTGATAGGCGTAGACCAACTGCTTTGCGTATAGTTTTGTCCATCGCCGAGCGATTTTACGTACAAAGTTTCCCCTTCTTGCAAGGTGATTCTGGGCACGGAAATAAACGTTTCCCTGCCGTTTTCGCCGATTTTATAGATATACCCGATAGCATTTGCAATAGGCGACCACGTGACCGTATTGCCATTAAGGCTTAATTGAGGCACAGCCAAAGGCGTGCTTTGCGAGCTTGATCCGCCTTGGTCGTCATTGCCGTCTTGGTTAGTGTTGCCACCGCTGCTTCCACCGTTTCCGCCGCCTTGGCTTCCACCACCTTGTTGAGTGGGCGGGGTAGTTCCCCCGTCACTACTATCGCCGTTGTCAGTATTGCATGCCGTCATAGAAAACACCATAAGCATGGCAAGCACGATTGTAATACTCTTTTTCAATTTCATTTACCGTCCTATTTATTATTTATCCGTTATTTTCCCAAAATGGATACAGCATCGCCGATCGTCTTTTCGTACGCTTCTTTACCGTATTTATCCACTTCTGCTTTATCTTTCGGGCCGTGCGTCAAACAACCCGCACCGCCGATACAACCGCCTACACAAGCCATACCTTCGATAAAGTTTCCGTCCAAGAGATTTTTCTTCTTTAAGAAAAGTGCTTTCTTACATTCTTCAATCCCGTCGCAAGGCACGGCTTTTAAGTTAAAATCGATGTTTTGTTCTTTCAAGCCTTGCGCAAGCGCATCGGAGAGCCCGCCCGAGCGAGCGAAGATACGACCAAAGTAGGAAGCGTTGTCCAAAACACCTTCTTGAAGGGTGGTAATGTCGATATCACGGCTGTCGAAAAGCGCTTGCAATTCTTCAAACGTCAATACGACGTCCACGTATTCTTTTACTTCTTCAAGCTGTGCTTCCGCTTTCTTTGCCGTGCAAGGACCGATAAACACTACTTTTGCGTTCTTTTCCATCGACTTGATGTATTTTGCAAGCGTAGCCATCGGCGAAAGATTATGCGATACGTGCGGCAAAAGCGTAGGGAATTCCGATTTGATATACGAAACGAACGCCGGGCAGCAAGAGCTGGTTAAGAAGCCCTTTTCAGCAAGTTCTTTTGCTTCCGCTTGCGCCACCATGTCCGCGCCGAGCGCCACTTCAATCGTGGTGTAGAAGCCAAGTTCTTTCAAACCCGTAATTACTTGACCAAGCTTTGCATAGCTAAACTGGCTAGATACGGAAGGCGCTACCATAGCGTACACTTTATAATTTTTATTTTCGCCGCTATTTTTAATCAAATCGATAGCATCCAAGATAAACGATTTATCCATGATTGCGCCGAACGGGCATTGATATACGCACGCGCCGCATTGAATACACTTTTCGTCGTTGATTTCCGCCGTGTTATCGTCTTTAATCGAAATGGCCTTTACCTTGCACGCAATTTGACAAGGGCGTTTGCGGTCGATAATCGCCGAGTACGGACAAACTTTCGCGCATTGTCCGCATTGAATACATTTCGATTTATCAATATGCGCCACGTGGTTGTTATCAAACGTAATTGCACCACGCTTACAAACGTCTTCACAGCGGTGTGCAAGACAGCCACGACAAGACGCCGTCACTTCATAACCGCTTGCGGGACATTCGTCACACGCAATATCAATCACTTCGATTACGTTAGAATTTTCCTTATTGCCACCCATGGCAATCTTCACACGTTCGGCTAAAATAGCGCGTTCTTTATACACGCAACAACGCATGGTGGGCGTTTTCCCAGGGATAATCGTTTTGGGAATATCGAGTACGTTTTCAAGCAACGTACCCTTCCACGCTTCTTTCGCCACTTCGCGCAATACTTTGTATTTCAAATGCTGAACTTTCGTATCGAATTTACGCATTTTTTCTCCTTTATTAAAAATAGCTTACTTTTATTCTCTTGCCCATTTTCTTCAAGCAATCGGACAGTTCTTCCACCAAGTTCATTTTGATACTGAACGTAATGGGAAGATCGGGATTTTGGTGCGCGGGATTGATTGCCCTACCAACGTAGAAGTTGATATCCGTCGCTTCTTCAAAAAGCAATCGGCAAATCATCGACGCGCCGTCACGCTTGAAATTCCAGTATTCGTAGTGCTTGTTTTCGCCCAAATAATCTTTGGCGTATTCCAACACCTTATTGATGGTGATGACACCTTCCGTTACCAAGTCCACCCCTTCAAGCTCTGCTGTGGGCGGAACGTCCATGCTTTCAAAGTTGAGCGTTGCACGCAAGGGCTTGCCCAAATATTTCGCCGCAATAGACGACGTCGTTCCACCACAAACGATGTGCTTGCCTTCCTTTGAAAAGAAAAGCGCCATCATTCGATTGCAATCGTCACGGTTGGAAGGTGGCCCAAACAAGATGTTCATCGGCTCTCTTTTACGAATTTTTACCACGCACGCCGTCGTGTCGTCGCCCGGCTTATTGCCGTATAACTTATTGCACTCGTCCACGAGCATGGTAGACATATTTTTCGCCGTATAACCGCAATAGGAAACGGCGGTCATATACTCGATAATCTCTTCACGTTTCCAACCGAAGTTGTATTTACCACCCAACCCCGCATGCGGACAACCGTCGCTCATCGCGATAAAAATATCGTTTTCACGAAGCTTTAACGACGTTTTATAAATCTTTTTCCCGCCGATATTCATTTCCGTTTTAGGATAATCGTAGTTGACGTTATCCCTTAAAACGATCACGTGGGGATTGTCGTACTGGATAATATCCATCGTATCGTTGTCAACAATGTGCATAATCGTAAACGTGGAATACGCCACCCCACGCACGGAACACACGGGCAATGTCGCCGCAATCGTCGAAACGCAATCTTCAATCGAAAGCCCCGCAGCCATCATCGTGGAAATAATTTTGCTCGTTAGCGTGGAAAGGATACTCGCTTTTACACCGCTACCAAGCCCGTCCGCAAGCACGATAACCGTAGAATTTTCATTTTCTTCAACGATGTCTACGTGGTCGCCACAAAGTTCTTCCCCAACGTGGTTGATGCTTTTATAACCGATATCCGCGCACAAATCATTCATCTGTGATAGACTCCTTTAATTTTGTGAGCGCGATTTTCGTTTCCGCCGCCGTTTCGCCAAGCAGCGATGCGATTTCTTGCACGATACGCATTTGCTTTTCAACGACTTTATCGGCAACTTCAATCGTTTGATTGCGGATATTTTCCTTCTTTTCCTTTTCCGCTTCTTCATCCGTGATATCGCTTAAAACGGAAATGTAGGCGTGGGAATCTTTATCGTAAACAACCGTCATTTCTATATAGCGTTTGTATTCGGCAAGATATACCTTTTTCCCACGTACACCCCTACCCGTCGATTGCACTTGCAAGAAGATTTTGGGGTCTAATACACGCACTACGGGCTCGCCAAGTACGTCCGAATCGCTGCGCAAGTTCATAAGCTTTAACGCCGCGCGATTGATTTGTTGCACTTCAAGACTTTCGTTTAACACGATAAGCCCGTCGGGCAAACTTTTAACAATCGTATCCGAGAAACTTTCCGCCTTGTCCTTCAAGAAGGGCAAGCACATGGAAATTTCCGCTTTGCCTTGGCAAATTGCAATCGCTTTTTCTCGACAAGAGTTGTACCCGCAAGATCCACAATTCAATTCGTCCGAAGCCTTTATTTTGCCCATTTGACGAAGCACGCTTAAAATTTCCTCTTCGGTGGGCATCGTCAATTTGTGTTCGATATAGGTAAATTGCTTTTTGATTTCTACGGCGTTCAAATCGTTCACCGCAAAATCTTTCTTCCCCGCAAAATTAGCAACCGCCATATAATCTTTCACGGGCGAACGGTGGAATTTTTCCATTACGGGGCCGCCGATACAGCTGCCCACGCACGCCGACATTTCAATAAAGCATTTGTGGATTTTGCCGTTTTCAATGTCTTTGAGCGCCGCAATACAGTTTTCCACGCCGTCAACCGCAAGATAGGTATAACCAGCAATGTTTTGCGCCATAGTCTTCAAAATGCCGCCCGTCGTGGGGAAGAAGCGCGCACGGCTTTCTTCGTTTGCTTCAATCGTTTTGTCAAGCGTGATGTTTTCCTTTTGCAACCAGTTGGTCAATTCGTCAAAGGTCAGCACGGCATCAACGTAGCCAGCGTAGTGTTCCGCTTCGTCTTTTTTCGCAACGCAAGGACCGACAAACACCGTTTTAGCGTTAGGATATCTCTTTTTAATATCCAAACAATGCGCTTGCATAGGCGAAAGTACGTCGGCAAGATATTCAAGTTCCTTGGGGAAATATTTTTGGATTAACAAGTTTACGGAATGACAACAAGACGTGATAACGATATCTCTATCTTCGTCACGGAGCATGCGTTCGTATTCCTTTTTCACAATCGTTGCGCCGATTGCCGTTTCTTCCACGTCGAAGAAACCAAGTTTTTTAAGCGCCGCACGCATAGCCACGATACCTACGCCGTCGTAGTTTGCGATAAACGAAGGCGCAAGGCTGACGATTACGGGGTCGCCACTTTGTAAAAATACTTTTACTTTTTCCGTTTCGTCAATCACTTGTTTTGCGTTTTGCGGACAAACAACGAAACATTGACCGCACAAAATACATTCGTTGCCGATAATGTGCGCTTGATTGCCCGAAAAGCGAATTGCTTTTACAGGGCAATGACGGATACATTTATAGCAATTTTTGCAATTTGATTTTTTTAAGGTAAGACAATTAGGCATTCGATTAGTTCCTTTCGCTCTTAATTAAGTCAAGTATGTTTTTGGTAAAAAATTCTTTGAAATTTTGCGGAGTAATCCCAACGTGAATATCGTCGTTGATTTGCACGGTCACCCCTTCGCGGTTGCATTTGCCGATACAAAAACTGCCAACGAGCACTACGTCCCCGTCAAGATTGTATTCTTCAACCGCTTTTTGCATAAGCGACACGATTTCTTGCGAACCTTTAATATGGCAAGAACTTCCCACGCAAATTTGAACAACCAGCATTTTATAACCTCGTCAAAACTTCATTTTGGAAAAACGCTTCCGTCGTTTCGGGCGAAACGGAAAACGCTTCTTCGTCTATGCTTACGCAAACGTTTTGTTGACATCTACCCATGCAAAACGTACCGCCAAGTTCAACCTTGTCTTTAAGGTTGTTTTCGCTTATCAAACGATTGATGATTTCAACCACTTGACGAGCGCCTTTGATATGACAAGAACTGCCGATGCAAACCGTAATTTTCATTGAATATACTTCTCCTAATTTACACTTTCCAAAGTATTATATCACATAAATGTGATTTTTTCAACTTTTTTCGCTAATTTCTACGATGATTTATAAGGAAATCACATCGTTTTTGCAACAATATTACACTCTTGATACAAGAATAAGCCCTGCATTACGCAGAGCTCATTCTTATGTTTCAAAAATTATATAATTTTTTGTTTTAGATAGCAACAACTAAAACTGCGTTCATGAAATATACAAATTTTGTACGATTTTTTCTAAATTTGCCCCTTATAAATCTAATACCCCCGAACACCAAATTGACGTTTGAGATATTAAATTTTTCTCTTTTTATACGCCTGGTGAAATGTTTTTCAAACTAATTATCTCTTGGAATATCTCCCCCGCGCATGGCGCAGCCACCACCGAGCCGTAATACGCCCCTTGCGGTTCGTCCACGATAACGAGCGTTAAATATTTAGGGTTATCCACAGGGAAAAAGCCCACAAACGACGAAACGTACTTCCCCGCCGCAATATGCCCGTTTTCAAACTTTTGCGCCGTACCTGTTTTTCCGCCTATTCTATACCCTTCTACCCCCGCCTTTTTACCACTACCTTCCGTCACTACCCCCTCTAACATGCTTGATAAAGTCTTGGAAGTGCGTTCACTCACCGTTCTATTTTTCAACGTTTTTTCCGTTTTCAAAAGGGTGTATCCATCGTCCGCATACACGCTTTTCACAAGCCGCGGCGTGTAATAATAACCACCGTTGACAGCTGCCGCAGTAGCGCAAGCAAGCTGCAACCCGGACACGGCAATCGTTTGACCAAAGCCTATCCGCGCCAAATCGCAAGAACGCACCGCCTTTTCGGGCATCAAAAGCCCGTACGCTTCCCCGCCGTAATCAATCCCCGTTTTTTGCCCAAAACCAAAGGCGGAAAGATAATCGTAAAAGGTTTCCTTTCCCAAAGAAAGCGCCATATCGGTAAAACACGGGTTGCAACTGTTGTTAAGCGCTTCGGCAAGCGTTTGATTCGTGTGCTTACCGTTTGCGTGATTACTCCAACACTTTACCGTCGTGCCGTCTACGCTGCGAGTGCGAGAGCTTGAAAACACGTAATTAGGCGAATACGCCTTCTTATTCCCTTTATAATATTCTTCCAAATTCGCCGCAGACGTAATGATCTTAAACGTAGAGCCTGGCTCGTACACGTCGCAAACGATAGTGTTGCGGGAAAGCTTATTGAGCGTAGCCGTATCGTCGCGTGGCACTTCGTTTAGGTTAAAACTTGGATAATTTGCCATCGCTAAAATTTCAAAATTCGTCACGTCGAGCACGATACACTCGGCGGAAACGGGCGACGACATATCCACCACCTTTTCAAGTGCGCTTTCAACGATTTCTTGTATGCCGTAATCTATCGTAAGCTGTAAATTATAGCCATTTTCGGCGGGTATGTACGCGGCGACGCTGTTTTCAAGCTCTATCCCAACCAAGTCGGTTTCGTATAAAAGTTCGCCGTTTTTGCCCGCCAAATACTCTTCATAATACTTCTCAACACCCGTCGTACCCACATTGTCCGCCGACGTAAAACCAAGCACTTGGCAAAGCGTGTCCCCTTTGGGATAAGCACGCACGTTGTCACGGGAATAGTACACGCCGTCAATGCTGTAAGCGGAAAGTTTTTCCACCGCACTTTTGCTTAAACGCTTGGCTATCGTAATCTCCGACGCCTTTTTCTTCGTCAGTTTCTCTTGCACCGTCCCTTCGTCTATTTCAAGCGCGTTTGCGAGCAGTTTCGCCGTGCTTTCCTTATCCTTTACGGCGTTTGAACGAGCAAAAACCGTATAAGCGGACGTGTTATCGGCAAGCACTACGCCGTTTCTATCCGTGATTTTTCCCCTTTGCGCCACGATAGGAATTTCCCGTGTCCATTGGTCAAGTGCACGATAGTTCAATTCTTCTTGCCAAATCACTTGGATATAGAAAAATCTACCCAGCAAAGCGCAAAAAATAATTGCAAGGGCAATCGTCACCGCAAGCAACCGTCTTTTTAATACGGACACCGAATAATCTTTGGTAGAATGCTTTTGATAAGCCATATCCACCCCCAAAGCGCAATTTATATATTTTATTATTCTTTGCTCAATTTGATAACCGCAACAAAAGAAAAAAGATTACCCTTTTCCGAGTAATCTTCTTCTCATTTATGTTTTAGGACTTTATTAGCCCCTTATCATACCATGTTCTTGCGCGTATTGCATAATCGTATCTTCGCTCGTTGCCGCTTCAATACGTGCTTGCAATTCAGCATTTTCTTCCGCAAGCGTTTGTTCTTGTTCTCTCAAGTTCTTCAAACGAACGTTGTTGCGCTTGATAATGCCCGAGTTGATACCGATAATCGACAACATAATCGTTGCCGTAGCCGCCACCGCCATCAAAACCTTTTTCGCTACGGGCGAGAAAGAATATTCCGTTTGGCTTTCAACCGCTGCTTGCGCGGGCGTATATACCGCAACTTGCATAGGCGCAACGGGTGCAGGCGCAACTACGCTTGCAACTGCTTCCGCTTGTACGCTGTTGCTAAATACGGGCGCTTCAACGCGTGCTTGTACAAATTCGGTCACTTGAGGCATTTGTTCTACTGCGGGCGCGCTTACAAAGCTGGGCGCAGCGGGCGCAAATACGGATGCGCGGGGTTGCGCATAAGTATTTTCTGCAAGCGAAGCAAATTGTTCCGCTTCCGCATCTTGCAATCTACGATAGCGTTCTTTAATCATTGCGTTATGTTCTTCCGCAATTTTTTGTGCGTTCATCGTTTGTACTCTTTCAAGTTCAGCCGTAAATGCCATTTTTGTGCCTCCGTTTTTCCTTTTATCGCTCTTTGGCGATTATATTCTCTCCGCAATACGCAATTTTGCGCATTTGCTTCTCGAATTGTCGTTTAATTCTTCTTCACAAGCCGTAATCGGCTTTTTCGTGATGATTTTGATTTCCGGTTTCTTCCCGCATACGCATACGGGGAAGCTTGAGGGACATCTGCAAGGATTTTCCAAATATCTAAACGCTTCCTTTACAATTCTATCTTCCAACGATTGGAAGGTGAGAATTACGATGCGTCCCCCTACTTTTAATCTTCTTGTCAAAGACAAGGTTAATTCGTACAAGCCGTCAAGTTCTCCGTTTACTTCAATGCGAAGCGCTTGGAAACTCTTTCTTTCGCAAGGTGCGCCGAAACGGAATTTTGCGGGGATATTGTTGCGGATAATTTCCGCAAACTCGCCCGAAGTTTTCAAAGGTTTAATCGCACGGGCTTTTACAACGCCACGGGCAATTTGCTTTGCAAACGTTTCTTCGCCGTACATCTTCAAGATGCGTGCAAGCTTGTCTTCCGAATAGGTGTTTAATATAATTTCAGCCGTAAGCGGAGCGTTTCTATCCATTCGCATATCGAGCGGTGCATCCGCCATACGATAGGAAAAGCCCCTTTCTTCGTCGTCGATTTGGTGGGAAGAGATACCAAAGTCAAGGATCGCCCCGTCAATCTTATCGATTTCCGCCATATCGAAAACTCGTTCGTAGTCTTTATAATTAGATTTGAAGATTTGAAATCTACCGTCGAATTGTTGCAAACGCTTGGTTGCCGCTGCAATCGCTTCGTCGTCCAAATCGGTAGCAATCAGTTTACCGTTCGGAGACGTGCGTTTCAAAATCTCGAAAGAGTGTCCCCCGCCACCTACCGTGCCGTCAAACCAAACGCCGCCCTCTTTCAAGTTAAGCCCTTGCATACATTCTTCCAGCATAACGGGTTTATGCGAAAACTCTAACATCGTTAAATCCCCAGCTTCTTCAATTCAGCGTCGTAGTCAACGCCTTCAATATATTCGTAATATCTTTCAGCCGCCCAAATTTCCAAACGCTTACCTCTACCCAAGGTGACAACGTTTTTATGGATACCAGCCATTTTCTTAAGTGCCGACGGAAGCGTCACTCTTCCTTGTCCGTCTTCTTCAGCCGAGAAAATATTGCCGAAGAACAACGTGGAAGCTTCACTCGATTCCGAAATTCCTTCTTCGGATAAAGAGCTGATCGTATCGTCAAGCAAATCGTCGCTCATTACGCAAATACAACGATTCATACCACGGAAAAAACTGTACGTCTTTTCGCCGTGTTCCCCCGTCAATTCCTTCTTGAATTTGGAAGGAATACGCAATCTGTTTTTGTCGTCTAATTGGTGCTCAAATACGCCTTTGAACATTTTCGTATTACCTCCTTTCTCAAGCGCTACCGCGTAAATATTATGCGTGATATTATTATACAACCATTTTTAACCACTTGTCAATCCTTTTTTGTAAATTTTTTTGATTTTTTTGAAAATTTTTGGGATTTTTAACCACACACTTGGTTTATTTTGCGAACATTTGTTCGTAAATGCGTATATTTAGCGATTTTTCGCTTCCAAAGTGCCAGTTTTTAGGTGGTCGCGCCGTAGTCACGAGTGGTCGCTCCTCCCTACTTTTTTCTAAAATAGGCGTGTTTTGGGGTGTGGAAAGGACGGAAAATAGGCGATTTGCAATACCCAAATTGCCGTCGAAAACGGGGCAAGAATAGAAGCGTTGGATTTGCTTTTTGATATAGACGTAATGGGTACAACCAAGCACCACCGACGAAGGGTTTTCCCTTGGCAAAAACTCGTCGTACGTAAAGGACGGATTAAGCACGTTTTTCTCGATAATTCCCGCCAAATCAGGCAAAGGCCTTATGATAAGTTCTACGCTTGGATACGCCCTTTTTACGCTGTCGCAAAGACGAATAAAGCGCTCGCTTTGGCTTGTGGCAAGCGTGGACAAGACGAGCACCCTTCCCCCGCATTTTGCCGCGGGTAGAACGGCGGGTTCTGCACCTATAATAGGAAAAGCGTATTTGCTGCGCAAACGTTCTACGCATACGGCGGTGGCGGTGTTGCACGCAATCACGGCTGCGCGCACGCGTAATGTATCAAAAAAAGAAAATGCCTCGTCTACGTATGAATAGATGCGCTCGGGTGGCAAATTGCCGTAAGGTGCGCGGGCGTTGTCGCCAAAATAATAGAAATCACCCCACGGAATTTTCCTTCTACACTCCGATAAAACGGTGAGTCCACCTATCCCACTATCAAAAAAAGCCACGCCTCCGCAAGGAATTTGCATTTTTTACACTCCGCAAAGAAAATTTTTTAATTTTTAGCTTTTTTTCCCGTTTTTCACCCTAAAAACAGTTTACTTTCCCGTGAAATTATGCTAAAATAATCTACGCAATTGAAATGATGCAGAAAAATATCGGAAATACAAGGAGAATTACTTATGCCTAATATTAAATCCGCAAAGAAAGGAGTTTTGGTTATCGAAAAGAAAACGATGCAAAACAAAGCAATCAAATCCGCTTTGAAAACGCAAGTTAAGAAGTTCCTCGAAGCCGTAAACGCTGGAAACAAGGAAGAAGCAACGAAGCTTTTCCCTGAAACCGTTTCCGCTATCGACGCAGCGGCTACGAAAGGCGTTATCCATAAGAACAACGCAAACAACAAAAAGGCAAAGCTCGCAAAGAAACTCGCAGCTTTGAACTAATCGTAAAAAGAGAAAATCATATTATTATATGAAGGTCTGCCTTTGGGCAGACCTCTTTTTCGTGTGTATGACTTGGCGTATTCCCCTATCGCCAAGTCTTTCTTTTATATATGTATACACGCGCGCGTAAAAAAAGTTGCCTTTTGAATAAAAAATATTAACAAAACACCTTTCAAACGTTTGACATACGCGCGTGCATATTTTATAATAAAACACGTGTTAAGTTTATTTTCCCTAAACTTTGCGTTTATTTTTAACAAACTCTTTTGAAAAACACTTTAACAAAGCAAAAAGTTTACAATGACTAAACTTTGGTGTTAAAAAAGAGCGATTTGGAGATTATTTATGGAATTGGGTGTAAAAATAAAACAGATGCGCAATCAGCTGGGTTTAACGCAAGAAGAACTTGCCAACCGCTGCGAATTAACGAAGGGGTACATATCGCAACTTGAAAACGATTTGAACAGCCCTTCTATCGCCACGCTTACGGATATTTTATCCGCTTTGGGCAGCAACCTTTCCGAATTTTTCCGTGAAGAAACGGAAGAAAAGGTGGTGTTCACGAAAGAAGAATTCTTTGAAAAGGATTTCGACGGGGTGAAATGGAACTGGCTTATTCCTAACGCGCAAAAGAATATGATGGAACCCGTCCTTATCGAATTGGCGGAAGGCGTAGAAATGGCAGGTGACATCCCCCACGAAGGCGAAGAATTTGGCTACGTGTTGGAAGGCAAAATTGCTATTGTTTTAGGAAACAAGCATTATCCTTGTAAAAAAGGCGAAGCCTTTTATTATCCGGCAAACAAGCCCCACTCGATTGTAAACAAAGGCAAAACGAAAGCCAAGTTCTTGTGGGTTTCCACTCCACCTAATTTTTAATTAGCTTTTACTATTACAAATGATTTCTTTTGGAGAAAAATATATGGCAAACGAAACTAAAATCATCGAACTCATCGACGTATGCAAAGAATTTGACGGCAACACCGTTGTAGAAAATATGAATTTGTACGTACGCAAAGGCGAATTTATCACCTTCCTTGGTCCGTCCGGTTGTGGTAAAACGACCACTTTGCGTATGATTGCGGGGTTTGATATGCCCACCAGCGGACAAATCTTGCTCAACGGCGCGGATATCAGCAATCTCCCCCCCAACAAACGTCCCGTCAATACCGTATTCCAAAAATACGCACTCTTCCCCCACCTTAACGTTTTTGAAAACGTTGCGTTTGGTTTGAAACAAAAACGCATCGAAACGACGTACGTGGATAAAAAAGGCAGAGAAAAAGTTCGTTTTGAAAAACTTCCCAAAGAAATTATCTCTGAAAAGGTGAAAAAGGCGCTTGAAATCGTAGATTTAAGCGGCTTTGAAAAACGTAGCATTTCCACCCTTTCGGGCGGTCAACAACAACGTATCGCCATTGCTCGAGCTATCGTCAACGAACCGGAAATTTTGCTTCTTGACGAACCGCTTGGCGCACTTGACTTGAAGATGCGTAAAGAAATGCAACTTGAACTTAAGGCAATGCACAAAAAACTTGGCATTACTTTCATTTACGTCACGCACGATCAAGAAGAAGCGCTTACGATGTCCGACACCATCGTCGTTATGGCGGACGGCGTTATCCAACAAATCGGCACACCCGAAATGATTTACAACGAGCCGAAAAATACCTTCGTTGCCGACTTTATCGGCGAAAGCAACATTTTCTCGGGCGTTATGCCTAAAGATGGACAAGTGCGTTTCTGCGGCAAATCGTTTACCTGCCTTGACGGCGGTTTTGAAAAGGACGAACCCGTTGACGTTGTAGTTCGTCCCGAAGATATTGAAATTCTTCCCCACGATGCTGCACCTTTGAAAGGCAAAGTGACGTCCGTTATCTTCAAAGGTATGCACTATCAAATTCTCGTGCAATGCGGAAGATATGAAATTGAAATTCAAAGCACGGAAGCGCCCGCTGTTGGCGAATCTGTAAGCCTTTCCATTAAACCCGACGGCATTCACGTCATGAAAAAGGTGTTCCGCGTAAACCGTTTCAGCGGCGTTATCACTAAACACAACACCGTGGAATTTGGCGACGGCGAATACGACTGCGACGTCACCCAACTTTACCCCGGCAGTACGCTTGACGAAGAAGGTTATTTGATTACCGCAAAGGGCGAAAAGATTGATTTGACGGATACGGAAGTAAACGTAGAAGTCGGCTTGCACGACATCGTCATGAGCGACAACCTTGACGAAGGCGGCGCAAAGGGAAATATTATTTCCCTTATTTACAAGAGTGAATACTACCGCTATATCGTTCGTACGGAAAACGAAGAAGATTACGTACTTGCGTGCGAAGATTTGTGGAATGAAAACGACCTTGTAAGTTTGATTATCCCCAAAGATAAAATTAAGCTTTCCTTGAAAGTGACGGAGGGCAAAAAACAATGACGAAATGCAAGTTCCGCCCCCGTTTTTCAAGGAAAATGCTGGCGATACCCTACGGCTTGTTTTTAGCCTTTTTCGTCGTCGTTCCCTTGTTCATTATTTTATATTATGCGTTTACGGATACAAACGGCTCGTTTACCTTTGAAAACGTGAAAATCTTTTTCAGCGGTAGCGGCGGCGACAGTTTCTTCCAAACGGCTCGTTTTAAGACGATTGTACAAAGTTTGTTCATCTCGCTCACAAGCACGCTCGTTTGCCTGCTTATCGCCTATCCCGTAGCGTATATCATTGCAAACTGCAAGCTGAAAAATAAATTCGGCTTATTGCTCTTGTTTATCGTGCCTATGTGGGTAAATTTCGTGCTTCGTATCAACGCATTGAAAGAACTCTTGGAATGG